>JAPYSU010000103.1 GCA_029936425.1 Litorimonas sp.
GTACTGCACTGTGAGAGAAGGGTAGCTTTGCCTCACCAGTCTGGAGGGTGACTGGGAGTACTATGTATGAACTGACCAAACTGGTGATCGGTCGTCTTCATTAAAGTACTCGATCCAAGATGGCGCAGTCACTAGTTTACAAGAACTAACGCTCTTGCTGGAATGTCCAGGATGTGATGTAAAACAGTTCCGTTCCGTTCCGTTACGTTACAGTCCAGTGTTCAGTTATCAGTGAATACTTTGTGAAAGTTTGGCCAAGTTCAGTGACAGATTAACAGTTATTTCAGCCAAAATGTGAAATGAAAATCTAATTCTACAAAGATTCAGAGCCGGAGCCATTGTTCCTCACAGCATTTTTCGGCGGATACAGTTCCGCAAAAACGTCAAAAGTTCGTCTGCGTTCGTACCGGCAATTACAGTATACAGTGAAAAACCAACATGTCCGACACTGATGAAGCCGGTGAAGCCGGTGAAGCGAGAAAGAGATTCGGAGATAATGAGTCCTGGCTTCTCAGAATATGTGAACAAGTGATGGTGGCTAACAGAGATGTGATGGACCCTGATGCCCCTGACATGGATGATATTGAGGAGTTCTTCAACCTGGTGTCCAAGGAGGCCAGGCAGTTTGATGACTACTCCAAGGCCCTGAAGGCGGCCGAGGCAGCAGACATAAACCGAAGCAAGAACAAAGCAAGGTGGGAGAAACGGTTTGTTGAAGCCCAGGCAGCACACAGAGCTGCTAGGCAAACTGTGAGACAGGTCAGAGCTATGATGGTCGCAAAAGATATCGAGTTGCCATCCAGGGACCTGGCACCTCCCCCACGCCCTCCGGACGTGTACGGTGACGGGCATCGGGAACCTCAGTGGAGAAGCCAAGATTCCCTCAAACCAGACAAACTTGAGGTTGACACCAATCCCGTTGCTAGGGCTGGATGGGAAGTGAAAATGAAAGCTTATTATGTTGCCAGCAAATTCGATAAAATTGACTTCCCAACATCTCTCCCATTCATTTACGCATGTCTGTCAGACGATCTTGCCAAGAGGGTCCGTGACAATATCACCGACAATGTGTACGGGGTGCCGCCCGAGTCCTACAAGGAAATGATGTTGGTCATCGTCAAAGAACACGGCCAGTCCTGGCCGCTAGACGCCAGGAGGGTGGCATTCTTCAATGTTGACCAGGAAGTTGGTGAGGAATGGATTCCCTTCTATCTCCGTACGAAAGCCCTCATGGAGGAAGGTGAAATTGACAAGATGAATGGTGATCAGCATTTGGCCATGGCACTCCGCCTAAAAACCAATGACAAACGCTTGCGTGAAAAGTTTGAGGAGTGCAGCAATAAAGATCACCCACGCCAACTCTATGTCGTTGCAACAGAATATAAAGCTTTCCTTGAAACAGAAAAAATTGTTTCCAAAAACAAAAGTGTTGCCAGTGTTGCTGTCAATGCCATTGCCAAACAGGAGGAAGAAAGAAGATTCGATGACAGAGAGTGCTTTCGCTGTGGCAAGCAAGGACATGTCAAA
>JAPYSU010000104.1 GCA_029936425.1 Litorimonas sp.
AAGGTCAACAATGGTCAACAATGGTGCGAAATCGTCAAAAATTGAAAAAAATGGTAACAAATCATGCGAAATGGTTAAATATGGTAAACAAATGGTCAAAATTCGTTAAAAATGGTTAAAACTTGTGAAATATGGAAAACAAATGGTCAAAATTCATTAAAAATCGTCGTAAATGGTGAAATGGTGAAAATGTTTGTGAAAATGGTGTTTTTAAGGTATGCCGTATTGTGGAAATGGACAATTTTGTGGTGAATTTTGAATGGTGAAAATTGTTGTGGAGATTCTGTTGAAAATAACCCTGAGATTCTGATGATCATGCTTTATTGAACTGAGTAGTAGCTGTACATATTATTTTGCCGTAATACCTAGCACCTAATGAGGAAGTAAGCACGTGTAAGTAATATGTACTAGTATAAGTATGTAATATGTGTAAGATGGTAAATTTGGTAATATGGTAATATGTATATGTGGTTTATATGTGGTTTATGGGATGGAACCAAGTTTTAATTATTTTAAATTTTAATTTCTTTTAGAAAAAAAGGGGTGAAAAGCTTGATTCACTTCTACAAGAGAGGTTACCTCTCTCAAGTATGGCGGTCGTGCATTCACCGACAGCCGGACAGGATAAGGGAAGGGGCCGAAAGTTCATAGGACTGTTCAGAAAAAGGCCCTGGAGATCTAAGAGCCTAGAAAGAGAAGAACAACGTCCACTCATAGAGCCAGGAGAAAGATTTCTTCCGACCTTCCCTCTACCAGTCAACACACCTAAGAGGAGGCGTTGCGGCAAGTGTGCCAATTGCCTACTTACCTCCAGGAGAGGTGTGAGGAAGGGGAAATGTGCCAACGTGCAGGAACTAGATGGTTCGAAGATAGTGACGGAAGCCTACGAGGAGGCAATGAACAACTTGAAGTGGACAAATTTTCCACAACTGACACAGGGGCTGCATGCAGCCGTACAAAGAGGCCCCACAGTCTACTGCCAGACAATGCGAGCCTTCACAATCAATAAGGACCAAGAACTGGACAGCGTTCTTCCTGGTGACGATATGTCGTTATGCCTCCTAAAGAAAGTGGAGGTGGAAGAAAGTGAGAGCGAAGGACAGGTAATCCTACCTGGACTGGAAGTAGTCTCCATTGAAGGCATGACAGACTATGGTGATATACCGGAAGGAGTATACCTAGATGAGGACATTCTGACTTACGGGGTATTCCGCATCTTCGCACGGCAGGAGTCAGAATTCAAACCTTCGGGACAACCTCTTGTCCCGAATATTGATTTAGTCCAAGCCTTGGTAGACAATAAAATCTTCTCCGAAACCGACCCAGAGGGTGACCTGAAAACGACATCACGCAACATAAATGGAGTTGAAATGGAACGCCTTATTATACCCAAAGGCATGTCTATATTACTGACCAAGGAAGGGACAGCGACCACCGATGTGGTGCAAGTTGCAACAACAGATGACATCCTGAACCATAGAGGATTCAAGGAAATAGAAGTACCGACGGGAGAGGATGCGATG
>JAPYSU010000105.1 GCA_029936425.1 Litorimonas sp.
GTAGAATTTTGTCATGTTTGTGGGTAAAAAGTGCCGTCTTATGCTGAAAAACGAAGATTTATTGGGTTATGGGGTCTACTTTGCCAAAAATGTTGTTAAATTTGATGATATCCGATTATATAAAGAGATATTGGAAACCGTACAATTTGGCCATTTTTTCAGTTTCTAAAAGTACTATTGCGTCATGTTTGTGGGTAAAAAATAGTGTCTTCTGCTGAAAAACGTTGATTTAGGGGGTTATGGGGTCTAATTTGCCTAAAATTTAGTTAAATCTGATTATATCCCATGACTTTTAGACGATCGATTAATCGATCAATTTTCGGACGATTCTTGTCGATCGATTCCATTATCGGTTATTTGCTGTTATTTTCCATCATTTTCTGTGACTCATTATTTTCTTCAAAAAACGTCACAAATTTGAGGGGTCAGTTGGAGTTTTAACAAAAAACCATCAATAACCACTGTTTTTGGGGAAAATCCCAACCCCACCCCCCCATGACTCAGTGTTTTCTTCCAAAAAGGTCAAAAATGAGGTGGGTCACTTGGATTGCTCGCTGGATCGATTATCGATTCGGTTATTGGAGGATCGATTATTGGAAGATACATTATTTTTTCAATTTTGTGATCTTGACAAAACCTCGGTAATCAAGTTCTGATATCGTCAATTCGATTTTCGATCACCCCTACATCACACGGTTGCCGAGTGCACTTAGTACTTAACTCAAATAATTGTTTTACTGTTTATTATTCATATATGTGTGCAGGAAGCTGCAGCAGTATGTGGGACCCCTGGATCTGACAGACTACACTCAAGAGGAGCAAAGTGATCAACATATCTGCTGACAACCCTCCTCCTGCTGTGGCCCCTCCTGCCCGAAAGAACTCTGGGATTTAAAGGAAGCTGTGGGTCATACTGTCCAGATTCCTGTGGACGAGACTGTGGGGGAATCCTCGCCTTAAATCAGGAACTTTATAAAGTTAACGAATAAGGTCCATCTTTGCTGTTTTCCCAGTCATACAGGCAGGAGCAGGACTGGAGCGGATTATGAACTTCATTGAAAAGAGATACTTTTGTGTTGTCAGTCAACTCTGGTGATTTCATTACACAGGAAGTTTTGACGGATGAAGACTTCAACATGCTCGGCAAAGGGCCAATTATGGGACTGAGGGAGCGGGAGCAGGAGGTGGTTGGTCCCAGGGCTGCGGACCTCGCCAGCAAGATGGCGATGGTCCAGTGGTTGAAGGAAGAGCAGCACCTGGTTAACTTTGTGTCCAGTATAGACGATCGATTAATCGATCGATTTTGGGATGCTTATTTTGGATCGATTATATTTTCTATTCTTTTCTTTTATTTTCAATTATTTTCTGTGAATCACTATTGTCTTCTAAAAAGGTCCAAAATTGGAGGGGTAAGTTGGAGTTTCAAACAATAAATCCTAAATAACCACTGTTTTTGGGGGAAAACCCACCCCACCCCCCCATGACTAATTGTTTTCTTCCAAACAGGTAA
>JAPYSU010000106.1 GCA_029936425.1 Litorimonas sp.
TGTCAAGAACGGTATTGGAGCGAGGTGTCGGAACAGCTTGGGAGGGTACCCGTTAAGGCAGCCCTTAACGGCTGATACCATCCAGGTGGATCAGTGATCTAACCGATCTCACCTCCTGCATCCCTTCGATTGGGCCGCTCCGTTCAGGGCGGCCCTTTTCTTTGCCCCTACCCTTCACCTTTGTGATCTGTGATATGATAATGCGCCCAAGGAGAAGGCCGTGCTGCACATTACCGATAACGTTGCCATTCAGGATTGGGAGCTTTCCGAGAGCTTCATGCGCGCCTCTGGTCCGGGTGGGCAGAACGTGAACAAGGTTTCAAGCGCGGTAGAACTACGCTTCGAGGCCGCAACCTCCCCTTCACTGACCGTTCCCGTCAAGAACCGGTTGCGAAGATTGGCAGGGCGCCGGTGGACCAATGAGGGGGCGTTGGTCATTCAATGTGATGAAACGCGCAGCCAAGCAAGGAACCGGGAAATTGCGCGTGACAGGCTGAAGGATTTGATTCAAGCCGCTCTGAAGCCCCCGAAAAGGCGCATCGCCACCCGACCTACACTCGGGTCGAAAAAGCGTCGCTTGAAGGCCAAAAAAACCAGAGGCGAAATCAAGGCTTTGCGCGGAAAGATCGACCCGCCATCCTAGCCGGCCGATACTATTTTCAAACAGCAATGTTCCATCACATTATCTTTATTTTCAGACGCTTGCAGAGTTTCGCCGATTTTATGAAGCGTCAGGCGGAGCTTTGCCACACGGCAATATATACTCCGGAACTGAACCAGATTTTCGACGTTACCCCAGCAGACGCACAGAACGTGTCTGAAAATAATTAACGTTGAGGAGAATTGAGATGAAACTTACTTCAAAAACCCTGATCGCTACTCTGTTGGCAACCGGTATGTCGACGGCAGCAATTGCTCAAACGTCCACCGGTACCGGTGCGGGCGCGAGCGTTGGAACCTCAAATGGCGCAAGTGCCGATGTGAATGCATCAGGTTCTGCATCGACTAACGCCACAAAAGACCTCACCAAAGACGCAAAAGAAATGTCGAAAGACATGACCGATATGGCCAAAGACAAGACCGATATGGCCAAAGACAAAGCCAAAATGGTTAAAGACAAAGCTAAAGAAGGTGCCGATAAAACATCAAAGATGGCTAAAGAGAACTATGGCCAACTGATTTCTGATCTGCGCTCCAATACTTCTGCAAACGCCGAAGTTGAAACCAACATCAAAAACTTCAAAGCGGATGCCAAAGTCGATACCGTTCTTGTATCCGACTTGAAGAAAAATGCGGGTAATGAAGCAAAATCGCTTGATAACGCATTGGAAGCTCAAAAAGATTCCGTAACGAAAATGCGTAGCGCAATCGACGCCAACCCTGACCTGAAATCGAAAGTCGAAGATGAAGGTTATACCGTCGATGATATCGTGGCTGTTCGCTCCGGTACCAATGGCGAACTGACTTTGGTCGTCGATGACCGCAAATAAAAAGTTGATCTAACTTCTAG
>JAPYSU010000107.1 GCA_029936425.1 Litorimonas sp.
TAGCCGCAGTGGTATAGAAGGCACTTATGATCTTCATAAATATGAAAAAGAAGCGGGAGTCTGGTTACAAAAGTGGGCTGATTATCTTGATGAAATGACGGTCTGATTTATTGTTATTACAGCTCTGCTTTTAATTAAGTGCATTTTTCTTTCTTTGATCCTACCCCGATTTAACAGACCACTCCAATTAGGAGATAATAGGTTAAATCGGAGGATATATGAGCAAGAAGAAAAACAACAGTTACAGTGACGAATTCAAGCAGGAGGCGGTCCGTCAAGCACTTGAGTCAGGAAAGCCAAAGAGCCGCATCGCAAAAGAGCTAGGGATTAGTGACAGCTTATTGTACGGCTGGATAAATAAGTTTGATGCAGCCAAGTCAAAAGGATTAACCCCCAAGGAACATGACGATGAGAAGGCAGAGTATCGTCGTTTACAGGCTGAAAACAAGCGGTTGAAAGAGGAAAATGAAATTCTAAAAAAGGCTTCAGCGTATTTCGCGAAGAACCTAAAGTGAAATACGCTTTTATCAAGAAGAATAGTGATGTCTGGTCTGTTCGTTCTCAATGCAGAGTGTTCAAAGTTTCGAGGCCTGGGTATTACCAATGGCTTAAACGACCGCCAAGCGCCAGAGATGAATCTAATGCCGTTTTGGATGCTGATATCACCGAAGTCTTTGAGAAACATAAAGGCCGTTATGGCTCCCCTAGAATCTCACAAGAGCTTCAAGATCAAGGAGGTTGCGCAAGTCGAAAACGGGTCGCTGGTCGCATGAAACACCTTAATTTAAAGGCTAAACAAGCTAAGAAGTTTAAGGTTACAACTGACAGTCATCACACAAAACCTTTAGCGCCCAACGTGCTTGGACAGAAGTTTTCAGCTAGTCGCCCCAATGAAAAATGGGTAGGAGATATAACCTACGTTTGGACCTCGAAGGGTTGGCTCTATTTAGCCGTCGTGATTGATTTGTTTAACAGGCAAGTCGTCGGTTGGTCTATGTCAAATCGGATAAATCAAGCTATTGTCTGTGATGCACTCACCATGGCTCTTTGGCGACGTCATTTTCCCAAGCATGTCATCGTGCATTCCGATCGAGGAAGTCAGTACTGCTCCAAACGATACCAGCAGATTCTAAAGGACAACAAGCTAATGTGCAGCATGAGCGGTAAGGGTAATTGCTACGACAATGCAGTGGCCGAAAGCTTCTTTCACAGCTTAAAAGTGGAGTGTATTCACGGAGAACGATTTAAAACAAGAGAGGACGCACAACAAACTATTTTCGAGTATATCGAAATCTACTACAATAAGGTACGTCGTCATTCAAGCCTGGACTATCAGGCACCTGAACGATACGAGCAATTATACGAACAAGCCTCCTAAAGGCGCTGGTCTGTTAAACTGGGGCAAGATCAGAAGATTGCCACAATCATGGTGACAACTAACCGGGACAATGAGTGGCTGATTGCTGGATAAACTTTACCATGAGAATAATTT
>JAPYSU010000008.1 GCA_029936425.1 Litorimonas sp.
CAGACCCGGCACACACCTCTCAGTCACGAAAGGTCGCTCAGTCCCGCCGTCTCGTGCTCCAGAAGGTGACGTCTTCCTGTCCATGAGCAAAAGAACAATTTTGAATATAAGGGCAAAAGGGAAGGTGCGGATCATTTTGTTGATTTTAGGGGTAAGGGGTTGGGAATGTTGGGGTTTTTGGCGGGATAAGTGGGAAGATATAGTTAAAAAAATTGGTAGATAGTTTAGATGTGCCAATTATATATATTCCGTTTTCCATTATTCGATACAACCATAACGACAGAAACAACTATCAATCTAACAAGAAACTAAGTACAACTTATGATAATACTGAAGCGATAATAATTTCTTGAGTTTGCTAGGTATACGTGCATTGGTCACAATACACTTGGGGAGGTACCTTTGAGAATTAGATCCATAAAGATTACTAATTATAAGTGTTTTGAATCACTCGAACACTCATTCAAGAATTTTGGAGTTTTTGTTGGAGAAAATAATACTGGGAAATCGGCTCTTTTTCTAGCATTAGATACTTTTCTCTCTTCAACGGGTAAAAAGGCCAATATTAGTATTGATGACTTTCATATTAATAAAGACGATGAAAAAGCCAACGAGTTATCGATAGAAATAACCTTTGACAGCCTTAACGAGCAAGCCGTCCACGATTTTAAGGAATACACGCATACCCCAAAAGTTACATTAAAATTAACTGCTCGACGAGAAGGTGAAATTATCAATTCAAAGTTTACTGGCATTAGACGTGGATTAAAAGAATTCACTCAAGCTTTTGAGCTTTCAAAGATATCCCCTATCAGTGATTTCAACGAAGAGTATGCCAAGCTTCAAAAATCCTTTGATGGATTACCTCCAAAAACGCAAGTCTCTAATAAGGATGCAAAGTTAGATGCTTTGAGGACCTATGAAGCGAAGGTACCCGATGATTGTGTAGATATTGAGAGCAATGACGAAGCTTATGGGGCGATTGGCCCAAATCCAATCATAAGAAAGTATTTGAAATGGGTTTTCATACCTGCCGTAAAAAACGCTGCTGAAGAATCCCTTGAGGGACGAAACACGTTATCAGAACTGATCGCATTCGCAGCTAGAAAACAAACTAATTTTGACGAAAAAATTGCGCAGCTTGAAAAAACAATATCAAGTGAGCTATCCGAAATTCAAAACCATCAGAGATCAGCGTTAGATGATGTTGCAAAGAGCTTAAACCTGAATTTTCAGCAAATATCGATGGGTAACGAGACAATCGAACTAGATTGGGAGCATAATTCAGGTGACTTAAAAATTGTACACCCAAAAGCGGCGGTAAAACTTGTTAGTGGGTCTCATAGAGGGGCAATTGAACTTTTTGGGCATGGACTTCAGAGAAATTATTTAGTTGCACTTTTTAAAATAATTAGTGAAATTCAAGAAGAGGAATCCGATTTTACCCCAAGTTTATTGATAGCTTTTGAAGAACCTGAATTATATCAACACCCACCTCAGGCAAAGTTACTTGCAAGATATTTGTTTGAGCTGTCTAATCATGAGCAAGTATTAATAACAACACATTCACCGTTATTTATAACACCTGATTTTTTTGATAAACTTAGCACTGTTAGGAACAGTAAAGGAAAAACTATATTAAAAAATGTTTCTCTAGAAGATTTTACTGAATCTATAGGGAAGATTTTTAATACTAACACTGATGCAGTGGCTAGTACCATTGCAAGTTTTCATACTCTATTCAACTTAGAAATAGTTGAGATCTTTTTCAGCCGATTTGTAGTGCTAGTAGAAGGTTTAGAAGACCTTGGCTATCTAAATGCTGCAATTGAAGCATATGGCAAAAGAGCGAAATTTCTTGAACTTGGAATAAATATTGTCCCGGCCCTCGGAAAGAATCAAATCACACCAATAATTGAAATTTGCAAACACTTTGGAATCCCATTCTTCGTAATAATAGATTGTGACAACAAATACCAAGGTGCAAAGAAGTCTGTAAATAAAGGAATTATAGAAACTAATTTACGTTTGTTCTCTCAGCTTGGAATTGAATGCGAAAGTGGCTTCATAGAGAAAACGTTAATGCAAGAGAATTTCTGCGTATGGCCGGACAACATATCCAAATCAGTGCTTGATGAACACCCAAACTTCGAAAAGAACCTGAGTATTGCTAAGTCCACTTACGGATGTAGGGACTTCAAAAACCCAAAACTTGTTTATTCTGCTATTTTAAGACAAATTGAAGAACACGGTGAAATTAAATGTCTGCGCGCTGTTTTAGAAAATATATATAATGTAGCTGAAAAAGAAGTGAAATAATGCCTGCTGTTCAGTCCAGAGCGATATCATTTATAGACTATGACCCGGTATCAAAGGTTTTAGTTATTACCTTTGTCAAAAGTGGTAAATATGACTTTCCCAATTTTCCATTAAAACTCTACGAAGAGTTTTTACAATCCAAATCCAAAGGGAAATTTTACAACCTTTATATTAAAGGGAAATTCTAAACCTATTCCGCCGCCTCGCGGCTTCCCCGCAACACCTCAGCCCGTTCCTCAACCGACCGCACGATATCGTCAATCATATCCTCGTTATCGGTCTTCCCCGTCTTTTTCCCCGCGTGATACATCATGCCGTAGCCGGCGCTTCCGCCGGTGAAGCCGATATCGGTGAACATGGCTTCGCCCGGGCCGTTGACGACGCAGCCGATGATGGAAAGCGAGATTGGCTCGCTGATATGGGCCAGTCTGTCTTCTAGCGTCTTGACCGTCTCTATGACGTTAAAGCCTTGCCGGGCGCAGGACGGGCAGGAGATGATATTGACGCCGCGCGTGCGAAGCCCCAGCGATTTGAGCATGTCGAAGCCGACCTTGATCTCTTCCACCGGATCGGCGGAAAGGCTGACCCGTATGGTGTCGCCAATTCCCGCCCATAACAAATTGCCCATGCCGATAGAGGATTTGACCGTGCCGATGCGCGTGCCGCCGGCCTCTGTAATCCCCAGATGCAGCGGCGCGTCTGTGGCGTCCGCGAGTTGGTGATAGGCGGCGACGGTCAGAAAGATATCTGACGCCTTGACCGAGATTTTATAGTCGTGGAAGCCTTCGTCATCGAGCATGCGGGCGTGCATCAGCGCGCTCTCGACCATGGCGTCGGGGCAAGGTTCGCCGTATTTTTCCAGCAGTTCGCGCTCCAAGCTGCCGCCGTTCACCCCGATACGGATGGAGCAGCCATTGGCTCTGGCTGCCGCGACGACTTCTTTCACCCGCGACTGCCCGCCAATATTGCCGGGATTGATGCGCAGGCAGGCCGCGCCGTTTTCCGCCGCCTCTATGCCGCGTTTATAATGGAAATGGATATCCGCCACGAGGGGGACCTGGACCTGATCGACGATGGACCTTAGCGCGGCCGCGCTATCCGGATCGGGTACGGAGACGCGGACGATATCGGCCCCCGCCTCTTGCAGGGCCAGCACCTGCCCCACCGTCGCCTCGACGTCATGGGTCAGCGTATTGGTCATGGACTGCACGGCGATGGGGGCGTCGCCGCCGACCTCGACGCTGCCAACGCGGATCTTGCGGCTCTTGCGGCGCTCAATCGTGCGCCACGGGCGGATGGAATTGATATCTGTCGGTTGGGAACTCATGGGGCCTTAGTGCCACGGCCACGTGTCAGAATAAAGACGAAAAGGCGGCGAGTGGTGTGCGGCTATTTATATTCGTAATCGCAGGACGAGCAGTTTTTGGCGAGTAATGGCAAGGGTGGTTCCCCCTCCAGTCTGTTGATGAGGGATTGATTGCATTGAGGGCATCGGAAAATTGCTTCGGAGGCTACCGCAAAAGCAAACAGCGCAAAAACTATCAGAAACGCACACGCTAGCCCGAAAAGTTCAGCAATACTCCAAGAGGCCGCAAAGAGAAAAAACAAACATCCCCAATAAATCCAGCGATTATAAGGGGAGCGGATCACGCTATTGGGTCAGTTCGGCTTTCGTCGGACGCGTGCCGGCCAGAGAGGGCGAGTAAAGCGGCGCGTCGCGCAGGGGCTCCCCTGCGACGCCGAGGGGGCCGAAATCGCGCGCGCCAATAGCGAGGCTGACCGCGCCGGAATCGCGCACAGAGACGGTGTAGCCGGAGCCTTTCGGCGCCGCATAGCGCTCTCCGGTCACGAAAATCCGGCTGACCAGTGTTTTGCCTGCGCGGTTTTTGACTTCGATCCAGCTCGGCGCTGTCGCGGTGAGCGTGACCATATCCGGGTCGGCGGCCTGCGTTTCGCTGACCTCTCCGGACAAAGTGGAGACGGTGGGAATAGCAGGCTCGGAGGCGACGGTCTGAGTATTGCCGCCATACCAGACGCCGAGCATGACCGCGAAACCGATCACGCCGAGCGCGGGGATCAGCCCGCGCGGCAGGCGGAGACGCTTTTTCGGGACGAAATGCGGGCGATCGCGCATGCCGAGATTTTGCGGTACGGCGCTATCAACCTTATACCGCGCCACGGCGTCCGCCCCGTTCATGCCGATGAAATTGGCATAGGTGCGAACATAGCCGAGCACATAGCCGACAGAAGGCAGGCGCTCTATATCCAGCGTTTCAATGGCGTTGAGAAATTCCGGACGGATATGCGTGCCGTCCGTAACATCTTCCAGGCTCAGATCGAGCACGCGGCGACGCGCCCTCAGGCTTTCGCCAATATGAAGCGGTTTCAGGGGGGACGTCTCAGAGGCTGTGTCTGGCGCCGCATCTGTGTTCAGAGGCTGTGTCACGGCAAAATCATTAAAGAAGTGTGGTGAAAGTAGCGTTAATCAAAATGAATAAAAATGCAAAGCGCTTTCACATGTTTAGCCGTATTTTCGCTGTTGGATAACATGCGCCGTTTAAGCGGACGCCTCCCGCCGCCTCGCGATCATCGCGCCGCCCACGGTAAAGACTATCAGGCCGATCCAGAACAGACGAGTGAGCACCGGCGCGCTCAGCGGCAGGGCCATGGAGGCGGCAAAGCTCGTCGCCATCAGGATGGGCGCGCCCCAGATCAGCCCTTTCCACGCGCCTTCCAGCGCCGGCGCGTCCCGGCCCTTATTGCGGCGCTTGAGGAAATAGATCTGCAGGCCCGACGTGATGATATAGAGCAGGCATATCCCGAAAATCCCGAAGGCGAGCTTGACCGGCAGGCCGCCGAACTGGCCAAAGTGAACCTTGTACACCGAATCCGCGACCTGCTGCCCGATCGTGCCGTCGGCTGACCCGACCGTGTCGATAAACTCTCCGTCTCCGGTGAAGTTGTATTTCTCGGCATAGATGAGGCGGCGCGGATGCTCGGCCATGATCTGAAGGTACTGCCCCGCCGTTTTCGGATCGTGCAGGATGACATAGGCGGGCGGTTTGTCCGGATGGTTTTCAGCCATATAGCGCAGGGCTCGATCAATATTGGCCAGGGGCGCGGGGGTCTCATCGACAGCGGGTTCGCCGCCAAAAACTGGCGCAAAAACCGCGCCCCGGTCTCCGCCATATTTCATCGGGGCGAGCGCGGCAATGGACAGAACCGCCAGACCGATCATCGCCCCGGTTAGGGAGTTGGAAATATGAAACGGCGCCGTCCAGACGCTCAGCCGGTTATGCAAATCGACCTTTTTGATCTGCTCCGATTTTGACCGGCGAAAGGAAAAGGCGTCCCGGAATATATTCGGATGGGCCAACAATCCCGTAATCGACATGGCAAAGAGAAACACACCGAAAATCGCGACCACAATCATGCCGAAAGATTTCGGCAAATGCAGATAATAATGCAGATCGATCAGAAACGTGCTCCACGGATGCGCGATTTCGTCTGACAGCGCGCCCTCTGCCGTGATGTAACGTTCCTGATTATCCGTCTGCACCAAAGCGCGGCTATGGCCGCCAGACGGCATTTGAATATAGAGATGGGCAGAGCTCGGCTCTTCGTTAAATCCGGCTTCGGCGGCCCGCTGCGCGCTTTCCGGCGAAAGATATTCCACCCGCGGTTCGCCGCGCTGCTCCAGCTTGTGAATGTCTTCTTTAAACACGCTGACGGTTCCGCTCAGACAAATGATGTAGAGCACGGCGGACAAGGCTATGCCCATCACAGAATGGGCGGACAGCGCGCGCCTTACGAGCGTAGGCGCGTTGGTTCTGACAATTGGAGGCTGCGTTTTTTCGAGCATTACAAGGCCCCGTTTCCAATAAACAAAATGGCCGTACTGCTCAGTCCCAAAAGTGCATAAGTCCCGAGTTTCATCGCTCTTTTACGAGAGGTCAGGGATAACGCGCTCAGTCCTGCCCAGAGGATGGGAAAAACAAACAACGCCAAGACAAGCGAATTGGACGCATGAACCCCAGTTTGCCAGAGCAGCTCATGCAGCCCAATGGCCGTCAGAAACGACAAAGCTCCGCAGCCTAATGTCACCCAAAGTGCTGTTCCAATACGTCTGGTTACGACCAAGGCCCCGACCTTTTCAGTCGGTTTTATCTTTCTGATTTTGCGCCGGCGGGCTTTCTTCGGGGCGTTATCAAGAAACGCCTGATAGGCGACGAATAAAAGCGCCTGAAGACTGATAACAATAGCGCCCAAAGCTATTCCGCGATCTTTACCGCCAGCCGCGCCCCAAAAAAGCAGGGCAAGTAATAACATGGCCCATCCCGAATAGCTGAGCAGCTGCTTGTTCGGATGACCTTTCCAGGCCCTGTAAAGCGAGAAGAGGCCCAGGCCTGAAAGACCTGTCCCTATCAGAGCGCATATAATTTCAACAAATGTCATTTCAGCTCAAAGACCTTCCTCATCAGAGACCTCCGCCGGGCAAGCGGAGGGTCTTGAATTAAATAAATCAGAAACGATAGGCGGCCCGCGCGACGACGGTTCGGCCTTCGCCCGGGAAACAATCCCCGCGCGCCAAACATGTCCCATAATATTCTGTGTCAAACACATTCCGGGCATTTAGCGTTAAATCGACCTGTTCAAAGGAATAGCCAATCAAACCATCTAAAACAGTGTATCCATCTGTCTCGACTTTTACGACGGACGGTTGGAAATTATTCGAAGCAAGGAAGGAGACGCCCTGACTTTCATTATCTCCGGCGTGCCTGACGCCCGCCCCCAGTCGAAAGCCTTTCAGCTGACCTTGGGAGGGTTTCCACGTCACCCAGGCCGAACCTTGAACGTCGGGAATACTGGAAATCGGAATTCCATTCGGGTCTTCGGTGTCCAGCGTGCTGAAAGCGCCGTCCAGATAAATATCTCCAATTGCGGTTTGCGCTTCGACCTCAAACCCTTTTATTTTCGCAACGCCTTCCTGCTGAGAGGCCGCATTCTGCAGGGCCTGCGGATTGGGCAGATTGGATTGTTCAATATCGAAATAGGCTGCTGTGATATAAGTGCGAGTTCCGGGAGGTTGATATTTCACCCCGATTTCAATCTGCTCACCTTCCTGAGGTTTGAGGTTTTCGCCCGTATTCGCATCTACCCCGACAGTCGCCTGAAAAGACTCCGCGTAATTAACATAGGGGTTCAATCCGAATGACGTTTTATACAAACCGCCAAAGCTGAAACTTGTCGCGCTGTCATCCTGAACGGTTGTGCCATTTCCGGACTCCAGATCGTCAAATCGCACTCCGGCATTTAGAACAAAATTACCAACGCTGATTTGGTCATTAACGTAATAGCCAATGGTCTCAGTCGTGCTTTCAGAGAGGCCTCGCGCCGCGTTGAAGGCGGCTTCAGTCGGTATTTCAGAACCGTCATAAACGGGGTTGAAAAGATTGAAACTTGTGGGCCTGCCCAAGAAAGCCGCGCGGCGTTCTGTTTCGACATCCTGATAGTTTACCCCTGCCAGAATTTCGTGAGACGCCGGGCCGGTTTCGAAACTGGCGCGCAATCGGCTGTCCAATGCAAACTGGTTAGACCCGGCCGGAGCGTCATACCAGCTTCGTCCAATAGCGGTGCCGTCCGGCGTTGTGCGGGCTGTGCCTGCCCCGAGAAAGGAAACCCAGCTTTGTCTGTAGTCAGCCTCATTATTGCGATATCGCGCCGTCCCCTCGAGCGAGAAAATCTCGTTTAGTTTTTGTTGCCCGAACAGGGTGATGGAGAATGACTCGGTATCATATCTGTTAAAGTCCGGGCTGCCGACATAAAGAGATGGATCGACTTCGTTTCCGGTTGTTCCAGCGCAAATTTCAGCTTCGGAAATTTGAACCTCATCACTACCGCATCCGGAAACGGAGAGCGGGAGAAACTGGTGAGACGTATCGCTTTCCCTGTCCGTATAATTCACAAGCGCCGTAATTGTGGTATTCGCATTTTCAAATGTCACGGAGGGGGCAAAAACGAGCGCATTATCTTCGACAAAATCGACCTGGGTATCGCTGTCCCGAATGAGTCCGACGAGCCGGGCTGTCCATTCCCCGTCTCCTGATAAATCAATCCCGAAATCACCGGCGGCCTGAAAACGATTATGCGTGCCGTAATCCAGAACAATTTCGCGGCCAAGATTTTCCGACCCGGCCTTTTTGCTAACCGTGTTCAAAATACCGCCCGGAGACCCTTGTCCATAAAGAACAGAGGCCGGACCTTTCAGGACTTCGACCTGTTCCAGTGTGTAAATATCTGAGCGGGCATTATTGTAAAATCCGAAGAGAACCTGAATATTGTCGAGATATTCCGGAACGTCCAGACTGCGAACGCGGGGGAAATCCCCCCGTGTTGAAAAGCCGAATGTATCCCCGACAACGCCGGCTGTGTAATTCAGTGTATCATCCAGAGTCAGAGAGCCCCTTTCCAGAAACTCGTCCGCGTCAATGACGCTCACGGATCGGGCCGTTTCCAAAATCGGGATGTCCGATTTTGTCGCGCCAAAGGTCGAGACACGGCCTGTGACTACTATTTCGTCGTCCTGATCCGAAGCTGCCTGCGCTTGTGCTATCTGGGCCTGCGCAGAAACCGTCTGGAAAAATATAATAGGCAAGGCAGCCAAAGCGCTACCTAATAATCGGCGTTGAAGACTCACACGTCTCTCCTTCAAACTTCATTCTAATATTGCGAGTTATTCGCAGTTAATATCAGGAGGCGCCTAGCGCAACTGATAATAAGTCGCAAGAACAAAGTGAAGAAAAAGTCAGGCCTATAGGGACTTCGGTTTCGAAAAATAAATCGGGGTGGAAAATGCTGTGATATTTGGCAGGCCCAAACAACCAGAAGTCTTGATAATGGCAGTTACGCCCCGGCCCCATAAAGTTTTGGACGAAACGGTTTTTGCCAAAGGATCTTTCCCGCGCCCGCACTGGCCTTACTGAGAAAATGTAAATAGAGCCCCGGTTTCATAACCCGGCATATCGCCGCCAAAGGGCCAAACATTATGACTTGCGCCGCACCGATACACATCCATTTCAGGATCCCGAGCAGGTTAAGTGGCCCTAAATCCGCGTGTTTTCGAGTCGGGCCCTGGCCAAAGGCAAAACTGCGAACGCGAATATATTTTGCTGTCTGGCGTTTGGCCGGGATATCTTCAAAAACATAGGTTTCCTTTGTCCAGCCCATCTGGCCGCCCTGTTTCAAAAAAGCCTCGAATAATATGTCATCTTCGCCGCCGGTTTCGTTCATGGCGGGACTGAAAACCGGAGACGGCAGAGTGACGGCTTCTCTATCGATTAAGGAATTTCCGGCCCCGAAAAACCGATCAATTTTTCCGGTTTCCAGATCAGGTCTGTCTCTGGAGAAGAAACGTTTCAGATACGCGCTATGCGGCGAGCTCTCATCCACGCAGGCCCGGGTCTGGCAGAAAACGGCGCAGCAATTATGCGCTTTCAGGACCTTATACATCTCCTCCAACCAGTTCGGCGCGGCGTATTGGTCGTCATCCAGAAAAGCAATGTATCGGCCCGAAGCCACATCCATGGCCGCATTGCGGGCATTGGAGACGCCCGGTATCTTAGCATGGACATAATGAACTTTTACGCCGGAAGCCCGGTCAAAAACGGCCACGTGTTCACGGGCGTCCGCGTTTGGATTGTTATCCGCCACAACGATTTCAAAAGGGAGGTCAGCAAAAAGTTGAGTTCTGAGACTCTCGAGTGTTTTCGAGAGTCCCTCCGCCCGCCGGTAAGTGGGCACAACCACCGATATTTTATTTTCATGCCGCATATCAGGCCCAGCCAAAGAGAAAGGTTTTAAGGACCTCACCCTACACACCGCTCCTCTTAAGAAAGGCGAATAGAATTTCTTTTATGCGGCCGATGACTTTCGGCTCGCAAACAAAAATGTGGTCAAATCTTCGCCGCATTCGGGCGGCCGGACTATTGGGGTTTTCTCCGCCGATATAATTCCAGCTTTCATAACCAAGCTTTTGCAGTCTACCCGCAAAACTTGGCGCCGTGATATTTACGTCTTTCGTATATCTGGCGGAGTTACAAAAATACTTCTTGTAGGACTCATGACCTGTTGAAAGGTCATAACTTTCCAGCCCCATCCGGCCCATTTCCTCGATAACTTTATATAACAGCAATATGCCGGGGCTGTAATTTTCAAAGTCAGGGTTATAGGCCGAAATCCAGGGATGAAAACTGGTTTCATCGCGTATGCCAAAATGCCCGACAATCATCTCTCCATCGACTTTAAGGCATGTCATAAAACCGGACAGATTGCTATCTTCAGAGCTTTCCAACTGGGCGACCCGGTCTAGAATTGACGCGCTATTTTGGGACGCCGTAATGTCCAGAAGCCCCTCTCTTGAGAACTGCCGGCTCTTCCACGTCAGCAAAGTTTCAACCGGAAGGGTCTTCGCCGCGCCAAAAACAAAGTCTATCTTACCGCATTCGCGCTCAAGCTTGTTCATCAGACGGCGAAAGTTCTTATAGCGTTTTGCATGTTGGGATCGGTGGGATTCCAGATTCTTCTCCGCCGTTTGGCCGTTCAGATGAATAATGAAAGACCGTGTCGCCGCCTCTTTTTCAGCTTCGTCCAGTTCGGACGGAGTCAACAAGACGGAATTTGAGCGATAGGCTGCATATCCAGAAAGCTCGATTATCCGTTCCAGCGTCATATCTGTATATTTCGAGACGATTGGCGCGGCGTAATCCGAAAAGGGCGCGCCGACAGGTCTGATCAGGCCAAAGCTCCGCTCGAACACAGGCAGGATGGCCACAAGAGTCTCGTTTTCGCGAACCAGAAGACATCTGACGTCCTGTCTGGACTTGGCCACCAGATCCATGAATTCCGGGGACAGAAGCGGCGTGTCATATTGAAAACTGGAAAGCTTTAATTCTTTCCATTCCCAACGCTCCTGCTCCGTTAGATCTTCAGGTTTGATAACGCGGCAAGAAAAACTTGATTTCAAGGGGGCCTTATTTTCTGGCTCCAGCCGTTTTATCTCCCCGCCCTTGAGTAATTCGAAACTTAGAGCCGTCGGAGCTTTTTCGGGAAGCGGAGAAATCTTCTTCAGCACCCGGGCGGCGCCCGCCTTCGTCACGGTCGACAAATTGACCTTATCCGGAAAGGGCGCGTGAGAGCTGCTGTCCTTGCGCAAACTTGCATTGGTATGAAGCGCGTTCGCTTTCAGCAGACCTTCAGCCGTCATGAACTCGCAGGACAGTGAGACATTTAATGAATTGCCATTCTGAACCCGGTGCGGCGCAGTTTGCGGCCACGTCACGGCGAGGCCCGGCTCCAGCGAAATCACATCGGCCGCGTCTTCAAAGCGATCCTGATAGGTCATTTGCTCATCTTGGCGTCGGAGGGCAAAGGCCGAAATCTGGTCCGGCTCTACAAAGGGCGCGCGCTTGGGATAGATGGAAATTTTCTTGTCACCGCGAATCTGCACCAGACAGACGAGCGGAATATCCAGATGGTAATGGACGTGAATATTCGGCGAGGAAATCAGAACGCCAACATCTTCTTTGTAGGTCGCGGTGCCAGAGGCCTGTTTGAGCTGGTCGAAAATCGTCTCCGCCAGCGCTTCATATTCGGGCAGCTCTTTATTCACGGCGCGTAGGTTGAGCCAGATTTGCCCGTCTCTGACGGCGTCCAGAATGTCTGCACCCGATAGCGTAGGGACGTGTCCGTGTTCGGCCTTTTGCGCCGAATTACTATGGTCGGGGAAGCGATAAATTCCCAGCTTTTCCCTCGGATATCGATCCAGCAATTCCGCCAGCTTCTCATCGGAGAATTGATCAAGATGATGAAGATTATGCGCGGCTTGATATGTAGACTTACCTAGGCTTTTCTTGAGAGTGCTTGGCCAGTAGAAACGAGGATAGGGCATGCGGCCAGGCTCCCCTTCCAGCAGGAAGGCTTTCCCTAAAACGGCCAGCGATGCGCCCATATGTTCAACCCTAAAGTCTGTATCATTCTGACCCTCAAACGGGCAAAATGATGTGGTACAGGGGTTTACATGCACGTCTTATGCCAGGGCGGCCATGGAGTGGAGCTTCTGAAGTAAGTAATCTATGCTGGGTCGTGAGACGGAGCTATATAATGCGAAGAGCTGAGACCCAGATGTCTATCCTGCCAATCTGTCACATGACAGACCCGCCGCGCTCACCTATATCATGTTCATGTTGATTGCTCCTTCTTACCGCGCCCCGCTTTTTGCCTTGCTGCTTTCGGGCGGGCTTTTGATCGGCGCTTGGGTGTCTCAATACGGATTTGGCTATCAGCCCTGCACTATGTGTTACTGGCAGCGCCATATTCACAAGGCGGTGGTGATTGTGGCGGTGCTTGCCCTGATCATGGCCCGGATGGGACTGCCTTTGCATAAGGCTCTGACGCTTTTGCTTGTATTTTTACTGCTGGGGAGTGCGGGACTCGCTTTTTACCATGCCGGCGTCGAATTTAAATGGTGGGACGGGCCGAAAACCTGCTCGGGCGGCAGTGGAGCTTTGCCTGATTTTTCGGGCGGCGATCCTTTTGCCAATCTCGACAAGAAAATTATGCCGCCTTCATGTTCCGACGCGGTCTGGGTTTTCCTCGGCCTGTCGATGGCGACATGGAACGCCCTGCTCTCGCTCGGTGGCGCTGTCGTGACGGCTGTGTTAGGGTTTAGACATGCCAAACGCTAAGAGAACCAATCCTAGAATTGCCGAAATGCTCCGCGTCGATCACGCGGGGGAATACGGCGCTGTGGCTATTTACAAAGGCCAGAAGGCCGTCTTTGGCGCAAATCCGAAGACCAAAGAGATGGCGGATCAATTGCAGGAAATGCAGGACGAAGAGCAAAAGCACCTGGACGCGTTTGACAAGCTTTTGGTGGAACGAAATGTGCGTCCCACCGCCATGACGCCTATCTGGAATGTGGCCGGTTATGGTCTGGGCGTTGTCACGGCGCTGATGGGCGAAAAAGCCGCCCATGCCTGCACCGAAGCGGTCGAGACCGTTATCGAGCAGCACTATGGCAGCCAGTCCGAAGAAATTGCTGACGTAGAACCCGAACTTGCCGCCACATTCGCCGAGTTTCGCGAAGATGAACTGCATCACCGCGATATTGCCGTGGAAGGCGGGGCCAAAGACGCCCCTGCCTATGGCCTGTTGTCACGCTTTATCCGACAAGGGTGTCTGGCGGCCATTAAAATCACCGAAAAAATATAGTTATGGCTCGTTTGGGCACAGACGATAACTGCGCCCCTCCAGTTCGAAGGTTTCACTGTCAATGACGGTTACGGTCATATCGGTATCGCTGCGCTCGTCTGTATAGGTATCAACACAGTCATTAATTCCGACATAAGTGCCATCCGTTTCGGACTCCATATAGAAACGGCAATCCCGTGTCGCAGAGCCGGAAATCCAGCCCCCTTCCACGCGTCGTCGTCCGGCATTGGCCGGAGACGTGCAGCTTTCCCCTTCGATCACGTAGGTTCCGTTATCTAACGGTAGTCGGAAAGTTCCGTAGCGCGTTTTTCTCTCGCCCAAATCTTGAAAGGCCACAATACGGGGGAAATTTTCGTCCATAACATTCCCCGCGGCGTCACGTTGCGGCGCAGTGTCAAATTTGGCTTTCGCCGCGCCGAGAAACTCCTGCGGAATCTCGCCTGCGGCGATCCAGGCCTCGCATTCCGGCGCCCCGCATAGAGCTGTTGTATCAGCGCCGCCCTCAATCGCCGGCGTATATTCGACATAGCAATTATCACCGCAGGACAACCCGCTGATCCCTATCGGTTTGAATTCCAGAGCGTCATATTCTCGGAACCGGGCCTCCATCACCTCTGCGTAGTTTTCGGAGTTAATGGGCGTATCTGCTGTCACCGTCTCAGTCTCATTGTCCGATTGCGCTTGAGAGTTTTCGGGCATCGTCTCGGAAGCAGATTGCGTATTTTCGGTCTGGTTTTCGGGCATCTGATCAGGCCCGGCTTGGCTACATCCCGCCAGAGCGCCAACGGCAAGGAGTCCGTAGATAAAAGTGAGGGGAGTATGGCGGCGAGCTAAACGGGTCATGACGATCCTTGAATTTCAATTGAAGCAAGATGTATATTTTACGCAAATACGAGATCCGCGTTCCGGCGCGATCAAATTATTTGGAGACACGTCCAAGATATCATTACCGCCCATAGAAAAACCCGCACTTTCCTGATCAGGAAAGGCGGGTTTTTTAATGTTAACTCAGAAAATCTTAATTGGCAGCATCGTCAATCGTGCGGCCGACGCTTTCAGTATCTTCGCCGACACCTTCAACAGTGTTACAGGCCGTGATGGAAAGAGCAGACATAGCGACAATAGCGGCTAGAAAGTTACGAATGTTAAAGTGTTTCACAGGATACTCCCTTGATTAGTGATAGAGATTAAACCCGTTTAAAGCGGCTCGGTTCCCATTTTTATTCTGCAAAAAGATAAAATAATCAAAGACGTGATATTTCTAGTCGGCGGCCGCTGGCGTGTCAGGCGGAATTATAAGTTCCAATTGATATCCGTTTTCCGTTGGACCGCGCTCCATAATACCTTCGACCTGCGAGGCTGAAGCTTCCATAAGACGTAGCCCGAGGCCATCGACCTTGTTTTCCGCAGTTTCTCTCAAATCTGCGTCTCCGCCCACGCCATTATCCTGGCAAAGCAGCCTTATGCCGCCCTCTGAAGCGGTCTCGACGGTGAAGGTGACAATGCCGTCCCGACCCTCCGGGAAAGCGTGCTTGATGGAATTGGCAGAAAATTCACTGACGATAACCGCAATAGCCGTGGCTTCATGCGAAGAAACGGATAACTCTTCAAACCTGCCCTTCAGCTGCACATTGGGGGGAGCCGAGGTCTGCAGAAGTTTGATAATTTTCCCGAGATAGGTTTTGAGATTAATATTTCCCGAGGATTGCGCCTGATGCAATTCCTCATGCAACAGAGCAATAGACTCGACGCGGCGCTGAACCGCCTTGAACGCTTCGCGGCCGGACGGCCCCAATGCCTTATCTTTCTCCGCGCGGGAGCTATAGAGACGAATCATGGACAATACGGATTGCAGAGAGTTTTTAACCCTGTGATCCATTTCATTGGTCAGTATTTCCTGATCCGCAACGTTCTGGTTCAGTTCGATAAGGGTCTCAACCTGCTCTCCCATGACGCTTAGCAATTTCATTTGCTTCTCTGTCAGAGAACGCGGCGTGTAATCCAGAATACAAAGAGAGCCGAGAGGCTGTCCGGTCGGGCTGTTGAGCGGCATGCCGGCGTAGAAACGAAACGGTTTGCCGGACATGAAGTCTTCGCGGCAAAGCGGGTTATTTACCGTGCGGTCATCTTTCCACGTATCGGGAATCACAAAAAGTTCTGTCTGCAATATGGTATGGGCGCAAATGGATTGTTCAATCGGCGTTTCGCAAATATCCAGCCCCTTGACCGATTTAAACCATTGGCGGTCACTATCGACCAGGCTGACCAGAGCGACAGGGACGTCGCAAAAATCACGCAGTAAATCAGTAATGGCGTCGAATTTCGGGTCAGGCGGTGTATCCAGAATATTCGCTGCCGACAAAGCGGCGATCCGAATATCTTCCATAGGATGTAAGTCGGCCTTCATTCATCACCTGTAAAACTCTACGCTTTCATGCGCCAGTGTTTTCGATTACTATTTTATAATCCAAAATCAAACAAATTTATCATAGTTTAAACCTATGTTAATTTGAAACTTAAATTCCTCTGGAGTTCCTATGAAAACCCGCGCCGCCGTTGCTTTTGAAGCTGGCAAACCCCTCGAAATTGTCGAACTTGATCTGGAAGGGCCCCAGCAAGGGGAAGTTCTGGTGGAAATCATGGCGACGGGTGTCTGCCACACGGATGCGTTCACGCTGTCCGGTGACGACCCGGAAGGAGCTTTTCCCGCGGTTCTCGGCCATGAAGGCGCGGGGATTGTCCGCGAGGTCGGCAAAGGCGTCACCTCGCTCAAGCCCGGCGACCACGTTATCCCGCTTTATACGGCTGAATGCCGTGAATGCGAATATTGTCTGAATCCGAAAACAAACCTCTGCCAGAAGGTCCGCGGCACCCAAGGGAAAGGCGTGATGCCAAACGGCACGTCGCGTTTTTCCTATAAGGGCGAAAAAATCCTGCACTATATGGGGACTTCGACCTTTTCCAATTTCACCGTTTTACCGGAAATCAGCCTTGCCAAAGTTCGCAAGGACGCGCCGTTTGATAAAATCTGTTATATCGGCTGCGGCGTTACTACCGGAATCGGCGCGGTCATGTTCACCGCCAAGGTCGAGCCGAATTCCACCGCCGTTGTCTTTGGCCTTGGCGGGATTGGCCTGAATGTTCTGCAGGGCCTTCGCCTGATCGGCGCGCGCCAGATTGTCGGCGTGGATATCAACCCGGCCCGCGAAGCGCTCGGCAAGCAATTCGGCATGACCCATTTCGTCAATCCCAAAGACCATGACGATCTGGTCGGACATCTGGTCGAGCTCACCGGCGGCGGCGCGGATTATTCTTTTGAATGTATCGGCAATGTTGATGTCATGCGCGACGCGCTGGAATGTTGTCACAAGGGCTGGGGCGAGAGCGTCATTATCGGCGTGGCTCCCGCCGGCGCGGAAATTCAGACCCGTCCCTTCCAGCTCGTCACCGGCCGCGTCTGGCGCGGCTCCGCTTTTGGCGGCGCAAGAGGCCGCACAGACGTGCCCAAAATCGTCGATATGTATATGGACGGCCGCATCGATATCGACAGCCTGATTACGCACAAAATGCCGCTTGAAGATATCAACAAAGCATTTGATTTGATGCATGAAGGCAAAAGCATCCGGAGCGTTGTGGAGTTTTAAGTGCGGGAGCTAAAGAAAACCCTTTATAACCTGCGTAGGAAATTGTTCGGAAAATACGAATTGGATGACCCTCGGCCTATTGCAAAATCCGCTCCCTACACGTTTTTTTTGCCGATTTCAGAACGCTTAGATGCGATTGAGACTGGCGATATAGTGCAACTAATTTTCCGTAGTGTGTCTACCGGTTGGGAGTGGGGTGCTGAACGCATGTGGGTTCAGGTAACAGATGTTTATGACGACAAACTTAAAGGGGTCTTGGATAATGACCCATTTGATATACCACAATTAAAAGCTGGCGATGAAATTGAATTTCAAAAATGGAATGTAATTGATGTTCAATTCCATAATCAAGATAAGGAGAAGCTTTATCGCCTTCAATCAAAACAATATTGGAACCGCTGTATCGTGGATAAATGTGTTTTAGATGGAAGCAAGAAAGTTCATCTTGTTTATCGGGAAGAACCCGATCCAGCACCTGAGGACGACAAATATCCAGATAGTGGGTGGCGTATTCGGGGTGATTATCGCGGATTAACCGACGAAGAATTAGCAGACCGACCTATTAGTTACATTGCGCTTGGAAAAGTGCTAAATGAAGATGATAGTTGGATACATTTGATCGAGAAGCCTATTGGTGACTATTGGGAAAGAAATTTTGATACAAATGGGTACGAATTTTTGCCAGAGTAGTTCCTCAAAGTATAAAAAGGAAACCTATGTTCACACACATCATGGTCGGGGCGAATGACCCACAGGAATCCATCAAATTCTATGACGCGACCTTAGGGGCGCTCGGCATAAAGGGGCAACATGTCGGTGACCGCGCCTTTTATTCGCATAATGGCGGACATTTTGGCGTCGGCGCACCGCGGGACGGCCAGAGCGCGACTTTCGGCAATGGCGGCACGATCGGGTTCAAGGCGGAAACCAAAGAACAGGTCGACGCGTTTCACGCGGCAGGATGCGCCAATGGCGGACGCTGTGAGGGCAAGCCCGGCAAACGCGACGGCGCGCCCGGCGATAATTACGGCGCTTATCTTCGCGATCCGATTGGAAATAAAATCTGCGCCTTCTGGACGGATGCACCTAAATAGAGACCCAGCTTTGGCCCGTGATTAATAAATATTGCGAAAATGATAGCATTATGCTATCATTTTTAAATGGGACAGGTTTTGATCAGAAATTTGGATGACGCCGTGGTCGTCAGTTTGAAAGCCAAAGCCAAAGCGGCGGGCCTATCTCTGGAGCAATATTTGCGGGATATTTTGACAAGCGAAGTAAAACCCACTCAGAGTCAATTAATGACCAAAGCGGCAGAAATTCGCAAAACAACAAAACGGCCTATTCGGCCTCCGGAAGATATCATACGCGAAGACCGCGATACAAATCATGGAAAACTATTTCTGTGAATGCAGATTTTGTCATCGACGCCAATATCGCTGTCCGTTTTTTTGTGAATATTGAGCACTCCGAATTCATCGAAACTCTTTTTTATAAGAAACGGCCCTTTGCCCCGGATTTAATCATTTCAGAAACATCAAGTGCCTTACGCAAATATGTATTATCAGGTGATATGTCTGTAGAAGCGGCCATGGTCTCCATTAACATGCTTCCGAGCATGATTGATCAATCCCCGACCGGAAGCATGGGCGCCGACGCAATAAAGCTTTCCATAGATTTAAATCATCCCGTGTATGACTGCTATTATGCGGTTTGCGCAAAAATGATGTCACTTCCATTTTTAACGGCGGATAAGAAGTTCGTTCGTAAAATTGAAAGCTCCAATTTCAAAGTCGAGATTATTGAATTATCACAATTGGCGAAAAACTATGAAAACTAAATCCGAATGGACATCCTTTGGCGGCAAACTGTCCGTGCATGAGCATGGCAGCAAAGTCACCGGCACGCCCATGACCTTTGCGGTTTATACGCCTCCCCCCAAAAACGGACAAGACGGGCCCTTTCCTGTCCTTTGGTACCTTTCGGGCCTGACCTGCAACTGGTCAAATGTGATGGAGAAATCCGGCCTTCAGCGCGTGGCCTCAGAGCTCGGTCTGATGATCATTGCGCCGGATACGTCACCGCGCGGTGACGGCGTTGCCAATGACGAGGCTTATGATCTCGGCCAAGGCGCGGGGTTTTACCTGACCGCGACACAAGAGCCGTGGGCCCAGCATTACAAGATGGATAAATATATCCTGTCGGAACTGACGCGTCTGGTCGCCAAGAATTTCAGCGGAGATATGGAGCGTCAGGGCGTGTTTGGTCATTCCATGGGCGGGCACGGCGCGATTACCTTTGCGTTGAAAAACCCGGATCATTTCAAGAGCTGTTCCGCCTTTTCCCCGATTACCAGCCCGTCTGTTGTGCCATGGGGCGAAAAAGCCTTCACCGCCTATCTCGGCAAAGATAAATCCGCCTGGGCGGCCTATGATGCGACGGAGCTCGTGCGCTCCGGCCATACCACAGAGGCGCATATCCTGATTGATACAGGCCTGGCCGACGATTTCCGCGAAGTGCATCTGAAACCCGAAATTTTCAAAGGCGTTTGCGAAGCGGCGGGACAAAAGCTCACCTCCCGCCTCCAGGAAGGCTATGACCATAGCTATTATTTCGTCGCAACCTTTATGGAAGACCATCTACGTTGGCATGCGGATGCCTTGGCTAAATAGATTTATTCTTACGACTTGCCTCGCAGTGAGCGGATGCCAGTCCGCCCACACAGCCGAAGTCTGCGAAAATTTTCCGGTCATTCTGGAGAGTTTCGATAGTCCAGAGTCACCAAACGTTTTAGCGCTGACTCAAGACCCGAATTATGCTCTCGGTGATGACACCGATAATAATTATCTTGTCGCGACATTTATTGGCAATCACGTCGGTAGCGAACGAAACACACGACACCTTGACCTACCCCCTTTAGACTCGGCTACACTCAGTTTCGATGTCTGGTTTGAACCGGGTTTCGATTTTGTGCGCGGGGGAAAGCTTCCCGGTTTTGCACCGGACACACCGGCCTGGGGTGGAGAGACTGTCGAACCTGCTGAATGGTCAAACCGTATACTGTCGAACCTGCTGAATGGTCAAACCGTATCATGTGGCGCGAGGGCGGAAAGCTCGTTACCTATAGCTATCATCAAAATCTGCCGCATAAATGGGGTGAGGACAGTCAGGCCGTTTCTGATAGATCTCTTCCTATAGGAAGCTGGGTTTCGCTTTCACTTTATACAGATCTTATATTCGGAAAAAGCGAGGTCTGGATGAACGGTGAGAAAATAAGCGAATTAGGCGAGTTGGATTTTTACGCCCCGGGCGAAAATTCCCCGATCACCACCCTTGCCTTTCACAGTTTTTTTGGCGGGAATACACCTGAATGGGCTCCGAAAGACAAAGAAGGCCGATACAGAAATCTCACGGCAAGATTTGATAATATCGGTGTTTATCGCGGACATTGTATAAGAAAGCGCCCGCACCGCGACTTAGGATATTAAAAAGAGAGCCGAAGCTCTCTTTTCTGATCTCAACACAGCTGTCATTCCGGGGCTCCGCAGGAGAACCCGGAAGGCCGAGAGGTTGGAAACCGCCTTAAAGAAGGCTCACACTCTCTCGACCTTCCGCGTCAAGCGCGGAATGACAGGATTATAGATCATTGGGATATAATTCAAAAAGATCTGACCAATCGGGATTGTGCTTCTCGATCAAATCAAACTTCCACGGCTTACGCCACTTTTTGAGTTTCTTTTCATAAGCGATGGCATCGTTGATATAATTGAACTCTTCCAAATAAACTAATTTGGCGATTGACCATTTCTTGGCATAACCGGTCGATTTCGGATCGCGATGTTCTTGTAAACGCATGTGTAGATCGTTCGTGACGCCGATATAAGTCGCGCCTCGCCAGCGACTGGCGAGGATGTAAATGTAATAGGATTTTTTCATACCCTTAACCTGTCATTCCGGGGCGCGAAGCGAACCCGGAAGGCCGAGAGGTTGGGAACCGCCTTAAAGAAGGCTCACGCCCTCTCGACCTTCCGCATCTTCGCTTCGCTACGTGCGGAATGACAGAATTACGATCTACTCTTCGCTCATCTCTCCATCCGCCGGCTTATCGCTCAGCTTCTGCATCAGATAGACATGCTGCAAGGCCAGGCGCTTGGCGGTTTCCTTGAGGTTTGCCGCCGCGGAATGACCGCCGTCGATATTTTCATAATAGAGGAAGTCGTGGTCCTGATCTTCCATCCGCATGGCCGTTTTCCGGGCGTGGCCGGGATGGACGCGGTCGTCTTTGGTGGAGGTGACAAAGAACACTTCGGGATAATCCACGTCGGCACGGATGTTGTGATAGGGCGAGATCTTGCGCAGGAATTCCCGTTCTTCCGGCTTGGACTCATCGTCCGGATCGCCATATTCGCCCATCCAGGACGCGCCGGCGAGCAGCTTGTTAAAGCGCAGCATATCGAGCAGAGGCACCGCCACAATCGCCGCATTAATCAGATCGGGACGCTGCGTATACATCACGCCCGTCAGAAGACCGCCATTGGAGCCGCCTTCGACGCCGAGATGTTCAGGAGACGTAATGCCCTTGTCGATCAGATCTTCCGCCACGGAAATAAAGTCATCATAGATGCGCTGACGATTGGTCTTGAGACCGGCCTGATGCCATTTCGGGCCGTATTCCCCGCCGCCTCGAATATTGGACAGCACATAGACGCCGCCATTTTCGAGCCAGAGCTTACCGCGCGTGGCGCTATAGCTCGGGTTCAGCGAAATCTCGAAACCGCCATAGCCGTAAAGCAGAGTCGGGTTCGTGCCGTCCATTTCGATGTCTTTGTTCCGAACAACGAAATACGGGATTTTCGTGCCGTCTTTCGAGGTCGAGAAAAATTGCTCGGCGACCATGTTATCGGCGTCAAACCAGCTCGGTAGGGATTTGGCTTGCGCTTTTTCCATTGTCTCCGTGTTGAACGTCCAGAGCGTGTCGGGGGTGAGGAAGCTTTCCGTACTGATAAAGGCAATGTCTTCCTTGTCATTGGTCGCGCCGATATTGACCGATCCGTTTTCCGGGAAGTCGAGCGGCGTGCTGGTCCAGTCTTCGCCGTTCCAGTCAAAGGCGTAAGCTCTGCCAGCCACGTCGCGGGAAACGCTCATAAGCACTTTGGATTTGGTCACGCCGTAGCCATTGAGCGACGACTTTTCATCCGGGCTGTACACCAGGTGGACATCGGCGATTTCGCCGTCTTCCATGAAATCCTCGATGCCGAAGCTGACCAGGTCGCCGGATTTAAATCCGCGCCAGTCTTCGTTCAAAGACAAAAGAACCTGCCCTTTAAACTCGCTGCCGAGATCGGATTTGGCCGGGATGGGGAATTGGATCGGGGCCTGCGGCGCGCCGTCCTCCATCGGGACCCAGAAGACTTCGGAGTCGTAGAATGTTTTGGAGCGGGAGATAATAATTTCGCGGCGGCCATCGGACAGCTCGAACACGCCGGGCCAGTAGCCCACATCCGTTTTCTCTCCGCGTCCAAGCTCAACCGCCTCGGACAGCGGCGTGCCGCGGGTCCAGAGTTTGGCCACCATCGGATAGCCGGAATCGGTCATTGTGCCTTCGCCGAAATCGACACCGATGACCTGATGATCCGCGTCCAGCCAGGAAGCCGTGCCTTTGGATTCCTCGGTGACGAAACCGTCATCAACAAAGGATTTAGTCTCGGCGTTAAATTCGCGCCGAACCACGGCGTCTTTACCGCCATCCGAGAGATTGACAATACAATGGGCATATTCCGGCGGCAGGCAGCTATTGCCTTTATACACCCAGTTTTTGTCTTCCGCTTCGGCCAGTTTGTCGAAATCCAGAACCGTTTCCCAGGATGTATTTTCGCCAAGATAACTGTCCAGGGTGGATTTGCGCCAGATGCCGCGCACATGGTCGGCGTCCTGCCAGAAATTATGCACTTCGCCGCCGCGATAGGACACATAAGGAATTTTATCCTTGGAGTTCAGAATTTCCAGCGCTTCGGCTTGCATCTCCTCAAAACGAGGGTCGGCCATTAGCTCATCGAGCGTACGCTTGTTCCAGGTCCTGACCTGATCCAGCGCCTCTTCGCCCAGAACCTCTTCCAGATAGAGGTGATCTTCATCCGTTTGACCGGGTGTGTCGTAAGTTACCATTTTATAATCTGTATCCTTTGTCGCCATATCGTCAGAGCTGGCCATTTCTGCGGAAGCTTTTGTGGCCTCAGCAGTTTCTGTCGTTGTGTCGCCGTTACAGGCGGTCAGAAGTAAGGCTGACCCTAAAAGCAAGCCCGTTTTAAATTTGGACAGTGTCATCACTATCTCCCCAATGTGTTATTGAAAAACCAATCAATTTTGGTGTTACTTTATCAAAGCCCAGTTTGCGCGTCGAAGCAAGTGCGCCTATATGCGCAGAATGAAGTTTTTAATCATGAACGGCGCGGGAAACCGTTTTGCGTTATTCGATGCCCGCCAGCAGCCGGATTTTGCCCTGTCTGATGAACAGGTCATCAATATCTGCACGCCCGGCAGCAAAGTCATGGGAAAAAAGGGCGCGGATCAGCTCATTATTATGCGTCAGCCGAAATCCCCTGAAGCCGATATCTTCATGGAAATTCGTAATCAGAAAGGGTTTGAAGTCAATGCCTGCGGCAATGCCACGCGCTGTATCGCCTGGCTTTTCATGCGCGACGCCGAAACGGAAAACTGCACCGTTCAGACAAATGCGGATTTGCTTCACTGCCAACTGAAAGACACCTATCAGGTGGCGGTGGATATGGGCCAGCCGCGCCTGGATTGGTCGGAAATTCCACTCAAAGAACCGATGCACACTCACCACATCGACGTCAAAATCGGCCCGATCGACAATCCGATTTTGCACAACCCCGGCGCCGTCAGCATGGGCAACCCGCATTGCGTCTTCTTTGTCGAAGATTTCGAGCGCGCCAAGCCGGAGCTGGTCGGACCCATGGTCGAGTTTTACCCCCTCTTCCCCGAGCAGACAAATGTCGGTTTCGCCAAAGTCGAGAGCAAAGAGAAAATCCGTTTGAAAGTCTGGGAACGCGGCGTCGGCATGACATTGGCCTGCGGAACAGGCGCCTGCGCCGCCGTCGTCGCCGCCCACCGGCAAAAACGCACAGGCCGCAAAGTGACCGTTATTGTCGACGGAGGCGTCCTGCACATTCATTGGCGAGAAGAGGATGACCACGTCATCATGACGGGGCCGATTGAACTTGAGAAAGAAGGAGAGGTTTAGCGGTAGACCGCCCGGCCCGCGCAAAAATCAAACCTGCTGATATAGGAGCGCTATGTTTGACTGGATTTTACAGATCATAGAAACCCTCGGCTATTTCGGGCTCGCGCTATTGATGCTGATCGAAAATGTCTTTCCGCCTATCCCGTCTGAAATTGTTATGCCGCTTGCCGGATTTTTAGCGGCGCAGGGAAAGTTTTCAATTATCGCCGTGATATTGGCCGGCTCAATTGGTTCCCTTGCCGGGGCCGTTTTCTGGTTTTTTGTCGGCAAGAGCATGGGACGCGAACGCTTAATCCATTTTTCGACACACTATGGGCGGTGGATCGCTCTGGCCCCATCGGATATTGAACGCGCGGAAGGCTGGTTTCAGCGCCACGGCAAAGCGGCCGTTTTCATAGGGCGATTAATCCCGGGGGTCAGGAGCCTTATTTCTGTCCCGGCGGGCATCGCAAATATGAACTTTATCGTCTTCCTTTTATACTCCGCTTTTGGAACGCTCCTTTGGACCGGTTTGCTCGCCGGAGCGGGCTTTGTTTTGAAGTCACAATATCAGAAAGTGGAGAACTGGCTAAATCCCGTCTCCTGGGGAGTCGTTCTTTTTCTTTTTGTATGGTACATCTACGGCGTTATCACCTTTGACAAACGCCATTTTAATAATCGTGAAGATTGAACCTCACGCTTTTTCGATTAGACCTCACGCCACATAAGCCAAAGCGCCGGACCTTTCCGGATTATTCGCATCAAAGGTAAGCGTAAAAGTCGATCCCTTCCCTGACTCACTTTTTATTTTAATATCGCCGTCCATCATTCGGGCAATTTTTCGGGAGATAGAGAGACCGAGGCCGCTGCCGCCATATTCGCGAGTTTTGGAGCTATTGGCTTGGGTAAAAGGCTCAAATAATTCGGCTTGAGCCTCCTTGGCGATACCAATGCCTGTATCAGTGACACGGATTGTAAAGCGGTGAAAACCCTCATATTCTTCAGAGGAAACATGAAGGCTTACAGACCCTTTTTCCGTAAATTTAAGCGCATTTGAGACAAGATTTGAAAGGCATTGGCCCAATCGCAGCGCATCTATACTCACAAACTCCGGGCAGTCCTCCGCAAATTCTAAATCCAAGGATATGTTTTTCTGGATTGCATGATCCCGATGGAATTCGACTGTTCGGCGAATTAAGTCAGAGATATTTTCATCTTTGAAATTCAGACTTAGTTTTCCCGACTCAATCTTCGAAAGTTCCAGAATATCTTTGACGATTTCCATTAAAGTCTCGCCTGATCTGAGTATCATATCTAAAATTTTTCTTTGCTTCGGGGGCAAGTCGAAATTCGCCATAACCTGGGCCATGCCCAATACGCCGTTCATGGGCGTCCGTATTTCATGACTCATATTTGCCAGAAATTGTGACTTGGCCAGACTTGCCGCCTCGGCAAGACGTTTCTTTTGAGTGACTTCCTGACTCATGGCGCGGGTCTCATTCAATAAGACCTTATGGAATTTGGAGATGAAAAGCAGGTCAATCGAGCTATCCGTTAGTGAGAAATCTGAGAAATTCAGCTCTCTCGGAGTGCGCCCTTCTATCTCGCAAAAAGCATGCCCGAGCAGAAATATGAAACCCTGCCCGGTTCTCATGACGCCGCCCCGTAAAGCGAGGCCCTCCCCTAAGCCCTGCCCCGTTAGGACAGCCTCTCGAATATCTTTCTCTTTTTCCTGTAAGGACAGCTTCCGAGGAAAATCAATCTTGAAAAGATTTTGCAGTTTTTCCCCAAATGCGGCTTCCGTCAAATGGTGTTGCAAGGACGGCCCGAGCCCGGATATACGCGCCGTCCTATCGATTTCAATATGAGCCGGAAATAATTGGTCCAATCTGGTCTTATCGAGCGTAAGAGACATGATCTTAGACTGCCATATCCAATGCCGGGTTGGGATTGCTTTGCAACACAGCCGGGCACTCTGCACGGTTTAAAGTAAAATACGTTCCTTTCTCCGTGACTTTATACCCTATTTCCATTTGCTCATCGAAATATTCCAGAACGCCCTCAAAAATACCCAGTACCAACTCCTCCAGTCCGTCTCGTTGCGATTTATAAATAACTTCCAGCCGATTTGGCGTTGCAGAAATCAATTGAAACGACGGCAGAACAGCTTTGGGCAATGTTCTGTTTAAACTTTCATGCATGCGATCCAGATTTTCAATAAATTCGACTAAATTTCTACCTGTCAAAGCAATAATATCGCCATATCCGGCCGCGATAGTATATTCTACCCAGTGGCGGCCCGCGGCGCGAAGAACCTCATTAAGGGTCATATTGCATTGCAACGAAATCGCTTCGATGAGGCTGTAGGTCATGACGTCGTCATAATGCGCGGCGCTGATGAGATGTTCTTCCGACAGACCCGAAACAGAGAGAGATGTCTCCCAGGACTCCTCGCCAAAGACTTTGATAACGGCATGACGGGCGCCCTTGTGTATCATTCCGTACATATATTTAACGCTTTCAGTGCTATGAATATTTTGACCCTGCTTGATACCACCTAAGATTTAAAAAACTCTCAACCCCTAAGATTTTCTTCCCCTCTAAGCGCGGAAAAATTTGGTTCTGGTCAAATCGCCGTGAATTCCGTAATCCCGTTTCATGTCTGATTTGTTTCGTAAGGAAGCTTTGGAAAATCGCTCGCGCGCGCTTTACGGCGAAGTAACGCTTAAAGGGCCGCTGAGCAGCTGGCTTCTGACGGGGCTTATTCTTTTATTTGCTTTGGTCATTATGGGTTTGCTGTTCGGCCTGACGGTTGAAACCGGGGATGGATCCATGCGCCTCATCATCTGGCTTTTAAACGGCGCAAAAGACGGATAAATGGGTTTATTTTCGCGCAAAAGCCTGCCGGTTATTCTGCAAACGGAAATGACGGAATGCGGTCTGGCCTGTATGGCGATGATTGCACGCTATCATGGACACGATATTGATCTGAATGTTCTGCGCCGGCGGCATCTCGTGTCCATGAGCGGCACGTCTTTGGGCGGGCTGATGAAAATTGCCGCGACGCTGGATTTTGCCCCCCGGCCTTTGCGCGTAGAGCTTGATCAGCTTCACAAAGTCCAGACCCCGGCCATCTTGCATTGGGATCTCAACCATTTCGTTGTTCTGAAATCTGTCAAAGGTGACAAAGTCAAAATTATTGACCCTGGTATCGGTCAGCGCGTGATGTCTTTAGCCAAGGTTTCAAAACATTTTACCGGCGTGGCAATGGAGCTCACCCCGACGGCGGAGTTTAGCGCGCAGGAAGAACGCCTGCGTCCGCACCTGTCCTTGCTCTGGTCACGACTGGTCGGATTGAAACGCGCGATTTTTCAAACCTTAAGCCTGTCGATTGTCCTGCAGCTTATCATTCTGGTGAGTCCGTTTTACCTGCAACTCGTTGTCGACGGAGCGCTGCCGCGCGGAGATTACCAACTCCTCATGGGCCTGGCGATTGGCTTTGCCGGGCTTGCCGTTCTTCGCGCGGTCAGTGAAGCGGTCAGGGGTTGGGCCATTCTGATTTACGGCAATCAGATGAGCCTACAAATGGTCGGAAACGTCTTCCGCCATATGATACGCCTGCCGACACGATATTTCGAAAAACGCCATGTCGGCGATATCATAAGCCGGATTGGCAGCACCAAACCTATACAGGAAGCGCTGACCCAATCTGTTGTTTCGGTCTTGATCGACGGCGTTATGGCCGCGCTGATGCTGGTGGTGATGTTTTTCTACTCTCCCCTCCTCTTCGGCATTGTCTTTCTTAGCGCTGTTTTGCTCATCACCGCGACGCTGCTGATTTATCCGCATTTGCGGCGTACGCAGGAGGAAACCATCTATGCCAAGGCGGTCGAAAATACGCATGTCATAGAATCCATCCGCGCCAATACGACAGTCAAACTGTTCGGCCGCGAGGCGGAACGCGAAGCGTCCTGGCGCAATCTTTATTCCGACTTTATCAATGCCAATGTCGATTACGGCAAATATCTTATCCTTCAGAAATTCGCCGAAACCCTCATCAACGGCCTGCAAATAGTTGTGGTGGTCTGGGCCGCCGCCGTGCTGATGATGGGCGAAGGCAGCGGGTTTACACTCGGTATGCTCGTCGCCTTTTTGGCCTATCGCCAATATTTCACTGATGCCGTCTCTCAGCTTTTGCAAAAGGGAATAGAGTTCCGCCTGCTCTCGCTTCATCTTGACCGCTTATCCGATATTATTTTTGAGCAAAGAGAAGCGAAGCGCGCTGTTACAAGCCAGACATCCGAGATTGAAGGGCATATCTCGCTTAAGGATGTTTCCTTCCGATATGCCGAGTCCGACCCCTGGGTTCTGGAAAATCGGTCGCTGGATATTCCCGCCGGGCAAATGGTGACGCTGACGGGTAAGAGCGGCGGCGGAAAAACAACGCTCATGAAACTCATGCTGGGCTTGTACGCGCCAGATAGCGGGGAACTGAGCGTTGACGGGCAATCCCTTTCAGAGATCGGGCTGACAAATTGGCGGTCCCAAATAGGAGTCGTCATGCAGGATGACCGCCTGCTCTCCGGCACAATTGCGGACAATATCAGCTTTTTCGATCCGGAAATGGATATGGAGCGCGTTCAAAGAGCCGCTCAATCCGCGCAGATCCATGAAACGATTGCCCGCTTGCCCATGAATTACCTCTCCGTTGTCGGGGATATGGGCTCCATTCTGTCGGGCGGACAGAAGCAAAGGCTGCTTCTGGCACGGGCGCTCTATCAAAATCCCAAGGTTCTGTTTCTGGATGAGGGCACGGCCAATCTGGATACAGAGACCGAAAAAGCGATTGTCGATGTCATAAACAATCTGGAAATCACTCGTATCATTGTGGCACATCGCCCGGCTTTCATTAAAGCGTCGGACATCGTTATCACGATTTAAGACTGCCCAAAATTTAGGCGACGCCCCAATTTCAGGCTCATAAACGGAAAAATTGTCTCTTTTTTGCAACTATTCCTAGCAAAATACGTAGTTTACATATCATTAACCATTGATTGTTTTAAAATAGAGCAATAAATACTTGCCAAACATTATGGTTTCTGATGTTTTAACAAAGAGTACCTATGGTGGTGCTCTCAACACTAATGAAAGAGCAAATCAATGCGTGAGCTTACTCTTGAAGAAGTTGAAGTCGTCACAGGTGGATTTCCCATCATCATCGGCGGTGCCGGTGAAAACGGCGAAGACTAAAATAAGCGTATAGATGTGGATTCTATGACCCGCCTTTCGGCGGGTTTTTTTATGCGTCAAATTTAAAACAAGTGTAATTCTTAGATTATGGCCACCGAATTTTAATCTTTTTTTCCTATTCCCGGTATTCAAGACGAATGGGATTGTCATGGCTTACAGCCAAAATATTTGGAGAAAGATGAAAAACGGTCTGTTCCTAACCGGATCAGTCCTGTCTTTATGCATCCTACAATTCGCTCAGGCCGAGACGACCCGCACAGATCCTTCCATCACCGCAAATTCAATTGCCAATCAAATCGAAGAGCTGAACTTGGTCGAGCTCAACAGTAATGAAGCTCTCATAAAGCCAGAAGATGTAGAACTCGCTCGCAAACAAATACTTGAAGCACTTACGGGTGGAAACAGGGATAGATTTGAAAAAGCCGTTGCCTATTATCGTCAGTTGGCAAATGAAACCGACTCGCTAAGAGATAAAAATATCGTCGAGATATTTGAGACTTTTTCTAATATTTATCAATTTAAAAACCCAAGCGAAAACTATCAAGAACTCACAGACGCCCTTAGCTCTTTTTCGAAAAATCCGGACTGGCTGGTAAGTTTCCACGCGAAACGGCTACTCTCCTTTGTGCACACCCTTTCCTTTAAAAACGGTCTCGCTCTAAGAGTCGCTCAAGACGCGATTGACATCATCCCAAATGATCTTTCTCCAGAGGCGACAGAATCCCGTATTTTTGCACTTGAGCTTTTAGCGTATCTTCAGAATATCACATGGAATAAAGATCTGGCTTTATATAATACTCAACGTCTCATCGACTTGAAGTTGGAAGCGGGTCAGCCAATTGATGGAATTGAGCTCTTAAATAATTTGATGTATTCCCTCACGGAATGGCGAGATTACGAAACTCGCCTGGAATTAGCGAAAACTCTCAAACGACTCGAAACCAAATTTGGATCGACGACTCCAGGTCTTTCCAGCACACATATTGCTCGTGTTAATAATGACATTGGAAATTACGAAGAAGCAAAAGTCGCCGCTCAGGAAGCTTTGAACGAAACGAAAATAGACTCAATTTCTCATATCGCTTCTGTGCAACTTGCAACGGCCTATGCTGGCTTGGGAAATACAGCCGAAGCTAGAAAAATTCTTAGCTCTATGAGCGAGTCATTAAAAGTGAATGATGCAACAATCATTTATGCAAATGCTCTGATTGCTCTTGAAGAAGGCAATATAGATAAAGCTCTTTCTTTATTAAATCAAAAATACGATCGCAAAGTCACACAAATTCTCAAATCCACCAATCGCGACACCATGGAGATGCTTGCCGATCTGGAAAACTCCAGTGAACGTCAGGCCGAGCGTGAAGCCGCCCTGCAAAGAGAGGCCGCCCTTGTCCAAACGAAGCTCGATCAACAGCAGCGTATCAACAAACTCCTGATCGCGTTTCTTTTACTCGTCGCCATGTCCGGTGTCGGCGCCCTCCTATTCGCCCGCCACAGAGATAAACTCGCCAAGCTTCTGGCGATTAAATCTCGCGAGGCCGAGAGCGCGGATCGATTGAAAACCGAATTTCTCGGCATGGTCAGTCATGAACTCCGCACGCCTCTTAACGGAATTATCGGATTGGCCGACCTTTTGGCAACGTCCGGCCCCACCGAAGAAGTGCGTCAACGCGGCGATATCATTTTAACCTCCGGCAATATTCTCTTCTCGCTGATTGAAAGCATTATCGACATGTCGCGGCTAGAGGCAGGAAAATTGCAGCTCGCCCCGGAGCCCACAAATCTTAAATCAGTCATCGAAAATAATCTGTCTGAGTTCGAAGACCGGGCCGCCGAAAAAGGCCTCGTTTTTACGGCTTTTGTGGCACCTGAGTGCGCTCAGGAACTTGAACTGGATGAAGCCCGGGTCAAGCAATGTATCGGTACACTTCTATGCAACGCGATGAAGTTCACTGATGAAGGCCGCGTCCACCTTCATGTTACGGCGGAAGATGATCCGAATTCCGGACAAACGGAAATCACCGCGATTGTGGCCGATACCGGTCAGGGGATCAGCGAAGATGTCCAGTCCAAACTATTTACGCCTTTCCTTCAGGCCGATGCCTCCATGACCCGAAAACATGGCGGCTCCGGTCTGCGTCTGGCGATTGCGCGTATGCTCGCGCGTATGATGGAGGGTGACATCACCCTTAACTCTCGCGAAGGCCGGGGATCTGAATTTACTCTGACATTCAAGTCTGCCTCTGCCAAACCTGTTGAGCAAGAGGCCGAACTTTTGCAAGAAACTGAAATTAAGCCGCAAAAAGTTCAGAGATTAGCCAAGCAAAAAAAGAAAGACATATCGGCCCTCTCGGCATCGTCCGAGATTTCCGGCCCGTCCTTCCTGATAGAGCCGACGGCTCCATCCGCAACGCCATCTCAGGCCGATAACGGCGTGGGCCGCGTTCTTATTGTGGAAGACATTCGGTCTAATCAAGACGTCATCGCGGTGATGCTTGATAAAGCCGGCATTCAACACGTCCCTGTCGGAAGCGGCGAGGAAGCGCTCCGCGTTCTGAATACGCAAAGATTTGATATTGTCCTTATGGATATACACATGCCCGGAATAGACGGGATTGAAACGGCCAGACGGATAAGGACCAGTCATCAACCCTGGTCAAACATCCCTATTATTGCTTTGACAGCCGATGCCGACCCGCAAAATAAAGTGGCCTGTATGGCCGTCGGCATTGATGAATTCCTCACCAAGCCTGTCATGGGTAAAAACCTGATAAAAGCCATGCAGAGCCTGAGCGGCTCTAGTCTGGACGATGATTTACCTCTTTCGGATAACCAGAGACAACAGGCCTAGAGAATCATCTGAACAATCATGACAGGCACGGCAAAGCTCAAAGCCAGTCCCGCCAAGATAAAAAACCCGTCCCGCCCGGTAATGCCCAATCCCATCAAGCCAATGATAAAACCGGGTATAACCACGCCAAAGGGCACGGCCCCGAGCGGCAACATGGTGGCCGCCAGTAAAGTGGCAACTAAGGCCGCAATAACAAGCATTGGCCCTCTGGCCGCCCATTCAAGACGTGGACTGACGATGTTATCGATACGTTTAAGCCACGGCCCGGCATGCTGTCTCGTCTTTTCGAGGCTCTTCGCGCTCACTTTTACACGTCGGAGAAATTTAGGCATCCAGGGATGAGATCGCCGAAATAAAAGCTGAACCGAAAAAAGCATAACAATCACGCCGAGCGCCATGGGTAATCCTGGAAGCATTCCGAGTGGGGTCAAAAGGAAAAGACCGCAGAGTAGCAACACAGGGCCAAAGGAACGGTTGCCCAAGGCCTCTATGATAGTTTTCATATCTACCGTTTCGCCCCCGGCAATATCTTCTACCCGATCAAGAAGCCCCATAAGCGGCGCATCGCTTTGCTCGCCTGTCTTAAAATCGGACTTTGTCTCTTCTGTCATGGCCCTGCGCTATCACACCCTTTAACATTGAGACAGTCAATATAGCCGCAACGCATTTACATTTGCGATTAAATTTACCAAGAGCCGTTCTCTCACTCTTGAACGAAGGCAGTTCACAACATGGCTCTGGATGTCTGGCTAGCACTGGTGGCGCTCTTTTTTGTCGGCGGCCTGACCCCGGGCCCCGCCGTTATGCTCGTGCTTGCCTCTTCTTTTCGATACGGATTCAAGCCCGCTTTATTGCCGGCCATGGGTGTCGCCTCCGCCAATGTCATGTGGCTGGTTCTGGCCGCTTCGGGCACGGCCGTCTTGTTCGAGCTTTATCCGGCGGCCACATTGGCGCTCAAGCTCGTTGGCCTTGCCGTTCTGATTTATATGGGACTATCCACCATGTTCGGGCCGCTCCCCAATCTGGATGTCTCCGCCGAGGACGCGCCGAGGCGCTCCCGCCTCTACGGGAAAGGCGTTTTGCTCCAAGCCACCTCTCCTATGCCGGTTGTCTATTTCGGCATGCTACTGCCGCAATTCTTTCAAGCCGATGCGGCATTGGGGCCGCAATTTGTTATTATGCTTGTGACAATTACCTGTTTGGAAATGTTCGGCCTCTCAGTTTATGCCGCCGGAGCCTTGGTGATTAAGCGTATTCTAAAAAGCCAGAGGGCGGCCCGCACATTTAATGTCCTAATCGGTCTTGTCATGATTGCCTCAGGCGCTTGGGCGGTATTTTCGACAGCATAAGACTTGCAACCTTGCGCAAGCACGCTAAGAGGCGCGGGCAAAACCAAATGAGGAATCTGACCCAATGAAAATGAAGAAAATCAAAGCCGGAGAAAACCCGCCTTTTGATATCAATGTCATCATCGAAGTGCCTTTGGGGGGCGAGCCCATCAAATATGAGATGGACAAAGACTCCGGCGCCATGTTTGTGGATCGGTTCCTTTACACGTCCATGCGCTATCCGTGTAATTACGGCTTTATTCCGCATACATTGTCAAATGACGGCGACCCCACAGACGTTCTGGTTGTCGGTCAGCGCGCCCTTATGCCGGGCTGCGTCGTCCGCGCCCGCCCGGTCGGCGTTCTCATGATGGAAGACGAAGCCGGCATAGACGAAAAAATCGTCGCCGTGCCGCATGGTAAGCTTACCCCCTATTACGATAAAATTAAGAGCTATACCGATCTGCCGCAGGTGCTGCAGGACCGCATTCCGCACTTTTTCAATCATTACAAAGATTTGGAAAAAGAAAAGTGGGTCAAAGTTCTGGGGTGGGAAGATTCGGAAAAAGCCGCAGAGCTCATTCTGGAAGGTATTGAAACCGGAAAAAAGTAGCCCGCGTTCTATCCAAATAAAAAGCCCCGCTGATGCGGGGCTTTTTTGTGATTTCAATTAGGCGCTCAAAAATTGGTCGATATAGTCAATATATCCGACTTATTGTCTTCGGATAACCTCTAGGCCCGCTCGACCATCATCTTTTTGACTTCGGCAATGGCTTTGGCGGGGTTTAGACCTTTCGGGCAGACATTGGCGCAGTTCATGATGGTGTGGCAGCGATAGAGCTTGAACGGATCTTCGAGATTGTCGAGACGTGCGTCATCCGCGTCATCGCGGCTATCGGCGAGCCAGCGATAAGCCTGCAGCAGAGCCGCCGGACCGAGATAGCGGTCACCATTCCACCAATAGGACGGACAGGCGGTAGAGCAACACGCGCACAAGATACATTCATAATATCCATCGAGCTTATCGCGGTCCTGTGGAGCCTGCTTGATTTCTTCGGTTGGCAAAGGCGTCGAAGTCTGAAGCCAAGGCTCGATGGAGGCATATTGCTTGTAAAAATTGGAAAGGTCCGGGACAAGATCTCGGACAACCGGCAAATGCGGGAGGGGCGAGATCGTAATCGTATCTCCGCCGCCCACGTCATCAATTCCCTTCGTACAGGCCAGCGTATTCCGGCCGCCAATCGTCATGGCGCAGGAGCCGCACACGCCTTCGCGGCACGACCGGCGAAAGGCCAGTGTTGAGTCAATTTCATTTTTGATTTTGAACAGCGCGTCAAGCACCATTGGTCCGCATTCATCCAGGTCGAGCTGGTAGGTGTCCCAATAAGGGGTCCCGCCATCACTTGGATCATAACGATAGATTTTAAACGTTTTGAGCCGTTTGGCGCCTTTTTTCGCGGGCCAGGTTTTGCCATCACGGATTTTGGAATTTTTCGGTAGGGTCAGCTGAACCATGGTTTACCTTGAAAATATAAAATTTTGAACCTGTCTTATAGACAGAACTATATTAAATACGAAGGGGAAAGCTGATAAGTTTTCCATTCATTTTGACGCATCCGAATAAAGTCGGCGGTTAAGAGCCCATAGCGGGCTTCTGTCTTGAAAGGAAGTTTTACTCGGCGGCCAGAGATAAAAGTTCAGGATTGAGGCTGACTTCCCGGAAATCGGGAATTTCGCAATCGAGCGTCTCGGCCCCGTGAACGGGACGCGCCCAAAGAAAGGACAATGACTCTTCGGGACAATTTAGGGTGTGAGCGACATCTGTCTGAATGACTTTTCGGACGCGTAAGGAGGCTTCTGTTGAAGCTCTTAAAGCGCCGCAAACAAAATCTGCTCCGGCATAGCAAGGGGGATTTGTGATCTCGTCCTCTTGGACATCGACATTCAAAATATCCCTAAAACCCGTTTGCTCTTTTGGCATGTTTTCCCCTTTACAATGCAACTTAAAAGATTGCGACGCGCTCACCAGACCCCCATCTTTGCGCCTTGTCACATATCTTATTGATTTATTAAGAGGATTTTCCGGCTCATGTGAAATGATTTTTGCAGAAATCCCTAATTTTTCATATATTTGATACATTTTCAGTCGGCGCGCACAATCTAGCCGCGAAAGCGAGGCCGGCAAGCTCAACAGAAACTTTGTCACCTGATAAAGGGCTTTACCCAGATCGTCTGAGCCTTCGGGTCAATATCAGGCTTGATAAGATCCGAATACGCGGCGCAGGATTTCACTCGTCCTCTTGGCCGGGTTTTCCCGAATGGCCTTCTCCTCATCCGCAATATAAGTGAAGACACCTTCCAGGCCATACTCCACGCCGTGGCCAATGAGGTCCGATTTCGCATTAGCGCCTAAGCCTGCCGCAAAAGGCACAGAACTAAGTTGGGCCGAAATCTGGTCGACAAGTTGCAACGCCCCTGTCTGCTGCAGCGCGTTACTCATGATCGGCGTAAATAGCGTCGTCAGGCGATCCGTCGTCTTTCCCTGTAAATATTGTGTCGCCGCATTCTCCGGGCCGCGCACAATCCCAATGGCGTCCTGAATGGAAAGGTCTGAGACCGCGTCGATAAAAATATCCTTGGCCACGGGCGCCGCTTTCTCCGCCCCGCGGTTAAGCTGGGTTTGAAGCTCACTCAGTAATCCGCCTGCTCCGATAGGTTGCAATATGTTTTGCACCTCTTGCAGGCGCTGCGGCAGAGGAATCCGAATGCGCCCGTTGTTCAGAAACCCGCCCTCGCGGCCCACCGTACTGATCGCTGCGCCCACTCCGTTATTCAAAGCCGCCCGGATGCCGGCTGCCGCTTCGCCCTGTGACAGAGCGCCGGAATTGACAATCCCTTCAAAAATGGACGGATCAATCGTTTCGCAGGCAGAGAGGCCCAAAGCCGGGAGAGCCATTAGAATGTGACGGCGATTGAGGGTCATAATCTGTCCTTACTCGTTTTGGTAATCCTTGAATTCAGGGGCCCGCTTTTCAAAAAAGGCCGTGACGCCTTCTCGGCAATCGTCGCTGACAAACGCTTTTTCCAGCAAGGCACTTTCTTCCATATGCGCTTTAAACGGCGCGGCGTCCAGCGCGCCAAAGCCCGTCATGGAGTGATGCAAGAGACGCTTATTCTGTATTGTGGAGGTTGGGGAGCAGTTTTGCGCAATATCTCGCGCTATGGCCAGACTATGCGGCAGAACGTCTTCCGGCTCTTTTAGTTCGCTGACGAGGCCCGCCGAGAGTACGTCCTCCGCCTTCAGGATATCGGATTTCAAAATCCACTCGCTCGCTTTGGAATATCCAACCAGCCTGGGCAAAAACCAGCTTGAGGCGCCGTCAAAGACAATGCCCCGCCGGGCAAAGGGAAAGGCAAATTTTGATTTTACGGACGCAATACGAAGATCCATCGGCAAAAGCATCGTCGCGCCGATGCCGACAGCCGCGCCGTTTACCGCGCCGATTATCGGCGTCGCACACTCAAACATCGCCAGGACGAGCTCCCCGCCTTTATCCCGCGCGATGCCTTCGTGATAGTTGACGCCGCTGACCGCTTTGAATCCTTCGGAAATATCGGCCCCCGCGCAAAAGGCCCGGCCCGCGCCCGTCACGACAATCACGCGAACGGAATTATCCGCATCCAGTTCGGCATAAGCCTCCATGAGCTCATCACACATTTGCAGATTGAAAGCGTTCATCTGCTCGGGGCGGTTAAGGGTAATAACCGCAACAGAGGAATTTTCAGCGTCGCGTGTAACGGTAATGGTTTTCATATTGTCCAACTTATTTTGCAGAATCCGTTCCCTTATGAAGCATAAAAAAAGCGGGTCCAAGACCCGCTTTTTCGATAGTTTTGCATTTGATTAATAAACGCGCTTCTTCGGTTCGATATAATCAATGCCGTCGGTCATGGTGTAATCATGGACGGGGCGATAGTCGATTTTGACTTTGTTTTTGCCGTAATCATACCACGCCAAAGTGTGTTTCATCCATTTGGCGTCATTTCGGTCCGGGTAATCCTCATGCGCGTGGGCGCCGCGGCTTTCCTTGCGGTTATCCGCAGACGCAATTGTGACTCGGGCTTGTCCAATAAGATTGTCGAGCTCCAGCGCTTCCATCAGATCGGTATTCCAGATCATGGTTTTATCCGTAACAGAAATATCGGCCATATCCGCCGCAATAGCTTCGACTTTTTTAAGGCCTTCGCTCAAACTTTCCTCGGTTCTGAAAACCGCGCAATGTTCCTGCATGGCTTTCTGCATTCGCAAGCGAAGATCCGCCGTTGAGGATTTGCCATTGGCGTTTTTATATTTCTCAAGACGGGCAATAGCCTCGTCGCCGGCATTGGCGGGGAGAGGTTTTTGCTCAGCATTAGCTTCCAGAACTTCGCCGCAACGCATTCCGGCCGCGCGGCCAAAGACAACCAAATCGATCAAGCTGTTGGAGCCAAGACGGTTCGCGCCGTGAACGGATACGCAGGCCGCCTCGCCGACCGCCATGAGTCCTTTGACAACACTGTCTGGATTCTTGCCTTTTTTCGTCAGGACTTCGCCGTGGAAATTGGTCTGGATACCGCCCATATTGTAATGGCACGTCGGCAGAACCGGAATAGGTTCCTTGGTCACATCAACGCCTGCAAAAATCTTGGCGGTTTCGGAAATGCCGGGCAAACGCTCGGCCAGAACGGCCGGATCCAAATGATCCAGATGCAGGAAGATATGATCCTTGTCCGGACCAACGCCGCGGCCTTCGCGGATTTCAATCGTCATAGCGCGGGACACAACATCTCGTGACGCCAGATCTTTGGCCGAGGGCGCGTAACGCTCCATAAAGCGCTCGCCCTCCGAATTAGTGAGGTAGCCCCCTTCGCCGCGAGAGCCTTCGGTAATCAGGCACCCTGCCCCGTAAATACCGGTCGGATGGAATTGAACAAACTCCATGTCCTGAACCGGGAGTCCGGCGCGAAGCACCATGGCATTACCGTCGCCCGTACAGGTATGGGCGGAGGTCGCGGAGAAAAAGACGCGGCCATAGCCGCCTGTGGCAAGGATAACCGTTTGTGCGCGGAAACGGTGAAGCGTTCCATCATCCAGTTTCCAGGCTGTGAGACCGCGGCATTCGCCGTCTTCCATGATCAGGTCGAGCGCGAAATATTCGATAAAGAACTCGGCGTCATTACGAAGGGACTGGCCGTAAAGCGTGTGAAGCATGGCATGACCCGTCCGGTCTGCCGCCGCGCAGGTGCGCTGGGCTTCCGGGCCCTTGCCCATATTCTGCATCATGCCGCCAAAGGGACGCTGGTATATCTTGCCTTCTTCCGTCCGTGAAAACGGCATGCCCCAATGTTCCAGCTCGTAAACCGCCTTTGGTGCTTCGCGGCAGAGATATTCAATGGAATCCTGATCGCCGAGCCAGTCAGAGCCTTTGACCGTGTCATACATGTGCCAGCGCCAATCATCATCGCCCATATTTCCGAGGGACGCAGCGATACCGCCTTGGGCCGCAACCGTATGAGAACGGGTTGGAAAAACCTTGGTCACACAAGCTGTCTTCAGACCGGCTTGGGCCGCCCCGAGCGTGGCGCGGAGGCCGGAGCCGCCTGCCCCGACAACAACAACGTCGTAAGTGTGATCAATCCATTTTGTTATTTTGGCAGTCATATCGACTTTCCTAATTCTTTAACTCTTAGCCCAGAAAGGCAAGTTTGAGGACAGCGTAAGCGATGGCGAGCCAGATAAGGCCCGCGGCAATCTTGTTCAGGAGCAAGCCGAAACGACGACCCCCTCCGTCGAAATAATCAAGGATCACTTCATCCATTTCCAATTTGCAATACCAGACGGCCGCCGTGGCAAAAGCCAGCAGTCCCAGACCGCCTACCGGACTGGAAATCCAAGCCAGCAGCCCGTCGCTGCCAGTGCCCAATGCGGCAACAACCGACCAGAGCGCGAATGGCAGACCGATGATAAGGCCCCATCCAGTTAAACCGTGTATTTTATGATGTGTCGTGCCGTGACCCTTGCCGACATGTTGAGCTGTATAGCCCGATGTGTCAGGTGTTTCTATCTTGGACGTATCTGATGGATTGGCGCTCATGAGAAAACTCCTGATCCGGTAAGTGTCACAATGAGCGCTACGAAAAGAGCCAGCGCAATCATGGCATATGACAGTGTGTTATTTAACTTCGGTTCAAACATGGCCCCGCGATCCCAGATGGCATGGCGAAGCTGCGCCAGAGCCATGAAGGTAAATGCAAAGACAAACACGAAAAGGCCAATCGCGCCTAGTGGGCTGAATATCAGACCTTCAAGCGGCAGAGACCCCGATGTTGAGAGACATAGGAGACCAATCGCCACCAAAAACAGAGCCAAATAACTAATAATAGCACTTGCCCGGTGTAAAATGGAGGACATCATGGCCGGATGCCAGCGCCAGACCTGCAAATGCGGCGACATGGGCCGCTTATCATTCCAAGATGAAGACATTGAAAACTCTCTCTTTAAGTTGGGCGCAACCTAATCCGCCCATCACTATAGTCAACGCATATCGCTTTTTAATAGTACTATACATACGTCAGGACGGGTCGTTTAGATTAAACTCCGCGCGGAAATGTCGCCCTTCACGGTTTAGCTCATAGGCCAATAGCTCATTCGGCGTAATTTCAAGAGCCCAGACATTGCCGACCGAGGCGTCCAATCCATTTTCTCTAAATAAGGATTTGGAAAACTCATCCGCTGGAAATTCCTGCCGGATGGCGGTGCCATCATTTACGGTTCTGCCGCCATACCTGCTGACCGGGTCGGGGGAGCCATCTTTGAGCGTATGGATATGGGTCAGCTTAATCCATTCCTTATTGGCAGAAGCCGGCATGATCGTCCAGACACGGCTTCGGTCTTCCCCGACGGCAAGCGGCATTTTCACTTCGACCTCCGAGCAGTCAATCGGTCCAACGGTCAGGGTTTTATCCCGCCAATCGGCATCTTCCGGATCATCACTGACGACTTCCCCTTCAAATGTTTGCCCGCAGAGGTCAACCAGATTGGACGCAAATTGTGCATGAGGCAAAAGCTCTGCTTCTGACTGACAGGCTGTCAGCAGAAAAAGGCAGGGGATAAAATATTTCATAGGTTTTCCTAACATATCCTATTGAATTAAAACACGGTCATATTCTGTTCGATAACCTTGGCGTTATACCGTCCAAACCCTACATTGCTATTAGATTAACTGTCGCGGGGCCTCATATAGGTGTTTTTCGCGCCGTTTTTGCAAAGGATGTATTATGAAAAAGACTCTTCTCATCGCCGCAAGCGGGATCGCGCTTATAGCGGCGCCCCTGGCCATTTCACAAGGCGTCTATTCCAACAGCCCGGCCATTGGGCAAAGCGGCGTTCTGACCATGGACAATACACGCGGCGTCCTCACCATGGCGCCTCTTCTGGAAGTCGTGACGCCTGCGGTTGTGTCCATTGATGTTGAAGGCACGCGGACACGTGATGCGGGTGAAATGAGCGAGCAGGAAGAATTTCTACGCCGCTTCTTTGGCGGGCAATTACCGGATCAACCCCAGAGCCGCCCGCTTCGCGGTCTAGGCTCCGGCGTCATCATTAATGCGGATAAAGGCCTGATCATCACGAATAATCATGTCGTCAAAGACGCCGATCGCATTACGATCACGCTCAAGGACAAACGTGAATTGCAGGGCGAACTGGTCGGAACTGACCCGAAAACCGATATAGCTCTGGTCAAAATACATGCAGAAAACCTTAAAGATTTGAGAATTGCCAATAGCCGCGACGTTAAAGTCGGCGATTACGTCATTGCAGTCGGCAATCCCTATGGTCTGTCCAGTACCGTTACGACCGGTATCGTCAGCGCCCTGGGACGCGAGCAAGGTGGCAGCGATAATTATCAGGACTATATTCAGACCGACGCGTCCATTAATCCGGGCAATTCCGGCGGCGCGCTCGTCAATTCCAAAGGCGAGCTTATTGGAATGAATACGGCCATCCTGTCCCGTTCCGGCGGCAATAACGGCATTGGATTTGCGGTCCCGACCCAGATCATCAGCTCTGTCATAGAGCAGCTCGAAGAAAACGGAGAAGTGCGCCGCGGACGTATTGGCGTCTTAATTCAGAACATTACTCCGGGTCTGCGCCAATCTCTCAATCTGACGACTTTGAACGGCGCTTTGGTGAGCTCTGTCGAAGACGGGACACCTGCCGACAAAGCCGGATTGGAACCGGGGGATGTTATTACGGCCTTTAATGGCGGCGCGATTCGCGACAGCTCGGACATTCGCAATGCGGTCGGACTTCTGGTTCCCGGCACTCAGGCGGATCTGACCTATATTCGCGACGGCAAAACCCGTACGACAAAAATCAAAGTGGCCGAAGTGGATAAAGATGAAGTCCTGAGCGCCGACGCGGCCGCCCCGGCTAATCCGTCAATGGAATCCTTCTCCGGCGCGACCATTCGGAATATCCCGAGTGATGTGGAATTACGCGGCGGCGACGCGGGTGTCTTTGTCGACTCCGTTGAAGTTGGCTCAAATGCTTTCCGCGCCGGTTTGCGCCGCGGAGACGTCATCCGCGCGGTGAACCGCAGAGATGTTGCTGACTTGAAAGAGTTCGAGGCCCGCATCAAAGACAAGGAAGGCCCCTTTGCCCTTTCTGTCCAGCGCGGCGGCTCCCGCATCTTCCTTGCGGTTGAGTAAAACGTCTTAAATGACAAAATAAAACCCGCGTCCTGAACGCGGGTTTTTTTTATTGGCCCAAGCCAGAAATTAATTAGCCCAAGAAATTGTTAGCCCCGGCAATAAATTAGCCAAAGGGATTGTCCAGACTGTGGCTCGGCTCTGTAAACCAGACCGGACCGTCCTCATCCATATAGAAGTGATCTTCCAGTCTCACGCCAAACTCGCCCTCCAGCACGATCATCGGCTCGTTTGAAAAACACATGCCGGGCGCCAGAGGCGTCTTATCGCCCATATGGAGATAAGGCCATTCATGGATATCCAGTCCAATGCCGTGACCTGTTCTGTGGGGCAGGCCGGGCGTTTTGTAACCGGGTCCGAAGCCGCGCTTTTCAAGCTCATCCCGCGCCGCTATATCAACAGCCGCGCAAGGCTCACCCAAACGCGCGGCTTCAAAGGCTTTTATCTGCGCGGCCTTTTCCGCCTCCCAAACTTCTCTCTGCCTGTCATTGGGCTCGCCAAAGACATAAGAGCGCGTAATATCGGAAAGATAATCGTGAAGCTGACATCCCGTATCAATTAACACCATATCGCCTTTTTCAAGCGGTTTCGGGTTTTTGACGCCGTGAGGAAAAGAGGAGTCCGGCCCGAACAGAACAATCTTGAAAAACGAGCCTTTCGGCGCGCCGACCTTTTGGTGGGCGGCGTGAAGAAAATCATTCACCTCGGCGGTCGTGATACCTTCGCGCAGCATAGAGGCCGCGGCTTTATGCACCTCCAAAGTCATTTGCTTGGCGCGGCGCATTAAATTCAATTCCTGTTCGGATTTGATCATCCGGCACGCGGCGGTGATTTCAGACCCGTTGGTAAAGTTAAATTCCGCGCCGGCCTTGGCCAACCCATCTGAAACAAAAAACGGCGTCGCTTCGTCAATTCCGATCGTGCCATTTTTGATTCCCATCTTAGCGAGATGGCCGAACATTAACGGATACGGGCTTTCATGCTCCTCCCAGGGAAGGACATCGCCTTTGACAGTCATAAACTGGTTCAGCGTCCCGACCTCGAAGGCCGGAGATATGTAGACGGGATCCCCTTCGGGCAGGAGAATAGCGCCGACCATACGTTCTGAATCCGGCCAGCGCGTGCCGGTAAAATAATAGAGCGAGGAACCGGCGTGGAGGTAAAGCGCGGCCCAGTTTTTCTCGGCCATCATTTTCTGCGCTTTGGCAATTCGGGATTTGAATTCCTCTAAACCAATCGGCTTGAAACCCTCCGTCATATCGCTCAGGGTTGCCAGGGCCTGCTCAGGGGTCTTTCCGCCTACACCAATCGTCATCGCCGTCTCCAATTTACACTATAAAGAATCTAGCCTGTATATAGGGACGAGACCTAATAATTCAAAATCGGCGCGAGCCAGCGTTCCGTATCCTCCACCGTCATTTTCTTGCGCCGGGCATAATCCTCGACCTGATCTTTCTCGATCTTGCCGACGCCGAAATAAACGCTTTCGGGATGGCCGAAATAGATCCCCGAAACAGAACTGGCCGGATGCATGGCAAAGCTTTGCGTCAGGATAACCTCGGTTTCCTTTGTGGCGTCCAGCAGGCTGAACAATGTGGCCTTTTCCGTGTGATCGGGCTGGGCCGGGTAGCCGGGAGCCGGTCGAATACCCGCATAACGCTCTGCAATCAGGTCCTCGCCGCTAAAGTCCTCATCCGGGGCATAGCCCCAGAATTCGCGGCGCACCCTTGCATGAAGATGTTCAGCAAAAGCTTCGGCCAAACGGTCACAAAGAGCTTTGAACAGGATGGAGTTATAATCATCTCCGGCTTCGGTGAAGGCTTTGGACTTGGCCTCTTCCCCCAAGCCGGCCGTCACGCAGAACCCGCCAATATAGTCGCCATTGGGCGAGCAGAAATCAGAGATAGAGAAATTCGGCTTCTTGTTATCCCCTTTGGAGATTTGCTGGCGCAAGCCGTGGAAAGTGACTTTCTTATCACTCATCTCTTCGTCGGAATAAACTTCGATATCATCGCCGATTTGTTTGGCAGGCCAGAAACCGAAGACTCCATTGGCTTTGACCCATTTTTCTTCAATCATCTGATCCAGCATTTTCTGGGCGTCTTCATAGAGGTCCCGTGCCGCCTCTCCATACATTTCATTTTCCAGAATGGCCGGGAACCGTCCTTTGAGCTGCCATGTCGCAAAAAACGGCGTCCAATCTATATAGTCGCGGAGTTTCTCAAGCGGGTATTCTGTCAGCGTTTTTGTGCCGATAAAACTTGGCTTATGCGGGGTAAAGGTGTCCCACCCGCCTTCCGGCTGCCAGATATTATCGCGGGCTTCTTTGAGCGTCAGGCGGGCCTTGGCGCTTTGGCCGCGATTATGTGCGTCACGGGCGCGTTCATAGTCTGCCTTGATTTCGGCGGCATATTTTTCTTTGCCCTCGCCCAGAAGCGTGCTGACCACGCCGACCGCGCGGGACGCATCGGTGACATAAACGGTAGGGCCGTTTTTATAGGCCGGCTCAATCTTGACCGCCGTATGGGTTTTGGAGGTCGTCGCCCCGCCAATAAGCAAAGGCATATCCATGCCAAGACGCTGCATCTCTTTCCCGACATACACCATCTCGTCGAGCGACGGCGTAATCAGGCCGGAGAGGCCGACCATATCGACCTTGTGTTCTTTGGCCGCCGCCAGGATTTTGTCGCAAGGCACCATCACGCCCAGATCGACAACGTCATAGCCGTTACACTGCAGGACCACGCCGACAATGTTTTTGCCAATATCATGCACGTCGCCTTTCACGGTGGCCATCAGAACCGTGCCGTTGGACGACCCGGCTGTGCCAAGCTCTTCTTTCTCGGCTTCCATAAAGGGCATTAAATGGGCGACGGAGGCTTTCATGACGCGGGCGGATTTCACCACTTGCGGCAGGAACATTTTCCCCGATCCAAACAGATCGCCCACGACATTCATGCCGTCCATCAGCGGCCCTTCAATGACGTGGAGCGGACGGTCGGCGGCCAGGCGCGCTTCTTCGGTGTCTTCGATGATATAGTCGGTAATGCCGCGCACGAGAGAGTGTTCAAGACGTTTAGCGACGGAAAGTTTACGCCACTCATCATTGACAACGGCCGCTTTGCCTTTGCCGTCACCGCGATATTTCTCGGCAATGTCCAACAATCTGTCCGTCGCATCATCGCGGCGGTTGAGGACAACATCTTCGACGCGTTCACGAAGTTCATCGGGAATATCATCATAAATCGTGAGCTGCCCCGCATTGACGATCGCCATGTCCAGCCCCGCCGGAATAGCGTGATACAAAAACACTGAATGCATCGCTTCGCGCACCGGTTCGTTTCCGCGAAAGGCGAAACTGACATTGGATAATCCGCCAGAAATACGCGCGTGAGGCAAATTGGCTTTAATCCGCTTACAGGCTTCGAAAAACTCGACGGCATAATCATTATGCTCTTCAATCCCGGTCGCGATCGCAAAGATGTTCGGATCGAAAATAATATCTTCCGGCGGGAAATTAATTTCTTCCGTCAGAAGTTTATAGGCGCGTTCGCAAATTTCATATTTATGATCCGCCGTTTCGGCCTGGCCTTCTTCGTCAAAGGCCATGACTACAACCGCCGCGCCGAGGTCGCGGCACATTTTAGCATGTTTCAGAAACGGCTCCTCGCCCTCTTTCATAGAGATCGAGTTGACCACGCATTTGCCCTGAACGCATTTCAGGCCTGCCTCCAGCACTTCCCATTTGGAGCTGTCGATCATAATCGGCACGCGCGAAATATCCGGCTCACCGGCGACCAGCTGCAAGATACGCTCCATCGCGGCCACGCCATCAATCAGGCCGTCATCCATATTGATGTCGATAATCTGCGCGCCGCTTTCAACCTGCTGGCGGGCGACCGAAAGCGCTTTGTCGTAATCGCCTTTGACAATTAATTTCTTGAACCGCGCCGAGCCGGACACATTCGTCCGCTCGCCGATATTTACGAAATTTGCTGTAGAACTCATGACTATACCGCTATCTGAAATGGCTCTAACCCTGACAAACGCAATGTCGTTTCGGGGTCAACGGGCTTACGCGGCGGCAAGCCGTCTGCTGCTTTTGCAATGGCCGCGATATGATCCGGCGTGGTTCCGCAGCACCCGCCGAGGATATTGACGAAACCCTCTTGCACCCAGGGCTTGATCTGATCGGCCATATCCGCCGGGCTCTCGTCATATTCCCCGAAGGCATTAGGGAGGCCCGCATTGGGGAAAGCGATGACATGCGTATTAGCCACGCGCGAAATCGCTTCAATATGCGGACGCATTTCATCCGCGCCGAGCGCGCAGTTCAGGCCCACCGCAAAAGGTTTGGCATGGGCAATCGAAATCCAGAACGCCTCCGCCGTTTGGCCAGAAAGCGTTCTGCCGGACCGGTCGGTAATCGTGCCGGAAATGATGATGGGCTTTTCGTAGCCGACAGCATCGAAAACATGACGCGCGGCGGCGATGGCGGCTTTACAGTTGAGTGTATCAAACACGGTCTCAATCAAGATCGCATCGACCAAATCCACCATGGCTTCGATCTGGCCGATATAGCTGGCTTTTACCTCGTCAAAAGTCACGTCGCGAAAGCCGGGATCCTCAACTTTGGGCGAGATGGACAAGGTCTTGTTCATCGGCCCGACAGAGCCGAGGACGCAGCGGGGTTTCTCCGGCGTTTTTTCTGTCCACGCATCCGCGCAGTCGCGCGCGATCTGCGCCGCCGCCCGCGCAATTTCCGGCGCAAGATCGGCCATATCATAATCGGCCTGAGAAATTGTCGTCGCGTTAAAGCTGTTGGTCTCGATTAAATCCGCGCCGGCCGCGAGGAAATCATTGTGAACTTTTGCAACCACGTCCGGCTTGGTTAGGACAAGCAGGTCATTATTACCCTGCAAAGGGGACGGCCAGTCCTTGAACCGCTCGCCGCGAAAATCCGCTTCTTCCAGCCCCTGTTTTTGCAGCATTGTGCCCATAGCGCCGTCCAGCATGATGATCCGCTCTTTGATTGCTTTTTCAATCTGTGGCCAGTGGGACATAGGGCTATCCTTTTTTGCATTTGGGCGGCGTTTAACAGGCTTAGCCCGAAGAGTATATAAAGAAATCTTTATATCGCAGTTTTTTTACTTGCCCTCCCCGATAAAATCCTTAGAGGGGACGCCGTTGGTCGCCTGCTGCGTTTTCAAAATGCAATGGGCGTGAATATGGGAAGCGCGCTGAAACTGCGCCACGGCTCCCGCCGCTGTAAAGGGTGAGAGGCGACACATATGTCACTGGGAAACCGGGAAGACGTGTCGCTTCGTTTGATCCCCAAGTCAGAAGACCTGCCAACGACGTCGCCAGCACGCTTGGGCGGGATGCACCAATGCGTATGGAAAGGCCCGAATGGTCGGGCTCTCCAATGACGACACTCTTTTGACCGTCACCCTGCCCTTTTCGGGCGGGACTAAAATGGAGTGTGACATGAAACGATTATTATTAGGCGTCGCGCTAAGCGCCTTCGCCGCAAACAGCTTTGCCCAAACCCAGGCCGATTATGAAGACACGGCTGAAGCGGACGCAGAAAATTCAGCCGACTTTAACTCAAATGAAATCGTCGTCACCGCTGATCGCATCGGATATTCGACCCGGGACGAGCTGACAGCCCCCGTCACTATTTTGACGGAAGTGGAAATCCGCAATCGGAACCAGGCCTATGTAACCGACCTTCTTCGCACCGTGCCGAGCCTGGCGGTCAGCCAGTCCGGCGGCGGCGGAAGTCTGACAAATTTACGTCTGCGCGGCTCTGAAGCCAACCACACGCTCATCCTGATTGACGGGGTCGAGGTCAATAATCCGACAGACGGGGCCTTTGATTTTGGCGGACTTCGCAGCGATGACGTCGTCAAAATTGAAGTCCTGCGCGGCGAGCAATCCGCGCTTTACGGCTCTGACGCCGTAGGCGGGGTCATCAATATTATCACTCGCTCTGGCGAAGTAAGAGAAGGTTTTAGCGCCTCCGTCGAAGCCGGAAGCCGCGAAACCTTGGAAGGCCAGTTCAGCGGCGTTGTCCCGCTCGGCAACGCGGCGCTTTCAATCAACGGAAATGCTTTCACCACCGAAGGTTATGACGTCTCCGGCTTAGGCGGCGAAAAAGATGGAGCAGATAGCCGCCGCCTTTCTGTTGGGCTTAACCAGATTGAACTCGCCGGAATTACCTTTTCCGCGAACGGCGCTATCAATCTCCGCCATACGGATTTTGACGGGGATACTGATTTTGACGGGCTTTTGAACAATACGGACAGCGAAACAGATGTTAAAACAACTACGGCCCGCATCGATGCCCGATTTGACTTCGCGGGGTTTGATCACCTCGTTCAGTCCAATATGGTCGAAACGGAAACCGATACCCAATCAGGCTTTCCTACCGTTTCCACAGGCACGCGGCAAAATGCGAGTTGGGCCGCAAAACGCAGCTTTTCCGGCCGTCACGATCTGACCCTGTTAGGCGAAGTCGAGCGCGAGGAATATGAACTCGCCGGAGATCCGGACGTGCCGGATATTTACAATTACGGCCTTGTGGCGGATTACAGCTATAAGGGTGAGACGCTAACGCTCACCGGCTCTGTCCGGCAGGATATCAATGATGTCTTTGCGGATGCCACGACCTGGCGCGTGGGCGCGGGCTATAATTTCAGCTGGGACGGGCGCGTTCGCGGCTCCGTTGGGACGGGCGTAAAAAACCCTACCCTCGTCGAGCTGTTCGGATTTTTCCCGGCCAGCCGTTTTACCGGAAACCCGGATTTGAAACCCGAAAACTCACTGGGCTACTCTATTGGATATGAGCAGAATGTGGGCGATCTCACCCTCTCGGCAGATTATTTCCGGTCCGAACTAGAAGACGAAATCACCACCGTCTTTAATCCTGATTTCACCAGCACCGTCATCAACCTCTCGACCGATAGCACGCGTGAAGGTATCGAATTGGCGGCTCAGTGGGACATCGCCGACACAGTTTACCTGAGCGGGTCAGCCAGTTTCCTGGACAGCGATCAAGACGGAATTGAGGAAATCCGGCGCCCGGAATTTCTCGCCAGCGCGACGGCGACATGGGACGCGACGGATAAAGTGTCTCTGACCGTCAACGCCGATCATACAGGCTCTCAGCTTGATACTAATTTCGGCACGTTTTCAACGGTCGAGCTGGACTCCTACACCCTCATCGGGGCGAATGTCCGATATGCGGTGTCTGACATCGTGAGCATTTACCTGCGCGGGACGAACCTCGCCGATGAAAACTATCAAGAGGTGTTCGGATATGCGAGCGAAGGCAGAGGCGTCTTTGCGGGCGTAAGGGCAGATTTTTAGGCCTCCTACTCGATCACTCCGCGCTTGACGCGGAAGGTCGAGAGAGGGTGTGCCATAAATGAAGCGGTCTCCAACCTCTCGGCCTTCCGGGTTCGCCATGCGCCCCGGAATGACAGAAAAAATAACCCCTACTCCCGGTCCGGGCGTTCTATCGTAAGCTCTGTGGGCGAGATCACATTCTCGCCCATAAACGCGTAATAGCGTTCCACTTCATATCCGGCCTCTTCCAGCTCTGTTATCAGGCTGTCTTCGCCCAATAAATGCGCGACGCCGACAGCTGCAACGGATGTCCCGCTCCCTTCCAGATGGCGGATAAGTGTGTCAGCCCATTTTTCGTTCCGCTCGACCAGAACAGAGCGGTACATTTCGCCGGCCTCGGCCTTGAGCGGATCAATCATTTGCTGGGTCATGAAATCGGTTTGTCCCACGGACCAGCCCTGCGCCAAACGTTTGAGCTGCCGCCCGAGGTCGCTGAACTCCTCCATGGTTTCTGTCAGCACTTCGAGCTGCAGACCTTCGGGTAAATCCGCCGTGGCGCGAATCTGGTCTTCGACATCCTCCAGATAAAGAATGTTCTTGCGCTGGCGCTTTGCCATCGATTTCAGCGCTTCATCGGCGGACAGGTTGGTTGAAAGTCCAGCTTCCTCGGCGGCTGTCAGGGTCAGATATTCACTGGCCAGCCACGGCTTCATGGAGTCCAGACTGGCGAGCGGGATATTGCCGTTATTGGCGACGGCATCCAGAAGTTTGAGCTGATAATTATCAAGGCTGTCGGCGAGGCGCAGCCCGTCTTTTCGCAGGCCAAGTTGAGCGCTGACCACGGTCGCGTCAATGCGGCCGGACTCCGTCGTATCCACTTCGAAATAAACCGTTCCGGCCTCTTGCATAACGCCGCGAAGATCGTCTTTCAGCCAGTTCATATCCTCGGGCAAAAGATGCAATGTCCCGAACAAATAAAGCTCACTGTCATAGTCGCTGACTTTCCAGATCGCCGGACCGTCATTACGGGCGCGGGCCTTTGCCACGCGGTCGTCAACCGACACTGTCGGACCGGAGCTGCTGTCACAGCCCCCCAAAAGAAAAAGCGCCGCAGCGGCCGAAAAAAGAGTGGAAAGTCTTAGCATATCTTGGTCTATCCCAGCCTAAAGCAGATGAAAACCGTCATTGCGCAGCTGGGAAACTTCCCCTAAGAGGCGGGTCTTGGAAGCACCTATAGCTCAGCTGGATAGAGCGCTGCCCTCCGAAGGCAGAGGTCGCACGTTCGAATCGTGCTAGGTGCGCCATTTTCCTTTAAAGACTACTCTTCGTCGGTCTGTACCAAGCCGATATTTAGGTCGGGGGCTTTGGCATTTGTGAACTCCGGCTCGGAGCGTTCATGGGCGTCCTCTCCCACATAAGTGATGCGGTAGATGATCCCGTTTTCATCATCCGAGAGATATAACGCGCCGTCAGGGCCTTGGGCCAGACCTGCGAGGCGGCCCATTTGCCCCCAGCCCGTGGGGCTTTCCTCATCCTGCATAAGGAAACCCGTCACAAATGGCTTCATTCCAACGGGCTGGCCGTTCTCGAAATCCACTCTGAGGACTTCGTAACCTGAGGGCGGCATGCGGTTCCAGGAGCCTCGAAACGCAATAAAAGCGTCCCCTTTATAATCATCCGGGAGCGCGTTTTTGGCGTCAAAAGCTAGCTGCATCGGCGCCGCATGCGGGGTGTGGAGCCCGATAGGTTCCTGACTGCCAGCGGCATAGTCTGAAAAGCTCTGATCCGGCGGCGTATCTTGCGGATTGAACCGCGAGAGGGCGTAAACATAAGGCCAGCCATATCGGTTCCCTTCGGTCAGACGGTTAAATTCCTCGTGTTGCTCATTGTCGCCGAGCCAATCTATGCCGTGGTCAAAGCCATAAGCGGCGCCTGTCGTAGGCTCGAATCCGTAGCCGATTGTGTTTCGCAGCCCGGAGGCAAAAATGCGGCGATCCGTTCCGTCAGGGTTCAGAGAGACTATTGCCGCGCTTTCATCATCCGTCTCCGCACAGGCATTACAGGTCGAGCCGATGGAGACATATAATCGTCCGTCCGGGCCCATCACCACCATCCGATTAGGGTGTTGCCCGCCATCCGGAAAGTCTGTGGCAATGACCTCTAATTCGCCTAGGGTTCCATTTTCCAGCCGAGGCGCGCGGTAGAGATCCGTGACGGTCATGAGATAGGCGGTATCGCCCACAATCTCGATTCCGTGCATCTGGTCCTTTTGGGCAACGACCTGTTTTTTGTCGGCAATTCCGTCATTATCCGTGTCGTGTAGCATCAGTACATCACCCTGGGCCCGGCGAGTTATATAAAGCCTGCCATCGTCCGCAACCCGCATCATTCGAGCGTTCTTTAAATTACGCGCATATACATTTATATCGAACCCTTGCGGGAGGGCGAGCCGCGCCATGCGCTCTTCGCTCCACTCCAGGGGGATAGGTTTGAGGACATGTCCCACGATCTCGACGCCTTTGCGTCCTTTATCTTCTTCGGCGGAAGGATCGCTACTGCCGGCGCCCGCCTGAGCAAAAGCCGATACGGGCAAGATGGCGGCGGCAAGGGTCAGCAGAAATGGGGAATAGCGCATTTTACAAGTCTCCGATAACAAGCTTTCTAATCGAACTCGTATGGCCGCATACGGTTCCGCAGATAATAATGATAAATTCGAAGCTCAATTAATTAATACCCGCAGGCATCCCAATTAAGGAGCTGACAGGGTGTTCCAATCTGGTTTTCAATGTGACAAGGTAAGATTCGGAATTTTTCTGACGCGCGCATTCTTCTCTAGAAAGCAGCTAATCAATCACCTGGATTTATACACGGGCCAGTAGATTGTTGCCGTGTCCTGCACCGTTCTGATTGACCAGCTCAGCCGCTTCGCGATTTTTAAGGATCCGACCTTTCGGCGGGGTAGAATTTGTCGGCGCTGTTTTAATATTGCGGGAATATCTTTCAGGCCGTCTCGGAAACCGTTCATCTGATCCCTGAAATTTGGATGAGATTTATTCCGGTAAATCAAATAAATCTGACTGAGTAAGAACAGAGGAAACATAATAAAAAGCAGAAGAAGAGGTGTATTCTTCACGACCAGAGGCACGTTGTTTTTATTTGAATGATAAAATTTGAACCCGAATTGTTTGCCGGTAGAGCTTGAGCCGACATGATGCGCGCGCGCTCCGGGGCATTGAAGACATTTCTCTCCAAAAAGACGTAGCCGATAGGCCAGATCGACATCTTCGAGATAACAGAAAAACCGCGCGTCAAATCCGCCGCTTTCCAGGAAAATCTCCCGCCGATACGCCGCCGCCGCGCCGCAGGGGCCAAACACCTCGACGGGTTCAGCCGGCAGCACGGTGTCCGGCTCGTTAAGGGCAGAGGATTTCGCCAAGCCGAATATTGTCAGGTAATCTCCAAATCCGTCGAGCTTGTTTTCGGTATCGGCTTGGATGAGGGTAGAGCTCAGCATGGAAAAATCGGGATGCGCCTCACTGGCCGCTTTGAGGTTTTCGAGCCAATTCGGCTCGGGCCAGGCATCAGGATTCAAAGTAATGACCCACTCTGTCCGGGCCGTTTTGGCGCCATAATTACTCGCCCCAGCAAAGCCGTCATTCGTCTCGGAGTAATGCCGGTAATAGCGCTCATTCGGCAGGTTTAAATCCCGCACCGCCTCATCCGGCGAGTCATTGTCAATGATGAAAACTTCAAAATCCTGACAGCTTTGTCCGGCCAGACTATCAATGCATTTCTGCAGATCCGAGCCGCTATTATAGGACACTATAATAATTCTTGCCCATAGAGCCGGAGCGTCGGGGGAGGCCTCGGAAGGCGCAGATATATCCGGTCGAGCCAATGCCAAGGCTTAAGCCTGCGCGGCGGAAGGGTTGATGGCCTGCCCAATTTTTTGAAGGCTTTGTGTCAGCGGCGTCTCCGGCGACCAGCCGAGGTCTTTTTGAGCGTGGGCAATATCCAAAACGGCATAAGGCAGATCAAACTCCCGCCCCGCGGCATATGTCACGGAGATATCCCGCTGAAATTCATTTTCGATAAGGCCTATGATATCTTTCTCGGTGTGGGCGGTTCCACTGCCGATATTGTACGTACCCGAATAGGATGTATCGGACTTATGAAGACGGAGAATGAAGTCGGCAAAATCATCGACGTCAAAGTAATCCCGCCCATTTTGTCCCTCGCCAAACACCGTAAGCTCCTGACCCGTCAGACACGCTTTCACGGCTGCCGACACAAATCCGTGCGAGGTGCCGACCTGCCAATGACCAATCGGATTTGCCAGGCGAAGAGTAAGAATATTGGGCGAGCTGACATGTCTGAAATAATCAAGGCTCGTCTCGTTCAATAATTTTCCCAGTGCGTAAGGCGTCACAGGATGAGCGTCAGCCTTTTCAGAAATGGGCGCGTTGTGATCCGGGCCGTAAATCTGTCCGCCGCTCGACAGATAAATCAATTGGCAATTCGGATTTATATCAAATAAATGCTCGGTAAAGGTCGTCACATTTTCCAAATCCGCAGAGACAACATCCATGACTTTCCGGGCGCCGGTGGACGGTCTGGAATTATTTGCCAGATAAACAATCGTCTTCGCCTGTTTGAGATAGGCCTCGATCTCTAGGTCGTCAGAGCGGCAAAATTCGACGTCCGGGGCTGATGTTTTCATAAAATCGGGTCTGGACTGCCGAGAGAACGCAACGGCCTTGCAGGAACTTACCTGGGCTCTTTCACAAAGGTGGCGCCCGATAAATCCGGTGCCTCCGTAAAGAACCAGCATAATTTCTCCTGTAGCAATCTTATTTTGGGCAACGTATAGAGTTTACTGTTTATTCTCTAGTAAAAAAATCCGGAAATTGATGTGACAACAATCCAGAAGTTCAGAACCGATATTCAGGGTATGCGGGCCGTGGCCGTCTTGCTCGTTCTATTGTTTCATGTCTTTCCGGGCGTCATGCCCGGCGGGTATATTGGCGTAGATATCTTTTTCGTAATTTCAGGTTTCCTGATTTGCGGCATCATTCTGAAAAATACGGAACGGGACGGAAAATTCGACGCCCTGAAGTTTTATGCCAAGCGGATCAGAAGATTATTGCCGGCGGCCACGCTCGTGCTCATCCTCACGGCTGTCGCGGCCTATTTCATCCTGCCTCAGACCCGGTGGGTAGATACGGGCCGAGAGATAATCGCCAGTACCTTATATGTTGAAAACCTCTATCTGCACTTCCAGTCAATTAATTATTTAACAGCGGATAAACCGCCGAGCCCCTTACAGCATTTCTGGTCGCTCTCCGTTGAGGAACAGTTCTACATCTTCTGGCCTCTCATCATGCTTTTGATGGTGATTGTGGCCAGATCTTTGCGCATGACCTTGCGCGTGTCGATCATCGCCCTGCTCGTCCTAATCTTTGCCCTTTCGCTTGCCAGCTCAATCTATGTCACGGCGACCAATCCCGCGGCGGCCTATTTCGTTACCTACACGCGCGTCTGGGAACTGGCGCTTGGCGGCGCTTTGGCCTGCGCGGCGCCTTTTATTCGATTGCCGGAAAAATTACGGACGCCTATTGCCGCGCTCGGCCTGCTCATGGTGTTGGGAAGCGGCATTTTATTTACTGAAAATACGCCTTTTCCGGGGTCTATGGCCCTTATTCCAACGGTGGGCGTCGGGTTTCTCTTATGGGCCGGCATACTCTATGAAAGTGACAAGAACGGCGCTGTTCAAAAGGCGCTTTCCTTTAGGCCCCTGACCTATATTGGCGATATTTCCTATTCGCTTTATCTCTGGCACTGGCCGGTTGTAATCTTTGCGATCGCCCTGTTCGGGCCTGAAATATCAGTTTCGGCAGGACTGGCAGTAATAATTCTATCGGTTTTGGGCGCCGCGCTTTCAACGCATTTCCTCGAAAACCCGATACGCCATACGGACAAACTTAAATCCAAACTCGAATTATACCTTTTGGGTGCTTTTTCCATGGCGATTGCGGTCATTGCCGGTCTTTTGCTTATGCTGGCCGCCCCGAAAGAAGAAAGTTTTACCGCCGGCGGGGAAGAAACCGAGCAGTTCCAGAGCGATTACCCCGGCGCGGCCGCCATTGGCACAGACGCTTCGGATTTACCGGTGGTTACGCCTGCCTTTATTCCGTCTCTGGCCAATGCACGGAAAGATGTCGCCACGGTCTACGCGGATCAATGCCATACAGCACAGCCGGATACGGCGCCTTTAGCTTGCGTTTATAACCCCGTTAAAGGGGAGGACGGGCGACCGGTGATGGAAAAGCAGGATGAGCTTTCGGAAGCGTCCGACAAGAAAGTCGTCTTGGTCGGCGATTCCCACGCCGCGCAATGGCTACCCGCCTTGAAAAAAATTGCGGCAAAGCGCAACTGGACGATCGTGACCTACACCAAATCCTCCTGCGCCTTTAACAAAATTTTGCTGACGTTCGCGCAAAAACCCTATGAAGAATGTCAGGCTTGGGGGCAGCTTGTCGTTGAAGAAATAAAGACATTGAAACCAGATCTGGTTATTACGGGACAATTTCCTAAATATGCCGAAGGGGCAGAAACATGGGAAGATAATGTCGAGAAAGTCGCTGCCGGCGCGGCCAGCTACTGGAACGCCTTTGGCGAGGAAGGAATTCGCGTTGCGGCCTTGAATGAGTCCCCGCGTTTTGAAACTCACATTCCTGACTGTATCGCAGAAAACCTGCCGGACTGGTCAGCCTGTAATATAACCCGGGAGGCCGCTTTCAGCCGCGGCGGAACCATGCTTCGCGCCTCAGAGCTCTCTCCGAATACAAGCTTTATCGATATGACGGACAGCATCTGCGGCGAAGAGATTTGCTCTGTGATTGTCGGCAATATTCTGGTCTATCGGGATCAGCACCACCTGACCGCGACCTATGTTCGCACGATTACGCCTGAGTTGGAAAAAGCGCTGTTGTCAGCGATAGAGAGATAAAATCAGAGTTTTAATGAGGAGGAGGCCGGGATTTTTACAGGCCTTCCAAATAGCCGGATGTCTCCTGCCATTCCAACTCTTTGACAGTGAAACTGTCTATATTCCCGGAGAGATATTCTATCGTGACGGCCACATCGTAAAGGGTCATTTCAAAACGGCCGGATGTTCCTCCGCTATTTTTTACAGGCCTTGTATTCGACGCCCTCTTAGCGCTCAGGCGAATTTGGTATTGGCTGTAATTAAATTGGACTTCAGGAGACGCATTGAAATCTGTTAGCTTGATGACTTCCAGCGCCTGATCTCTGGCTTCAATCTGTAGCTCAACCCGTTCGATCTGTCCGACGACATTCACGAACTGCCCCTGCAGGGCAAATAGAGGCAAAAGGCAGGCGGCCATAATCGCGATCGCGACCATGGCCTCCAGAACCGAAAATCCTGCTTCTTCGGTTGTAGGCTTTAATTTGAGACGCTTGGTAGACAAACGTAGCCTTTCACGCATTGAAATATAGGGGCCGTATTAAGGCTTATTCGGCAGTAGTGTCATCATGCGGCTCTCATCCCGCAAAAATCCATCGACGCGGTCGGTCAAGCGGTTCACGAACCGCTCTTTGTCAGGCTGTCCGCGCAAGACATAAGCCGTTATCAAGAGCACCAGTTCGGTGCGATCCACTGAAAAGGAGTCATTTGAAAACAGATTACCCACTACTGGAAGGTCTTTGAGGACCGGAACGCCGTTTTCATCTGTCACATAATTTTCGGAAATCAATCCGCCCAGAACGGCGGTCTGTCCGTCTTCGAGGGAAAGCTGGGTTGATAATGACCGGTTGGAGATTGTCGGGCTGGAGATCGTCGAGTTGGACACATCCACTGTCGAGGACACTTCTTGTGTGATTGAAAGGTCAATACGGTTATCGCTAAAGACGATAGGCGAGATGGATAAGAGATTACCGACTTTACGGTAAGCGATACTTTGCAGAATATCCGTATCGCCTTGTCCGTTCTGGTTATTCGCCGCTCTTTGGGCGGTAATAATCGGGACGTCCTGTCCGACCTGAATTTCGGATTGACTGCCAGATCTTGCGACCAATATCGGGGTCGAGAGAAGCTTAACCCGTCTGTTTGAGGCAAAGGCATTGATTGCGGCGTCCACATTGCCGCTCAAAAACGCGACATTCAAACCGGAGGATCCCGTTCCAAGCCCGTCCGTGCTAGCTGTCGCGGAAAAATTGCCATCGCCAATATCGTCGATAAAGAATTCCAGGCCATAATTGGTGGAATCGCTCAGAGTGACCTCCGCGATTTGGACTTCGATGAGAACTTCCGGAGCCGGTGTATCGAGCTGCTCCAATAGGTTCACAAATTTAGCATATTCCGTGGACGTGCCGGTGAAGATGATCCGGTTGCCCACAGGATCCACACTGAAAACTCCATTCGAACCTAATCCCCGGCGACTATCGGACTGTTCCGACCCGGGGCTGTTTGGTGTTGAATTATTAAACTGGGTAGACCCCGCGCCCAGACGGCCCCGCCCATTCTGACTGGAAAGTAAAACGCTATTGGCTGTTTCGGACAGAACCGCGGCGTCAACATTCTTGACCTGGTAGATATAAATCTGCTCGGTATCGCCGCCTTGTACAGGTTTATCCAATTCGCGGATCCAGGACTGCGCCCGCTCATGAGCCGTTTGCGTCTTGGAGAAAATAAATAAATCATTTGAATAATTAACCGGCATGAGAAAGATGGTTCGGCTCAAATTGAAATTGCTTGTCACCGCCCAACCTTCGACCTGCAGGGCCTGCTCAAGCGCCTGAGAAAATTCTTCGACATTCCAGTATTGCGGTGTGTAGCGCTGAATATCTGTCCCGGCAAAATCCAGTTCATCCAGCTCTCTGATGATATTGATGGCCGCGTCCACATCTTCGGGAAGACCCGCCAGAGAAATAAAATTCTTTCCGGGATTGGCCGTAATTTTCAAACTATCCGCCTTGCCGGTGAAAGCCTGACGGAGAAAACCGAGCATACTATTGGCATCCACGGCCTGCATTTCAACAAATTGTATGACGGGGCGCAGATCGCCGCGCGTTCTCAGCCTTGCCCTTGATTTGATGAAACGCGGAATTCTGGACCTCAGCGCTTCGTCGCGGGAAATCTGGAGGGTTCCGTTATTCGGAAAAACCCGGACGCCGTAATTTTCCAGTGCTTCGGAGACGAGCTCCATAAAATCAGTCGAGTTCATTTCGCCTGAAGAGCGAAGCTGAACGACATCGTCCATATTCGCAACTTCCGGCCCTGTCACATAGGGGATGCCCAACATCTCTCCGTAAACCACGTCGATAAACTGAGGCAGGATGAGCGGGCTGACAAAGGCGTCAACAGTTTCTGTCTGGGGTTTGGGCATCGGCCCGCCGCCAAGCCGTTCGCCCTGATCCGCTCTTTCCGAAATTTCCGGGATACGGCTTAATTGGGAAGGAGCTCGAACGAAATCCGGGCTATTTGTGTCTGGGACATCCACTTCATCCGCTCGTCCCGCGGGCGCCCGTCCAATTTGTTCTCCAAGACGGGACTCTTTCAAGGACGTCCCCATCGGGCTGTCTTGCGTTTCAGAAGGTCCGACCGTCTTGCAGCTTGACAACAGAAAAACCAAGGCCAGGCAAAGGGCAATAGCGGGAGCCTTAAAATTTATCCGGTTATGTATTTGTTTCTGATACATATAATAAAAATTCTTCCCGATAATGACAGAGACTCATGTGTTGAAGGTCAAGGCGCTTGTCTTTTGGTCGTTATTGATAATCAGCTACCAGAAATTCTTTCTCTTGGCCCTCATAAACAGCAGTCACTCTCTCTGAGTCAACCAATAAAAGCTCCCAGCCATTTGCCAAAATATCGCCGGATTTACCTTTAACAAATGTGTTATCCGGCAGTAGAAGGTGAACATGGGGAACGCCGTTGAGACGCGATGCACCGACGATTTTCGGAAAAGGCGGGGCCAGCTTGTTTCCCTCAGCATCAAGAAACTCATTCGTGTCCGCTTCAGTATCAAAAGACCGAGCGAAAAATCGGCTGCTCGACAGTCTTCTGGTCAATTGGGCGTAACGGTCTGCCTCAATGTCTGTCCGCTCGAGAGACGTCCATTCATCCTCCAGAGAGACAGTGTCGGGCTGGCCGACATCCGCGCGAAACCAGCCAAGAATTAACCCAAAGAGCATTCCGAACAAAGTAAGATTGATCAACCACCTTTTCATTCTACCGCTCCGGCTGTTTCAATAACAACGTTCACAGGGATAAAGCCGCTTCCGGACACATAGGATTGCTGCCCTCGCCGCGTCGGCGTGGTCGTACTGAATTCTTGGAAAATGATGACGGGCGTATATGACGCCAGATCAGAATACCAGCCAATGACCTCGCGCCCGGTTTCGAATTGCGCGGTGAGAGAAAATCTCAAGATTTTGATATTTCCCAGAGTTTCAGGCTGCGGGTCTATACTCAGATTAAGCCGAGCCCCGTTATGACGACCTGCTATCTGCTGGACTTCTTGCTGGAAGTCGGCGGCAATAACGCCCGGCGTACTGCCCTTCCATAAGGTATTCTCGAACTGCCGCTTGACGTCCTCACTTTTCTCAAGGCGGTTCTGCCAGTCATCCTGGGATTCCAGAGACCGAAGCGCGCTTACATCTTGTTGCAGCCTATTAAGTTCCGCCTGTTTTGCGGAGGCGTATTCATTATAGGATTCAAGCATTAAAAAGGCGAAAATCGCGAGAAGGCAACATGCCCCATATCCGACAAGCGGGGTCACTTCCGTATCAAAATTCGCGCGTATTTTTTCAAACCGGCTCATATTCATTCGGCTCCCGAATACAGCGCCTGATAGTCCCAGGATTCCATGACGCGGCTTTTCAGAATAATGCGGTCATTCGCGCCAAAGCTGATATTCACCCCTGAAAGCGAAGGCCGGCTTTCAAGTTCTGCGACGATTTTGGGAACGGCAATTTGAGGCGGCTCGTCATTTGCCGGCAGGAGCACGATCTCTATTTCGCCGGATATCAAAGACAGTCTTTCAATCAGCAAGTCATTTCCGCCCAAAACTTCATTTATGTCCACGAGAGCAAAAAACAGAGAGGCGGGGTGGCCGATATCTTCATAGCCCTGAATAGTTCTCAGATTGGAAAGCGCCCGCCGTTTTTGCGACAATATAAGAGCCGTGGAGTCCGAAATATTATCAATTTCCGACCGGGTGGATTGTAGGGAAAGGCTGTTATGCATAATTTTGCCCGAAATATACATAAAGCTAATGGCCGTCAAAGCGGCGAGAGCGAGGCCCGTTCGTAAGGGCGATAAATTTGTCAGCAGCTGCGCTTTTTCAAATTCGAAAACAGGCAGATCTGTGCGGTAAGGTATCTCGGTAATCGTTGGCAGGGACGTATCGGCAATGTCAATTTCGCCCTGAGCGCCCAGCAAAAAGGTCTGCCAGGCCTGCGGGCTGGGTTTATCCCGCCACCATCGCGAAGAGATCACAGACCCGTTTTTCCAAAGCTGCGCCTCATAACCCTGAATGGACTTTACGAGCCTGGCGCCGTCTTTCAGGGGGTTGCGGGCCAGACTCTCCGGTAAGCAGCGCCCGGTGATAGTAACCGGCTTTTTATATCCCCAGACAGAGGCGTGTCTACGGTCATTATCGACACGTATGGTAAAGCTGTCTTCTTCCTGATTGGACTCTCTTTCCACTCTAAGGCGGAGCGCCTGAAGGGTTTTTTTGGAATATTTCGCGATTTTTATGCGGCGAAACGAACAGTCACTGCGCGGAATCACGCAAACTGATTGGCCGAGAAGCGATCGCCTCCCGATAAGATCTTTTTTGCGGGCTTTATTGAGTTTGAAGAGATAAGGGGTGAATAACATCTTTTATCTCATCAAATGATTTGTCTGAAAACGCCAAATCCTCATTAAAAACAGTCGTCTCGTCTACCCAGTATTTCCGGAAGGGGACATCTAGACTTGCCGACGTTCTTTTTACATCGACCACCCTTTTTGTATAAAGTCCACCTTCTTTTTCAACCCAAAAAATCAGTCTGGTATCATTCGAGGCATCTTGGCTTAACGTGGCGATAGACTCCAGAAAATCTGCTCCGCCGGCGCGTTCATCCTCGCCGGAGGAAAACTCCACGATTCCGGAAAGCTCTGGCAGTAAATATCTCTCGCGCAAAGGATTGGTCGGCAGGATCGTTGTCAGCCTCTTAAGCTCTGATAAATCCCATTCGGACAGAGGAGAGTCCCAATCTAGAATTCGGGAAAGTTCTTCATGATTTCTCAAGGGTGAATTCGCGGGACTCGCTTTATCTTTCATCCTGTAATCTGCCCGCTCTCCCCCCCTGAAGGTGCGGTTGTTATCTGCATCAGAATAATCCCTGAGCTTGGCAAACAAGCCCCGCGACTCCTCGGCGCTGACGCCCAAGCTTTCAAAAAGCTGTTGCAGGTTTTCTTCCGAGCCGTTTGAAAGAGAAATAACGCCTGAAAGGTCTTGCAGGGCCACATAGACCACTTTTGGATTTTGAGAGAGACTCTGACCCGCATCAGACTGTCTGACCTCACCATTAACCCCCCAAACATCCGGCTCGCTCACATCGCGCACATCCTGTTCGTTCAAAATTTCTCCGTTTTTGCCAATATATCCAAACTCTGTTCGGATAAGGCTTTCCGGATTTATATCGACGCCGCCCTCTACGGTTGTCCCGGTCATTAAAGAATAGAGCGCTTCAGATTCTGCGCTCGCCAGAAGGACTTCATTCCGGCTTTGAGCTTGCAAGGTATCAAGCGCTTTGACGGATCTTTGCAGTCTGTCAGCGGCAATGAGGGTCACAATCGACAAGACCGCAATGACGACAAGAACATAGGGCAAGACAAAGCCGGATTCACCAGAACTGGAGGAGACACTCATCTGTCAATCTCCAGCCGGTCAGGCAAATATCTGTATTTGTCGACCCTATAAATCCACTCAAGAGCCGCATTGGATGATTTTAGCGCTATGGCCACTGGCATGGCTTTGGTTTCAAAAGGCAAAAGCTCTTCCAGTTCTGACTCATCGCGCGATGGCGGTAAGGGCCAAACATCAGACCAGCGGCCATCCACATATCGGTAGAGAAAATGACTGGAGTCCGGCAGATTGCGGGCCAGATAAATTTCCTGGTTTGCGCTTAAATAGACAAGATCCCGCCCCGCTTGCTGATTTTCCCTTAGCTGAAGCGTAAAAGACATGACCCCAAAATTATCTTCTTCAATCGCGCGCGTGGACAGGCCTTCAAACTCTGTTTCCCGGCCTTTGAACGGGCTATCGGGACCGTCTGGCCATTCTGTGACCAGTCCGCGAACCAATTGCGACAGGCTCCGATCAATGATGGCGTTGTTCAGCGTGCCCTCTGTATAACGGACCGACTTGCTGGAGACTTCCAACATGGAAGACAAAGACTGAAACAGGCCCAGAGACGCGACCGACATGATCGCCAGGGCGACCAAGACTTCCAGCAGGGAAAATCCCTCGGAGCGATCCGTCTTCTCCCCTTGCAGAGACGGCGCAAGGTCAAGCGCAGACCACAAAAGTGGTCTTATTCTCAAACAGAGAGACTTCACCATTTCGCCGCACCATCCATTTAGGACTGAGCCGCTTTTTCAAAGACAGCCATTTTCTGGCCTCTTGGGTGATTAAATTCTTCAATGTCTGTTAGCGTCAATCCGGCCTTTTCGCCGAGCGCTTCCAACTGGCCGAAAGTATAATGAAACGGATCTTTATGAGCCCAGCTCTGAATACCGCTTTTATGTAAATAGGGGCCTATACCCACTTCCTCGTCAGGCACTTCAAAAACGGTCACATAAAATATGCCGCCAGGTTTCAGTTGGGTCGCCGTCTTCTGCAGACAGAGTTCTGCCGAGCCTTCTCCCAGATGGGTGATAATGGAAAACCCGATGGCGAAATCCATTTGCGGCCAGTCAGCAGGAAATTGAAAGTCTTCGGAAGACGCAAAATTGCCGGGCTTGACTTTCTCGTCCAATTTAAGGTTTTTCAGCTCTACCTCGACCCCCGCCGCAATAAGCATTTCGTTTTTATCAAACCCAAAATACTGAAAGGCGTCGAGATAAGAGACAAAATGGACACCGCCGCGCAGGCTTCCGCAGCCGACATCCAATAGGTAATGCTCGGGCTTTAGTCCTTTTGATTTGAGATAGTTGAATTGCAGGCGGCCGATTTCGCCCCATTTGCCGCCGACCAGTTGCCGGTGACGTCCGGAAATAACTTTTTCGCGCATTCTGTCGGCATCATCATAACGGTTTTCCATGAAAGCCTCCTATAGCGCAAAATCGTAAAGGCTGGTCATGGCCAAGACGATACTGATAACAATTGTGCCGACAATCATCGCGATAAGCAAAATAGCCGTGGGTTCCGCCAATCCGGAGAGACGTTTTGTCAAATCCCGTATCTGAGCCTCCTGAGAATCTCCGATAAAGAGCAGCATTTCCGGCAATCGGCTGGATGTACGTCCCGTGCGTATCATGTCGAGCGTCAGCGGGTCAAAATCGGGAATATTTTCCGCCAAGGCTTCATCAATATTACGTCCCGCCCGGATTTCTGCGCGAACAAATTCAAGGCGCGATCTGATACGCGGGGACCTCACGCTAAGCTCTCCGAGCTTGAGAGCGGAGAGCAAGTCTGCGCCGTTATCCAGCGCGATGCCCATGGTCCGCGCCCAGCCCCCCAGATCCGCCTGAACCAGCATCGGCCCGACCATCGGCATTTTCTCAAAAGCACTGCGGAAGAGATGCCGGTTTGACGTGCGGCGCAGGAAAACACTCAAGGCGCCGACCCCCGCAATCGTCACAATCAAAATCGTCCAGAGGTTTTCTTTCAAACTCGTTCCCATGGACAGAACCAGTCTGGATATGGCGGGTAAGTTGTCCCGGTTATCGCCAATCAGAGCATCAAAACGCGGAACGACGAATAAGAACATTAAAAACACGATCGCCCCGCCGACGACGGAGAGAAAAATCGGATAGGACAGAGACGATTTGATTTCCGATCGCATCGCATTTTCATATTCCATACGATTGGCGGCGTCTGTCAGCGCTTTAGCGGATTTGCCGGTCGACTCGCCAAGTTCAGCCAGGCGGGCTACATATATCGGCAAAGCCGGAATATGTTTTTCAAGCGAAACCGAGAGCCGTTCACCGGAGCGCAAATCCGTTCTGATTTTTTCCGAAGACTTCGCCAGGCTTTTATGGGCATTGGATTTGGCCAGGCTGGAAAGCGCGTCCAGGAGAGAAACCCCCGCATTTAGCAGCGTTGCCATCTGGCGAATATATTTTGACAAATCCTTGGGTTTGACCCGTTTGGGGAGTGCCAAAAAACTCGTTTCCGGCCTGGTCTCCTTTATTTCATAAACTTCCAGCCGCCTTTTCAGCAGCATGTCCAAAGCGTCGTTCTGTGTTCTGGCCTCGGTCTGGCCCTTTATCACAACCCCGTTTTTATCAAGCGCCTTGTATAGAAATACGGACATTTTGCCTTCGGCCTCTTGATGAAATTTGAAAGCGGCGTTTGCTCATAGCCATCCCTGACCCGCCGCATTCCTACGTCTTAGTAAATTGCATCAGAAAAGACAAAGTGTTTGGTGAGTGAGAATTGAGCGGACTAAAATGGCTTTGGTGGCGGCGAAAGCACGAGGCGTAAAGTTGGGTAAGAATGGAAAGGAGCTAGCTAGAATGAATAAGCTGAAAGCGGAAGAATTTGCCCTGCAGATTATGGGTAATTTTGGCCGACTAGGAATACATCCCGATATGAGTTTGCAATCAATAGCGAATATACTCAACGAAAGCGGTATTAGAGCGCGAAATGGTGGGAAATGGTATAGAATGACCGTATCTCGAATCCTCAAAATTTAACAAAAAGACTTATTAGAGGGCAAAGCGGACGCTGGCTAACTACTATAAAAATGTTAAGCATGGGCTCAATTGGCTTAAATAGCTGATTATCCCAACTGCTCCGATATCAAAAAGCCAAAAAAAGAAGGCGAGCCGTAGCTCGCCTTCGCATTTCGTGAACTTTCAAGTTCTTGTTAACGGAAAGTTCGACTTTTCCAGAGTGCTAGAAATGCACTCTTTCCATAGTCGATAAATCTTCAGTTGTCCAGCACTCTGGAAAAGTCGAACCAACTGCAACTAGACCTAAAGACGGGAACGGTCACGTCTGAATGCCTAACTTAACATAAAACAAAAAAGTTATTAGGTCTAGGAAACTTTTTATTGACTATTAAAAATAGTAAATTATAAAAAATGGGCTGATGTAAAATCATTAAACACAGTGTGGAGCTGTTAAACGTCAAATATAGGGTTCCTGAAGGGAATTCAACCCGCTTTATATTACTGTGGTGCACGGGACGGATGATTTTATTTTGCGAGGTAGAGGGCCGCGGCCCTTCGTTTCAGGTCGAATGCCTCGCGTCAGTCCTTTTTAAGTGGGTCATTATGAAATATCGCATCGGCATTGATCTTGGAACAAATTCGCTGGGTTGGGCGGCTATTCAACTTTCGGAAAAGCTGGAGCCACAACAGTTAATGGATATGGGGGTTCGGATATTTTCTGACGCCCGCAACCCCAAGGACAAATCCTCCAATGCGGCGCAACGCCGAGGGCCACGCGGGATGCGGCGTAATTGGGACCGGAAACTCGCACGAGGACGTTCCATGATGCACGCCCTCGTCGAGGCAGGGCTGTTGCCGGAGGAAAAATCAAAGCGCAAAAAATTGGAGGCCCTTGATCCTTGGATATTACGTGCACGGGCCCTGGAAGAAGAATTATCTCCCTACGAAATTGGACGGGCTTTGTTTCACTTGCAACAGAGGCGAGGATTCAAATCCAATCGTAAAACAGATGGAGAGGGCGATGGGGCTATGTTTGATGCTATTGAGAAAGCCCGCAGGATGATGGACGCGCAGAACGCCCGCACTTTGGGGGAGTTATTCGGGCGCCCGAGACTAGAGCAATTGCAGGCCAATCAAAGCGCCGCTTCGGGCAAAGGCAAGCCGATGCCGCAGGCGCGGGTTAAGGCGCGGTCAGAAGGCTCAAAAATGGCCTATGACTATTATCCTGATCGCGCAATGATATTGGATGAGTTCGAGAAAATCTGGGATGCACAGGCAAATTATCATTCGGATGTTTTGACGGATGAGGCACATGACAAACTCCGTCATGTCATTGAGCATCAACGCCCCCTCAAACCGCAAAAAGCCGGGAAATGTACATTTCTGCCGGAAGAGCCCCGCGCCCCCAAAGCCCTGCCGACGGCGCAATATGCCCGTATCCTGCAAGAAGTGAATGCTCTGAAAGTGGGGGCGACGGGTGAAGTATCTCAAATCCTGTCCCCAAAACAAAGACAGACTGTTATTGATTATTTAATGACACCCTCATCGAAAACCGGGAAGCGGACATTTAAATCCATTCGCAAACAACTCGGCCTGCCGGAATCGCAAAAATTCAGTCACGAAAGTCGTAAACGTGATCACCTGATGGGAGACTCAACGGCGGCTAAACTCATGCAGGACGACTCTTGGGGCAAGGACTGGCTATCTCTTCCTCGAAAGACACAAGATGAAATTGTTATCAAACTTCTCGAGACCGAACAGGAAGCTGAGCTGATAGCCTGGCTTTCGAAGGAACATAATGTTGAGACAGAGCAGGCCAAGAACATTGCGCGGACGCGCCTCCCGGACGCGCATGGAAAATTGTCGAAAGCAGCTCTGGACAGGATCGTGCCGCATATGGAGACAGGCCTTCGTTATGATGATGCCGCCAAAGCGGAATTTCGTGATCACCGCGCAATGGGCGACGGAGTCATCCATGAAGACGAACTGCCTTATTACGGGGAAATTCTCTCGCGCCATACGGCCTTTGAAAAAGATGTTCCCGAGAATGACGAGGAAAAGTTCGGTCGCGTCGCTAATCCGACAGTTCATGTCGCGTTGAATGAATTGCGTAAAGTTATCAACGATCTTATCCGTCGTTGGGGGCCGCCGGAACAGGTGGTTCTGGAACTGACTCGAGATCTGCCGCTATCTGACCGGGGATTACGAGATCTTGAGGCCCGTCAGACAAAAAACCAAAAGGCGAATGAAGAGCGGAATAAATGGCTGGAGTCACAAGGACATGCAACCAATTATGAAAATCGTCTCAAACTTCGCCTCTATGAAGAAGCTCTCGATGTTTTTGACGGAGTGGCGGTGTGTGTCTTTACCGGTAAAACGATTGCCAAAACGGAAGTTTTTACGGACGCAGTAGAGGTCGAACATATCTTGCCTCTGTCCAAAACACTGGATGACAGCTTTGCCAATAAAGTTCTGTGCCTGAGGGAAGCGAACCGTGTTAAGGGGAATAAATCGCCCGCTAAAGCTTTTGATCACAGTCCCGAGGGGTATGATTGGGAAGAACTCGGTCAGAGGGCGGCCCAGTTACCGGCCTCCAAACGCTGGCGGTTTGACCCAGATGCCATGCAGCAGTGGGAGGCGCGCGGCGGAAATTTTCTCGCGCGGCAGCTAAATGACACACGTTATATCTCCAGATTGGGAAAGACATTTGTCGAGGCCTTGTTCGGAGGGCAAGGTATGAGCGGACAGAAACGTCAGGTCTGGGTTGTACCGGGACGTTTGACATCTGATCTACGCCACTATGCTGGATTTAATAATTTGGTCGGTTTGACGGGCGGCAATCAGAAAGACAGGACGGATCACCGTCACCACGCCGTGGACGCTCTGGTTGTGGCGCTGACAGACCAAGCCATGGTCAAACGTGCTTCAGACCTTGAAAGTCGAAAAGACCAGGTAAAGCATTCTGAAATTATGCAGGCAATGGCAGAGCCTTTGAAACGGTATCGGAAATCCGCTGAAGATCGATTGTCCAAATTAATCATCTCTCACAAACCTGACCATGGGTTTCAGGACTCGATGCATAATGATACCGCGTACGGTATTGTCGAAGAAGGGGATAAGAAAAATCAGGCTCTTCTTGTAACAAGAAAACCTCTTGACGCCTTGAGCGCAAATGACTTGCACAAAATTGTAGATCCACTTCTTCAGGCGCGTCTGAAAGAAGACTCTCAAGGGCTGACAGGAAAAGACTTTACCACGGCTCTTGTACAATCCGGAAAATCCATGTCTCCGCCTGTTTACAGCGTTCGCATTCACACACCCATGAAACCAACAAGTTTCGTGACTATTCGACATGGCGAAGAAGATGAACACGTCAAAGCCTATAAGGGGGACGGTAATTATTGTTATGACATCTTCATGGGACATAAAGGTAAATGGGCCGGAGAAGTCATTACAACCTATCAGGCCTATCAAATGGCTCAGGACGATCCGAAGTGGTGGCGCAAGCCTGTCGGGCGCGAAGGGCAGCCCCTGATCATGCGTATCCGGAAAGGAGATATGCTGGAAATAGAGACAGGGGGAGATATTCGCAGAATCGTGGTTGTTTACAAATTTTCCGCGGGCAAAGTAAACATGGCAGAACACCATGAAGCCGATGCCTCGGCCCGCATAAGAGCGAAAGAGCTTTTGGGGTTTCAGATGTCGCCAGGATCTTTAGGGCAGTCAAATGCCATAAAAGTTACTGTTTCCCCCTCAGGTAAGATCAGACGACATAAATCTGGCTCGGCATAAATCTTGCAAAGACCTATCCCCTAAGTCAGCACAGGGGGTAATGTGCAAAACCGCATAATCGAAATTGCCACGGACGGAGTTCATCTGTCCCTGTTTCGGGGCTTTGTGAAGCTGAGTAAAGATAGCAAGGAAATGGGGCGTGTCGGTCTTCCGGATATTGGAGCCTTGATCGTGCGCGGTTATGGGGCGTCTCTATCATTAAATCTTGCGGCGCGTTTGGCCGACGAAAATATTCCGCTTATTCTCTGCGGTCCGGATCAGAGCCCGGCTTCTATTCTGTGGCCGCTTTCCGGTCATCATAGTCAGGGACACATTATCGAGGCGCAATCGCAGTTAACACAACCCCAGAAAAAGCGGATATGGCAATCGCTCATAAAAGCAAAAATTACTGCACAAGCTCAGGCTCTCAAGGCAGAGAATGAAGTTTCGACCGACCTTTTTGAAATGGCCGATCGGGTTCGATCCGGAGACCCTGACAATCAGGAAGCCTTCGCGGCGCGCCGCTACTGGCCAAGGATGATGGGCACTCTTCAGGAGGGATTTTCACGAAATCAGAAGGGAGACGATATTAATGGATGGTTGAATTATGGCTATGCCGTTTTGCGGGCAGGAGCCGCCCGAAGCATTCTGGCCGCCGGACTTCATCCAAGCCTCTCCGTACATCATAGCAGTCGGGGCGAGGCATTGCGATTGGCGTCTGATGTAATGGAGCCCTTCCGGCCTTGGGTGGACCTGACGGTTCGGAGACTGGCCTTGAAACAAGATTTAAAGGAAAGTGATGTTCTGCCCGATCTGGACAGAGATCGGAAAGCAGTGATCGTTAAACTTCTGTCTCTCGACTTACAGGGGCCATATGGGGCAAGTCCGGTGCAAACCTGTCTGAATCGTTTGTGTCAAAGTCTTGCGGCAATCTGCCTGAACGAGCGCCGGACTTTGGAACTGCCGACGGGGCTGGCTATGTTGGAAGAAGGGGTGAAAGCGTGAGGGTGCTATCGCACCTCTCGGCCTATCAGCATATGTGGATTATGGTTCTTTTCGATTTACCGACCACGACGAAAGCGGAAAGGCGGGCCTATACGCAGTTTCGGGATTTTCTGCTCGATCACAGTTTTGTGATGTCACAATATTCCGTTTATTTACGCCATACAACAGGTCGCGCTCAAGCTTCGCCGATTATAAAACGAATTGAACAGGCCGTCCCGCCCGAAGGAAAAGTGGATATTTTGCAGTTCACGGACCGACAATATGCAGATATAGTCAGTTTAAGAGGACAAAGACGACGTGATTCGCGTGAAAATCCGAATCAACTCCTGATGTTTTGAGGTAATAAGAGATGATTTTCATCCAAGAAATTACGAATAAATTCAATAATTTCAATCTCTTATTACCTCAACAGTTCTAGCACTCTGGAAAAGCCGAACCAACCGCAACGGCGTTCTGAACTCGACATTGTTCACTGTAGTTCTAGCACTCTGGAAAAGCCGAACCAACCGCAACCTTCATAGCCTGTCGCCGGCTGTGAAAAGAGTTCTAGCACTCTGGAAAAGCCGAACCAACCGCAACTTCTTGATCTCGAAGAGCGACTCGGAAACCGTTCTAGCACTCTGGAAAAGCCGAACCAACCGCAACTGTTATCGGTCGTGCAACTCTACAGCGTCAGTTCTAGCACTCTGGAAAAGCCGAACCAACCGCAACTAGTAACATAAGGGACGCACTCATCATCATGTTCTAGCACTCTGGAAAAGCCGAACCAACCGCAACGGGCGGGATGAAGGGGTTCTGGACGTGTTTGTTCTAGCACTCTGGAAAAGCCGAACCAACCGCAACTTGTAAGCCCTCTACCGTTAATAATCGGCGGTTCTAGCACTCTGGAAAAGCCGAACCAACCGCAACTCAAATCCGGTGCGAAGCCAAGGCATAACAGTTCTAGCACTCTGGAAAAGCCGAACCAACCGCAACTTAGTCGCGACATCGACCCGCATCATAAAGGTTCTAGCACTCTGGAAAAGCCGAACCAACCGCAACTGGCGCAATCAAAGCCCTTGTAACAACGGCGTTCTAGCACTCTGGAAAAGCCGAACCAACCGCAACGGCGGGATGTTCCGCATTGTCGAGAAAATGGTTCTAGCACTCTGGAAAAGCCGAACCAACCGCAACTATCGCAGCCATCTTGGCAAATGAGCGTGTGTTCTAGCACTCTGGAAAAGCCGAACCAACCGCAACTACTCTCATTTGGGTGCTTCTTCTTAGGGAGTTCTAGCACTCTGGAAAAGCCGAACCAACCGCAACCTGTTTCGCCCGCATAAGCCGCCGAAATGAGTTCTAGCACTCTGGAAAAGCCGAACCAACCGCAACTCGGGTTGAACCTGATACCAAGAGTATGCGGTTCTAGCACTCTGGAAAAGCCGAACCAACCGCAACCCTCAATGTAAACGTCCTGAAAACGAAGATGTTCTAGCACTCTGGAAAAGCCGAACCAACCGCAACCTGTTTCGCCCGCATAAGCCGCCGAAATGAGTTCTAGCACTCTGGAAAAGCCGAACCAACCGCAACTCGGGTTGAACCTGATACCAAGAGTATGCGGTTCTAGCACTCTGGAAAAGCCGAACCAACCGCAACCCTCAATGTAAACGTCCTGAAAACGAAGATGTTCTAGCACTCTGGAAAAGCCGAACCAACCGCAACTGATGGCGAAAGGTGATGGCCGCTTTAGCCGTTCTAGCACTCTGGAAAAGCCGAACCAACCGCAACCCTGTTGCTCGCCTTTCCGTTGTGACCGTGGTTCTAGCACTCTGGAAAAGCCGAACCAACCGCAACTGGTCAAAGTGCGTTACGCGCGGGATAAATGTTCTAGCACTCTGGAAAAGCCGAACCAACCGCAACTAGCTGCGGCTCGTGAGGAAAAGGATGCTGGTTCTAGCACTCTGGAAAAGCCGAACCAACCGCAACTGCCACAACATAAGTCCTTGCGGGATCTATGTTCTAGCACTCTGGAAAAGCCGAACCAACCGCAACCAGGACAGACCGGAGAAATAGCGCCGGACGGTTCTAGCACTCTGGAAAAGCCGAACCAACCGCAACCATGATTGGATTGAAAAGGCGGTTACGGCGGTTCTAGCACTCTGGAAAAGCCGAACCAACCGCAACAGGACGATGACGAAGAAGCCTATCGGGTGCGTTCTAGCACTCTGGAAAAGCCGAACTAACCGCAACTGGTGCATCGGGATAGCTTTGCGCGCCGAAGTTCTAGCACTCTGGAAAAGCCGAACCAACCGCAACATGCGGTGGCTTTTTACTCTAAAGGCGATGGTTCTAGCACTCTGGAAAAGCCGAACCAACCGCAACTTAATTACACAGATACCACCCCTGATGCCGGTTCTAGCACTCTGGAAAAGCCGAACCAACCGCAACGACGTTGAACCACTGACCGAAGAGTTTATCGTTCTAGCACTCTGGAAAAGCCGAACCAACCGCAACAGGTGAATGTGACCAAAAACCAAGTAGCGAGTTCTAGCACTCTGGAAAAGCCGAACCAACCGCAACTTAAAGGACTGTTGGGGTTTTCTGGCGGCGGTTCTAGCACTCTGGAAAAGCCGAACCAACCGCAACAACCCTATTCCATGGGTCGCACGTTCTACGGTTCTAGCACTCTGGAAAAGCCGAACCAACCGCAACTATCGCAAGCTGCTATTGGAGTAGACTGAAGTTCTAGCACTCTGGAAAAGCCGAACCAACCGCAACTTCCGGGTGATCCGGATGATGCAGGATCAGTTCTAGCACTCTGGAAAAGCCGAACCAACCGCAACTTAGCCACTCTTTCGCTCACAGTGTCCTCAGTTCTAGCACTCTGGAAAAGCCGAACCAACCGCAACTATTGAGCCGTCGAGGTTTCTCACGAGATTGTTCTAGCACTCTGGAAAAGCCGAACCAACCGCAACTGATTAAGCTGTCCGGGTCATTGACATTTGTTCTAGCACTCTGGAAAAGCCGAACCAACCGCAACGTCGGTTGCTGTCGCCTCCTCGGCCCAGACAGTTCTAGCACTCTGGAAAAGCCGAACCAACCGCATTGATCAAGTATCAAATTTTCTATTCAGCAGGTTATCTGGATAGGAACTCAGACTTGCAAAATGGCTGATAGATTTTTGCAGTAGTTCAGAGTTAATTTGAATATTGTTAAAACTTCAAAGTGATTGATGACGATATTATTAAATAATTAAGAAAAGTTTTTCTTCTTACTTTTTATCCGTTGACTTTTTTCTCCAAACATTGCCTTTACTGTTTTAAATTGTATTGGAGGAAGCGCATGTTTTGTCAAAACTGGAACGCCCTTAAGCTGGCTCTACTTAGTTTGATAAGCTTACTCTTTTTAGCCAGTGCCGCGACGGCTCAATCTCCAAAAGAGCCCACTCCCGAACCTGAAGAGTGTGTTCCTACTGAGAGCGGGACTAAAGAGAATGCGAAAGAGCCAAAAGAAGATCCCTGCGTGGAACCAGAAAATAGGGACGGTGTATTCGGAGACGGAGAGCCGTTTCCCCATCTGGGAGACATCCAAGCTCAGTATAACTCTTATAACCTTGACATGCTCGGTAACGACCTAGTCGGCGATCACACCGATATTGATACAGGCGCCCTTTCTTTGACGCAGACGGACGTGTCTCTCCCCGGAAATAATAACCTTCCTGTTGAATTTGGAAGATCAAAATCACGAGACGGATTTGCAGGGTCCTGGCTTGGCGATTGGGTCCCTTCCATACCCTACATTTCGCGCCACTACCTTCCGTTTTTTGGCGCGAATACAGACCGTTGCACAGGCGACTTATATCCCGATGCATTTGACGTAATAGGCGGCGACTCACACCGAGTCGAGCCAGAGTCGTATTTCAATGGGTTTAACTTAAGTGTTCCCGGGAGAAATCCCGGCACCTTGGCACAACAGTTAAATGGCGGCGGCAGTCCTGAGTTTGCAGGAACGGGCGCTAGAATGATTTCCAAAAATAACTGGATTGTAACGTGTCTGGCGAATGCTCAAAGTGGCGGAGAGGGATTTATCGCGACAGCCCCAAATGGAGACCAATACACTTTTGGATTTCGTAAAACATATTATGAGCGTGAATTCAAAGCTACAGCTCAAACCGACTATACTGTCAGCGAGGAAGTCCTCTACGTCACAGAGATAAAGGATGTTCATAATAACTGGGTTCGCTATGAATATGCGGGTGGGCGCCCAAGTCGTATTCACTCAAGTGACGGCCGAGAAATTACCTTCGGATATTCTGGCTCCAAGATATCGTCGGTCACCGCAAACGGACGAACTTGGTCCTATCAATATGATAGCTCGGGCTATCTAAATCGGGTGACGCTACCGGATAACCGGTTTTGGACAATGACGGGCCACACATTTGCGCTTGATCCGTGGGTCACAGATATCTGTGCCTTCCATAATAGTACATCTATTACGCCTTATACTGTGAAGCACCCGAGCGGAACGACGGCGAAATTTGATTTTACCGTTATTCGTAATGGCCGGACACATATGACAATCGTCCAGAAAAACCCCGGCGCTGGCAACCCAACGCTGCAAGACTGCCATATCGGTTATAATTCCCGAGCAAGCGCGACCGGATTCTATTCTTTCGCTGTCACAAAAAAGACCCTGACCATACCGTCAGGCGGCACTTCAATTTGGACACGTGATTATGAACAAGACCTAGGGTCTTACACGGATTACTCCTCCCACCCTGCCGACACGAAAACCCGTACCATTACAGACCCACTAGGTCATGAAACGGTTTTCCACGTCAATCGGCGCTTTGGCCCGCTTGAGGGCTCGCTCATGAAAACGGAAGTGATTCCGGCAGGGCAGAGCACGCCCCTGAGAACTGTCGAGAACAGTTATGCCACAGGCAACATTGTGGGTATTGAATTGGCTGGGCGTCATTTTGGCGGTATCACAAACTTCTCCAAAACGACGCGCATCTATAAAACACAAACTGAAACCTCTCAGGACGGGGACGTATTCACGACGGATACAGATTATAACACCAATCCAGGTTCTAGCGACTTTTCATATGGAAAGCCTACGTTGATTGAAAAATATAGCAATGTCACAACAGCGGCAGGGTGGGAAGATCGAGAGATTGATATCTCATACGCTCATAACAAAACAAAATGGATTTTAGGTCTCACCAATATAGTGACCAAGAACGGTCGTCAGTACTCAGATTCTGACTATGACATGAATACAGGCAAACTAACCGCGGTGAAAAGATTCGGGGCCGCTTTCGATCACATGTCGGCGACTTATAACGGCGACGGCACTTTAAATACTGTGGTCGACGCACTTGGGCGCACTAATCGGGCTACTCTCTGGAAACGCGGCACGCCGCAAAAGGTGGAACTCGCTTATAATACCTCCGATGAAATCACGCTGGAGCAAACCGTGGATGACAATGGCTGGGTCATGACCGCGACGGACGGTAAGCAGCAGCAGACGATTTATTCGCGCGACTCAATGGGGCGTCTGACGCTAATCAACCCGCCGGGAAGCTGGGATAACACCTCCATCGGTTATAACTTCTCTGGCGGCGGGGCGGTTCAGACTATCACCAAAGGTCAAGGCCGGACAACGATCACCATGGATGGGCTCTTCCGCCCGATTTTGGAACGCACACAAGCGCTGGATACGGGGTGGTCCTCCTATGTAAATACCGCCTATGATGGGCTGGGCCGCGTTATCTTCAAATCCCTGCCGTCTACATCCGCATCTCATACCCAAGGTACCAATTACACCTATGACTCATTGGGAAGGGTTAAGACTTCAACTGAAACGGCAGCGAATGCAACAACCACACATAGTTACCACGCAAACCACAGACACACTGTTACAGACCCTACTGGCGCGCGGACTGATTACTATAGCTTTGGATTTGAGGGACCGGATAGCAAAAATTACCGTGCGATCTATAATTACGCAAATGGGGCTTATAGTCGTAAGACCGACATATATCAAAATAAATGGGGTGAGACCTATTGGGTAAGGCAGCGAGGTGACCTTGGTGGTTTTTCCGTCGACCAAAGCCAGCATTTCTATTACGACAACCTCGGTCGTTTGTGCCGTTATCGTGGTGAAGAGGGCAACGATACGCTATATAACTACAATAACGCTGACCAGATGGTCGCCTATCAAAAGGGTGTAGCGAACGGCTCAACCTGCGCGACTGCTTCCGGAGTGGCTAAAGTTACGTTGGGTTATGACAATCTAGGGCGACAAACTTTCACCAATTTTGCTGATAGTAATACACCAAACATCAGCCGCAGCTATGACGATAATAATAATATCCTGAACCTTAATCGTGGCAATGGAGCGAGCGCTGTCAATTGGACTTATGCGTACAATTCTCTAGACAAATTGACCAATGAAACGCTGACGGTCGATAATGAAGCGTTCGATCTGGACTATTTCTACAATTCTTCAGGTTATATGGTCTTTAAGCGGTATCCTTCCAATCGACTGTTGAGATACACTCCTGACGGTTTAGGTCGTGCGACATATGTCCATGATTCCAATAGAGACTATGCTACAAACTATACTTTCCACGCGTCTGGTACTCCGAGCCAAATTAGCTATGACAACGGTTTTCTTTATAGCAAAACGCTAAACTCCCGTCAGCTGACAGATCGACTGCAAGCGACTAAAGGGGGCGTAAAGGCGTTGGATTTAAGTTACACCTATGACAGTCGCGGCCAAATTACTTCAATCACTGATGGAGCCGTGACTGGAAACAATCGTACCTTCACATACGACCCGTTGGGGCAACTCAAGACAGCTTCTGGTCCATGGGGCAGCGGGACAAATGTTTATGACAGTCTTGGCAATATTCGCTCTCGCATCTTTACGGGCAGCGGCAGTACGGGGTGGAGCGGATCGCGCAATATCTACCTGCAATATGACAATAAGAATCGCGTCTATCAGTCAGTGGACTCACAGGCGGCGGGGACGGGCGTCGGCGGGACGGGCATCCGCACGGTCGGTTATGACAATCGCGGCAATGTCACCACCCTTGGCACAATGGGCTTTGTCTATGACTATAGCGATCAGCCCACAGTGGTCTCCGGCTCTCTGAACGGGGGGACGGCGACGAACGGGACTTACCGCTATGACGGGAACCTGAAACGCGTGCGCTCACAGGTCAATGGCGACACGATCTACAATGTGTATGACGCTTCAGGTAAACTCGTCCACATCAAAGACGCCAGCGCCTCGACCTATACGGATTACATCTCGGCCAATGGACAGGCGATAGGCAGAATAGGCTCCTCCGGCATGGTGTTCGAGCATAATGACCATCTCGGGAGTCCGGTCGCCACAACGAACCTGTTTGGCGCGATAGATAGCCGGGAACGCTATCTCCCCTTCGGCCTCGGCATTGATGACCCGGCCCGGCTCGACGACGAAGTTGGCTTTACTGGTCACATCAGAGACAGCGCCACTGGGCTGAATTATATGGAGGCCCGGTATTACGATCCAGTCATGGGACGGTTTCTAAGTGTGGATCCCGTGACGTTTATGGAGACGGGTGAGCCGGGAATGTTTAACCGGTATGCTTATGTTTTTAATGACCCTGTGAACGGAGCAGATTCAACCGGAATGATTTGCGATGAAGGTATATGCGGTGAAATACGGAACGCCGTAAGAAACGCATTGCCCGGCCCAGACAATCCGCAAGAGCTTGTCGAAAAATATGGCCAACCTGTCTCTGATATTGGTCAAACAATGCCAAGCGACCAATCAATTTCGAGTGGTGAAATGCAAGTCGTCGGGGCTTTAACCAATGCACTTGGAACCGCAAGTATTGGAAAGATCGGGCCAAACACTACCCCGGCTCCGGCGGCGACACGATCAGTGACAGCATCAAGTGCCGATGAAGCTATTTACGTAGTGCCAGGAAATGCCACGCAATCAGGGAAACCATATGTAGGAAGAAGCTCTGACATTGCCCAGCGAAGAAAAGTAAGTTCGGATGGTAGGGACCGAAGTCAGGCTCAAGTAGTTGGCAGAACTAGCACAGGCAATGCGCGAGCTGCGGAGCAACGTGCTATGAATGCACGAGGCGGTGTAGGTCAGCTTGATAACAAAAGGAATGAGGTTAGCCCATGTGCTTGGTCAAGCTGTGGTATCTCTCCTCCAGAATAGATGACAAAAGAAGCTCAACATAAAGAGTTCTGGGAATGGTTTAAAGAAAACAACGGTGCTTTGGTTCCCGATAAAATATCCGATGACCTTCAAAAGTCTGTCGATGTATGGATGTCAAAGCTGAACATACCTGCGTGGGAAATTGGCCCGTTCACTGAAAAGCCACCATTGTCATTTTTTGCATTTTCTCCATCTGGAGATATCGAAACTTTTGAGATGTCTAAATCAATAACGGCAGCTGCCCCTGAAATTGAGGGATGGATATTCTTGGCTGCAAAACCTCCAAAAAAGTGGAATCGCAAGTTTTTGTGGTCTCGAAATGAAATAGAGATTGATGCCTCAAATTGGAAGTTCTTGATTTATAAATATGATGATGGACTTAGTGATATAGTTCTGATTGATGATGTTTTGCCGAATATGAAATTAGAAGAAAAAAAGCGCATTGTTGATTTTGTAGTAGAATCAGAAATCGGAGAAATAGGTATGCTAACCAAAGTTTACTCCACTGATATTGATACGAATATAGATAAGGAACTGCGCCTTTCGGCAACACCACTTACAGAAATAAAAGACGTGTTAAATGAGAAGGCCAGTTGAAAAGGGACAAAATGGGTGTGGAGCAAGATAAAGCGCTTTAAAGGGGGTTCACGTAGGTGAAATATTTGATCCGGCAGGTCAGATATAATCTGAAAAGGTCACGACAGTGGCGGACCTTCTGGCCCACTTTCACGGTCGACTCGTATTTAGTCCTTTAGGGCCGTTCTGATTTGACGATGATGAAGATAATCTTTCATATCTTTCTTGCTGTTACATTGATGGGGCTCGGCGCGGGTCAGTCTTTTGCCAATAATGGCTTTGCCGCTCTCGGACAGCTTAAGACGGTCTCCGGCTCTCTGAACGGGGGGACGGCGACGAACGGGACTTACAGCTATGACGGGAACCGAAAAAGGGTCAAATCCGTCGTCAATGGCCGGACCCTCTATAATATCTATGACGCTAGCGGCGCGCTGGTCCATGTGGCGGACTTCAACCCGCTGGATGGCGGGGCGAATGAATATACGGATTATATCCGCGCCGCCGGGATGGAAATCGGGCGCATAATCGGCGGTCAGGGCTTTAACTATACCCATGTCGATGCGCTCGGCTCGCCCGTGGCGATCACGAATTCCCTCGGCGCGGTCACGACCCGCTCCCGCTACACCCCTTTCGGCCTCGCGCTGGACGATCCGACCCTGCTCAAGGATCACGGCGGCTTTACAGGCCATATCAAGGACAGCGCCACCGGGCTGAACTACATGCAGGCCCGCTATTACGACCCGGTCATGGGACGGTTTTTGAGTGTGGACCCTGTGACGTTTATGGAGACAGGGGAGCCGGGTTATTTTAATCGTTACAGCTATACTTTCAACGACCCGGTAAACAACACTGATCCCACAGGCATGTGTGTTAATGCACCTATCTCATGCCCAGTCGGTTCATTTGGCGGGGCCATAACGCCTGGTCACGGATCGACTGTTAATGAGCTGACCGCTGCTGGAGCATTAATTGTAGCTATTGATGTTGCAACAATCCCATCTGGTGAGGGAGCGATTGGAATGGCTATGATAGCCACTGCTGCAAGGCAAGCAGGAAAGGATGCTCTTATTGGTGCAGGAATCAATGCAAGTATAGACGTTGGTGTCCAATTGAAAGAAAATGGGGGAGACTTATCAAATGTTGATCTTGGCCAAACAGCTCAATCCGCAGCCGAAGGTGGATTGTCTGGCATCCCCGGAGGTGCGGCAGGCAGACAAGGTGATAGAGTAGGTAGGGCTGTTAGTCGTGCTGATACTGGCAGCTTAGGTGAAACCACTTTTGATAAGGCCGTCGAAGGTGCAGCGAGAATGACTACAGAAAGAGCAGGAACATTAGGTGCAACAGGAGGCGGTATTGCGAGTGCCTATAACCAAAGTCAGGAACGCACCGCCTGTCAATCTGGTCAAGACGAAAGTTGCTAATGTGAAATGCGGATGAAGTTAGACAATCAAAAATTAAAACAGAGTGCGATAACTGGACTATGTGCAGGCGCGATGGTTTTCGTCGCATCGATATTCATTATTGGTATTGACCTGCCAATAGCTCTAATCCTACCTCCTATTATATCCATGGCGTTTGTTACGATTGTTTCTTACTTCTATTAGAAGGAAGATGGGTCAAGAAGGGCAGTATGGGACGTGATGGAGGGATAGCAAGATAAAGCGCTTTGGAGGTGGTTCACGTAAGTAAAATATTTGATCCGGCGGATCAGATATAATCGGAAAAGGCCACGGCAGTGGCCGGACATCTGGCCCACTTCGACGCTATCCCGGTCTGTGCCGGGATGAGCGGGGTCTATAATGTCGCCTTATTCTTCTTTCAAAATAAACGATCTGCGTTTATGCGGTATCGTGATAGCCAAATTGTTCAGCAATTACAATGACTTATAATTTACCTCAAGAGATGCGTCCCCGCTTTCGTATTTACCCCTATCATCAAACTCGTTCTTCTGAACAAGGACAGGAACGCGTCAGGTTCTGGTTCAGGGGACAGCGAGGTTGAGCATTCACCTGTGACAGGGTGAACTGTGCCGGGCCACCGAGAGTGGGTTAGCCTGCCTACCGCGTCCAGAAGCTGCAAACGGCTTCGTCCCGGCGCGACTGTGGGCGCAGAGTGCCCGTAATCGACTTAGGAAGTCGATTACAACGTCGCGCCGAAGTCGTAAGACTTCGGAAAGAGCAGTTTACAATGAATATGGCGGCATCCTCACTACGTCTGCTTCGCAGACCCGCGTTCGGATGGTCAAAGCCGCTCCGGTTCCAATCGCTGCCGCGGGGTTAGCGCCCTTGCGAAACATTACCAAATTCGGTCTCCGGCAAGGATACCGACCCCGCGGGCCGTCCACTTTTTACCGGACAACGAACGCCAAAGCTGACCCCCAGATGGGCAGCCGCATGAAACGCCTGCTTCAAGCTTTTTTATATCGTTTAATTCGTCTTTTTTATGGCCGTCTGCGCCGCTTTGCCTAGCCCTTGACCGGAGATGTTTTGCCGACAATTGCGGAAAACCCTCTGTAAAAGCCGGTTTCAAGAATCTGTGTGGAGGCAATGCGTGAAGAGTTCAGGGTTGTGTCTAGCTATGAATGACAAATTTAGAGACTAACTAACATTTGATATTCATTTCATCGGAAGTCGACACCGTCCAAACCAAAAGTATTACAATAGGAAACCTTAAAATAGCACCGATGCTTCCGGTAATAAGCAAGGCAGACTAAGTATTCTAACAAGTATTTGAAAAATATGGCGCACCGGAGATGCGTCTGAAAATGCATATTTTAGTTCAATAAAAGCCTATATTCCTTATTCTCTCTGACATTAAATTTTATATAATTTTTTATACATGAGGTTGCATATCTCAAAAATATTTGCCTCTAATTTTATTTAGCCTAAGAGCAAGTATATTATACGAACGATTATACTAATTCGGTCACCCAAGATCATATGACAGCTGATTTTAAATCGGCGCTCGTATCCGATAGGACTTTTTTATTAAGCTTTTGCCCTTTCGTCAGGACCATTCGAGACATCATAAAAGCTTTGGGAGAATTTACTGCATCCACCGCAAGAAAATTGTCACCTTTAAAATAAAAAACAGAAAAACTACGTTCAGTTCCCTCAGGGTCGCCCCTGACAACTATGTCATCAAAACCTTGAAACAATCCGGCGATTTGTAGTTTTAAATTAAATTGATCAGACCAAAACCAGGGTAGAGCATTATAAGGCTTCGGCTTGCCGCAGATATGGCCAGCGGCCGTTTTCGCCTGTTCAGTTGCATTGGGCACGCTTTCGAGCCGCAAATGAGTATTATAAATCGGATTGTAGTGCCATGATACATCGCCAATAGCATAAATAGATGGGTCAGAAGTCTGACAGTATTCGTTAATTACAACACCGTTCGACGTTTCCAAATCCGCATCTGATGCCATTTCTGTATTTGGTACAATGCCAATACCTGCAATCACGAAATCTGCAGGATAGGCGCTGCCATTCGTAGAGTGAACAATCAAGTCACCCTCAGATTCTTCAATGAGCGAGGCCATTTCGCTCTCCACAATTTTCACGCCTTCTTCCGAGTGGATTCGTCTGTAAAAATCACTGATTACTGGCGCGGTAACGCGCTTAAGGATGCGGTCCATAGCTTCAAGCACAGTCACCTTTAAACCTTGTTTCTTAAGTGAAGCGGCCGTTTCCAATCCTATATATCCCCCTCCGATAATTACTGCCCTTTTTCCAGGTTTAGAAGCTTTCCTTATTGCTCTCACATCATGTGCATTACGAAGATAAAATACCTTATCTGTATTTGCTCCGGGAATATTTAATCCCCTAGCCCGGGCCCCCGTAGCAAGAATAAGAGTTTCATATTTGATTATTTCACGATTTTTTGTGAGAATCGCTTTTGATTTACGATCAATTTCAGTTACATGCTCCCCTAGCCTCAGCTCAATATTTGCGGTTTGGTAGGCTGTTTCTGGTCGAAGCAGAATATCTCTGATCTCTTTACTCCCGATTATAAAGTCCTTGGAAAGTGGGGGACGATGATAGGGTAGATCTAATTCGTCCCCCAATAATGTAATAGGCCCGAGATATCCCGCTTGCCGCAAACTCACAGCAGCTTGAGAGCCCGCGTGAGAGGCTCCTACAATCAAAACACCTTTATCTTCATCTATATCCTTCTCCAAACTCATTTCTATTCAATTCCTGCTATCATTTTTAATTCTACTCAGACGTTTCATATCGACAAACTAATTTAACATTTCAATCAGAATGAGATTCGATACCAAGTCCACCCTTGAGGCCCTCAACACAAAATTGGTGAAAACGTTTAGAAATATCAGCGTTAGGAACCATCACGTTAAAGCCATGGTAAGCACCAGAAAATGATTTAAAGGCAACATCGACGCCTTGCTCTTTGAGCCTTTGCGCGAATTGAGCGTTTTCCCTGGCAAACAAATCCAGGCTTCCCGTTGCTATTAAGGTTGGAGGAAGGTTACTTAAGTCCCTTATCCGAGCGGGTACAGCTCTTGAAGATGGACAGGGTGCGCCTGACGTACCGCCAAGATAAGCACTCCATCCATAATCGTTATTCTTAGTTGACCAAATAAAATAATCAGTATCCTCTGCAGGAGGTGTAACTTTTCCTGTGCGGTCATCTAACATCGGATACACCAATAACTGGAAAGCGATAGGGTATTCCCCGCGATCCCGCGCTGATATTGATAAAATAGCAGCATGCCCCCCACCCGCACTATCCCCGCCGATAGCAATACGGGACGGGTCGATCCGGAGATCTTCTGCATTTTTAAAGATCCAACTTAGTGCCAGGTAATTATCATTCAAGGCCGCCGGATAAGAGGCTTCGGGCGCAAGACGGTACTCTGGCAAAACGATGACACAGCCCACAGAGGCTGCCAGTTTTTGCATTGAGGGAAGAGCATGTTCGGGAGAACCAAACACAAATCCTCCTCCATGTAAGTATACAATAGCAGGACGGCTCTGCCCGTCTGAGACAGGGTCAACAATCAGCATACGAAGACTGCCCTCTCGATCGGGGCAATCTATAACTACTTCGCGATAGTGAGGCTCTGGTAATGGTTCGGGCGTCGGAAAACACCTGATGCTTGTAAGGTTTTCGTCATTCAATTCAAATTCTGTAAATGTCTTCAATGCAGGACGCAGTTCAACATTTACGAGAGATAATTTTTCTACCAGGGCTTTATGCTTATTCTGTTCCATCTACAGCGTTTCAACACTCAATTCTTTTTTGGCAGATATATTACAACCTACTTACCGTCTTTTTCATCAAATAATGAACGCATTAAACTCACAACTAAGATAGTTGGCACGTTAAATTTCGTGAGAAAACTATAAAGCTACACAAGTTCGTGGACCCTTGGTGAAAACCTATTCTTTAGAAGAGGCTTTATTCATCGCCTGCACCTCGCCATTGTGCGAAGGTTGCATTGCGGAGGAATCTTATGGCACGTGTCGAAGACAGGCTAAAAATCGCAGATAAGCTTCACCTTTATACCCACGCGATTGATCGGCGACGGTGGGATCTCATGCCTAAAATTTTTCATGATGAAGCTATTTTTTTATTTGGAGAGGTCGAAGGAGATTGGCGAGGGTTTATTGAACAAGCCAAAGCCATAATAGATCCAATGATTTCTACCCATCACCAACTTGCCAATACACTCTTTAATTTCGATGGCGACGTTGCGCATTGCGAAAGCTACCTAACAGCGACCCACATTTTGCCTGCTGATTATCCGGTCGACATGCCCTTTCCGGGCATTGGACGTCGATATGTTGTCACTGTGGGCGCGCGTTATATTGACAGGTTCGAAAAGCAAAATGATGAATGGTGGCTCAAAAGCAGAAATGGTGTGTTTGACTGGAGACAGGATACAGAGCTCAATGACGGAGGGTTAATAGACGGCCCTCAGGACGCGCTAGGTCAAACAAATGAAAGTGATCCGTCCACAATCGTGACGTCAAAATGGCGCGAATAGGCGTGTCGACTATAAAGTAACGAAAACAAGCAATGGTTAAATCTCTTACGTCTCGAAAAAGTTTTTTGCGACAGCCTCTCCTTCATTTTGCTATTTTGGGTAGTTTGATATTCATTTGGGATGCTGTCCGTCCGCCTTCTCTTTCTTCGGACAATTTCAACATTGTGGTCACCCAATCGGAAATAGATCGCATGAGCAGGCTTTGGACCAAAACCTGGGGACGCAATCCGACGGAGAAAGAACTTCAGGATCTTGTTCAAGAACACATCAAAGACGAAATATACTATCGAGAGGCTCTCAAATTGGGGCTTGATCAGAATGACGTTGTTATTCGCAGGCGCCTTCGTCAAAAAATGGATTTCTTCTCGACCGACTCTCTTGAACCGAACGAGAGTGATTTGCGGAAATATTATGAGAATAATTTAGAAAATTATCTCCAAAAGCCAACCTACACTATTGAACAAATATATTATAAATCAGAGAAAGAGAGCCAGCTCAACCAAGACCTCGCGGCTTTAAACTCCGGCGCGACTACATACGGAATGGGACACCAAATCAGCCTGCCGAAGCTTCTTACCGAAACGGATCAAAACCAAATTTCAAAAACTTTCGGGTTGTCCTTTTATAATCAGGTCAAGGACTTGCCCTGGAACAAATGGTCGGGCCCGATTTCTTCCGGTTTTGGAATACATATTGTAAGGATTGACAAATCGGCGGAAGAACGAACGATGGCCTTTGAGGAGGTTTCGGAGAAAGTTCAATTTGATTTCCTACGCGACGCCGAGGCGCAAAAAATCGACACGACATATGCCGAATTTCGCGAACCCTATAAAATTACTATTCAGACGTCAGAAGATTGATGCGCGTTTTTCTCATCATTCTGGGTTCAATATTCTTAATGCTTAGCTCGACAGCGACAGCCCATGAAATAAATCCAGGCTACCTTGAAATTACTGAAGTTGAACGTGATGGTAAAGAGTCTACTCAAGCAGCTTTCATCTATGACACAATCTGGAAAGCTCCGCTTCGGCTGGGTCGACCTCTAGCTGTCATCCCCGAGATGCCGGGGGATTGCCTGAGCGAAGCAGTTTCTACGCATCAAAAAAGCGGAGGAGTTATTTTCATCGGCATCAGTTTTATATGTGAAAAGTCTTTACAGGGTCGTTCAGTAGTATTTGCTGGACTGGACTCCACCGTCACCGATGTACTGACACGCTTTCAGCCGCTATCCGGCGAGCAACAGACCTTGAGGGCTTCCCCCAGTGACCCTGAAATCCAATTTACTGAAAACCCAACCCGTTGGGATGTTTCAAAAACCTATTTCGTTCTAGGCGTTGAACATATCTGGTTTGGTTTCGATCACTTGCTATTCGTCCTGGGACTGGTCCTTCTCATCAAAGGAAAGCGCCGTATTTTTGAAACCATAACCGCGTTTACATTGGCGCATTCAGTGACATTAATTGCGACGACCCTGGGATGGGTCAGCCTCTCCATCAAACCTGTCGAAGCTGTTATAGCGCTTTCCATTTTATTTCTAGCGAGCGAAATAGCTCAGAAAAAACCAGATCAAATGCGCTTCACAGAACAACGCCCTTGGATTTTTGCATCCGCATTTGGGCTTTTACATGGTTTCGGATTTGCAAGCGCACTGGCGAATATAGGAATGCCATATCAACAAATTCCAACGGCCCTTTTGACTTTCAACTTAGGGGTGGAGTTTGGCCAAATTGCCTTTGTTGGCGTAATCCTGGTGGTCATCGCTCTGGCAGACAAAATAAAGATAAGACGTCCGGCCGAATTGTTGTCCAGTTACTTTATTGGGTCACTATCGATGTTTTGGGTCTTACAGAGAATAATGTAAGGTCATCCTCTTCAAAAGATGGAAATTAATCAACGTAATAATCGCAACAGGTGAATCGCCAAAAACCTAGCTTTTGTATTGATTGGATTAAACTAGAAAAGACGTAAAATATGGCTAATCGGGAGAGAGATTACTATGAGAAAAAACCAATCAATTAAGCTCGCTCTTTTACTGTCAGCAACCCTTCTGGCCTCCGCGTCCGTTTCTGCGCAGGACCAAAAGCTAAACAAAACCCCTTACTCTCCTGCCTTAACGCATTCCTTTCCCGATACTGTCTTGTGGGGGGACCTCCACTTACATTCAAATTTGTCGATGGATGCCTTTACTCTCGGTAATACGTCTTTAAGCCCGGATGAGGCTTATCGATTTGCAAAAGGGGAAACTGTCGAAAGCACTTCTGGCGGCGCAGCCAGACTTTCGGTCCCTCTGGATTTTTTAGCGGTTACAGATCATGCAGAATATGTAGGTGTCATGGCGGGTTTGACGGATGAGGAAGTGTCTAACTGGTCAATTTCCCCGCCAGAGGAAACGAAGGCCGTTTCGCAAATTTTCGAAAAATCCAAAATATCGTTAGAAGCCGCTATCAAGAGCACCCCGGTAGGTGGCCGATGGGCAGAGTATTTTGATCAAGGGAAAGATCGAAATATTATGGAGGAATTCGTCGATGCTGTACAACAAAGAGGTGATGCAGAATTAATACCTGAAGAATTACAAAAATCAATTTGGCAAAAAGTTGCAAGCATTGCTGATAAACACAATGACCCTGGTAACTTCACCGCCATAATCGGCTATGAATGGACGACTATTTATGAAGGGAACAACCTCCATCGAGTTGTGATCTTTAAAGATGACGCCTCAAAAGCCGGACAGCAACGGCCCTTCTCAGCCATTGACAGTCAGGATCCAGAAGATTTGTGGGCCTCTTTGCAAAGGTATGAAGACCTTACCGGGGGAGACGTCATGGCAATCCCTCACAATGGAAATGTAAGCAATGGGGCCATGTTTGCAGTCACCGACATGAATGGTGATCCTATTGATGCGGATTACGCATTAAGACGAGCGCGATGGGAGCCTATTTACGAGGTCACACAGGTCAAAGGGGATGCGGAGTCGCACCCAACACTTTCGCCTGACGATGAGTTCGCGGAATTTGAGAATTGGGACGAAGGAAATGTCGCAATGTCTGAAGAGAAAATAGATGACATGCTCAAATATGAGTATGGGCGTTCAGCCCTTAAAGTCGGTCTGGAGATAGAGGATAGAATAGGCGTTAACCCCTATAAATTTGGAATGATTGGCAGCACTGATTCTCACACCGGGCTTTCGACATCTGATAATGATAATTTCTTCGGTAAATTCCCTGGATCCGAGCCGAAAATAGACCGATTGAGTAATAAGATGGCCGATTATCTATGGCCCAACATCAAAGTGTCGTCTTCCGGATATACGGGCGTTTGGGCAAGAGAAAATACCCGGGAGGCAATTTTTGACGCTTTGCGCCGAAAGGAGGTTTACGCGAGTACTGGCCCTAGAATAGCGCTGAGATTTTTCGCGGGATGGAATTATAATCAAGCAGACCTGAAGGCATCGAATTTTGTAGAACGAGCCTATAAGGGCGGCGTGCCAATGGGCGGAACCTTGGAAACAGCAACGTCAGATCAGGCACCCGTTTTTCTGCTCAGCGCGTTGCGAGACCCAAATGGCGCAAATTTAGACCGGGCTCAAATCATAAAAGGTTGGGTGGATAGAGAGGGGACATCTCACGAAAAAATTTACAACGTCAGCCTTTCAGATAATCGGATTGTTGAGGCAGATGGAAAAGCCGAGCCTGTTGGCAATACTGTAGACGTCAAAACAGCAACTTATTCAAATGACATAGGCGCGGTAGAGCTATCCGCCGTCTGGACTGATCCAGATTTTGATACTGAATTGGATGCTTTTTATTATGCACGCGTTTTGGAAATTCCAACGCCCCGATGGTCAACTTATGACGCCGTGCGTTTCGGCGTCGATCTACCGGACGGAGTACCTGCTACTTTGCAAGAGCGTGTTTATAGCTCTCCCATCTGGTACGAAACAGATAACTAACTATCTAAAAGCCGCTCGCTAAGAAAATTTCACCATCCGAGCGGTATGAGGTTTTCGGGGGTATTAGAGTGACTCGCCGTTGTCGATAAGGATGTCGGAGCCGTTGAGAAAGCGGGATTCATCTGAAGACAAATAAAGCACCAAATTTCCAACGTCTTCTGGTTTTCCCATTGCATTTGCTTTTGCGGGCTCGGCCAATTGATCATCTGTCAAACCTGTCACCGCCGACTTCACCATATCCGTGTCATGTGTCCCGGGAAGGATCACATTACATCGCACATTATTTTTCACTTCCAGACAATGCGCAGCAATACTCCGTGTCATAGACAGAATAGCGCCCTTCGCTGCGGTATATGATACAATTGGACCCATGCCCTTCTTTGCGGCAATTGAAGAAATATTCACGATGGATCCGCCGCCGGACTTTGTCATTTCCGGAATGGCATATTTACATCCCAGAAATGTTCCTTCGACCATGACCGAATTAATGAACCTGAATTTTTCGAGAGTGCTATCTTCAACGGACGTAAAATCCACGACACCCGCATTATTGACTAGGACATCAAGCCGGCCAAACTGATTAACGGTTTCGTCAACAACCTCTTTCCAACGCTCTTCATTGCGCACATCCTGCTGCATGAAAACGGCCCCATCGATGGATTGGGCCGTTTCCCTACCAATAGCTTCGTCAATGTCGGTGATCACTACTTGTGCCCCCTCAGAGGCCAACAGGCGTGCATCAGCTTTACCTAGACCGCGTGCCGCGCCGGTTATAATGGCGACTTTACTGGCAACACGGCCTTTTTTATTGACTGTCATTTTTAGAACGCGCTTTATCTAGAAGCTTGTCTTGAACTCGATACCCCAACGACGCGCAATCTCAGGATTGGTGAAGTAGAAATCCGGTAGCGCGTTAAATGGCCGTCCGTTTCGGCCCACACCATCAGCCAGTACATCCTTACCGAAGGCTGTCACCGACAAGTCAATCGGAAGGCCAGTATCTTCTTTATAAGTATCAAGCGTCACTGAAATATCTACAACATCTGTAGACGGCTTGATAGCTCGCGGATCAAGTTCGAACAGAGCCGCCCCTGCCACAAAGCTATCTGTATGTTTGTAATTAGCCGTGAAGGTAAGATCAGCATTGCCGATAGGCAGAATGTAATCTCCGCCTAAGGCAAAAGTGAATTTTGGTGCACGGCGTAATTGGGCCGTATCTGAAATATCAATAACTTGACCCTCCGTAGAAGAGCCGATGCGTGTGTCCAGAGCCGTGAAATTATTGTATTTCCACTCTAAAAGACCTACAGCAAATCTGAAATTCAGATTTTCATTCGGGACATAGACCCCTTCAAGTTCAGCGCCGTAAGTTTCGGCAGACGCTGCATTGAATACGATAGTCGCAGTGGTGTTATCACCCAATCCGAACAGCAGTTCTTCCTGCTTATCATCATATTTCGAGTAAAATAATGTTGGGTTGAAACGTAGCTTATTATCCGATGTCTGGGCGCGGAAACCAACTTCGAAACTGTCGAGTGTCTCTGGTTGGTAAGGTCCGATAGCATCAGGTGTCACAGCACGACCATTAAATCCGCCGCTTCGAATACCTCTTGAATAGCTGGCATACCCAAACAGATTATCCGTAAACTGGTTATCAATAATCACGCGCCAAGTCGGATCGTTGAAAGTTTCTTGGGCCTGAGCACTTGCATCAACCGAACCATCGGCAGGGTTCAGGAAGTCCCGTAGAAATTCCTTTTTCTCGGATGAATAACGTAGGCCGCCTGTAATCCTCAAAGTATCCGTTAGATTATAAGTTCCTTCGCCGAAAATAGACGCAACACGTGTATCTTGCTCTGCATAGTAACTTTGAACCGCGGCACCCAAGGAGAAAATCTGACCACTATCTGTACCACCGAAAGGACTATCAACAGGAAAAATATCGTAATGGGTATCAAGATAATACGCCCCTAAAACAAAGTTAAACGGGCCATCGAGGTCGGAAGAGAATCGAATCTCTTGGCTGAACTGGTCTGAGTTTTGGGGTCGATAGGCTGCAATTAGAGGAACGGGTCCGGCTCCCAAATCGATTGGGAGTGTTCCTGTATTTTCTTCCTCAAGCGTTTCTTCTGAATCGCGGAAACCAGTGACAGATGTAATTGTACCGTTCCCAACTTCCCAATTCATTTCTAGCGTTGCTGCGAACGTCTCAATTGGAGCCGTGTAAGGAATAGCGCCAAAAGAAGTTTCAAACCCGCTATCTTCTGCAATATCAAAAGAACCTTCGCGGCAAGCAGACGGCTCTAAAGCGCCCAAGGCAGCACAGATACCTTCACCTTGCTCTGTCAAGTTGAGGATCGGTGGATAGAAAGAATTGTCGTCTTGGTAATCCAAAGCAAGATAGGCGTCGAAATTTTCAGTAGGGGTAAAGAGGAAAGAAGCACCAAATGTGTCTGAGTCTTTGCCCGGGTCATTTTCACCCGTAACGAAACTATCCGTAAAGCTATCCGACTCATTATGAATATAATATAATTTAGCCGCCAGGACATCCTCTACAACAGGCAATTCAGCAAATACTTTAAAGTCAAATTGATTGTGAGAACCGAATAAAGTGCTTGTCCGGAGATTGGCCTCGCCTGATGGGCGCTTTCGCCTTACATTGATTGTTCCGCCGATTGTATTTCGCCCGTACAATGTTCCTTGCGGGCCACGTAGAACTTCAACAGATTCAACATCGTCGAGATCAAACAAAGCGCCTGTATTCCAAGCCAGGAAAACGCCATCAATGGATACACCGACCGTTGGGTCAAATGACTTTTCCAAATCAGAGAAACTCAACCCCCGTATAGAAGCTCCTAAGGCATTACCCGAAAAGTTTACGCTTTCTAACTCTACATTCGGTATAAAGTTTTCAACTTGAGTAAGTTCTTGGGCTTGGTTTCGCTCGAGCACGCCTTCGGTCAAGGCTGTGACCGCGACTGGGGTAGACTGCAAATTTTCTTTTCTCTTCCGGGCGGTAACGACGATCTCGTCAACTCCTCCGCCTGCTGTAGTTTGCGCGTAAGCAAAATCTGTAACACCAAAGATTAAAGCACAAAGCACGGCTGAACTTGAACCAAATTTGATTGACATGGCTATTCCCCTAGAAATTATATATGTCTGAACTTTACAAATTGGCGAGCAATTGAATACTAATCTAATGGCTAGTGATAAAAACTTGAGGTTCTCAGAGGTCACAAATTAGGCAATGTCTTTTAGCTAGAACCGCCAAAACTCACCGCTCTAAAAAGGAAATTTGTGCAGCAACAATAGCTCCATTACTCAGCATTCACTAAGTTAACGGTCAATCAGTCACTCTGGCGAAAACGCTTGGCGAAAGGTGAAATTCTGCGGACGTCAGGTCAGCGGTAATAAAATAGATTTAGCCCTTTGCCGCCTTCACAGCGGCGTTGACTTTGTTTACATCAAAATAATAGGGACGAATTTCACAAACTTTATCGCCTTTGAAATGGAAGACTTCCAGCATCTCGATAGGCTCTTCTTCGCCCACACTGAGCGTAACAACGGCAGACACTGAGCGCTCACCAACCATAACACATTCTCGGTTCAGGCCAGTCACGCCAAGAGTTTCCATCATCACCGGAAACAACTCCCTGAGGGCTGATTTCCCAGTATATTTGCCAGCGAAAGGTAAGGAAGAGGCCTCTTCTACCAGAAAGTCATCGGTGAGGTATGCCTCCACCTTGTCGAAATCGCCCGCTGCCGAGGCTTCATATAACTCATCAACTATTGCGCTTAAATCTGCCATTCTGTTCCCCTTATCCTTTTGACCAGTTTCTAACGAGTGTTCCCCCCGTTATCACCTCTAATATAAGCTAGTGCTATCTCGATTCTAATGAAAAGGCCTCACCGTGACCGAAAACAGATTTTGGCAATTAAATAGCCATCCCAAAGGCAATGATTTCGAGTCCGCGCTTTCTTTGGAAACGTCGGAAATGCCAAAGCCCAAGGACGGAGAGGTTTTGATTAAAAATGATTATCTTTCCCTCGATGCAGGGACCCGCATGTGGATGACGCCCCGCACCGACGGCTATCAACCCCCTCTCCCGCTCGGCTCCATGATGGTCGGCTTATGCATAGGCAAAGTTGCAGAGTCCCGACATCCGGATTTCAAAACCGGCGATATCGTGAGAGCTTTCGGGCAGTGGGCAGACTATTCCTGCGTTGTGCCAGAAATGACCGGTCTTGTTAAAATAGAGACAGATATTGACGACATCAGACAGCATTTCGGCGTTTTGGGAATGAATGGCTGGACTGCCTATTGGGGACTGCACGAAACAGCGAAGGTTAAGGCTGGAGAAGCTGTTCTCATTTCAGCGGCTGCAGGATCGACCGGAATTCTTGCGTGCCAAATTGCTAGAAATGCAGGGTGCCGAGTTTATGGCCTTGCCGGAAAGGACGAGAAATGCCGGTTTCTGGAAACCGAAATAGGTATTGTGAAAGCGTTCAATTACAAGACAGAGAATCTCGAGGAAGCATTTCAAGAAATCGAAGGTGGAATAAATGTTTACTTCGACAATGTGGGTGGGCCTATATTGGACAGCGTTTTCCCGAATATGGCTCTTTATGGGCGCATCGCTCTTTGCGGACTCATCGCAGAATATACCGCTGATGGCCCTAAAGGCCCTCAGCAATTTGATCAGATTTTAATGAAGCGTCTTACGGTTACAGGGTTTTTCTCCCCTGACTTTATCGATCAAGGGCCTCGGTTGTCGAAGGAGCTTCGATCCTCCTTAGAGGCAGGGGACGTATTCATTCCGTTTGACGAGACCCAAGGCCTAGAGAACATGCTAACGGCCTATAAAAAATTATTTACCGGCGGCAATATCGGTAAAGTTGTTTTGAAACTCTAACGCTCTGGGCTGGATGTTCTGGAATAGCTAACTGTTAAGTGCTCGCCCACACAGATGAGACTGGAAAGCCATCAAAATTAATAGCTGTTTCCACCTGCCGGTAGATGTGATGGCTAAAAGATAAAAAGACAGTCTTGCTGCACCTGGTTCACTGGCAACATAGCTAGGGCAAGTAGACGAGTTTTTAACTTATAAAATAATAGATATATCGGGAGGAAACTATCATGATGGACTCAAAGTCCCTGGAAAAGGCCACACTTAAATGTTTGAAGGCGCATGATTCCAAATATTCCGATGCGAAAATACGTAGCTTAACCCCGATTTCTGGCGGATATAGTCGCCTGACCTATAAGGTTAACCTCAGCCATGGCGCCAATTCAGCTGACCTGATCCTTCAGTATTTACCTAAAGGGGCTACCGGGCTGGTCCGGGTTGACCGAAAAGTAGAAAACGATGTTTTAAAATTCTTGTCTCAGCAAAAAGGCATCAACACCCCTCGGATGTTGGCAAGCGATGTCAACGAAGCCTTTTTTGATAGCGCCACATTTATTTTTGAAGCTGAAAAAGGTCAGACATTTATCGAGGTTTGCCGGCAAGCCAAGCAAAAGGACTATAGCGACCTCAACAAGGTCGTTGCTCGAGCAGGCGCTGCAGTGCACTCTCAGGACATAGAAGACCTACCCGCATCTCTTCCTAGACCTGCAAGCTGGGACGAATACATCAATAAGCAAATTGAATTTTTTCGGCGTACAGAATCCGAGTCTCTTACGTCCCGTCCGTTTCTTCGCTATATGGCGCAATGGCTTGATGAGAACCGGCCGCCGCCAGCCCCGCTTAGCCTTGTGCATGGCGACTTTCAGGTCAGCAACATGATTCAAGCCAATAACAGTAAAGACTCTGTGCTGGTCGATTGGGAGCTTTCCCATATTGGTGATCCCAGAGAGGATCTCGGATGGTTCACAATGGTCTGCGGTGCCATCCCTCCAAATATATTAGAGGCGGATGTTGAAGGCTTTTACGAAGAATACAGAGCAAAAACAGGTTTGAGCCGGGAAGTTATCAATCCGGCAACAACTGCTTACTTCTTGATCATTTCATCTATTCAAACTCATATGGGCATGATGAAGTCATCCGATGCGCTAGCGGAAAGTGCGGAACAATCGCAATCCGTTCTCGCCGCATATTATATGAACATCACAACCTATCAGCATATGAACTGGATGAATGCGATTAAAGTCGTGGAGGATGCCAAATGATTATTTCACCGTCGATTTCTCAAGTCCTTCGGGGTGTAATCCATGAAATGAATACGAATTTGAAAGAAGGCCTGGCTGACCCTGTGAAAAAGGGGCAAATTGATACGATTATTGGTGTGCTGGGCAGCTGCGCCGTGCGAGTTGATTGCCAATCCACTTTTATCAAAGAAGAGGCAGATGCAATTTCTGCTATGGCAAAAGAATACCAAGCCGAAGAAAAAGCGACTCCGCACCTAGAAGACGCCATTGAGAAACTATCTCAAGCGTCCGATGATCATACGCTCTACCAAGCTGCAAGTGAAACCCTCTCAGCGATGTCCGATATTGGCGACTCAGCCGGACCTGATTTGTCCCGAAAGCTATTTGGTTTACTTGAACAGAGATTAGAGAACGAATTGAAAATCATCGGCGGCGGATTTGAGGCTGCAGGACGGGGTTAGCGACCGGAAGTCTTCCTGCGCTTAGGCGCTAAACCTTCCTATTTTTAACACAAAAAAACTATGATGACCGAACGGCATCATAGTTTAAGTTTGCCAAATTGAGAGTGGGAAGCCCTCAAATGGTTAGTATACCTTAGTGAGAGTCTTTCAGCTTAAGGAAGTGTACAGCCTCAAATTAAGAACTTAATTCGATCTCGGCCACAATTTCACCGATTTGGCAGGTTTGTCCTACCTCAGCAATCACTGTGAGAGTGCCCTCAAACGGACACTCTACATCTTGTGTGGATTTATCGGTTTCAACGGCATAAATCTCCTGTCCGACGGCCACTTTGTCTCCGGTCTTCACGTGCCATTCAGCAATCGTAGCTTCGTCCATCGACATCCCTAACTTAGGGAGTTTTAGTTTCACTTTTGCCATTACTAGCTCCTACCCATGACATTTCGAATAGCGATTTCCAATTCGGCCTCACCCGCAGTCCAATCTTTTTCCAGAGACGGGTTAAATGGCACAGGTGAAAATTTAGAACCGACTCGCTCCACTGGAGCTTTCAAGCTAGCGAAAAGAGCCTCATGAATGACGGAAGAAATTTCCGCACCCACGCCATACTCTTTTACCGCTTCGTGCATAACAATCGCGCGTTTCGTTTTTGACACAGAATTTAAAACTGCCTCTTTATCGAAGGGTGCAATCGTGCGTAGGTCAATAACCTCAATAGAAACTTCGTTTTTAAGGCGTTCAGCAACCGCGAGGCAATCCAGAACCTGTCTGCCATAGCTCACTATGGTTAGGTCAGTCCCCTCCGTAAGTACGGCCGCTTTTCCAAGCGGAACGCGATACCCAGGCTCAGGCATAGGTCCTTTTACTCTCATCATTGCAAGATGCTGTATGAAGATGGTGGGGTTGTCGCTTTCGATACAAGACAGGATAAGACCTTTTGCATCGGCTGGGTTCGAGGCTGTAACGATTGTTAAGCCTGGGACATGGGCAAACCAGGATTCAAGCCAGTCTGAGTGTTGGCCTCCGAATTGGCGGCCCGTCCCGGTTGTTGTCATAACATGTAGCGGCACGCCAGTTTGTCCGCCTGACATAAATCGAAGCTTAGCGGCATGATTCACCAATTGGTCCATCGCCACAGTCAGAAAGTTCATGAACATAATATCGGCAACAGGTCGGTAACCCGCAATTGCAGCGCCAACCGCTGCCCCCATAATTGATTGCTCGGCAATTGCAGTGGATCGCACCCGATCTGTTCCGAATTTTCCGGACAATCCGTACATTGTCTTAAAGACGCCGCCGCCTTGTTCATCGCCTACATCTTCACCTAGCACAATAACCTTCTCATCCGCCTCCATGGCTTCTGTAAGGGCGAGGTTGTGGGCTTGACCAAAATTCAATTGTTCACTCATGCCGACACCTCGTAATCATATACGTCGATTTGATTTTCCCGCATATCCGGGTCTCCGCTTTCAAGAGCAAATTTTGCGGCTTCTTCAACCTCCGATTCAATTTCGGTGTCAATCTCGTTCAGAATTGCCTCCTCTATACCGCTATCCAATAGATGCTGCCTTAAAAGTGGAACAGGGTCGGCCTTTTTAGCAGCGGCCATTTCCTCTTTGGGAATGTAACCGCCAGGATCCCCAAACACATGTCCGTTAAACCTGAAGGTCATGGCTTCAATAAGCGTCGGGCCGTTCCCGGCTCGCGCATGGTCAGCCGCTTCCTTCGCTGCCTGATACATTTCCACAGGATCGTTTCCGTTCACTCGAACAGATCGAATACCATATGCTGCGCCGCGTTCGGCAACTGTCTCAGTATTTGACGTATATTCAAATTTCGTATGTTCTCCGTAGAGATTGTTTTGACATAAGAAAATGACCGGTAAGTTCCATAGAGACGCCATATTAACGCCTTCATGGAAAGCGCCAATATTTGTCGCGCCGTCGCCAAAGCACGTCACCGTGACCCGGCCATCTCCTGAAAGTTGACTTGCAAGACCCAGGCCGCTTGCGATCGGAATACCAGATCCAACAATACCTGTCGTAACCATCACACCGCTTTCGGGATGCGTAATATGCATGGGTCCGCCCTTTCCACGGCAGGTCCCGGTAACTTTTCCGGTATATTCCGCCATGAGTGGCTTCAGGGGAACGCCCTTGGCGATTTGATCGTGAATTCCCCTATATATTGTAACGAGATAATCACTTTTTTCCAATGCCGCCATCGTGGCAGCAGATACGACTTCCTGCCCACGGGCAGAATAATACACGATCGCTAGATCTCCCGACGAAATCATAGAGCGAAATTTGACATCGGTCTGATAAATTTTTTGGGTGCGTCGATAGATATCGACGAGCACGTCATTCGTCAGCTTTTGCTTTTTCATATGAAGTTCCACTTTTTCCGTATTCATATTTCAGTATCTGGCCTTTTTCACCCCTATTAAGTGACAGGGGTAATTTTGTCTCTTGAGCCCTCTTACTTCTCTACCTCACAGGAAGGTTAGTTATTACGCCCTCTGGTTTCACTTATGAAAGATTATGCATACGACTCCAGACATGCCCGACGCCTCGCAGACTGATAGCTTCCGTGAAGAAGTTCGCGTGTGGCTTATCGAAAATTGCCCTCAAAAGCTGCGGGATCTAAGAAACGGGAGTGAAGCCCGTTGTTGGGGTGGTAAACAATGGACTTTCGACTCTCCCGAACAGAAATTATGGTTAGAGCGCTGTATCGAAAAAGGTTGGACCGCCCCCGCATGGCCAAAAGAATATGGCGGCGCCGGACTAACTTCAGAGCAGTCCACCATTATTAAGTCCGAAATGGACAATTTAAATATTCCACGTCCATTATATAGCTATGGCCTTACCATGTTGGGTCCAACGCTCTTAAAATATGGGACTTCAGCTCAGAAAGCTATGCATTTGCCCGCTATTGCCAAAGGTGAAGTGCGCTGGTGCCAAGGTTACTCTGAGCCAAATGCAGGGTCTGACTTAGCCTCTCTCTCCATGAAATGTGAGGATAAAGGGGACCATTGGTTGCTGAACGGGCAAAAGATCTGGACGTCCACGGCGGATGAGAGCGACTGGATATTCGCTATGGTTCGGACAGACAATTCCCAAGCAAAAAAGCAAATAGGAATTTCATTTATCTTGGTTGATATAAATACGCCGGGTATTCATGTACGCCCGATCGACCTGATCTCCGGTAAATCTCCATTTTGCGAGACCTTCTTCACCGATGTAAAAGTTCCCAAATTTTATGGACCGAACAATGCGTCTATTGTTGGTGAAATAAACAATGGATGGCGCGTAGGAATGTATTTGCTCTCCCATGAGCGCGGGAGTCTGGGCGCATATACACTGGACGGCCGAGGTCATGAGCCGCTTTCCCTTATAGATATGGCAATCGAAGCTTTCGGTAAGGACACCGAGGGCCAGATTAACAACCCCATTCTTAGAGAAAAACTTGCAAGTGCCCAAATTGATGAAGCGGGCTGCTCGGCCCTTGCCGAGCATCTTAACAAACAGATTAATGACGGAATGGAAATTGGCGCAAAATCCTCACTGGTCAAATATTCATCAACGCAAATAATTAAAAAAGGTTATGAACTTCGAATGGAAATCGCTGGATTGAGCGGTGCCGTTCAGAACGGAAATCAAAGCCTGAACGATACGACCCTAGCCCAGAACTGGCTTTATTCAAGAGCCTATACAATTCTGGGTGGGACCTCTGAAATTCAATTAAATATTATATCGAAAAGACTGTTAGGGTTACCGACTTAAATGAGTTTTGCTACATCAGAAGAAGAGTTGATGTTGGAAGAAGCCGCGATTGGTTTCTTGACCGAAGATTACGGCCTGCCAGCATTTAGGAAATTGAGGGACAACCAGGAAACCTTCTCCGCTGAAATGTGGCAAGGTATTTCCGAGATGGGTTGGCCCGGAATAATAATTGAGGAAAAATTTGGCGGCTCAAATATGAGCACGCTCGCAGCTTGCACAATTGTCAACATCGTCGGCCAAAGCCTGAGTAGCATTCCGTTTATCTCATCAGCGGTAATCGCGCCTAAGGCTATTCAGGAAACGGCGACCGAAAAACAAATGTCGGCTTGGTTGATCCCCCTTTCACAGGGAGACACACGCACAGCGATTTCCGTCAACACCTCGACCTTAACCTTGTCGGATGCATCGAGCGGATACAGTCTATCGGGAACGTCAACACACCTCGTTGACGGTAATTCAGCAGAGTATGTTTTGACCACCGCATTGAAAAACGGGGAAGAGTTTCTGTGCCGCCTTTCATTGTCTGGTGATGGTATCGAGCGCACTCCCCTAACTTCTATTGACGGTCGAGACATCGCCACCGTGAAATTTGACAAAGTTCAGATTACTACTGATGACCTTGTCGGAAAGGGCCCTCTTAGAGAAAATCAAAAACAGCGTCTTTTCGCTTTTGGCTCGCTTGTTTACTCGGCTGAACTCGTAGGTATGGCACGTGCCGCCTTTGAAATGACATTGGCCTATCTGAAAGAAAGAAAACAATTCGGTCAAGTGATTGGGAGTTTCCAAGCTCTTCAACATCGAATGTCCTTATTATTTATAGACCTGTCTCAAGCCGAAGCACTCGTCGCGAAAACGGCAAATATGTTTGATGAGTCAGACCCGCAATTCCTACGATTTGCGAGTCTCAGTAAAGCCAAAGCCGGCAAGACCGCCCTAGCTATAGCCAATGAATCTATTCAGATGCATGGCGGCATAGGAATGACTGAGGAATATGACATCGGGCTTTATTTAAAGCGTGTCGCTGTTTCAGAACAAATCTTTGGCGACTATAATTATCACGCAGATAAAGCCGCTCGTTTAGCAGGATACTGATTTGACCAATATAAATAGTTTAAGCTCTAAAATTGAAACCTTTGTCCGCGACGTGATTATTCCCTATGAGAGTGATCCGCGGAATCAGGAACATGGCCCCACAGAGGAACTTGTTAGAGAACTCCGCGACCTCGCTCGAGAAGCAGGCGTCATGACCCCGCACATATTAGAAAGCGGAGAGCATGTAAGCCAACGTGAGACAGCGTTACTTTTGAAAAAAACCGGCCTATCCACCCTAGGGTCTGTGGCATGCAATACGGCTTCTCCTGACGAAGGAAATATGTTTCTCTTGGGTAAAGCTGCAAATCAGGAACAGAAATCCCGCTATTTAGAAAGACTGGTAAGTGGTCATGCCCGGTCGGCCTTTTTCATGACAGAACCGGCACGAGAGGGCGGCGCCGGGTCGGATCCGTCAATGATGAAAACAACAGCGGTTCGGGATGGAAATCATTGGATCATCAATGGCCGCAAGACATTTATTACGGGAGCCCAAGGTGCCGAGGTCGGCATCATCATGGCGAAAGCGGAAGAAGGTGCCTGTCTCTTCCTGACTGAACTCCCTCATCCTGACATCAAAATTGAACGTGTTCTCGACACGATCGATAGTTCTATGCCCGGTGGACATTCCCAAGTCTTAATTGATAACCTTCGTGTATCTGCCGATCAGATGCTAGGCAATCCCGGGGATGGATTTCGCCTTGCGCAAGTCAGGCTAGCGCCCGCACGATTGTCACATTGTATGCGGTGGACGGGAATGGGTATCAGAGCTCAGCAAATCGCAACTAAATATGCCTGCTCCAGAGAAGGATTTGGAAAACTGCTTGTGGATCACGAAGGGGTCGGTTTTATGCTGGCCGAAAATCAGATCGATCTTCAGCAGTGTGAATTAATGATCGACTGGGTAGCGGATGCCTTGGATCGCGGCGAAACCGCGAATGTCGAAAGCTCCATGGCAAAAGTCGCCGTTTCAGAGGCTCTTTTCCGGGTCGCTGATAAATGCATTCAAGTTATGGGCGGCATGGGCGTTACACAAGATTCCATGGTTGAACATTTCTTTAGGGAAATTCGTGCATTTCGGATTTATGACGGCCCTACCGAAGTCCACAAATGGTCATTGGCCAAAAAGATCAAGAAGAAAACTTTAAATAATCAAACTAAGTAAGTGGTAATTTTTTAAGTACGTCCTCGATTTGAGTACAAAAAAAGACCCGCATCTCTTGCGGGTCTTTTTTCGTCTATTTCACTTGTAAAGTACTCTAATATTTCACCCCAAACGTTACACCATACGAGGCTGGTTCGAGAGCCGATGAAAATGCGAACAATCCAGCCACAGTAAACGCCGCCGTCGATGCTTCTTCATCAAGCAAATTTCGACCATAAACACCAAATTTGGCGTCAGCACCGCCCAGTTCGAAATTCGCAGTTAAACTAGCATCCAATAGATCTACGCTTGGTCTTTGAACACGCGGATCATTTCCATCAACAACGTTGACACCGTTGACAAGAGAAACGGGGCCCGTTGAAATTTGTTGGTCGTAGCTTCCAATATGACGCAGACTAGCATTTGCATTTACTGACCCAAAGCTCGTGGGTTGTTCATAATCTACATAGAATGACCCGGAAAACTCTGGAGAGTAAATCAGATTATTCGCCGAGAAATCAAAAGGCGCGAGTGCACCCATCGCATCCGGCAGGATGACATCAAATGATTTAAACTCTGCATCCAGTAAGCCTAATGTCCCGCCAAAAGTAAATTTGTCTGTGGCCGTAAACGTGAAGTCTGCCTCAAAACCTTTAATCTCGGCATTTCCCACATTTGACGTTATCGTTTGATTACCAGTCGGCCCACCCGGAACGGTCGTATTTTGTTGAAAGTCTTGATAGTCAGATAAGAACGCAGCTGTATTTAATTTAAAGCGATTATCCAAAGCTGAAAATTTTGCACCAATTTCATATGAATCTACGGTCTCAGGCTCATAAGCAATTGACGCAAATTCCTGGGTAGCAGCCCGAGGTGAAAAACCGCCGGATCTAAAGCCTTGTGAGTAGCTTGCATACACTAAGAGATCATCATTTGGTCGCCAGTCAATTCCAATTTTCGGTGTAAATTTATCAAAGCTATCTTCACCAAATCCTGAAAAAACGCCAGTCGTGACATTACTTAAGGTCTTCTTGTCCTCAGTGAATCGACCACCAAAATTCAAGCGAATTTCTTCAGTTAATGACCAATTCATATCAGCAAAAATAGCAATAGATTCCACAGTCCCGCTATCTGTATCAGTGGGAACTAGCCCACCAAAAATCTCTGTATCTTGCACAAGCGTATACTCTGAGTCGAAATAATATAGCCCCGCCACATAATCCAAACTGCTGCTTAGTTCACCATTGATACGAAATTCTTGACTAAATTGATTGTATTTTTGGTCTCGCAGCGTGAAAAATAAATCTGAAGATGAGGCATCAAAGTCTTGTGTTTGGAATTCATCCGATTCTTTATAAGCCGTAATTGATGTGACACGAATGTTCCCAATATCAAAACCCAGTTCGGCAGTGACTGAGGGAGCCTTATATTCGGAAACACCTACATCCCCGAAAACAGTGTATAAGTCACTTGTAGTATTCCTTCCAACTTCATTTGGCGGCATGAATGCTGAAAACAACTCACTTGAGTTTGTTATGTTTCCATTGATTACATCAAAATTCTGCTCCTGCTGCTCTAATGTCACCAAGGCCTCAAAACCATTTTCAGGCGCATACAAAATTGATACACCATAATTCTCTTTGTTGTTCCCACCAACTTTTTCATTTAAAATTGCATGATCATAAAATCCGTCACTCTCATTATGAAAGTACCAGAATTTTACACCCAGGTCAGGAGCCAGGGCGAAGTTTTGCACCCCTCGAAAGCTCAATGTATTAAACGATCCATAGCTTACGTTATATTTCCCGCTGGTAGATATTGTAGGACGAGACCGCCTAATATTAATAACACCACCAATTGTATTGCGCCCGAAGAGGGTACCTTGAGGACCTCGCAAAACTTCTATTTGTTCAATATCGAAAAAATCAAGTAGTTGACCTGTGCTTGTGCCGATAAAAACACCATCAATAACAACTCCAACAGTTGGCTCTTGGGACTTTTCTACATCGGCATAAGTCAATCCGCGTATAGATAAATTCGTCGCAGCCGCACCCGAGTTTTGCTGTGTAATTTGCAGATTAGGTGCTGCGCCTGCCAAGTCTTGAATGTCTACCGCTGCCTTACTTTCGATTTGCGATGCATTGATCGCCGTCACGGCAACCGGTACATCTTGCAATGATTCTTGTCGGCGGCGAGCTGTAACTATAATTTCGTCCTTATCGTTTGCAGCAACATCCTGTGCATTCGCAATTGTGACACAGCTCGAATAAGAAGTTAGCAATATCGCTGACGAAGTAATGAGATTTTTGGTAAAATCGGTCACATTTATCCCCTATAATTTCTACTCCCTAAACTTTTCGCCTGGGATTTAATTAATTATAGGATTGTCCTAAAGCGCCATGAAAAAAAACTGCACTTTTGGACAGGTAAATTATTTCTGAATAATTTGTGGTTTAAAAGTCACATGGTTGAAAGGTCAGATAGTTCGTCTCTTAAGGGCTATCACGACAGAATCTACTTCGCTGTAAACCCGCCATCAATTACCAATTCCGATCCAGTTACAAAGCTCGCAGCGTCTGAACACAGATAAACGACGCCTCCTGCCATTTCCGACGGAGAGGCGATACGACCTATCGGATGGTTGGAAATGACTGCCGCCTGTGCCTCATCGTAGCTCGGGGCCGCGCCCAGGTCGACATAGGACTGAATAATGCTTTGAAGCATCGGGGTGTCTACTCCTCCCGGATGCACACTGTTTACGCGGATATTGTAGCCTAACATCCCAAATTCTACGGCAGCGCTTTTGGAGAAATTCAAAACCGCTGCCTTTGTTGCACAATAGGCCGCATTGAATGCGGCGCCGCGTTGCCCGCCAACAGAAGAAATATTTACGACGGACGCGCCACTCGTGCTTTTTTCGCCGCCTATTTTTAGAAGCTCCAGACAGCTATGATAACTGTGCAAAATAGATTCCACATTTACAGACATGATTGAACGCCACCGCTCCACGTCTGTATTCTCTATTGAGTCGACGAATGAAAATCCCGCATTATTGACCACCGCATCCAAGCGGCTATACCGATCTTTGATTTTTGACACGACTTCGGCCCAAGCTTCTTTTGACGTGACATCATGTTCTAATGTCAGATCAGAAGAGGCCTCGACGGGATTTACAAGGTCCGTCGCAATAACCGTGGCATTAGCCTGCTTTAAAGCTTTGCAAATTTCTCCGCCTATGCCCCCTCCCGCACCTGTTACAAGGGTGATTTTATCATTTAGTGATATTGTCATGGAATGCCTTCGTCTTATTGCGCGGTCCAACCACCATCGACCATCACTTCGGATCCCGTCATATAGGCGCTTTCATCGGATGCCAGAAAGAGAATAACGTTTGCAATTTCAACTGGGTCGGCAACACGGCCCATCGGAGTCATGTCGCCCAGCATTTTCATCAAATCATTTTTTGACCCAGCGCCAGTTTCCTCTAGCCGCTCCATACCGGCGTTCAAAAGTGGTGTAGAAGCGAAACCGGGGTGTATAGAGTTCACGCGAATAGGCGTTTTCTTCGCAGCGAATTCAATTGCTGTTGCTTTGGTGAATAGCTTAATCGCGCCCTTGGACGTATTATATCCTGAGGTGTCGATATAGCCGACTTTACCCATAATGGACGAAACATTGATCACTGAGGACTCTACTTTGGATTTCTTCCCTCCCTTAGAGAGCAAGTCATGGCAATGTTTCACAGCCATAAACGCCCCATCAACATTAATGGACATTATTCTTCGCCAATCAGCCAGACTGGTATCCTGAACCGGGCCGACGCAGTCCACACCAGCGTTGTTTATCAAACAGTTTAAGACACCAGCAGCTGAGATTACCTTCGTAACGATTTGCCAATCAGCTTCGTCTGCCACATTGGCTTGGATATATTGATGCGTATGACCCTCCAGAAGAGCTTTGGCGGCTTCAGGAGTATCAATGTCCGTTATATAGACCTTGGCGCCTTCTTGAGCGAAACGATCGGCTGTCGCTCGACCAATTCCCCGGAGACCACCTGTTATTAGGGCGGTTTTGCCTTGAAGTCTCATACGCCCATCATTCCTGCGGTTGTCGCTCCATCAATGTTATAGGAGGCTCCCGATATAAAGGAGGCTTCGTCGCTTGAAAGATAAACGACTAACCCTGCAATTTCTTCAACAGATGCCATTCTTTGCAAAGGCGCCATTCCTTCAAATTGAGCTCTGGCGGCCACTGAATCCTCGGCCCTGTCGATGACTCCTTTGATCATTTCGGTCTCAACCACGCCGGGATGTATCGCGTTGCAGCGAACCTTGAGGCTTTGATTGGCAGAATGCATCGCCACAGATTTTGCCAGAGCAATATGCGCGCCTTTGGTCGTCGAATATGTTACGAAGTTACCCATCGGTATATGGGCGTTCATTGAGCTGTTAAGAATAATTGAGCCGGAAGAACCTCCCGGATTTTTCCGCATAAGCCGCATGGCCATTTGAGCCGTAAGCATCGCCCCTGTGAGATTTATAGCGATAAGAGAATTCCAGGTCTCCAAAGATATATCCTCTACATTTGTATCGCCGGCTTCTGTACCCGCATTTGCAAAAGCGATATCTAATCGGCCAAACTTCTTTTCAATTTCCTTTGCTATAACGTCATAGCCAGGGCCGTCCTGAACCTCGTGTTTGATGAATGTTGCGCCGCATTTTTCAGAGATCGCTTTGCCAGCCTCTTCTTTTCGTCCTGTGAAGACAACTTTGGCCCCTTCATCTATCAACCGAAATACAGTTGCTTTGCCGATGCCGGACGTTCCGCCTGTTATGAAGGCCACCTTATTTTCAAGACGCATATAGCTTCCCCTTACTCATTTTTATGTTAGTTTTAGATGCTCTCCATGACTTGTATAGCTATACAAAAGACAAGGTTGAGCCGAGTGGATTTATGAGTTTTGAGCCAATTAATTGCCTCTTGATCGCTGGCGGTAAATATCATGATATTGACTACGCACGCGTAGAACTTCTCAAATTGCTGGGCTCTCAAAAACGCATAGTCACCCGCGTCATGGAAGATTACGAATGCTCTCAAGCTCTGGAGTGGGCAGATATCCTTATTTCATATACTTGCGACATCCTGCCGTCGGAGGACATCCAAAATCAATTGAAAGATTGGCTAAAGGCCGGAGGGCGCTGGCTTGGCTTGCACGGAACAAACTCTATCCTGAAAATGATGGATGACGGGTTGTGGCACACTCCAAGAGTTGCCCCTGTGTTTATGAATTTGTTGGGATCTCAGTTTCTATCACACCCGCCTATTGAACCTTATACTGTCGAAAATGTGCAGCCTTCTCATCCATTAGTGAAAGATATTGAAAATTTCGAAGTTACTGATGAATTGTATCACATGGAATTGCATGGTGAGCTTGATGTCTTTTTAGAAGCTGAGTGCTCCATAAAGGGCCGTGGATTTGCAGAAGGGGACGAGGCTCGGGGCCGCCACCCTGTGTTCTATAAAAAATCTCACAAAAAAGGCGCCATACTTTACCTCACTCTCGGTCACTGCCGGGGCCATTTTGATCTAAGACCATACAAAGATTTTTTGCCCGAACTTGACCGCGGGAGCTGGGAAATTCCTGAATTTAAAATCCTGTTAGAAAGGGGGATAGAATGGCTTCAATCCCTCTTTTGATTAGCTTGCCATTTTACTTCAGCTGTCTTAGATAGCCGCATGATTAGTACGAAAAACTTAGAGAAAATTCGTGTAAATTCGCGAGAGGATTTGAAATCCTCCGCTATTTACTTCCGAGACCTAGTAAGTGAACTCTGTGACCTTCGTATCGCTGCCTGCCAGAACATTGCAAAAAATGCGACATTAAGGGATATTGATGGTGAATTGCTTGCAACTACTGTTTTCGGCTGGAACGAGGACAGTAATAAATGGTGGAACACCGAGAGCATGGCTCTCAAATCACCTATTACAATTGCCTGTCGTTATGAGAGCGAGCCGTTTTGGCTAAATGCCAAAGGCATACATACCCGTCAACCAAACCAGTTTTTGCAAGAAATGGACTTGGCTCGCTTTGAGCATAGGGCTTTTACGCATGCTGCTATTGTTGTTCCTGTTCACATGCCTTTCGGCCAAATTGGTGCTGTAAGCTACAATCCGCTTTCTAAAGATAAAGATGATTTGTCGGAAATCTTCGAACAGCATGGTGACGTACTCGCAATCTATGCCCGCGCTTTCATTCGAAGCTATGTCAATGTATCTGACAGAACACCCATCCTGCCACTGCGCTCGAAACTAAGTAAGCGCGAAGTAGAGTGTTTGCGCTGGGCAGCATTAGGAAAAACCGATCATGAAATCGGCATTATTATTGATAGAAGCAGAGCGACTGTTCGTTTTCACTTTCAAAACGCGACAAGAAAACTTGATGCTGTAAACAGAAGTCAGGCGGTCTATAAAGCAACTCAGCTAGGCTATATATCGACGGCTCGTCAGCAACCTAATTAATACATTAGCTTACAGCATCCCTTCCCTTTTCCCTAAGCTGAAAAAAATCGGGAGACCATTATGTTTATGATTATCGGCCAAATGACCATGGCGAAAGAAGCGATGGGCAGTTATGCAGAAGATGTGCAATCTTTAATCGACGAAGTTGTGCGTGAGGACGGGTGCCAATATTATTCTCTTGCCGTTCAAGATGAAAAAGCAGGGTTGATCAGCGTTACTGAAATTTGGTCAGATGAGAATGCTTTGAATGTTCACCTAAAACAGCCTTGGGTGCAGGCTTTTAATAAAAAATATATGTCTCATCTTAAATCTCACACCCTCAAAATTTATGACGGAGATTATGTGCGGGACTTTTAGTGTCCGCTGCCCTGAATAAAACGAATATCTTTGCCCCCGAATTTGGGGCAGACCCGTTCGAATTCTATCAAAAAGCACTTTCAAGTGATCCGGTTCTATACCTTCCGGATATAGATACCTGGCTAGTCACTGGCAGCGAGTATGTGAATAATATTTGCAGACAGCCTGAAATCTATTCTAGCGATATATCTGTCTTGCTCGCAGGAACTCATGCCGACAGCCCAAAGGTAAAATCCATTCTTGATAAAGGATGGCCCCAACTTCAAGTTCTTTTAATGTCGGATCCGCCCCGTCATACGCGTTATCGCCGACTGGTTGGCCTTGCTTTTTCAGCTCCCCGGGTTAACGCGATTGAAGATGCGATCCGCGACATCTCCCTTAATCTTCTAGAGAAACACTCTTTGGGCGAAGTTTGGGATTTTATCCGCGATTACGCCGTCCCCTTACCTGTCACGATGATTGCCAATCAACTTGGCTTTTCGTCGTCGGAAGCGGAAAAAGTCCGAAAATGGACCGAAGCGTTCACTGATCGTTTAGGCGGAATGATTGACGAAGAACGCTCAATTGAATGCGCCGAAATCGTAATTGACTTCCAACACGCGATGAAAACGAAAATCGATGAACGTCGCAGCCGCTTTTATGACGACCTGCTTGGCGATCTCGTGCGTGCGGCAAGCGAAGGAGAAGATCCTCTGTCAGACGCAGAAATCCTCTCAGTCATCCAGCAGCTCACAGTCGCAGGAAACGAGACCAGTACTAATGCGATGGCCGAAGGAATAAAACTATTCATTGAAAACCCTGATCAATGGGAGCTGCTACGCAAGCGGCCCGAGCTAATCAAAAATGCAACGGAAGAAATCCTGCGTCTGGCGAGCCCAGTGGCTGGCATTTGGCGAATTGTGAAGCAAGACACTGTGTTCAATGGGCACGATTTACGCGCAGGCGCTAAGGTCATGCTCCGATTTGCGGCCGCCAGTCGCGACCCTAAAATATTTGAAAACCCCGACCAATTTAATATTGAGCGGCCAAACGCAAAATCCCATTTTGCATTCGGACGGGGAATTCATACCTGTCTTGGCAACATGCTGGCCCGTAAGGAAATAATGGTTGCTCTAGAACACTTATCTCAATCCTTTGAAACTCTGAAACTGGCTGTACCAAAATCTGAGCTGATCTACTCGCCTAATATAATGTTACGCGGGCTAAAATCACTTCCCATTATAACAAAGTAGGATTGAGGGCAGAACCTCACCTTTACTTCTAATACGATTGGCCCGCCAGGTTCAATTTCGCTTTATTGAGCCGTCATTCCACCGTCTATCGTCAGTTCTGACCCTGTGATATAGCTCGCTTCGTCAGACGCTAAAAATAAGACCAGATTCGCCACATCCTCTGGCTCACCATATCGGCCATTGGGAATAGAGGCGGCAATTTGATCGTAAAAATCGGGATTGTCGCGAACAGCATCAGCCTGAATATTAGTCGCAATAAAACCGGGGTGGACACTGTTTACCCGAATATTCTGCCGCGCTGTTTCAAGTGCTACCACCTTGGTCATCATTTTGACGGCGCCCTTTGCCGCCGCATAGGCTAAGCAACCAGGCACACCAACTTGTCCGCATACCGATGAAATATTGATAATAGATCCGCCCGTTCCGCTTTCTCGCATGGCTTTTACGGCCCGCTGCATACCGTAATAAACGCTGTTGGAATTAATATCCATTTGTGTATTAAAGTTAGGGGTAGTTTGCGTCTCGATAGGCCCCAAAAGCGCGACGCCCGCATTGTTTACCAGAACATCAAGTTGTCCGGATTGTTTGGAAATTGTGTTGAAGACTTCGTCCCAATCGGCTTCAGATGTCACATCATGATTTAAGGCATAAGTCGTGCCGCCAGCTTTGTTTAGCTTCTCCGAAGCCTCTTTTGCCCCTTTTTCATCAATGTCGGAAATATAAACAGTTGCCCCCTCCCGCGCAAAACGTTCGGCAATCGAATACCCTAGGCCGGGACAGGACGCCCCTCCGGTTACGAGCGCCACTTTTCCTTCAATTCGACCAGACATATACTCCTCCTAATTTGCAGAAACACTAATCCAAGCAAAATAGCAAAATACCCCCCAAAAAAGTGAGTTGAAGCCATAAGGAATTAAGCCCTAGTTTTCAGATAACTATTGAACGACACCGCTTTTTTTTAATTGTGATATTTATGGCCACCAAAATGAATCGCAAATTCATCCTGAAACGTCGACCCAATGGCTCCCCGGTGGAGAGCGATTTTGAATTGGTGGAAGAACCTATTCCAAGTATCTCGTCCGGCGAATTTCTTGTTCGGAATCACTTCATCTCTCTCGATCCGGCTCAACGAGGCTGGATGGATGACTCGCCCTCCTATATGCCCCCTATCGAAATCGGAGCCAGCATTCGTGCGACCACTGTTGGTCGCGTTGAAGAAAGCAAAAACCCGAATTTTGAGGAAGGCCAATGGGTGCTGGGTCTTAATGGTATTGAAGAGTATTCTTTGGTTCAGGAAGGTGGTTTCACATCCCCAATCGACACCAGCATTGTTTCCTCACCGACAAATTATTTATCGATTTTAGGCGCGGTGGGAATGACGGCTTATTTTGGTTTGCTAGATTCTGGGCAGCCTAAAGCTGGGGACACTGTCTTGGTCTCCGGCGCCGCCGGCGCCGTGGGATCGGCCGTCGGACAAATTGCCAAGTTGAAAGACTGCAGAGCCGTCGGAATTGCCGGGGGGTCAGAAAAATGCAAACGCCTGCTGGAGTATTACGGGTTTGACGCGGCGATTGACTACAGAGGGAAATCACTCGAACAGCTGGAGAAAGCTATCAAAGATGCTGCGCCCGACGGCGTCGACGTAATATTTGAAAATGTCGGCGGCGATATTCTGGATGCCGGCATTTTGGCTCTGAATGAACACGCCAGAGTGGTCCTTTGCGGACTTATTTCTGAATATAATTCAGATCCGAAAGGCGCGCGGAATATCTGGCAACTTATTGTTAAGCAGGCATCCATGAAAGGATTCCTTATCCGCGATTATGTGCCTAAGTTCGCCGAAGGCGCAGCCGTGATGGCAAGCTGGATAGCCGATGATAAACTAAAATTTGATGAGCACATTGAGCACGGCATCGAGAACACTTTCGACGCATTTATGCTTTTATTCAGCGGGGGTAATAAAGGAAAACTCATTTTAGACATTAGCGGGAAATAGAATGACCAAAGATACAGGGTTACAGAAAACGGCTGAAATCATCTATGATTATGCCGAGAACAAAACGACATACCAGACAGATAAAATTGTCACAATTCCCTCCTCCGCCTATCTGGATCAGGATATTTGGGAAGCAGAAGTATCCAAAATATTTAAAGAGCTGCCCCTAGCACTCGCGACGACTGCAGAACTTAGGGAACCCCACTCTTATAAAGCCATGGATGCTGCGGGCCTTCCAGTCCTTATGACCCGCGGAAAAGACGGAGTCGTTAGGGCCTTTTTGAACGTATGCTCCCACCGCGCCGCCGCCGTTGCGGAAAACGGCTGCGGCATTAAGAAACGGTTTGCCTGCAAGTATCACGGCTGGACGTATAGCGCAGATGGACGATTGATGGGAGTCGCAGAAGGAAATACCTTTGGTCATGTCGACAAGTCTACTTTGGGATTACGTGAACTCCCGTGTGAAGAAAAAGGCGGCCTCATATTTGTTATCCTAACGCCGGGCAAAGAGATAAATCTTGACAATTTCTTGGACGGCATGCTGGATGATCTCGAAAATGCAAATTTCAAAGACTGGGCTTATCTTGGTCAACGGGAGTTGACCGGAGCAAACTGGAAAATTGCGTTTGACGGATATCTTGAAGGGTATCATTTTGCGCAGCTCCATCCAGAGACCATTCACCCGCGCACCCTGTCAAACTTAACACATTACGAATCTTTTGGCCCGCATATGCGCATAGGTTTTGCACAGACGGACATAAAGGAAAAGTTAGATGCCGCTCCTAAAGAGAAATGGGGTGAGATGGAAAATACAGGGTATGACTTCGTTCGAATTCTTTTCCCCAATGTGTCTGTTTTCTTGGCGCCCGAAATAACCCAGGTGGCTCAGCTCTTTCCGGGCGAAACGCCGGATAAAAACCGCACAGTTTTGACATTCTTCCGACCCGATCCACCTAAAGATGATGAAGATAAAGCGGCGCTAGAAGGAATGATGGACTTTCTTCATGATGTTGTGCGCGATGAAGATTATGCGACCGGCGACCAAATTCAGAAAGGGTTGGAGTCCGGAGCGCACAAATCTATAATTTTGGGCAAAAACGAACGCGGGAACCAGTTCTTTCATGAGTGTCTTGCTTACTACATGAATGACCGCAAAGGTCCGATGCCAACAATTTAGAGTGTGGGCTTCAATTTAGTTGGTCACAAAAAAATATTTAAGGCGTTTCCCCACAGGAAGCGCCTAGTTCTTTGCTTTGCCCTAAAGTGTTCAGTTAAACTGAGAGAATATTTACCGCGCTTATGCCGGGCGCGCCATAAACATGAGTGTAACCGGTTTTCGGCGAGTTGGGCACTTGCCGCTTTCCTGCCACGCCTCTCAATTGCAAACATATTTCATAAACCTGCCGGAGACCAGACGCCCCGATCGGTTCCCCGTTCGCTAGACATCCACCATCTGTATTGATTGGCATGGAGCCGCCTATGGCTGTAGCCCGGTCTCGGATAAGCTTTTCTTGCTCCCCATGTTCACAAAATCCGTTTTCCGCCATATGCATTATCTCGGCGCCTGTTTCTGTGTCCTGCAATTGAAGAACATCAATTTCATCCGGCCCAATCGAGGCCGCTTCGAACGCGGCTTTAGCGGCGTCAGCTGTGACTGCAGGCCCCAGGTTTTTGGCGAGAGATGTTTCATAAACTTCGAAACTGCCATATTGCCGTGTCCGCATTTCCATCGCGTCTAGAAATATAGGCTTTGCTCCCATTCGCTTCGCCTCTTCCTCGCTCGTCAAAATAATTGCGGCGCCGCCTTGAGACGGGCTGCAGAACATAAATTTGGTAAGCGGGTCACTGACCATAGTCGATTGTGCAATATAGTCTGCGGAGACGGGATCCGTCCGCCAGGCATTCGGATTCAACGAACCATTATGGAAGGCTTTTTCGGCAACTTGGGCCAAAGTCTGTTTGCTAATGCCGTGCTCATGCATGTACCTTTGGATTTTCAGCGCGAAAAACTGCGTGGTCACCATCAAGCCCGTTTCGGAAAACCAAGAAGGAACTCCGTTATTCCTTGCGTTAGGGGAGAAGGCTCCGCGTTGATGTTTATCAAACCCAAGCGCTAAGGCATATTTTGCAGTTCCAGCGCGCACCGCATTTGCAGCAGCGAATAAAGAACTGCCTCCCGTTGCACAGCCGGTGTAAAGATTGACAAATGGCAGTCCCGTTAATCCGAGTTCGTTAACTGCCGCCATAGCGTAGCCCCCATCGCGGGAACCTCCAAACCCGATATTAATATCCCGCCAGTCCAGTCCCGCATCTTTCAATGCAAGGCGGGTAGCCTCTACGCCCATGTCCAGAGCTGATTTTTCAGGAAATTTACCAAATGGGTGGAGCCCCATACCTACAATTGCTACGCGGCTCATCAGCCAATCTCCCGGTCGAAAACAAATGTAAGAATTGAGTCGCCATTCTCATCAGTCCGGAAAGGTTTGAGGGCCAAAATATACGGGTCACCAATATTAAGTGCCTTTGCCTGGTTCACATTTAGGCGCGTCTTGACTTTAACGCCGCTTGGCATTTCCACCAGACCAATACCGTAGGGCGTAAAAGTGTCTTTAGTCTCCCCAGAGTTATAAGGCGGTTTGGGCATATAATGCTGTATGGTCCATGACCATAAAACGCCCTGATTGCCGAGGTTTTCTCTCTCTAGATTCTCGCTAGAACACTGACTACAGCTAGACCGAATAGGAAAATATATCTCTCCGCAATTGCTGCAACGTGACCCGATCAAGCTTGGTTGATCTGTAAAGAGGTCAGTCGCGATGTGTCTTCCAGAGGTGGAATTTGGGGAGCTGATATCTGTCATACGACTAGAATTACCATTTATCTGCGGCTGTATCTCCCCTCTAAAAGGTCAGTGTATTTCAGTACCCATTTTATGGTTGAGGTTGGGTATAGAATAAGTTGAGCCGATAGAGAGATTCCATGCCCAACCCGGAAAACAAACAATGGCTGATAGATGGAAACCCTGCTGGCCGGAAAGTTGCGAAGTCGGATTTTAAAAAAGTATCTGCCCCTGTCCCAGATCTGACAGATGGTCAGGTTATGGTAGAAGTCAGATATTTGGAATTCACCCCCTCCTTAAAAGGACAAATGGAAAATCGTTTGGCCTATGCCGCCAAGACTGAAAAGGGGCAGGTCATGCGGGGCCGCGGAATAGGACGCGTGATAGAGAGTCGTAGCTCCAATTTTAAGACTGGAATGACGGTCCACGGCTATCTGGGGTGGCAGACCCATTCGGTGATGGAAAGTCAGGACCTCACTATTCTTCCCGATGATGATCTCACCAGGCTTCATCTCGGCCCATTAGGCTCAACCGGAATGGCAGCCTATTTTGGCTTCTTCGACGCTGGAAAACCGAAGTCTGGCGATCATGTCCTAATTTCAGGCGCAGCCGGGGCCGTAGGATCAATGGTGGGGCAAATGGCAAAAATTTCGGGGTGCAAAGTGGTCGGTGTCGCGGGAGGGGCTCGCAAATGTAAGCACCTAATTGAAGGCTTGGAGTTGCATGGAGCGATTGACTATAAGTCCGAAGACTTAAAGGCGGCAATGAAACAACACGCACCAAAAGGATTTGATGTTGTTTTCGATAATGTCGGCGGCCCTTTCCTGGACGCGGCTCTTGCGAATATGGCTGTCGGAGCACGAGTTGTAATCTGCGGAGCGATATCACGTTATGAGACAGACAACCCGCCGCCTGGCCCAAAAAATTATTTTCAGCTTGTCCATAAACGCGCAAATATGCGGGGTATCTTATCTCCGGATTATAAAGAGCAATTTCCTGAAGCCCGCGCCCAGATAAAGTCATGGATTGCTGAAGACAAATTTCGGTATTTCGAGGATATCCAAGAAGGCTTCGACAATATACCGTCGACCTTTATGAGACTGTTTTCCGGTAAAAATCTTGGGAAACAACTCCTCAGAATTTAAGGCTTTGGAATAGCTTCCCCGCGCTCTCCGGTCGCAATGAAGTTATCGATCATTTGGTGCATATATCGAATTCTGGCTTCTGTATAATTGCTAAAATGAACGACGCCTTCTGCGGAGGATTTCATACCTGTCTGCACGTGTGGGATATTCCCAAAGTCCTGATCAAAAACCATTTTCAAAGAGGAAGATCCGGGGTTTTGATCCGAGAACCGATCATCATAACCCAGTACCGTCTTTTGAGCGCGCGGGGGTCTCTTGGCACCTTTTGGCAGAGGCGCCATCAGCATAACATCCATGATTGACCCTTCAGGATTGCCCGGTTCAGGGCGCCATCTATATACTAGCTTCGGCCCATACCCCGCCCAAAATGCCATATTAGGGAAAACACCATATAGGAGATAGTCCAACACCTCTGCATCTTTGGCATCGCTGTGATCATACCCTGTCTCTGCCGTTAGTCGCGTTCTCGTATGGTCTGCCAACAAGCTTCGTGTCCGGAAATCGGCGGGCAAGCTATCTATGTCCACCCCATCCGTGCGGGAGTCTCCACGCTTTTGCATGAGCGCGAGTTGCTCTATATCCGTCAGAGGCGGATCCAATGAAGGGGAGGCAGTTGCGCCGGCCGAGATGTGTCTGGAAATATAATTATTTAAAGAATCATATTGAGAATTAATATCTGCAATCGATGGCAATAATTGGGGGTGTGTCGTTTGGGAATGGTGGCTTTCCATAAAGGGCTCAGCTGTCGTTTTCCAATTGGCACGAACATGCTTTTCAAACCAGAATTCACAATACCGGTTATCCCAATCATAAGGCTTGAAATGTTTGATCATGGGGGCAGCCCAATCTCCAAACTCTGGAGCGTCTTGATCCATATTTATAAAGACAAACCCACCCCAAACAGCAACCTTCGCCTGAGGGAGTTGCGAGTTCTCTGAGTTCCATTGTGGCATATCCCAAGCTATTGGGTTGTTCACCAATTCGCCGGTATTGCTCCATGCTATTGCGTGAAACGGGCACACAAATTTTGTTTTATTGCAATGGCCCGTAATTAATTTGCGTCCGCGATGGAGACAGGAATTAAAGAACGCTTTAACTCCATTTTCAGTTTGAGTGATAATTAGAGACTTGTCTGAAATTTCGTATAGAAAACAATCGCCAATTTTTGGAATGTCTTGGATCATACAGGCCATCTGCCACGTTCGCGTCCAAAGGTACTTGTTTTCTTTTTCAAAAAAATCGCGTGACCAGTAACGCTCGACCGAAACAGGCTCTAGCTTTGCTTCTATCTTATCCGCGTGCCGTAAAAAATCTGGCGCGCCTGATTTATCTGCCGAAATGATCTCCTCATAGGTAAGGTCCGGCCGCGTACTTAGCTTACTTTTATCCATTTTATCCGGTCTCAAATCAAACTATAGTGTTTTTATCAACGTTCTTAAATATATTCCAAATTAAGACTGAACCAAGCCCACCTTTATAGATAGGTTTTCCTAAACCCTTATGAATGGCATAAAATGTCCTTCAATTTACACAGAATAGATTTCAGGAGAGCGACATGGATCTGGGGCTAAAGGGCAAGAAGGTAATCTTAACCGGTGGCAGTCGTGGTCTCGGTCGCGCAGCGTTGGAACATTTCGCCAAGGAAGGAGCCGATGTCGCTTTTTTCTCTCGGAACGAGGAACAGGTCAAAACCGCTGAAAAAGAATTGAAAGCACACGGCGGAAAAGTGTTTGCCGAAGCTTTCGAAGTTAACGACATGGACGCCTACGGCACCTGGCTTACCAAAGCAGCAGACAAGTTGGGTGGGTGCGATATTTTTGTTCACAACATGTCATCTTCAGGCGCAGGGGGATCGGGCGACTGGGATATGACCTACAATCTTGATATTAAAGGCGCTGTTACCTCTATCGAAGCGCTCACCCCTTACCTAGAAAAATCAGGAGAAGGCTCCGTGATTTTTATGTCGTCAACAGCGGCAGTTGAGACTTTTATTCGCCCTCAGGCTTTCAATGCTCTAAAAGCCGCTCTTATCACTTACGGTAAGCAATTATCCCAATCCTTAGGGCCAAAAGGTATTCGCGTGAATATGGTTTCTCCGGGACCCATTTCTTATCCAGGCGGCAACTGGTCGAAAGTAAAAGAAGCGAAACCAGAATTCTATGAAAGCCAAGCAGAAATTATGGCTTTAGGCCGCTTTGGAACGCCTGACGAAATTGCAAAGACAGTCGTCTTTCTCGCAAGTTCGGCATCCAGCTATACAACAGGCACCAATATTATTATTGATGGCGGCTATACAAAACGGGTCCAATTCTAACCCCGCACGATGTATATAAAAGCCGAAATCGATATTCGCGAAGGAGAGCGTGAGCGTCTTTCTCGCGTGATATCCCGATATTATGTCCCGATTATGAAAGAAGCTGGCTGGACGCTCGTTGCCTCCATGCTCAACCGGGAAAACCCATCGCAGCTCACCAATATTTGGGACGTCGGCGTCTCTCCGGATGCAGGTATTGCTTTTTTAAAAACCCACGAAAAATATCCGGAGATGAAAGAAGAGATGGGTAAGAGCACTCTGAACGAAACCCTGACATTTATGGAAGATTGGCTCCCATGAGTACAGTTGAAAGTGCGGTGACGCTAGGGGATTTGGCGCGGATTCAAGCCCAGATAAATCCTGAAAAAACCCTCTACATTTACGAGGACCACCCTCTGAGTTTTGAAGCATTTAATGCCCACACCAATCAATTAGCGAATGGCTTGCTTGCCTTAGATATGAAACCCGACGAACGTGTGTGTTACCTCGGTAAAAATACCGTCGCTTATTTCGAGTTACAGATCGGGGCATCAAAAGCTGGAGGCGTAACCTGCCCTATCAACTGGCGTTTATCAGAACCGGAAATCGCCTACATCCTGTCCAATTCGGAAAGCCGAATATTATTTGCCGGGCCGGAATTTATGGACAAAGCAAAACGTATAGCAAAATCCAAATCTGACCTTACCGTTATTGCTCTAGAGGAATATGATGAATGGCGTAACCGTCACTCTACCGAAGAAGTAAAAGTAAACCGCTCCGCTGACGATGACGTGTTGCAGCTATACACTTCCGGTACAACAGGACGGCCAAAGGGTGTGAGGATGTCCAATGCGGCCATGCTCAGTAACAGACGCCGTGATTTAGATCCTGAAAGCCCGGCTTGGAACCGCTGGACAAGTGACGATGTCGGCTTGGTATCCATGCCCTGTTTCCATATCGGCGGTACGAGCTTCGGCCTGACAATTCTTTACGCTGGAGCCACCGGGGTGATAATGCCTACTTTTGATGCCGGCGCTCAATTGGATATTATGGTAAAATACGATATCTCGAAACAATTTATTGTGCCTTCCGCACTCCAAATCATACTTGATGACCCCCGCGTGAACGATACTGATTTCTCCAAGCTCAATTATATTCAATATGGCGCATCGCCAATTCCGGTGGAATTGATGAAGGCTTGTATAGATGTGTTCGGATGTCAATTCGTTCAAAAATACGGGATGACCGAAACCTGTGGTACTTGCGTCGCGCTTCCGCCCGAAGACCACACTATTCCCGAAAACCCGAAAATGAAATCTGTTGGCAAACCTCTTAATGGTGTTGAAATTCGAATTACCGATTCCGAAGGCCAGGACTGCGCGGTAGGTGAAACCGGGGAGATCGTAATCCGATCCGCCAGCAATATGAGCGGGTATTGGAAGAATGAGGAAGCTACAAAGCAAACCTTCTTTGAAGGCGGCTGGTTACGCTCGGGCGACGCCGGTTTCTTAGATGATGAAGGCTATCTCTATATACAGGACCGTATCAAAGACATGATTGTTTCCGGCGGCGAAAATATTTATTCGGCCGAGGTCGAAATTGCTTTGCTTGAGGACCCATTGGTTCAGCAAGTTGCCGTTATCGGTGTGCCTGACGAAAAATGGGGCGAAGCTGTCATGGCTTACATTGTTCTCAAAGAGAATGCGTCGACAACATCAGAGAATATAATCGAGAATTGCCATTCCAAAATCGCTAAATTTAAGTGTCCAAAAAAGGTTGAGTTTCTGACAGCCCTGCCACGCAATGCCTCGGGCAAGATTTTAAAGCGGGAATTACGAGCGCCGCATTGGGGCGGAATGAATCGCGGCGTTAATTAGTTTAGAATTTATAATTCCTAACAGCTGACCAGTTTTCTATTCTATCAGGATAAGATGAAGTCCTGTTGTGAACGGCGTCAAATAAAAGCCCCTGCCCTTTCAGGCCCGCAAAGTTTTCCGCATGATCATCGATTAGATAATCAACATTTACGATGCTTTTATTTGCACAAAACACAATATTGCCCACATCAAAAAAAGGTAGATGCCGCTGAACCCAATTATATTTGTGGATACATGACTTCGGGAACAATGTGGCAGCTGTGACAATAAAAAGCTCATGTCTGCGATTGAGCTCCCTGAGGGTTTCGACAGCGCCCTCCATAGGTTGGATTTCGCCGAAAAACTCTCCTTCGCCAAGCATCTCCCAAAAGTGGTTATGCTGTACATCTGACAGAAAGGTGTCAAATTTCCGTCCATCGGCGAACTCCGCCGTCTCCGGATAGGTCGTTTCCAGCCATTTTTTCTGAGCGGCGTAAGTGTCGGTGATGACATCGTCCATATCAAAAGCAATTCGGGCCATCAGGCGAGGTAACCTCCGTCTACAGGGATATCGATTCCAGTCGAATAACTGGCTTCGTCAGATGCCAGGAAAAGAATAGCATTGGCAGGTTCATCCGGGGTTCCGAGCCGCTTCATGGGATGGCCATTGGCGAAACCCTTTATAACATCTTCGGCTGAGGAACCGGCTTTAACGCCGGCATCAATATAAGCCTCAACCATTTCCGTATGTATTGCCCCCGGGGAGACCGTGTTGACGCGAATATCATACCGGCTCTCTGCACAGTGCAGAGCTACGGAACGTGTGAACATTCGAACGCCCCCCTTGGAGGCGCAATAGGCCGGAATAAAGGCGCCGCCGCGGTGTCCTAAAGTGGAGGCGACATTCACGATTGCGGCCCGTTTTACAGTTTTTAGCGCCCTAACACCCGCCTGTGTGCCTAAAAAAGTCCCTTCCAAGTTAATGGAGATCGTTTTTCTAAAGTCCTCTAAGGATATGTCTTCGATACTACCGGGAATGCTTACACCAGCCGAGTTTATCAACGTGGTTATCCCGCCAAATTCTTTTTTGGTTGCCTCTACAGCCTCTTCCCAACTTTCAGGAGAGGTTACGTCAAGCTCAACAAAACTCGCTGCATCCCCGAGCTGATCAGCAACACTCTGCCCTTTTTCTATATTGATATCACCCACGACCAATCGTGCGCCTTCTTGCACGAATAACTGAGCGGTCGCGGCGCCGATACCACTCGCCCCGCCAGATATTAGCGCTACTTTTCCTGTGAGACGTCCGGTCATATTGATTCAGGAGCCTCTTAAAGAGGGCCGGAGGCCGCTAGCCAACCGCCATCAATCAACAATTCTGTACCCGTCACAAAACTAGATTTATCAGAGGCTAGAAACATAACCCCATTGGCAATTTCTTCCGATGTGCCCATACGGCCAATTGGCTGTAACGTTTCAAAGAATGCTCTTGTGCCGGCGGCATCCCCTGAGGCCTCAAAGGCTGCTTGGTTCATTGGCGTATCAATCGCACCGGGGTGAACTGAATTGCAACGAATGTTCTTATATTCTTTCGCGCAGTGGACCGCGATTGATTTGGATAGTAACCGAACCGCACCTTTGGTTGCTCCGTAGGCCGCGCCATTCGCCAGGCCGATAAAACCTGTAATCGACGACATATTTACGATGGATCCTTTGGGGCCACCGGGATTTTCTTTCATCACGGAAATAGCTTCTCGGCATCCAAGCATAGTCCCCGTTTGATTTACGGCGATCATTTTCATCCAAAGATCCATTTCTGTATCTTCGATACTTCCGCCCAGGAAAATACCGGCATTGTTTATTAAGGCATCAAGACGGCCGGTTGCGCTAACAATTTCCGCCATGACCTCTTTCCAGCGTTTTTCGTTCGAAACGTCCTGATTTAAATATGTGGCTCCTGTTTCTACTGCGAGCTTTTCTCCCAAATCGTCCTGAATATCTGAGAAAAACACATTCTCAAACTCTGCCAATGCCGTGCGCACAATGGCCGCGCCGATACCTGACGCGCCGCCCGTGATTAAGATTGTTGAGTCGGCCATAATTATGCCTTCACCAAAGTTTTTCCCATAGTCTTACCGGTCATGAGATCAATAAAGGCGGTGGGTATTTCTGCTACGCCGTTGTAAATATTATCAAATATCTTCAGCTCTCCAGACGCGGCCCAATCGTTTAACTCAGACTGCGCTTTGGGTATGACGTCGAAATGATCAAAGAGGAGAAAGCCCTGCAACCTCAATCGTTTCAGAACAATATTCCAGAGGCTCTTAACCCCATAAGGGGTATCACTATTATAATCTGCAATCATACCACAACATACAATACAGCCGTTTTCCGCCATCACGGGCAGGATGCTTTCAAGCATTTCACCGCCGACATTATCGAAAAACACATTCACACCCTCAGGGCATTTTTCAGAAATTGCAGAGCCTAGGTCATCGACGGTTTTGTAATTAACCGCCTCATCATATCCAAGCTCATATAGGCGCTCGATTTTCGCTTTCGTGCTCGTCAAACCAATGACGCGCGCTCCGCGGAGTTTGGCAATTTGCCCTGCCAGCCCGCCCGTCGCGCCCGCCGCGGCATTTACCACGACAGTGTCACCTTTTTTAACCTCGCCGATTTTGCACATCCCAACCCAAGCCGTGAGTCCGACAGGGCCAAGCGCGCCCATATAATGTTGAAGCGGTACGCCCGGCTTCGGTTCTACTTTTTCAAGTCCGATAGCATCGTTCAAAATGGAGTAATTCTCCCACTTTGCCATGCCTCTCATATAACTACCGACTTTAACGGACGGGTTATTGGATTTAAGAACCTTTCCAAGGGTCATACCGAATACGGTTTCGCCTAGCGGGATTTGAGGCATATATCCCTCAAATGTTGCAGCTTCGTTCATAAAGCCTCGAACGCCGGCATCCATGGAAAAAATCAGGTTTTCAAGTAGGAATTCCCCCTCGCCCGGCTCCGGGATCGAGCCGCTAACAACTTTAAAGCAGCTCGGGTCAGGCGCTCCGTCCGGCCGCTTCACCAGACGAACCATTTTATTTTCTTTTGAAGCCATAGCTAAGTGGGTCCAACGCCGACAGTATCATTAAGTAATTCATGAAAGCGCTGAATCCGTTTTTCTTGTCCGGTTAAAACACCGCCGGTATATCCCTTGGAATGCAGACCCTGTTGTTGACTGGAGCCGACGGAAAGATCCTGATCCGCGACGAAGCCTAAGGATTTTTCGCCATAGACAATGGTTTCATGTTCCGCGTCTTCAAAAGGCTTCGGTCCGCAAGGTGTCTCCACCACATCGCGGCCTTGAACTTCGGGGTTAAAAAACCAATGGTCAAAAATACATTTTTCAGGGTCTGTCGGATGGGGCTCGCTTCGCAGCACTTGGAATCCATCGGCACTTAGGGTCAACGTAAAATTCGGCCAGAGAGTACAGTGATAATAATCTGTCAATTGAGCGTCATTCAGCGTTTCGAAAAAAGTATAGCCTTTTTCAGCCCCTTTCTCTCTCTTGGCTTTTTGGATTGCGATACGCGCATCAGTAGGTCTTTTCTCAAAGTCTTTTGGATCCAGCCCCCAATATTCAAGAACAACATCCAGCGGAGGCTCACAAAATTCCTGCGGTATCTCTCTCGTGGACGGCTGATGCCCCTTCATGACCATTACATTGTGGCCGCTCTCATAGCTCTGGAAATGTGTATTTTTATAGTCATCTTCAACAAAAGTCGCGAGCTCGGGATGCAAAGTCGGCAAATGATAGGATTCGTTAAAATTATCTCTTATAACTTTCCAGTTACATGGGGCTTCGGTCGTTAGGTGGAGAGTCCGGGTTTGCGTCTCCATCTGATATCCTGCCAACATTTCAGGCAAGGGATCAAGCCATTCAATAAGAGGCGTGGCATCTGGATCCATATTATACCAAATGAACCCGGCCCAGACTTCGCATTGAAGCTCCACAAGCTTAAGCTTTCCACAAGGGTTGCCCCCCACGACGTCTTCAGCATTTTGCGCGTGTTTCAATACGCCGTCTTTGCCCCACTTCCAACCGTGATAAGAGCAAGTGATTGATTCCCCGCCTCCAATATCAGAAAACACCAGTCGGTTTCCGCGATGTTGACAGGCATTGTAAAAGGCTTTGATGCCACCGTCTTCCTGCCGGATCATGATGACCGACTCATTCATTATATTATGACGAACCCAGTCGCCCGGCTCTTCAACGTCGGAGATATGTCCCCCGACATGCCAAATCTTGGTCCAGAGGTGATCCCATTCTTTTTGCATCCACTCTTTGGAAAAATATCGCTCTGCGGTGATGTTATCGCCGCGGACGGAAGGATCGTAATCCGGGTGATATCCTCCGGGAAATGAATCTATATTTTTCATAACATCTTTCTCTTTAAAATCCCATCTCTTGTGGCGTTGGTATGCGCCGCAGCGTTTGTCCCCCCGTGACATCAATGATTTGACCTGTGACAAAGGCCTCGTCGGAAGCGAGCCACAGAGCGGCATTGGCGATATCTTGCGTGGTGGGGGCGCGGCCAAGCGGCGTCTCATTTAGAAAAGCCTGTGCGAGGCTCTCCACCTCAAAAGCTTGCTCCGTCATTGTTGTTTTTGTGAAGCCCGGCGCTATCGCATTCACACGGATGTTTTTCGGACCATATTCGACGGCGGCGATCTTCACCGCATGATCCGCGCCGCTTTTCGCGCCAGCGTAACCCGCGTAACCGGGCGGAGCCAAGATGGCCGTCATGCTTGAGGCCGTAATTAGAGAGCCGCCAGGCGTTTCTCCAGAAGACATACGCTCTGCCATATGTTTAAAAAACAGAATCGGCCCCATGAAATGCACGTCTGAAGATCGGCGCAAATCTTCCGGTGTGATTTCGCTAATCGGACCACTAACCTCAATCCCGGCATAGTTTACCGCTATATCGAGACTGCCAAATTCAGAGATTGCCCTGTCCGCAAGAGCGGCCAAACTCTCCTCATCAGTGACATCTGCTGTCACCGCGAGTGCCGAAACATTCTCCGCGACAGTCTTAAGGTCTGCCTCACGCCTCGCTGCAAGAATTAAATTTGCTCCCTCTTTCGCAAAACGCATTGCTGTAACGGCGCCCATACTATCGGGGTTGGACGCTCCGATTATAATGGCTGTTTTACCTGCTAAGCGACCGCTCACTGGCATCCCCTATGACCTATATTGATTTCATGCGCTTCTAGATATCGCCTTTACTTTATTATACGGAATGGTGCGGCCCTAACGAGCTAATCAATCTAATAGCTACACATATGAGGCGCGGCCAATTATGTGACAGAAAACACTCTGCATGAACTTAAAAATAGTCAGGGGATATGGGTCAGTCATTTATTAAGGCGGTCGCGTTTAAAGATCTAGTAGATCGCAAATCCGCCTGCATGAAACTCAATGATTGGCCGGTCTTGCTGATCTACTCTAGCAATAAAGTATTCGCGATGATGAATATGTGCAGTCACCAAAATTCCGAATTGGAAGGCGGCAGAATAAGACGCGGCACAATAATGTGCCCGCTCCACGGCGCCCGTTTCAAGCTTGAAAACGGAGAGAATATCGGGGGGCAATACCCCCCGGTGAAAACCTTCAATTCTAGAATTAAGGACGCTTGGGTCGAAGTGGAGATCCCCGATGAGGCCTATGTCGCAGAAATCGCATCTGCGTCCGGCTTTTAAATTTACAGGAGAGACAGAAGATGAGTTTTTCAGGACCTTTTGAAGATAGACTGGCTATTCGCGAGTTATTGGACGTTTATTCCGATGCCGTCTGCCGGAACAATGCCGAGGAATGGGGCGCTTGTTGGGCCGAGGACTCCAGTTGGAGCCTGCCCGACTACCCGGAATTTCCCGATGTGATCGGCCGCAAAGCGATCGTCGATATGTGGGTCGGCGCGATGGCTCAGTATCCGGGGGTTATTTTTGTTTCAACGCCGGGTCATATCGTCGTAAACGGAGACACCGCTGAAGTCCGCTGCTACACTTCTGAAGTATTTGATGATAAGAATGGGCGCACAACGAGAGATCGTGGCTACTATGAAGATGAATGCGTCAAGATCGACGGTAGCTGGGTTTTCAAGAAACGAGTATTCAAAAAAATTCACAGAGAAGAGCCCAAATAGTTTTTAGAGTTGCATTCTGATATTCCATTCCGAATGCGTCCTCAGAAAATTTACGGCTCAACAATGTCTAGCTATAAACAACCTCTACCGGGTCTCAGGTGGAGGCAAACCCCATAAATGTCCTGTTTAAAATAGAAACCAAAATCCGGGCATTTGAACGATTTTCACATTTATTTTTCAGACATTACGCAAAGAAAAGTCTGTGCTGTCTTTAGGATTGTTTGAGCGTTAACGCTCCACCCAAATCAATCTTTAATACGTTATAAAATTTGAGGAAAATGGCGCACCGGGGAGGATTCGAACCCCCGACCCCTTGATTCGTAGTCAAGTACTCTATCCAGCTGAGCTACCGGTGCTTAGAGTGCGCGGTGAGGCGCGGTGGTCGCAATCTCTTGCGAAGGCGCGTTAAAGCGGAAACGAGTCCGTTTTGCAAGCGCTATTTCAGTGATTTCTTGCCATTGACTGCATCCTTTTTCAGCTCTCTTTTGCGAAATGGATCCCGCGCATCAGCGCGCGGGCAACGCAGCGGGCGGCGGCCCCGCCGAGTTCGGCGAGCGCCGCAGGGCTGTCGCAAGTCTGCTCCCCCAGAGAAAGCGCAAAAATCGTATCTCCGTCCAGCGGCGTATGGGCGGGCTGCACCGCCAGGGGGATACCGTCCTGCGCCATAATCGCCAGACGCTTGAGCTGTTTCTGGGACAATCCCGCATCCGTCAGGACCGCGCCGATGACGGTCGATTGCCCGGCAGATTTCAGAAATTCGAGCTTTGTATCTGTCGCCGTCTGATATTTATACTCCGCCGGCGGCCGCTCCCCCCCAAACTCGCCGCCCTCTTCATAGGCCCAGGCCCAGGGGCAGGACGTTCCGGGCATGTAGGGCGAGCCCACCGGATTGGCGGCAATAATCGCTGTGAGGGTCACGCCGCCGGCCGTTTCCGTGGCAACGCCCAGTCCGCCGCGATATATTCCGGCCGTGGCCCCAAATCCGGCGCCGGCGCGGCCTTCTTGAACGTCCCTTTGCGCACTTTCGCAGGCCGCAAGCGCCAAGTCCCGAAAGGGCGGCGACCCGCCCCAATTCTTGTCTCCGCCATTGGCATTATCGAATAAGATCGCGCTTGGCACGACGGGGGAGACCGGGATAGGTTCCGGCCCGGGGGCGTAGCCAATGCGCTTTTGCCCCAGCCAGACGGTCACAGCGTCCGCGGCGGCCAGTCCGTAAACGGACCCGCCGGACAGGACGACAGCGTGGACTTTTTCTATCAGCCCGCCATCCTGCAAGGTCATGATCTCGCGCGTTCCAGGCCCGCCGCCACGCACATCCACCGCGCAGGTCGCCGGACACTCCGGCAAGATTACGGTCACGCCGGTTTTGACAGAGACCTGATGCGCCTGCCCGACTTTAACGCCGGCAAGGGAAAGGGGAGACATAAAAGACATACGCCTCATTACGCGAGGCGGACGGGATTTGCCAGAGTAACAATCTTCGTATTTTGTCCTGCGCATTTGCCCTGCCCGGCCCTGTCGCCTCATATTTTCACCTCAATCCATCATATAGCTCTCTATATGCCGGCACCAAAAAGATTTGGTGCGCTCAGCGATTGAAAAATTAAGCCTTCACAGTAATTCACAAAGCGATAGCTTTGCTTTATGGGCCTAGAGGATAACATCCTTTACCGCCTTGCAGCTTTTGTGAGAAAGAAATTTAATGCTGACGAAAACACGACAGAAACTCGCTCGGTTTCGGCAACGCGGCTCTCCTTTGGCGTCTCTGGTTGATTTTTCCCTCTGGTCCCTTCGGTCTGTGCTCAACCCCCGGCTTAAGAGTTTCTGGTTCATTGTTTTCATTTCCGCTCTCTTTGCGGCGGCGTTCTATCTTGCCCCCTACCCTCTTTATATTGCTGCCGGTTTTATAGCGTTTCTCTTGCTGGTTCTGCTCACCCTGATGCTGAGCTATTTGCGGTCCATCAGCCGGAGCCACACACATGCCCTCGGCCTCGCCAGACAGGAGATTGGCGGGTCTCTTATGGATATCCGGAAAGAGCATACAGAGATCCGGAAAGAGCAGATTGCTTCTGCAGCCAAGCAGGAAAGCCTGTTGGAGAACGGAATTGCAGAGGCCAAGCGGGGTATGAAAGCCCGCTCGGACAGTCTGGAGGCAGAACTTGATATGCTTGGCAACCGTCTGGTGGATCTCTCCCAGGAATTAAGGGCGCTCAGATCCCATTCAAGTCAGAGCGCGCAGCAGCTCGCGGAAATTCAGGACAATCTGGAAAAGAAACTGGAGGCTTTGCAAAGAGGCTTTCCCTTGCCCTCCGGTAAAAACGCTCCGACAGATTTGGGCGAAATCGTCTCGGATGTGGCGGCGCTCCAGAATAGACTTGATAATCAGACAAAAAATGAAGCCAGAACGACAAAAAATCTAAGCGATGCAATCAACGCATTGAAGACCCAATTAGCTGAAATCAAAAAGGCGAAGTGAATCATGTCGGATAAAGTCTCGTGACAGACGGGTCCTATGCATTCAGGGACTTAGGCAACGCCCTCAAGGACCTCAAAGCCTGGTCGGTTATCGCCGCAAAGCAAATCCAGATAGAAAACAGACGGAACTTTCTGGGTCTGTCCTGGCTGATTATCAGCTTTGCCATTCCGACCTTGGGTATTGGCTGGCTCTTGGCCAAATTACAGGGCCTGCCTTTGGAGGAGCATATTCCCCACGTCGCCTTTGGCTTTGTCGCTTGGAATTTTCTCTCCAGCTGCATTACCGAAGGGTGCCATATATTCTACCGCAATCGATCCATGCTCTTACAGGCGCCCTTATCGCGGTCCGGCTTTGTCATTTCGCTGATTTTCAAAAAGCTCTTTTTATTGCTCTTTCACTTTATCGCGGCTTGCGGCATTGCCGCCGCCTTTGGCTGGCGTCCGGACTGGCACGCTTTGTTTCTTCCGGTCTCTCTGCTGATTTATTTTGTAACCGCCATCGGGGCGATATTAGTGGTGTCGATTATCAGCGCCAGAATACGCGACTTTTCCGAAATCATCTCTGCCGTCATCCGGCTCTCTTTCTTTTTTACGCCCATTATCTGGTCTGCCAATACGCGTAATCTGGAGAGCTCCTCCGTGCTTGAATTCGTCGCCGGCATTAATCCCCTGACCTATTACGTAAACCTGCTTCGCGAACCGGCCAGAGGGAGTTTTCCGGACATTCAGACCTTTGGCATCACACTTGGTATCGCGGCTTTTTTAATTATTCTTGGACTTGTGCTTTTGCAAAAGAACGGACGAAAAATTGTCTTCTACATTTAAAAAATCAAAGAGCCCCCAGTCAGAGATATCCAAGTCAGAGAGCCTCAAGTCAGAGAGCCTCAGGAAAGACAAAGCCGAGCCGCCCAAGAAATCGGACGCAAACGGCAAGACGGATATTTTTCCGCGAATTATCGCCAAAGACGTTGAAGTCACTTACCCCCTCGGCTCTTTTACGGCCGCCATGCGCAACAGATCCGGTTACAAGGCGCTTAGCGGAATTAATTTTGATCTGAAACCAGGGAGCCGACTTGGCCTGCTTGGCCGCAACGGCTCCGGCAAATCCACCCTTTTAAGAACGCTCGCCGGCGTGTTTCCGCCCAGCAGCGGAACTCTGGACATTCAGGGCGAAATCTCCTCGATCTTCAATGCCACATCAGGATTTGTTCCCAATGCAACGGGGCGCGAAAACATTATTCTACGCGGCTATATGCTGGGTCTGGAGTATGAAAAAATCAAAGATCTTATTCCCAATATTGTTGAATTTTGCGAATTGGGCGAATGGATAGACCGCCCCGTTTATCAATATTCCAGCGGGATGACGCTACGGCTCGCCTTTGCTATCGCGACCTCGCTACGCAGTCATATCCTGTTGATGGATGAATGGCTGGGCGCCGGGGACGCCGAGTTTATTGCCAAGGCGCAAAAGCGTATGGACGAAATGGTCGAAAACGCCCAGATAATTGTTTTGGCGTCTCATAACATGCCTCTGCTTTCGCGTGTCTGCGATACCTGTCTCGTGCTGGACAAGAGCAAGGTCGTCTTTCACGGAGACACAAAGGAAGCCATTAAGCTCTATCGCGGCGTCCGGGACGGAACCTGATATCGCCGCCCGCTTCGCAGAGCATCCCCTTCACAGCGATATTGATGTGACACTTACAGTGTGACGCGTTAGGCAGTCTTATGACCGCCCTAATAGACCCTGCCAAATTTAAAGACCCCAAGAGAACCGCCAAGGGCGAAACCCGCGCAACAGTCGCCTTTAACAAGCTCGAAACGCTCTGGTTTAATACGGGATCGCTGTGCAATATTGAATGCGAAAACTGTTATATTCTGAGCAGCCCCACAGCGGATCATTTTGTCTATTTCAGCCCCGAAGATATGGCGCCCTATCTGGACGAAGTGGACGAGATAGCGGACCGGCCTATTGAAATCGGCTTTACCGGGGGCGAGCCCTATATGAACCCGGACATTCTCCGCTTGTCGGAAATGGCGCTAGAGCGCGGGCACAGCCTGCTTATTCTGACGAACGCGATGAAGCCGCTCATGCGGCCCCGGCTGCAAAAGGGTATTTTGGAATTGAATAAACGGTTCCCCGGAAAAATGACCTTGCGCGTCAGCCTCGATCATTTCTCGGAAAAAGGTCATGACGCCGAACGCGGAGAGGGCAGTTTTGCCATAGCCCTGAAAGGCATGAACTGGCTTAGCCGTAACGGGGTTAAGTTGAACATTGCCGGGCGGGCGATGTTTTCCGAAGACGAAGCCGCCGCGCGGGCGGGGTACGGCGCCTTGATTGCCAAACAGGGCTGGGACATGGACGCCATGGACCCCGCGCAATTGAGTCTTTTTCCGGAAATGGACGAAAAAGTAGATGTACCGGAAATCACGACAGAATGCTGGGGCATTTTGGACGTCAGTCCCAACGCCATGATGTGTTCCAGCTCCCGCATGGTGGTTCGGCGCAAAGGAGAAAGCCGCCCCTGCGTTCTCGCCTGCACGCTTCTTTGGGATGATGACCAATTCGAGACAGGAAAAACCCTCACAGAAAGCCTGAATCCCGTCTCGCTTAATCATCCGCACTGCGCCAAATTCTGCGTTCTTGGCGGGGCGAGTTGTTCGGCGTGAGCTGTTAAGGCACCATATATTCGCTCGGCCCATTTACGTCGTTCAGAAACTTTTCCATTTCGACAAAGAATGTCTCGCGGTTTTTCTGAACCGAGAGATTATGGTTTTCGTCTTCAAACTCCAGAAAGGTCGCTTTTACATCCGCTTTTTCCAAGGCCTTTTTCATCCGTTCGAATTGTTCAAATTGAACATTTTCATCCTTGTCCCCATGGGCCAGAAAGACAGGGACGGTTATATTTTCCGCCACATTGACCGGAGAATTGGCGCGGCGTAGATCTTTATCCTCGAAGGCTTTTCCGAAAAATTTCTCCGCAGCATGTTTGCCGCCGCGGTATTTCTTCAAATCCTTTTTGGCTTCATCAATATCCGTCAATGCCGCCATGGCGATCGCGCATTTATAAAGATCAGGATCAGTCGCAACGCCCATCAGGGCGGCATATCCGCCATAGGACCACCCGGCAATGCAAGTACGTTCAGGGTCGGCATAGCCTTTTTCCATCAACCAGCGCGCGCCGTCTTCGACATCTTCCTGCATCACGACCCAATTTGACCGCCCGGCCTCGGCAAAACTTTTGCCATACCCTTCGGACCCGCGAAAATTCATTTGCAAGACGCCGTAACCCCGCGTGGCAAAAAACTGCGCAAAATAATCAAATTCATGAGAATCGCGCGCATAGGGCCCGCCATGCGGCAGGATAATAAAGGGCAGGTCTTTAAACTGCTCCGTTGTTTTCACATTGGGCGGAAAGGTGACAAATGCGGGAATCTTTTCCCCGTCTCGGGCCGTGTAATGGACGGCGCTCACATTCCCCAGATCGTCCGGAACAATTTCATTATACATGCGGCTTAGCCGCGCCGGGAGCTCGTCGCCTGAGTTGAAGATATAAAGCCCGCCCGGATCGTATGCCGCAGACATTTTCACCAGCACCGTTTTGCCGTTTTCCGTCTGATCAACAAAATCCACTGTGTAGTCGGTAAACTTGGCCCGCAATCTATCGAGCAGAGTGCCGTATTTATCCAGAAGTTCAATCTTGTCCTTATCCGCAATATACCGGGCCCCGATAACGGTTTCGCCGTCCTTGCTCAACACGACACCTGACGCATCATATTTATCATTGTGGAAAAGCGTCCGGGTGATTTTTTTCTGTTTCAGATTATAGATATATAGTCCCAAAGTATCCCGGCCCTGATAATCGGCGATGACCAGTTCTGTGCCGTCTTTCAGAATGCCGTAAATATCTGTCTCCGGGGTAATTCCGGGATAATCATCACTTCTATCCCAGCGCTGCGTTTCGGAATTGTAGATAATCATTTTCTTGTCGCCGCCATCGGTCTGGCCGGCTCCGATTCGGGGCGTGCCATCTCCGTCGCTGATCCAGTACTCAATACCGTTTTTCCCGCGTTTGACCGTTCGGTCACGGCCTGTCGCCACATTGACCTTCTTGATATCGGGATAGGGGTCAAATTCCTTATCGGAATACGCCATCAAAATATGATTAGGGTCGTCTTCGAGCCAGTCGATAACGCGGCTATTGTTTTGACGGAACATGCCTCTGGGCTCAACGACAAGGCCACTTTCCTGAGTCTTTATATCTGCGGAATAGAGATAGCTCGCAGTATAGGGTGTATTTCTAAACGTATCTTGCCGATTGATGGAGGCCACCCATCTGTGATCATTCGCCCATTTAATAAACCCCGGCTTCACGCCTTCGCCTAATCTTATATATTGGGGATCCCCCTGATTATCGATATTCTGAACATAGATAACATACTCTCCCTCCACATTGACCACTACAGCGATATGCTTCCCATCCGGTGAAATAGCTGCATCATAAGCTATCGGAAGCTCCCCAAAAGCTTCGGCGGGCGGCGCCGCGTGGGCAGCCCCATTCACCAAAATAGACGAAGACATAATCTCGCTAGACAAAGAAACACATAGACCTAGTAAAAAGGTGGATAGGCTCCGTCTCAATAAAGTCGTCATAAATGGAAAGTCTCTTATTTGCCCATCCGAACAGGCTTTGCTTTAATCTTTAGCTATAAAGAGCAAAGTCGTCTGATAAATGCAAGTTTAGGGCGTAGCTCTTTACGGTGAAAATTCGCTTTCTCCGAGGTTTTCCTTCAGGAATTCCTCCAAACCCTTGAAAAAATCCTGGCGGTTTTCTTCATTCGAGAGGTAATGGTCCTCATCTTCAAACTCCATATAGGTCACTTCGGCAGAGCTGTCCTTCAAGGCGCGTTTCATACGTTTGAACTGATTGAAATTGACCTGTTGGTCCAATTCGCCATGCGCCAGAAAGAGGGGGACCGTCATGTCCTCGGCTATTTTGACAGGTGAATTGGCTTTTATATCGTCTTTGCTTTCAAATCCTGCGCCGATGAAACGCTCTGCGGATTGCTCGCCAAATCTGTAATCGCGCTGATCATTGATATGCGCGCGGATATCCGTCAGCGCCGCCATGGCGATGGAGCATTGATAAAGCTCCGGGTTTTTCGCTGCGCCCATCAAAGAGGCATAGCCTCCATAAGACCAACCCGCGATGCAGATACGGTCCGGATCGGCATAGCCTTTCTCGATGAGCCATTTTGTTCCGTCTTCGACATCTTCCTGCATGATGATCCAGTTTTCCCGGCCTGCCTTTTCAAAGGCCTGCCCAAAACCTTCCGAGCCGCGGAAATTCATTTGTAGAACGGCATAGCCGCGAGAGGCAAAGAACTGGGAGAAATAGTCGAATCTCTGACTGTCCCGTGCGTAAGGGCCGCCATGCGGCAAAATGATAAAAGGCAGGTTCTTAATCTGGGCCGTATCTGTGACCGTCGGCGGGAGCGTCACATAGCTCGGAATACGTTGGCCATCGCGTGCGGAAAATCCAACCGGGATAACCTCGCCAAGCATGTCCGGTTTCAAATCCGGATAATAGGCCCCGAGATTGACAGGTTTGCTATCCTTACCTTCGACCATCATCAGGGCGCCGGGATGATAAGGACTGCTCAGCTTGAAAAGCACGGTCTGACCGTCTTGCGATTGATCGACATAATCAATTGTGAAGCCCTGAAATGTGCGCCGCATGGACTGGAGTATCGTATCATTACCGTCCAGCATTTCGGTTTGGGGTGTATCCGCGATATAATTTGCGCCAATGATTTCTCCGCCGTCTTTGGACGTTATTACCCCTGACGCGTCATAAGTATCATTGTGGTAAATTTTGCGCGTTATGGATTTTTCCCTGAGATCATAAATGTAAAGTCCGAGGGTGTCCTGTCCCTGATAATCGCCAATAATCAGTTCATTGGGATCAGAGGTAAAACCGAAGATATTTGTATCCGCTCTCAACCCTGGAAATTCATCAGACTCCCGCCAGTAATCGTTGTCAGCGTCTTGTATTCGCAGAACAGCCGTCGCCTCTTTATCGTCCTTGCGGCCCTGGGCGATACGAAGTCTCCCGGAGCGGTCTGTTTGCCACCTCTGGATATCTTTCATGCCAATATGGACAATGCTGTCATTTCCTGTCGCGACGTTTACGCGGCGCAAATCGGGCGTAAGGTTATTATCCTTATCGGAATAGGCCATTAAAATATGGTTTGGGTCGTCCTCAAGCCAGTCCACAACAACATTGTTAAACTGCCTGAAAATAGCTGAATTACCCAAACGACTCCCGGTTGACGCGCCTCCGGCTGTGCGGGGGTCGACCAGGATTTTTCCCTCCATCGTTTCTATATTTAGCGTATATAGATATCCGCTTCGAAAGGGCACTCCGGATAATTCTTCGCTGCGCCAAAAGGAAAGAATAACCTGCTCCTCATTCGCCCATTTTACATAAGCCGGTTTGATCGTTTCTCCCAGGCCGGATATTTTTGGAGCTTCATCAGGTTTGTTAATCTCACTAATGCGGAGATAATACCGCCCGTCCTGGCTCATCACCGCAGCAATTTTCGTCGCATCCGGTGACAAAGCCGCGTCATATATCGCCGGAAGCTTCCCGAATGCTTCGGCAGGCGGCGGGGCGGCTTTCCCCTGCGAGGCGGTCAGAGACGTCAGTAAAAAAAGAAACAGACAGGACAGTAACTGTAAGAGGCGCATTTATATTCCCTAGTCGATTAAGGGGCCGCTTTCCCGGCCCGCTAAACCTTAAAGAGCAAAATGTTTGGACAAACGCAAGCCTTGAGACTGATAATGCGACCCGTCGCCGCCATAAAGCCGCGCGGGTTTTTCGCTTAAGGGTTCGAAGACCAACTTGGCAACAGATTGCCCGTGGCGCAGCAGGAACGGCACGTCCCGGCCTCTCACCTCCAGCACGGCGCGGCTGCCCTGACCGCCGGCCTCGTCCAGTCCGAAACCGGGGTCGAAAAAGCCGGCATAATGCGCGCGAAACTCGCCGATTTCCGGCGCAATCGGGGCCATCTCGGCGGCCTGATCCTGCGGAATAGAGACGGCCTCCTGGCTCGCCAGAATGTAAAACTCTTCCGGGTCCAGAACGAGCTGCCCGTCCGGAGCGTAAAGCGGCTCCCAGTAATCCCGCGCTTTATGGCCGCTAATGTCCCGCAGATCGACAAGGCCGGAATGCCGCCGCGCGCGCCAGCCGACAATTCCCGTCTGGTCCACGCCCTTCAGGTCAATACTGACCGTTTGCGTATCCAGAACTTTAGGCTCGCCTGTGCGAAAGCGCAGCTGCACCAGGCGGTCGCCCGGGCGCACCAAAATCGGAAAGGTTCGCGGCGCGACTTCGACATAGAGCGGTCCGTGATAGCCGCGCGGGACCGCGTCAAACCGCGTTGCGCCGTCGCAAATCACGCGGGTAAACACATCCAGCCGCCCGGTTGAACTTTTGGGGTTGGCCGCCGCGCTCAAATGCTCCGGCAAGGCCAGAGCCTCTCTGAGCGGAATAAGATAGACGCAGCCTGTTTCCAGCACCGCGCCATTTGTTATATCAATACTGTGCAGACAAAGCGCGTCTCTTGTCGCTTCAATCGCCTCGCCCTCTCCGGGGAGATAGCTCGCCCGCATGCGATAGGCGATATTGCCAAGCTGTAAATCCAGACTGGCAGGCTGCACCAGAGGCGGCAGCCCCTCCTCTCCGCCTGCCCCGAAGGATTGCGTGATGACGCTGTCCTCAATCAGGCCTTTGATGGCCTGCTCCGGGAGAATGCCCTTTTTCGCGCTGTCTGTCATGGAATTTGAGGTAGCACGCTATTCCCGTCTGACAAGAAAAGACTGTAAATTTTTGGGGGTTAATGGGTAAACCGCTTGCGAGTCGCGCAATCACACCGCATTGTCGCAGCAGAGAGACCGACGAATACGGGCCGATAAAGGATCCGGGCGTCAATTGAGAGGAGTGGGGGCATGGCAAGAATGGATTCGGCCATTTCGAACAGTATCAAAGTCAAAGAGACAGTGGCCTCCCCATTGTTTGAACAACGCACAAAGGACGTCATTGTCCGCGTCGAACCCGAATTTCTCGCCGAACAATCCTCCGTCTCCGACTCCCGCTTCATCTGGGCCTACACGGTCGAAATCGACAATCAGGGCGATAAAGACCTGCAAGTCACGGAACGGTTCTGGCAAATCGCGGATAGCCGCGGCCAGGTTCAGGAAGTGCGCGGCGCCGGCGTGGTCGGCGAACAGCCCACCATTAAATCCGGCGAAGTCTTTCGCTATACAAGCGGCGCGCCGCTCACCGCCCCGTCCGGCATGATGCTCGGCACGTACCGCGTCGAATCCCCTGACGGCGAGAGCTATGACATCGAGATTCCGGCCTTTGTCCTCGACAGCCCGCATGAAGGCTTGGGCGCAAATTAATCAATGTGAGGCCCCTCACCCGTTTTTCGCAGGTGATAAACCTGCCAATTAAATCTGCCATTCTATAAATCTGGAAAAATTGACGGCGCTGTCCTTCGCCGTTAGGTCTGAAGGTGTCCTTACCCCCGAGGACTGTAAAAACTCAGATTTTCAGGCCCCCAAATGACATTTCCGAAACCATACACGCCCGCCGAGACCCGCTACGACTCCATGCCCTATCGCAAATGCGGCCACTCCGGCATAAAACTTCCGGCGATCACTCTTGGCCTCTGGCAAAATTTCGGCGGCGAAGATGTGTTTGAAACCGGCCGCGCCATTTTGCGGCACGCTTTTGACAATGGCATTAATCATTTCGATCTCGCCAATAATTACGGCCCGCCTTACGGCTCAGCGGAAGAGAATTTCGGCAAGGTTCTGGCGAAAGACTTCAAAAACCACAGGGACGAGCTAATTATCTCGTCCAAAGCCGGCTGGGATATGTGGCCCGGACCTTACGGCGGAATCGGAAGCTCCAAAAAATACCTTATCGCCAGCTGCGATCAGAGCCTGAAACGTCTGGGTGTAGACTATGTCGATATTTTTTACTCCCACCGCGTCGATCCTGACACGCCGCTTGAAGAGACTATGGGCGCGCTGGCGCAAATCCATCGTCAGGGTAAAGCGCTCTATATCGGTATTTCGTCTTATTCGCCGGAACTCACCCGCAAAGCGGCGGAAATCCTCAGCCGGGAAAATGTCCCGCTATTCATTCATCAACCCTCCTATTCCATGCTCAACCGCTGGATAGAAGACGAGCTACTGGACACGCTCGAAGATCTCGGCGCGGGCTGTATCGGCTTTTCGCCTCTGGCGCAGGGACTGCTCACCGAGAAATATCTGGACGGCGTGCCGGAGGAGGCCCGCGCGTCCAAAGACGGCTCTTTCAGCAAGGATATGCTGACCGACACCAATATAAAGCGTATCCGGGAGCTGAATAAAATCGCCGAGCGGCGCGGACAATCTCTCGCCCAGATGGCCATCGCCTGGGTTCTGCGCGACCCACGCGTCACCTCCGCCCTGATCGGCGCACGGACCGTGGACCAACTGGCAAACTCCCTCGCCAGCCTAGAAACGCTCGACTTTTCAGATGAAGAACTGAAGGAAATAGATAAATACGCCAAAGACGGCGACATCAATATCTGGAGCGTATCGTCTGATTTGTGAGAGGCTGCGATGATGCTTTCTTCCCCCGTTCACGGGGTTTGAGCCAAAGAATGATTGGTTATCATTCGATGTGAAAGCTGTCCAAAGGGCGGGGTACAGTTTGTGCGATTGAGCGGCTTGACGTAGATCGGCAAATGAAGCGCCTTTCGGCAGAGGTCAGACGGGGAGTGACATGATGTCGAACCCGTTTCCGTCATTGCAAGACCCCGTTCTTGCAATCCATCTCCGGGTGTTTGCTACGCGCCCCAATGGCGGTATTAATCATCAAATTCCAACACAATCTCTTTCCAATCTGGATTATGTTTCTCAATCGTGTTGATTTTCCATTGGCGTGGCCATCCCTTCATGGTTTTCTCACGTTAAATAGCGTCGGTGACTAAGTCGAAACGGTCAAACCAGACCAAACGGATCACGTCGAAATCTGCTGTGAAGCCTTCGTTTTGTTTTTCTTTATGCTCGCGGAGACGTTCACCCAGATTATTAGTGACGCCAAGATATATAGCTCCGTTTTTTCGGTTACAGAGGAGATAAACGTAGCCATAGCGCATAGCCGTAAAATGCAGGAGATGGATTACAAGAACAAGGTCTTGTAATGACGAAAGAATAATTCAAGCATTTTCATTTTAAATCCCCGTCCCCACTTATCCCGCCAAAAACCCCAAAATTCCCAATCCCTTACAGAAAATCGACGAGATAGATCCTCGCTTTGCATTTCCGTGCTAATTTCAAACTCGTTCTTTTGTTCATGGACAGGTAGACGTCACCTACCGGAGCAAGGGACAGCGAGGTTGAGCATCGGGTGGTGACACATCCGACTGTGCCGGGCCACCG
>JAPYSU010000108.1 GCA_029936425.1 Litorimonas sp.
TAAGTAGCTAGGGTTATCTTCATCAAACTGCAGGAATGCTTTCTTTAATAATCCAGATCCTGAAAACTCTTTGCCGTCCAATTCAAATACTTGCGAAAGTAAGATGCCTGCATCGTCATTTGGTGCTGACCACTGATCGGCAGATGCAAGCTTGCTGGAGAGCGAAACTGAAGCGACCGATAGCAGCACCACGGCAAATAACCTCATTATAAAATTCATCATAGTTTATTGTTCCTATTGCTTAATTTAGTCATGTCGAGTGTCTTAATTCACTGGCGAGGTCAAGTGCCTCAACCAGACTTGACAATGCCTTGGTAGGGAATTGCCCCCGATGTGAATGCTATTCTTAAATCACTTCTTAGCCTGTGATTGATTAGGATGAAATGGTTCTTTTAATCATTGGGTCGCTGTGAGTGTTCACGTTAGGTCAGAATGACCACCGAGGGCCATTAGTATCGCCCTTTATTGGATCTCAATCTGTGGAATCGTCAAAATACGTTTCGTCAATCTGTTTGATATGAAGAATGTCCTTATCTCGACATCCGATGTTGTATTTAATCATGAGTTTGGTAAGCTGAGGGCCGTCAATAAGTACGATCCTTGAGCCTAAATCACGTGCTGTTTGAGCCGCCGAACTGGTGAAATGAGAAGTGGTAACGAATATCCCCTTGGTAGCCTTCTTGATGTTCAAAGCACCGTAGAAATCTCTAATTTCGGCAGGACCAACGCTGTTGCCCGCGCCATAACGTTTAGCCTGAAGATAGATTTGATCCACGCCCAACGGGTCCTGATCAATGACACCGTCAACGCCCCCATCTCCAGATTGCCCAAGCGCTCTTCCCGCATCTTGCGACGTTCCCCCATAGCCCATGGAAATAAGTAGGTCGATTATCAGAACCTCGAAGAATGCAGGAGAGGTTGAGCGTACAAAGTCTAGCAGGTTCGCTGCCAATGCATCTTCTAGTTTTCGGTGAGCGGTTTGAAGTGCTTCATCGGGTGTAATTGAAGCTGGTTCCTCGCTGACTACAGATCCGATAATTTCGCTTTCCTTTGTACGGGAACGAAACTCTTGAAACTCATCGAACTGTTCAAGGTATTTAGAGTTTAGCTCTATGTTGTTATCAGCAAGGATGGCGCGTCCACGGTCTGTGATTTCATACCAGCCGCGCTTTATGTTTCGGACCAAGCCAGCCTGTTTCATATAGGATCGAGACCAGTGTATGCGGTTTGCTATGGTGGTCTGTTTGCCGCTAGGCAACATTTGCTCTCGCTCTTCAGGCGTTAACTCAAGTTTTTCGGATATCTCTTCCACTACATCAGAGATTTTCCTTGGCCCTGCCGCCGCGCATTCCAAGACAGGCCTCATCAAAGATTGATAGTCTGGTATCATTCGTCATTGGCCTCGTAGTTATTTTTTTTTTCCAAAGTATCGACATAATTCTGAAAGACAAGATAACAGGACCTACAAC
>JAPYSU010000109.1 GCA_029936425.1 Litorimonas sp.
CGCCATAGCCTCATTAAATCCACGCGGGATAAAATAATGAACATAATGCTTTATTATTTCTGCATTATCTTGAGCCTTCTCAAAATCCACAGCTCCTGTAGAGACGTTAATTATATCTGTCTTCATCCCATAATTTCCGACGTTAAACCAACCAAATATCTCCCTGCTATCCTCATTGACTTGAACCCCCTCGAATTGATAGACCTGTTTTGAATCCTCAATAATGTTGTAAGCCCCTGTATTCTCTTGAATAAAATTACGTAGAAGAAAGAAAAGGTCGTGGTTCCCCAAGTTATCTAGCGTGCTATATCTTTGCTCTACTCTTCCCTCTAGCCCCCTATTGAAACAACGAAAAAGATACGGTGCGACTGCATGCATTTGTGGCCCCCTATTAAACCGTTACCGTTATCGTGCCAACCCTATTCGGATCAACCTTTCCCCAAAAGACCAATTCGCTCACGAAACACTTACCAAGCCTCATGATTGAGTCTTACTTGCAGATCGAAGCATTTATGAATAGCTCCAACCCGGTCAAAAAAACACACTACCTCAACTACTTACAAATTTATGTAAGCCATATCCTACAAATTCAACGTGCGCGCGGGTGGGAACGGGCAGGGATTCGATTAACGAAGGGGCCGGGCAGGAGTTTCTTGGCGGCAAAGATCGCCCGCTTTTCTAGCGGGTTTCGCCTTGGTGCTGTGATTTCGGGAGACGCGGTGAATCCGGGTAATTTCTTAAGAGTAATACCGAACGTGCGCTACCGATTCACCAACCGCCTGGCCTTCCAATAACGCTGACTCCAATAGGGATTGTTGAGCGACGACTGCATGACACCACTACTCACCGAGGCATGCATAAATTCATCCCCACCCATGTAAATTCCCACGTGGCGATTGCCCGGTCCGGTTTTGAAGAACACCAGGTCGCCCACTTCCAGTTCGTTGCGGGCGACGGGTTCGCCTTCCTGCATCAATGCCGAAGTGGTGCGCGGAACTTTCATGTTCAGCTGCGAGAGGAAGGTGAGATAGACGAAGCCAGAACAGTCCACGCCTTGCGGGCTGAGGCCACCGTATTGGTAAGGCACGCCCTGCCAGTCTTCTTTCTGGGCGAGCAGGCTATCGAGGATCAGGGATTGCTGGGGCGGAAGTTCCAGCGGTACTTCGGCAATGTCAGGTTGGGGGGATTGCCGCTCGGCGGGCACCAGGCTACACGCTGTCAGGCTGACGAATAGCAGCAACAGGGAAGGAAACCGGACAGGAATGGCGGTATAGCGGGGCATGGCGTGATAGTGATGGCTGACTTAAGGAGTCTGGCAGCCGGGCGGCGAGAAGGTTCCATAAGAACCATCTTGATGTAGGAGCGCCACTTGAGGCGCGAACCCGAGCCTTGGCGAGGGCATTCAACCGATCCTTCGCTTTAGCTCAGGTTCGCGCCTCAAGTGGCGCTCCTACAATGGGTTCGCTG
>JAPYSU010000110.1 GCA_029936425.1 Litorimonas sp.
TAAAAGAGGGGGGATGGCCAATCTAAGGTGGTTAAAATTTGACAATTGTGAAGGCAAAATTGCGATGTTTTCAGGACAATTTGAAAATTATCTGCAAACATTGCCCTGAAAATGTACTTATAGTTTTGGAAACTAGATGCGTTTATGGAGTCTCTAATTCTCTGGAGTCTCTGAAGTCCTTGGAGTCTCTGCGTCTCTGGAGTCTCTGAGTCTCTGGAGTCTCTGGAGTCTCTGAGTCTCTAAGACTATGGAGTCTCTGAGTCTATAGAAAAGTTACACCCACCATATAAAAGCTCAGATACAAGGCTATTACTTTGTTATTTTTTTCGGAACTTTTAGCCACCCTAAAAACAAACAAAAACAACAAGAAAATATATCAAAATGCAGGACCTGCGCCGAATTCGGCGGAGTAGAAATTTGACACCCCCTAACATAATAATTTTTCTACCTGAAACACCATATGAAAAAAAAACAAGTTTTCACCATGACTGTGTATCTGGCTAATATTAATGTTTTTGTTTTCATGATGATTTGTAGAGTTAATGTTGCAGTAGTTGGTGGGATTAATAAATGAAAATACATTGAACATACGGAATTTTTATTATTCTTAAGTATGAATAGAATATGTATTATCAACTTCACCAGTAAAATTTATAGCAAAACACATCACGAAGATAGCATAAATTACTTACCCTGAAAACAGGGCAATTTGGCCTTCACAATTGTAAAATTTTAACCACCTTAGATTGGCCAGTGACATGCATGTTAAATTGAAAAAATGCATTAACAAATTTGTGGTCAACTTTTTTATATTGTATTTTTCAATTATGAAGCTGATTTGTTTTCTTTCATTTTTTGATTTGAAGACTCCTTCATGTGTCTAAATGTACTTTTGTGTTTTAGCACCCCCATGTAAAAGTGAAAAATCAAAGTGCTTGAAACATAGCCTTGTGGGGTGTCTATCTTGAGGTATTGAGAGGACAAATGCAATAGAGAAAAATAGAAATTGAAACAATGAACCGTTTAGGAGAAAAACACCAAAAACCTCCTAAACATGCACTTTTTCAAAACGAGGCCAGATTATGAGGTTTTTGGGCTTTTTCTCCTAAACGGTTCATCATTTCAATTTCTAGTTTTTTCTATTGCATTTCTCCTCTCAATACCTCAAGATAGACACCCCACAATAGGACTCATTGAGAATTTAAAAAAAGTCTAAAATAATTGCCTCATGTGTTTTTTAATTTTACAATTCTAAACACAAGTTATTTTCTTTCACATTTTGATTTGAGCACTCCTACATTACTAAATATGAATTATCAACTTCACCAGTAAAATTTATAGCAAAACACATCACGAAGATAGCATAAATTACTTACCCTGAAAACAGGGCAATTTGGCCTTCACAATTGTCAAATTTTAACCACCTTAGATTGGCCATCCCCCCTCTTTTA
>JAPYSU010000111.1 GCA_029936425.1 Litorimonas sp.
GAGATGCAGAGGGAGACAAAAAATTGAGAGGGGGTCGTACCACAGCTTATGGAGCGAGCGACAAACATCGCGCATGGACAGTCCATGGGCTAGTATGTATTGGCTGTATTCTTCCATCTGGGCAACTGTACGGACAAGCTGATCTGAGCTTGAAATTCCTCCACGGTTTTTTTTGCTGAGATTGAAGGAATCTCCTGTATGAAGCAAAGACAACATGTCCCCCTGTTGCTGGACCATTAGGCCCAGGAGTTTTTGGGTTGGGTCTTGGTTGAGTTGACTCTCAGTTAATGCAATCGGCACAGTGGTTCTGATGATCCCATCTTTGAAAGGGCTGTCAGTGGAACCAGGCCTGCCCTCAATAGAAAGAGGCAGGGTGAATAAGGGAGGTCCCCTAGATTCACCCTGACTACCCCTACTGTAGGCCATGGGGCCATGTTTCACTGGAGGGTGGTCACCTTCTGAAGGTTGACCACAGGCAGGGTTAATGCAAGGTGGACCCCCAGGCTTCACACCTGATGGGTGGAGAGGCACTGGGGTCCTTGCATAGTCACTCCCCGCTCTTGAGCGGGGAGTGCCCTTATTGAGGTGATGAAGCATGCAGCTGCTCAGTCTACAGAAGGGTTCTGTAGTGAGCTCAGCATGCTCCTGAGTGGGACCATCATCATCCCACTGTGTGTCAGGTTGGTAGTGATTGACATGATAAGCAAGATCATGATCTGAATCTTGGAAATCATTAGCAGTGGCTCCTAGTGGCATGTCAGTGCTGCTGCTATCACTCTGGTTACCATCACCTTCATCATCATCCTCATAATCACCACTCCTCCCCCCACTGTCCTCAATGGGTGCATGCGGAGGTGGGTGATGAGGATGGTCATCATCATTAGGGTTATCTGGCCCTTCTAGCCATGCTCTGATAGCATCCTGGTCGTCCTGATCAGGAGGAATAGGATGATCATGCACAATTACCTTCCTCCTTTTCATCCTGTGATCACTAGTATCATCAGGATGTGTTACTACCCCTCTACACCACCCTGAGTAACCACTGTGTAGGTCAAACATGCATTGAGGTTCTGAGGCAGCACTTGTCCTCATGGTGATGGTAGGTTTAGTGATGATAGTACTAGAAGCAATATCTGGAGGGGAGGATTGGGTGTCCCAGGTCAAAGCAAGAGGAGAAAGCTGCTCTGCCCCTGTTGCCCCTCCCCCCCCCCACACTGGCCATAGTGTCTGCAGATGTGTGGCTGGGGTGTGTTTTGCTGCTGGCTGGCTGTAGGGTGTTCACTAGGGGTAGACGATGCCTGTCCATTTCCGTCCCGTTTCCCGAATGGTGAGTTTGCCGAACGCTGGTGTTCGCATTTCGGCGGGTCGAGCCCCGTCGCAAATTCTAAAGGGAAATTAAATTGGCTCACCCAGAGTTGGTGGTGTTGAGTGTATTTCAAC
>JAPYSU010000112.1 GCA_029936425.1 Litorimonas sp.
TTAGGACGGCCCCAGATGTTTTCGCCCATACGGCGGTCAATTTTGTGCTTGGCAGCTGTGCGTTTTGTCACGGCTGTTCTCCTTTTTGTGGCCCCCGCAGAATTGCGACGGGCGGTAAAGGGCGTTGTCCTCTGGCCGAAGCCCGACAGGGTTCCCTTTGCAGGGTCCACCAACACCAATGAAGCCGCGCTTATATGAGCCATGGAAAGAGAGTCAACACGCAATCGCAGTATCTAGGTCTATACGGCGCAGTACCTGAGCGGTTTGGACAATCTGCGAAGCGTCTGGCCGCCCTTCTCGTCCGCGGGGGACAAAAACATATGTGCACAACGTTTGAAAGCCCCGGCTCATAGTCCGACACCCATTTATAAAGCGCGATTGAGAATCACGCGCGCCCCTGAAACCTATCCAAAAGATGCCCATACACTACGAAAGAGTTAATAAAACATTAAAAAACCCAATTGCGAGTTGAAAAGTTAACGAAACTGATTCAAGCTAAATTAAGCAGTCAAGGAAGAATAACTGAATTGTGATGAAAAATTTAGGTGCTTACCAGAAATAGCTTGGTCCGGATGCACACGCCATTTTTGTTATATGGGCAAAGCAATTCGAGAATGCGGGGTAACGAGTGATGAGAATTCTGGCCGTAGAGGATAACAAGGACTTACGTCATCTCCTTGGGGTTTATCTAGAAGCACAAGACCATGAATATGTTCGCACGGCTGCCTCGGGTGCAGATGCCTTGACGATTATCAAAGATACGCCAGTGCCCTTTGATTGTTTTCTTCTTGATATTCAAATGCCCGAAATGTCCGGGATCGAACTTATTACCTATATCCGACAGATCCCCGGATATGAATTTGTGCCAATCATCATGCTTACTGGTGTCAAAAACAGCGATAGCATCGCCAAAGCCTTTGTCGCGGGTGCGTGGGATTACATCGTTAAGCCTTTTGAATTTTTTGAACTGGAAACCCGTATTCATGGGGCAGAACTGCGCAATGCAGAGTTCATCCGGCACATCAAACGTCCGCACGAAAGTCCCAGCCGCGAGAAATACGAGGTCTTGCAGAAGATCGCCCTGGAGCGTCCCATGACACCGGCCGACCTTTCAAAAAGCGGTCTGGTTACCGAAGAAGCCTTTGGAAACTATATTATGCGGATGCAATCGGAATTTGGCGGCGACACAACAGTCGCGGTAATTGCAGTGCAGAATTTCACACAATTGATGGCATCGTTTTCGGAACCCCAACGCCATCAGTACACGGTCAAACTGGCCGTCGCCATTTCCGAGGCGCTGAAACCAATGGGTTTAATGCTGACCTATCGTTCAAATGGGATATTCGCGGCAGCGCTTCTTGACGCGGAAATGCAAACCAATTCAAGCATGGATAAGGCGGTGGCAAAAGCGGTCGCGTCCGTCGAGCTTGAGAATGC
>JAPYSU010000113.1 GCA_029936425.1 Litorimonas sp.
CGTGGAGGCGGGGGCGAGGAACTTCATGCACGTGTGGGACAGGTTGGGCACCATGGTCACACAGTACGGGGACATGCTGGTGATTGACGGGGACAAGCTGGTGATCCCGCGCGGGGCAGTGAAGTATGTGATGGAGAAGCTACACACTCCACATCAGGGTATAGTGAAAACTCAGAAGGCTGCCAGATGCAGATATTGGTGGAATACACTTAATTCAGATATAATGACAATGACAAAGAGATGTGAGAGTTGCATTCTGTACTCAAGAGCCCAACCACACGATCCACATATCGAGCAGGAGCACATAGGGACCCTGGAGCCCATGGAGGACGTGGCGTATGACTTGGCTTACTACGGCGGGAAGCACCACCTGGTGATCGTTGACAGATACAGCGGTTACTCCTTCATCAAGAAGTTGAAAGGCGGAGGCTCCACCCCGGAGATATGCACGGAGTTGATCAAAGTCTTCGAGGACTTCGGGTATCCGCTCGTCAGCAGGGCGGACAACGGACCCGGCTTCAGAGACGCTTTCATCGAGCGGATGAAGGAGATGGGAGTGATGCACAATCCAAGCTGTGAGTACAATCCGGCACGTAACGGGTTGGCTGAGAAGGGGATCGGGTTGTTGAAGTTGCTGATGAAAAAGTGTGATGAGGAGAAGACAAACTTCGAACACGCCCACCAGATGTTCAGACAGGCGCCCAGGGCAGACGGGCACAGTCCGGCAACAATGTTTTTCCGCAGGATGCTGAGAAATCCTGACCTTCCATCGGTTTTGAGCACAGAGACAGATATCAGTGCGGCCGAGGACAGCAGGGAGAAGACGCTGCAGGACACGCGGAACAGAACGCAGACACACAAACCTCTTGACAAAATCGAGGTGGGGGACATGGTGCGGCTGCGGGACATGATCACCGGGAAGTGGGACAAGCCTGGGACGGTGGTTGCGGAGAGAGGCGCCAGTTTCGAGGTTCTCACAGACACAGGGTTATCGAAGCACAGGGGCAGGAGTTTGATGAAACCGCTGATAGACGACGGCGAGCTTCGCCAGGTCATTGAGGAGGGACAGGATGCTGGGGTGCAAGACATTCAGGAACTTGGCGAACAGCGGGTTTAAGAAGGGGATTGTTCTCCGATATAAAGTCCTCGAACCTGTTTTTGAAAAGAGGCAGAAGCTGTTTGAAAGGAGATATTAACTCAGTAGTTTAAAATGTTACATTGATGATGAGAAGTGTACGCGGCAAGTAGCAATATACACTGTGTAGTGTTATTCATTCAGAAAGGAACATCAATGGACAAAAATTTGAAGAAACTAACTGAACACAGTTTGTGCTGTTTGTGCTTGATGCCAGAGGATTCTGGACATGAATGTGCCCAAGGAAAATGGCGCTACGTGTGTGAAGCTC
>JAPYSU010000114.1 GCA_029936425.1 Litorimonas sp.
GTTCTGGATCGGCGCCTACAACACAATTCGCACCAACTTCTATCAACTCAATCCATTCAGTCTCGTCTCGCAAAGTCACACATGGCTTTCCGTGAAAATAGGCTTCTTTTTGAACGCCACCTGAATCTGTCGCCACGGCCCTGCAGTTTGCCTCAAGCCAAACCATCTCTAAGTATCCCACGGGGTCGATAGTGTAAACGTTAGCAGGTATCTTTAATCCAATTTCGTCTATTTTTTTTCTTGTTCTCGGATGTAATGGCAATATGATCTTAAGGCCGCTATCCTCTAACCCCTTCATGATACCTTTCATACGGTCATTACTATCGGTATTTTCGGCCCTATGTATTGTACATAACACGAACTCATTCGGAGTAAGCACCAGATCGTTCTTCAAAACGGGTCTTCTGGCGCGCTCCTTGTAAAACATAGCGGCGTCGTACATAACGTCACCGCTAAGGTAAATTTTAGCCTCCTCGATACCTTCGCTAATCAAATTATTTCTACCTGCCCTAGTCGGCGCAAATAATAGCGAGGAAATATGGTCAGTTAATATCCGATTAATCTCTTCAGGCATCTGTCTGTTAAATGAACGAAGGCCTGCTTCGATATGTGCAACTGGAATATGAATTTTTATAGCAGCCAGTGCTGCCGCCAGAGTAGAGTCTGTATCGCCGTAGACCAATATCCAGTCTGGCCTTACGTCTAGCATTGCGGCCTCAAGCTTCTCCAGCATTCTTCCAGTATTTTGACCATGGCTTCCACCACCTATTCCGAGGTTAATGTGAGGCTTTGGTATTTCCAGTTCATCAAAGAAAACTTCGGACATATTTTCATCATAATGTTGCCCGGTATGCACTATTATCTCAGTTATATCCTCACGATGCTTATTGAAAGCTCTGGACACTACTGCAGCTTTCACAAATTGAGGGCGGGCGCCAACTATCGTCATTACTTTCATAAATAATCCTATAAATCAGGAGCCGCTCACCAACCGGCGGTATATTTCAAAGTCCTTGTCACAACTGAAGTACGAATTGTGCCACAGTAGCGTAAACACTCCACCGACCTTTTGGCATCGTTCCTTCAGCTCGCTAAATTTTTTATATGCACGCTCTGTTGAGCCAAGAGCTAGATACCGATCAGCAATAACGGTGCAGTCCATAGCTATCAAAGGTCGAATCCGAAGGCCTAAAAATTCCCCGTTGACGACATCAAATGCAGGGTATTCGTAACAGGTCCCACACCTGAAACCAGGCCTATCGGCATAACTGAGCGTGCTGTCGTAACTCATGCGGGCGTCGTCCCAGGCTTTCAGGGTCACCGCTTGGTCCCAGCGTAAAAAATGCATCCGTCCGCCCCATTTAGCTTGGTCGATCCCCTCCTCCCGACAGACTTCCCG
>JAPYSU010000022.1 GCA_029936425.1 Litorimonas sp.
CCCGGCGCGACTGTGGGAGCCATGTAAGAGGCCGCTCCGGTTCCAATCGCTGCCGTGGGGTTAGCGCCCTTGCGAAACATTATATACTTTCGGTCTCCGGCAAGGGGGCCGACCCCGCGGGCAGTCCACCTTATTTGGAAACCGTGAGAAAGGCTCAGCACTTGATGGCGAGTTGGACGAAGGCTGTGGGTGATGCACAATTTGAATTTGTCCTGTCATTCCACAAGCGCACGCATTCTCGCTTGGCCACATGCGAAATGGCAGGAATAGAGTGAAACCCTTTCACGTACCCAACTGTATTGAGTGACTAGGAACGGGCCGGGCTTTTGCTAGTATCGCGGAAAGGAACAAGGAGGTGTGATCAAGATGAAAGCTATTTTCTTATCTGCCTTAATGAGCGCCGTTCTGTTTGGAGCGGGTGAGGCGGCGGCGCAGTCTCCGAATAGCAGCCCTGTCCTGCTCATAGAGTCTCTTCCCTCGGATAAACCGGATTACCGCCGCATGATTTTGGTGAAATATCTTTCGGGTCCGCAGGTGAGTGTGGCTTATAAAGCTTATACAAGATCAGAGTTTGCACAGATTAAGGATGAAACGCCCCCGGAAGTCATCTCGGCTTGCCAAAGCGGCGCGGCGGCGACTTTGACTGAAATCAAAAAGTTTCAAGAAGTTGAAGCCAAGCGAAAAGCGCAAGGTAAACCCCCGGCAGTCGCAAGGTTTTGTATTAAAAACGTCTCGGACTGGGAAGCGACGGGGCGGGATAAATATCTCGATCCGATTTTTCTCGGGCTTCCCTACGCGGCCGTTTTGAAAACGGAATCCAATACCCTGTCTGGAAATTAATCTACGGCGACAAATTTCCTATTGACCACAAATGTAATCAATCCTATCGATTACAGACGTAATTGATAGGGAAGACATGGCTCAGCGTATTTCACAATCTGAACTCGACATCATGAACGTCCTTTGGGAAAAAAGCCCAATGGCCGCCAGCGATGTCGTAGAGCGGCTCGATAATGACAAGGACTGGAGCAGCCGGACGGTCAAGACGCTCCTCTCGCGTCTGGTCGAGAAGGGCGCCTTGTCCACCGAGGCCGATGGCCGGCGTTATTTATATACGCCGCTGATTGCCAAAGAAACCTACGCCTCTCACGCCGCCAAAAGCCTATCTGAGCGTTTATTTGGCGGCCGCGCCGCGCCGCTCGTGGCGCATCTCGCCCACGGGGACGGCTTGAGCGATACCGATATTCAAGAGCTTGAAGCCCTTCTGGCGAGGTTGAAGAAATGACCTTGGCAGATGTGGCAGATTGGGGGTTGCAGACGGGGCTGGTAGTCAGTTTCTTGATCGGACTGGTGCTGATTATCCGGCGCCCGTTTGCGCGCTATTTGGGGGCGGGGGCGGCCTATGCTCTCTGGTTGCTGCCCGCTTTGCGCCTGTTCATGCCGACTATGACCGTGCCATTTCTGCGCCGTCCCGCGCCGGAAAATTTTGAAACCGTGAACCCGGCCTCAGAAACGCTCCTTTACAACATACCGTCCGAGTCCATGCCGGCCCTCACCGTAGACCCGAGCACTTTTGCAGAGACCTCTTCACATATGTCTATCCCTTCAATCTGGGCCGTTATCGCCGTAATCTGGCTGAGCGTCGCAATCATATGGTTCGGATTTCAGCTTGTCCGGCAACGCGCTTTCATGGCCCAGATGCGGGCAAACTCGGCCCCGGTCTCAGATCAACTTTCGTCAAGCATTGAGAGCGCCGGAGAAATTACAGGCTTGCGCAGGCTCCCGACTATCCGATTGAGCCGCGGTGTCTCGGGCCCGATGGTGACAGGTTTGACCCGTCCTCTGATATTGCTTCCGCAGGATTTTGAGGCGCGGTTTAATCCTGAGCAACAGATTTTTGCTCTGGTGCATGAGATGTCTCATATAAGGCGCGGCGACCTCTGGGTCGCGCTTATTGTGCTCGGTTTTCGCGCGCTGTTCTGGCCTAACCCGCTGGTTCATTTCGCGGCGAACAAAATGCGTATTGATCAAGAAGCCGCGTGCGACGCCGCCGTTGTCGCCAAAACAGGCGGAGGCGAGGCCGCCCATTCTTACGCGCAGACCCTGGTCCACGCGGCAAGAACATCGACACAGTCCGGTCAACAATCCCCTCTTGGTTTGGCTTTTTATGAGTCAGAGCCGACAGAGAAATTTTCAAAAGGAGACGAAAATGACGAAATGGTTTGATTTGGGTGTGTCCCACCCTTTGGCGCTTGGCATGGCCCATCCCCTTGCGGACAGGCTTGAGACTTTAGGAAGTCCGAAAGTCAATAAATTCTGGGCGAAGGGAACAACAGCTGCGTTTGTTCTCGGTGTTGCGGCACTGTCAGCGCCGCTGACAATCGCAGAGAGTCATCCGGAAAACACTCTCGAAGACACGGTGGTCACCACCCATGATAAAAAATCCGTGATCAAGATTTACAAAACCGATGATGACGGCAACGAGATAAAGAAGCACTATGAAATTGAACTCAAGGGCGATGAATTCGAAGCTTACGAATTTGACGAAGATGGAAACAAGCGGAAAGTCGAGGCCTCCGAGATTGAAGGCTTCAATCTTGAAGACGCTAAAAACTCCAAGTCTTGGGCTTTTTCAATCGGGGAGGACAATCAGCTAAAATTTGATTCCGGAAAACATATTTCTTCGGGCGCAAAAGGCGAGGTCAGACTGCTGCGGTTTCCGGACAAGGGCGGTATGAAGAAAGTGTTCAGGCTGGAAGGGCTGAAAGAGCTGTCAAATCTGGAAGAACTGGAAAAACTCTCTGAACTGGAAAGCTTGGACGAGGTCGAAAAACTTAAAGTCCTAGAGGCGATTAAAAAGATAGAAGGTCTGGAAAGTCTTGAAAGATTAGAAAGCGAACTCTCTGATGTTTTTGTTTGGAATGGCGACATGCCGGAGCCACCAGAGCCGCCCCTTCCGCCAGGATATAAAAATGAAGACGGAGACGTTTCCGTTACGCGTAGTTTCGTCTTTTCCGACAGTAAGTTGCTGGACGGCGAAATGCCACTTCGCTTTAAAATGGGAAAGAAAGATGGCTATGTCTTGTTTAATGAAGAGGGCCAAATGGCAGAAGCCAAATTGGCCGCGGCCAAATCCATGCTCGAAACTGTAGAGTCTATGCTCGAAAATGTCGACGGTTCGAAAGAGTCGGAGCAGGAGCTGAAACAAGCTCGCAAAGATCTCACGAAAGCTCGAAAAGCACTGGAAGATGCCCGTTTACGGATAAAAAATACAGAGAAAGCGAGCGAATAAAGTGTGGAGTTAGGGTGTCAGAAGTGAATCAAACTTTGCACCTGAAACTTAAATAATTCCTCATAAATGCGGGCGGGGCTTGGTTATTGCCAAGGTCCGTCCTATTTATATGAGCATGAAAAAGACATTTCTCTCTCTTCTCGCAAGTGCATGTGTCATAGTCCCCGGACTATTTAGCGGCACCGCGCAAGCTCAGTTTCTGGACGGTCCACCGGAGCGGATTGTTCCGGAGTCGCAAATGCAGGTGCAACTCTCTTACGCGCCTGTGGTAAAACAAACAGCCCCAGCTGTCGTCAATGTTTACACGTCGCGGACCGTTAGAACGCGTAGCGGCGCCGATTTTTTTGAACGTATGTTTGGAATGCAGCGCGCGCCGCAAGAAAGAGTGGAGAGCTCTCTCGGATCGGGCGTGATTGTGCGCTCAAACGGGATTATCGTCACGAACGCTCACGTCGTCAAAGGCGCGGATGAATTGAAAGTCGTTTTGAATGACCGTCGGGAATTCCCCGCCGAGATTGTGGCGCAGGATGAAGAAATTGATGTTGCAGTCTTGAGGGTTGAGACGAATGGAGAGCGGCTCCCCTTTCTGCCCATTCAAAAAGAAAGCCAGAACCTTGAAATTGGAGATATAGTTCTGGCAATTGGAAATCCCTTTGGGGTTGGGCAAACGGTTACAAACGGAATTGTCTCGGCCTTGGGGCGAACTAATGTGACTGATTTATCTTCATTCATTCAAACAGATGCCGCTGTGAACCCAGGAAATTCGGGCGGCGCTCTTGTCGACTTGTCAGGAGAGCTTGTCGGCGTAAATACGGCAATATTCTCTCGTTCTGGTGGATCTAACGGGATCGGATTTGCTATTCCGTCCGAACTCGTCAGCCGCGCTGTAGACAGCGCACTATCTGAAGGGCGAATTGTTCGTCCGTGGATTGGCGCGCGTACAAATGCTGTCGATGCGACCATGGCCTCCGCCTTGGGGTTGGATCGTTCAAAAGGCGCGGTCATAAATGAAATATTGCCGCAAGGCCCCGCCGATAGAGCTGGCCTTGAAAAAGGCGACGTTATTCTTTCCGTGGACGGCACCCCGATAAATGATGATAGCGGTCTTCGGTTTAAGCTTGCGACGCTGCGTAAAGGCGAAGAGGTGGCTATTCGCTATTTCCGGGAAGGTTCAGAGCGGACAGTGAATGTTGAAACTGATATTCCGCAGGAATCGCCGGAAAGGGACGAACGTAAAATTCGAGGTATGAATCCGTTTGATGGGGCCACTATCGTAAATATGAGTCCCGCCCTAGGAGACGAACTTGGCTTTGATCCCTTTATTTCTGGGGTCATGGTCTTGAAAATTGAACGCGGTAGTGCGGCGAATTATAATCGATTGAGGCCTGGGGATTTTCTAATCGGATTAAATGAGGAAGATATTACTTCAACCCGGCAGTTTGAATCGCTTCTCGAGACGGTTGAATCCGCGGAAGGGTGGAAACTATCTATCGACCGCAATGGCCGAATTGGCGTTCTTCCGACCCGATATCTCCCGCGCGAGCAATAGATTATTTCCGACTTATTCTCATCTGCAGGTTTAGAAAAAGCGGCGCCGCGCCCGCTCGCGGATCAATTGCGCCCGACGACCCTGTCTGACGTTATTGGGCAGGATCATCTGCTCTCCAAAGAGGCGCCACTTGCTCGAATGCTCGCCAGTGGACGGCTTAGCTCCCTAATTTTGTGGGGGCCGCCCGGAGTTGGAAAGACAACTCTGGCCCGTATCATTGCTGATCATGCCGATATGGAGTTCGTCCAGCTCTCGGCCGTTTTCTCAGGCGTTGCGGATTTACGCAAAGTCTTTGAAGCGGCAAAAGCGCGGAGAAGTACAGGACGCGGAACGCTTCTTTTTGTCGACGAAATCCACCGCTTTAATAAAGCGCAACAAGATGGATTTCTGCCTTATGTGGAAAATGGCACGATTACGCTAATCGGCGCGACCACTGAAAATCCAAGTTTTGAGCTTAATAGCGCCTTGCTTTCCAGAGCCCAGGTCTATGTTTTAAAGCGTCTAGACGAAGACGCGATTGACGGCCTGCTGAAACGGGCTGAAACGCATTTAAGAAAATCTTTGCCTGTTATCGAAGGGGGACGGCAGGCCCTTAGAGATATGGCCGATGGCGACGGGCGTTATGCGTTAAGTCTTGCTGAGATTTTATTTGATTATTCCGGCCAGACTGAATTTGATGAAAAGGGCGTTGCTCAGATACTCCAGAAACGGCGCGCCCATTACGACAAAGGCGGCGAGCAGCATTATAATCTGATTTCCGCTTTGCATAAATCGGTGCGGGGCTCTGATCCGGACGCCGCTTTATACTGGCTCGCTAGAATGCTCTCCGGCGGTGAAGACCCGATTTATATTGCCAGGCGGCTTGTCCGTATGGCGAGTGAAGATATTGGGTTAGCGGATGCTTCGGCCCTTCCGGCGGCAATGGCCTCGCTTTCGGCTTATCAGCTTCTTGGCACGCCCGAAGGAGAGCTGGCTTTGGCACAAACTGTTGTGCATCTGGCGTCTGCGCCAAAATCTAATGCAGTTTATTCGGCGTTCAAGGCTGCGCAAAAACTGGCCAATGACACGGGCTCACTTTCACCGCCGGCTCATATTCTGAACGCGCCAACGGCGCTCATGAAAGATTTGGGGTATGGTGACGGATATCAATACGACCCAGATACACCCGAAGGTTTTTCCGGGCAGGACTATTTTCCAGACGGGATGGGGCGTGTGGACCTATATAATCCAAAGGGCGACGGAGATGAGAGAGACATAAAAAACCGCCTGTCCAAATGGCGGGCTATTCGGAAAGCGAAGTCAGATAGTTAAGCTGTTTTGCTGAGCACAAAAATTCCTTTTCTTTGCCATTCAGAACGCAGGCGTCTATGTCAAAGTCATGAGAGTTTATCATGTATAATTTAATCCTGGTCGCGCTTGGCGGGGCGATAGGCGCGAGTGGCCGCTACGGTTTATCGGCGCTGAGTTTGCGTCAGTTCGGTCCGGGATTTCCTGTTGGCACTTTAGCCGCCAATATTATCGGCAGCGCCGCCATGGGACTCTTGGTGGGGTGGCTCGCCTTTCGCGGGGCAGAAAATGCCCAAAGCCTCCAATTGTTTCTGGGCGTGGGGCTGCTCGGCGGATTTACAACGTTCAGCGCTTTTTCTCTCGAGAGTTATTTACTGCTTGAGAAGAAAGCTTTTGGGGCCTTTTTAGGATATATTGGCGCTTCCTTTTTTATCTCCCTTGCCGCCTTGGCTTTGGGATTATGGATTTCTCGTATGGTGTTTTCGTCATGAGTGGTGTGCATAATTTGACTGTTCCCGAAACGGATGAAGGTTCGCGCCTGGACCGTTGGTTCAAAAAACAGTTCCCGCATGTGCCACACGGGCGTGTTGAAAAGCTGCTGCGGACAGGTCAAATTCGTGTGGACGCCAAACGCGCAAAAGGGAATTTTCGGCTTGAAGCAGGTCAGACTATTCGCGTCCCGCCTCTGCCCGATCCCTCGGACATGAGCGAGACGCCGCCAGTCAATGAAGACGATAAGAAATTTATCCGCAGTCTTGTGATTTATGAGGATAATGATCTGATCGCGCTGAATAAACCGACAGGTATAGCCGTTCAGGGCGGATCAAAAACCACCCGCCATATCGACGGAATGTTACCGGCATTGGGGGAGGGGTGCCGATTGGTACATCGTCTTGACCGAGACACATCAGGCGTTCTTTTGATTGCGAAATCGGTCAATAGTGCAAAGTGGGCCGGGCGGGCTTTTCAAAACCGTCGAGCGCAAAAAATCTATTGGGGCATTACGAACGGCGTCCCTCAACCGAAGTCTGGCGAGATCAAAGGTTATATGGCCAAAGGCAGATTGGACAACCGATTTGGCAATGTCCATGAGGGCAAGGAATTGATGGTTCCTGTGCGTCATGGAGCGGATGGCGGAAAACACGCGAAGACGCTTTATGATGTGAAAGCGCAAGCGGGCCAAAAAGCAGCTTGGGTTATCATGATGCCACTAACCGGGCGCACGCACCAACTTCGCCTTCACATGCAGCTTCTCGGCGCGCCAATTGCGGGAGATCCAAAATATATGACAGATAGGCCGCTGCCGGGCGGCATAGAGACGTCTTTGCATCTTCATGCCCGGTCACTGACAATTCCTCGCGACGGCAAACCGGATCTATCTTTCCAAGCCCCTTTGCCTGAGCATATGGAAAGCGCCTTTAAAATGCTTGGCTTTAATCCGGAAAATGATGATGTCGATTGGGACGCACTGAGCTAATGGCTAAGCGATTTTATAAATCCGTTTCGACGCAGGAAAAAGAGGGGCAATTTCATATCCTTCTTGACGAGCGGGTTCTAAAAACACCGGGTAAAAAGCCTTTTTCTCTTCCGACATCAGCGCTTGCGCACGAGGTCGCAAAGGAATGGGACGCCCAGACAGAACAAATTGAACCCGCAAAAATGCCTCTCACGCGCCTTTTAAACGTGGCGCTGGAACAAACTCCAACACGGCGACCTGATTTATTGGACGAGGCGAGACGATACACCAGTACCGACCTTCTTTGTTACCGAGCTCCGAATCCGCGCATACTAGTGGAACGACAGTCCAAGGGTTGGGATGAATGGCTGGCCTGGGCAAAAACCAAAGGGGTTGATCTGATTTCAACTCAGTCTCTGATTGCCACTGTTCAGCCCGAAAGATCTTATGACGCCGTAACGGCCTATGCAGATGGTTTTGACGATATACATCTAACTCTCTTTTTACACTTCATAGCGATTTTCGGATCCGTTGTTCTGGCTATGGCCGTTATGGAAAGTCAGCTAAGCTCAGGGGAGGCATTCGATTTGTCGCGACTTGATATCGCCTATCAAAATGAACTTTGGGGTGAGGATGAAGAAGCGGCGGAAATCGCGAATGATCTTCGCCGGGAGACGGTTCGTCTCGGAGAGATTTTGGAATTGATGTAAAAATGGACGGCAATCTTCTCCTTTCGGTTTTTATTTTTCTGGCCGCGGCTTGTGTTGTGGTGCCGATTTCAAAACTTTCCGGATTGGGGTCCGTTATCGGTTATCTCATCGCAGGTGTGATTATTGGTCCTTACGTTCTGGGGGCGATAAATGACCCGGAAACTATTTTACATTTTTCTGAATTCGGTGTGGTCATGATGCTCTTTTTGATCGGTCTAGAGCTGAAGCCGCGCCAGCTTTGGAATATGCGGATGCGGCTTATCGGACTAGGAGGTTTGCAGGTCGGGTTGACGCTGCTCCTCGTGAGCGCGGTGGCTTACTATCTGGGGCGTCCATTGGGAGAAGCCATTGTGATTGGCATGGCGCTCTCACTTTCTTCGACCGCGATATCACTCCAGATTATGCAAGATCGCGGCATGATGGGCGAAACGGCTGGGCAATCGGGGTTTTCGGTTTTATTATTTCAGGATGTGATTGTTATTGCGATGATTGCGGCTTTGCCCTTCCTCGCCGTGATGAGCGGTTTTTCTCCGACAGAAACAGAATCGCATGGGGCTGAACATTACCGGCCCGAAGGTATTTGGCTGGCGATTTCCATTTTAGGAGTTTTTGTCGGCATGATCGCGGCGGGGCGGTTGCTATTGCGTCCTATCTTTCGATTAATTGCCAAAAGTAAAGTGCGGGAAACGTTCACGGCCATGGCATTACTCCTCGTCATTGGCGCCGCGCTCTTGATGGAATGGCTCGGACTCTCGGCGGCCTTGGGGGCTTTTATCGCGGGCGTCGTTTTAGCGGACTCGGAATATCGACATCAGCTGGAACGCGATATTGAACCCTTTAAGGCGTTACTGCTTGGCCTGTTTTTCATCTCGGTGGGCATGTCCCTGAATTTTGTCACGCTCGGAGAACAGCCTGCCCTGATAGCCGGGATCGTTATTGGGCTGGTCGCCCTCAAATTTGGCGTGCTCTACTTTATTGGCACGGTATTTAAACTCGTACAGTCAAGCCGTGTTTTGTTTGCGGCGCTGCTTTGTCAGGCCGGAGAGTTCGGATTTGTCCTATTCCAGTTCGCGGCGCAAGAGGGGGCTCTTTCGGCCGAAATGGGCGAAATTCTAACGGCGGTGATCGCTATAACTATGGCGATAACCCCTTTGATAGTTTTGTTTTACGATAAGGTTTTAGCGCCAAAATTTGCGACTCAGTCCTTAAAAGGGGAGCCACCCCAAAACGACCACAACCCAGTTCTTATTTTGGGGTTTGGCCGCGTTGGGCAATTGGCAGGACGATTGTTGCAAACCCAAAATATTGGGACGACCATTATCGATAATGATGGTGATCACATTGAGTTTCTGAAACAGTTTGGTCATCGCGTATATTACGGTGATGCCTCGGATGTCGATTTACTCCATATTGCAGGCGCCGCAGAGGCCAAAGTTATCGTCGTTGCAATGGATGACCGGGAAAAGGTAACCAAAGCCGTTCATCAAATAAAAGATCATTTTCCTCAGGCAAAAATCGTAGCCCGTGCAAGAAACCGAACTCATTTGTTTGATTTACTGGCCGGGGATGTGGACTTTGCCGAACGTGAGACGGCTCGCGGGAGTCTTGCCATGGGCCGAAAGGCACTTACCTTTTTAGGGTATTCAGAAGAGACTGCGATGGCTTTATCCGATAAATTTCTGGAAATGGACTTTCAACTAGCCATGGAGGCCTTCGAACATCGCGGCGATATGGATGCTCTTATTTCCCGCGCAAAAAGAGGACAAGAATTGTTGAAGGAAACCTTGTCGGGCGATGCGCAGCACCACATCCATCCAGAAGAGAACGATTAGCTGAGTCAGGCGCGACAGTTTTGCGCTTGAAATTTTACCGTTCACCCATCAGGAGGCGGCTATGATAAAACTATTTCTCTCTCCGGCTGGCCGAATGGGGCGTCGCAATTTTTGGATTGGTGTTGTCGGATTCGTGTTGTTTGTGGCGCTTATGCAATTTATTTTGCGAACCTTGGGTCCAACATTGGCCCAATTCTTTCTTTCTCTGATCTACATCGTTTTAGTGTTTCTGATTCTTTACAGCGTTTATGGAAAGCGCCTTCATGATATAGGCCGCAGCTTTTGGCCTTTAACCGGGATGATTACTCTGACGATTTTAATTGTAATGGGTATTATGCTGGCTTTTGGCGGCGCAGAATATTTTACCGAATTTGCTCAATATGACCGAAAAGAGGATATTGATCCCACTGAAATAGAGCGTATTAAATCGGCCTATCAAGCCAGGCTTTCCAACGCCGGAAAAGTCATGGAGCCTCTGATATACTTTATCTGGGCGGCCTTCACGCTTTGGCTTGGTCTTGCCAAACCACAAAACAGAGCAAACAAATACGGCCCTATTATTTCCGGATAATTTCCAAAATAGCTTGATTTTTTTTAATTCTCTGCCACTCTCTTATTGTTAAACAACAAGAGGGAGAGTTTTTATGGGTAATTTATTGTTTTCGCCATCAGGGCGTGTGGGGCCTGCACCCTTCATGAAAGGGGCGACAATCCTGATTGTTATCGGGTTTATATTATCAATTTTGCCTGCACTTAGTGCAGCCCTAGGCATGTTGGGAATTATTGGTATTGTTTTATGGTGGTGTTGGATCGTGTTGTGGATCAAACGATACCATGATGGCGGCAAATCCGGATGGATGTGTCTTGTGCCGATTATTGTGTTTATCATAGCCTCAATTGTTATCAGTCTGGTTTTACAGCCTATGTTCATTGATCCGGAATTCGCAGCCAGATCCGAAGAAGCGGCAGCCTCGGGCGATTTTGGCGCGGTTATGGAGATGGCGATGTCAGGGGGCGGCGTTTCCAAAGCCGGGATATTCATCCTCGCTCTTGTGAACGCAGTTGTGGCGTATCTAGTGGCGTTTGTTTTCAATAACATGATCAAAAGCGATCCGCATGACAATCAATTCGGTCCGGCTACGCCTAGCATGTAGTCCCGCCAAAAAATGAAAATGAAACCGTCCTTTCAAAGGGCGGTTTTTTTATGCTTGTTTTTCAATCGGGCTGAAGAACCGGGCGAAATGTTTTTCAAGCGCCTGATCCAGATCAGACATTTTTGCGGTCTTTCCTAAATCCTGCAGGCTTGTCACGCCATGTTCTGTAATGCCGCAAGGTACAATCCCGCCAAAATGGGATAGATCGGGATTCAGGTTTATGGAAATGCCGTGGAAGCTCACCCATTTTTTTAGGCGCACTCCTATGGCCGCAATTTTTTCTTCGCGGCCATCCTCTCGAACCACCCAGACACCCACACGTCCGCAGCGCCGCTCAGCTTTGACGTCAAACTCGGCGAGCGTGTCGATAATCCACTGCTCTAGAGTGCGAACAAAGACAGAAACATCCCGTCCGCGTTTTCTCAGGTCCAGCATGACATATCCAACCCGCTGGCCCGGACCGTGATAAGTATATTGGCCGCCGCGACCGGTTTCGAAAACCTCAAATCGGCTGGCATCTACAAGGTCGCTCGGATTAGCGCTCGTGCCGGCTGTGTAGAGCGGGGGGTGCTGCAATAGCCAAACCTGCTCCTGCGCGCCATTGACGGCAATGTCGAGCGCGGCCTCTTTCATATAGTCATGGGCAAGAGGATAAGGCGTGAGGTCATCACTCACGCGCCAGAGGACGGGCTCAGGGCTGTAGATTTTATCGCTCATGTGCTAAGATATGCCACAACTACCAAAGGGATGCGCGGCAAAAGTTCAGCCCCGCAATGGCATTCGGCAGCAGAGGAAAAGTTGTAAATTGCCTGTCGATAGGGCTTTTCTTTTTCCGGCAGCGCCGCTATACGGCGCCTTCCTCAAAGTGCGGCTGTGGCGGAATTGGTAGACGCGCAGCGTTGAGGTCGCTGTCCGGTAACACGGGTGGAAGTTCGAGTCTTCTCAGCCGCACCATTTGGAAATTCACAAATATCATAACCTTAATATAAGTCTTCGCAGCGTGCTTTGATAGTATCATTGAAGCTTCATTGTGCCGTCATCAATTGGGTGCTTTAGCATAAGTTTCTTATCAGTTTTGTAGTCTTGAAGGTTCAGCCAAGGGTGTTTGTTACCTTGACTGGGAAGCTTATCCATTACCCGTTGTAAATATCCAGCCTGGAAGTCTATCCAAGGCCTTCTGGACATGTTTTCAGGCGCGATGGGAGTGGCCCGCAAATATCCGTTATCTTTCATGTGAGATACAAGGCGTATCGCGTATTGAGAAATGAGATCTGCGCGTAGGGTCCATGAGGCATTCGTATAGCCAAAGACTGAAATCATATTAGGCACGCCCGAATACATCATCCCTTTATAGCCAAATTTTTCTGATATCGAGATAGGTTCATCATCAATCTTAAACTTAGCTCCGCCGTTAAAAATAACGTCCAGGCCTGTTGCCGTAATAATGACGTCGGCTTCTATCATTTTGCCCGACTTTAATTTAATGCCACCTTGCGTAAAGCGGTCAATATGGTCTGTGACGACAGTGGCTTTATCATCCCGGATGACGTTAAAGAGATCCCCGTCCGGAATTATACAGACGCGTTGATCCCAGGGGGCGTAATCAGGATTGAAATGTTGGTCGACGGGGTAGTCAGGCCCCAAGGCCGCGATTGTTTTCTTGCGAAACCATTCCCTGGCTTTTTGTGGGTTTTTTCGAGCCCTGCTATACATTTTACGGGCTATCCAGATGTTTTTAGCCCGATTAATTTTATAAGCGATCTTCTCGGGCAGCAGAGCTCGGAAAAAATTTCCGACTCTATCTTTGGCGGGAATAGAGGCAATGTAGCTTGGTGACCGTTGCAGCATCGTGACATGGCCGGCTATTTTGGCCATTTCAGGGATGAGCGTAACGGCTGTTGCCCCAGATCCAATCACCACAACTTTCTTCCCAGAGCAGTCAAAATGTTCTGGCCAGTGTTGCGGGTGAATAATTTCGCCCTCGAAATTGTCTCGACCTTCAAAATGGGGGGTGTAGCCCTTTTTATAGTTGTAATAACCAGCGGCGGATAGAACTATGCGCGTACGCAATTTTCGTACATTGCCTGTCTCCGCATCGGTTATGGTCAGCGTCCAGACATCTGTATCACTTGAAAAATTCATTTCGGTGACTTTGGAGTTGAACTGGATGAGTCGCGTGATGTCATATTCATTTGCGACGGTTTCAATATATTCACGAATGCTTGTTCCGTCGGCCAAGGTTTTGTCGCCGACCCAGGGACGGAAGTTGTAACCGAGCGTCAGCATATCGGAATCTGAACGTATGCCGGGATATCGAAATAAATCCCAAGTCCCGCCTATGGCTTCGCGGGATTCGATGATCGCAATTTTATTGTCAGGGAATTCTGTGCGATAACGACAGGCCGCGCCAATTCCGGACAGTCCGGCGCCGATAATGACCATGTCATAAAGGTCGTTCTCACTCATTTGCTGTTCCAAGGATAAAGTAACTATTCTTCACGGCTATTGAGGGAGGGGGCCGCTACGGATCCATTGAGAGAAAAGCCATTTCTCACCCCGGATTGGCGGTAAGCCTGCATGAAGGGTTTGCGGATCAGGTTGGCCATTCAAATCAACATTTGCAAATAAAAGGGCGCCGCCCTTATCACACCGGAATTTTTGACCTATTTTCGGAAAGGAGGTTTCGGCTCCCTCGAAATCCTGATTCAGATAGATAAGGCATGTCGCAAGGCGTTGGCCAAATTTTCGCATATCCGCCGCATGGGCCGCTTTGGTTGGGTCAAGATAGTCGTAATGTGGGTGAAATTGTTCGCCGATTTTGTAATGCATAACCATAGAGTTCTCCATCGTATACATCGGGACAATCGCGATCTTTGAAATACGCGTTTGGATTAAGAGTAGAATAAGATCCAGATCCAGAAGACCGAAGCTCACAGACGAATTGGTTCTCGCCTCGCTTTCTTTCCCTTCGGTGGCGGTGTCGTCATATGTACGCGCTCGGGCGAGCTTGGGGCGCGCCAGGTCAATCATCCAATCGCAGAAACGCTCTGGCAAAAAATTATCAAACTTGCGAATGCGGGGCGCTTCACAGAGACTTTGTTTCTCAGGGATTTGCAACAAGGACTCGACGTTAATTCGCGCTCGTAACTCACGTATATCTGCCTTTCTGGCGTCCCACACCCCATTCTCATTCGGAGAGTTTGCAAGAATTGAAAGTTGCCGAGAAGCTGGTTGCCATTCGAGCGACGCAGACAATGCCAGATAATCAAGTGCTTGATTCCAGTCCTGTTCGCCCATTACTCCGGAAGCAAACATTATAGCGACAAATTCGGCGGCTTCCCCATTTCCTGCTTCCATCGCCTGTTTTAAAAATGTTTGGCCGTCCTGAACGCATTTGGAGGATTTTGGCGCGGCGATGAGACGTTTGCCAACAGTGGTCATTGCTTGAATGTCACCGCGCGAAGCCGCTGTTCTCAAAGCCCCTAATTCTTCGTTTGTACTCAAGCTTTTTCCTAAATGCGCTGTGACTGTGCTACGTTGGTTCTATTCATGAACTAATTTGCTTAGATGAACTTTATAGACAGGAGTGCTAATCTATCAACGAATAACTGGTTATTCTCTCCTGCTCTCAAATGTCGAGAGATTCTTATGGGTTAATTAGCTATTCTGCAAAGATAGATATTTTGACATAATCCAGACGTAAAGCTCTAAAATATATTATTAGTTTCAATGGGTTAGGGTTATTATGATATATTTAAAACAGTTTCTTGACAGAAATGTAACAAATAGTGTAACAAAACTGTCATAGAGGTTAGGCTAACGATGTGTAGGCCAACGGCGCATGTTTGCAGTCTAAAAAACGTTGGTGATGTTCAAAAAGGAGATCACCATGAGAAACATCCTAATTTCCACAGTCTTTGTGGCATCAATCAGCGCTGCCCCGGCATTTGCTGGTAATTTCGAGTCAAATCATGTCGTCGTATCAAACGCGGATCAGAATATTCAACTCTGTATGGGGTCGGATATAGACGCGGCGCCGAGTAAAGCTATTCGCGCTTGCACAAAGGCCTATAGAGCTTCAATTCCGAATTATGACGTAAAATCAGATATTCTGACACGTCGAGGCTGGTTACAACTTTCTAATGGAGAGTATGACAGAGCGTCACGGGATTTTAAATCCGCTGCAAAGCTTAACAATGTCAATGAAATTGCTTATCTCGGTGAAGGCTTCACAGCGATGATGCGGCAGGATTATGCTAAAGCGATTGATTATTTCAATGATTGCATGACTCATAATGACGCCGCTCCGCTTGCCTATTATGGTTTGGGCATGACCAAAGAGCTGACTGGCGATATAGCTGGCGCTCTCGAAGCGTACAAGCAGGCTGCGGATATGCGTCCTGACTGGAATGCTCCGCGCGAAGAATTGTTGCGTATCAAAGCCTAAATTAAAGTCCACTGATTTTGATTTTCATTAGCCAGCCGGATCACCGGCTGGTTTTTTTATGACAGTTCTGTCAAAAAACCATAACCATATCGTCACGTAAGTTTTACTAAATTGGCATAATAGCATTACTTGCCTGTCATATTACGCTGCCAAATCCCCCTCCAAATGCGGAACGGCAGAATCTTTGATGTGAGCTATCCGCACTTAAAATTTTTAATGGTGAAGGATATCTCAATGACACTATCTATGCGTAATCTGCTTCTGGCATCTGCGGCCTGTCTGGCATTGGTCGGCTGCCAACAGGGTAGCGATATTATATCTCCCGGATTAACTGAGGTCACCCCTCCACCCCCACCCCCACCTCCTCCGCCCCCTCCGCCGCCCCCTCCGCCAAGTTCAAGTGTTTGCCCTGACGGAACAGATGGCACGGCGTTGGGAAGTTTCACTTTATGTGATGCGCCTATCGGAAACCTAACCAGCCTGAACGGTACGCTGACAGAAAGCGCTACATTAGAATTTCGTGAAAATGTTATTTACGAACTTACCGGAAGACTCAATGTCGGGACTGACGCAGGTGCGGATGGAACTGATTCTCCAGTTGTTTTAACAATCGAACCTGGCGTCATGATCGCTGGCGATTCTGGTGAAGATTATATTGTTGTTAATCGCGGCCACCAGATCGAAGCGGCTGGTACAGTTGACGCTCCGATCATCATGACCAGCAAAAATGACATAACTGATACCGGAGATCGTGAAAATGCGATTGGCGAATGGGGCGGCTTGGTTGTTCTGGGCAATGCGCCTATCAATCGCTGTAATGTTCCGGGCGTCAATGCTGGCACGGCAGATTGCGAAAACGCAATTGAAGGCGTGACAGAGCCAGACGCACTTTACGGCGGCGGCGATCCTTTATCTGACAGTGGTACGCTTCAATATATTCAAATCCGTCACGCCGGGTTCGAGGTAGCAACTGATGTTGAGCTGAACGGCCTTACAATGGGCGGTGTCGGTTCAGAAACCACAGTTGATCATATTCAAGTCCACAATAACTCAGATGATGGCATTGAATTCTTCGGCGGAACCGTGAACGCGAAATACCTTGCTCTGACCGGCAATGACGACGAGCAGTTGGACACAGACAACGGTTATCAGGGTAAAATTCAGTATGTTCTTGCTTCACAGCGCGGCGGCGACTCCTCTGACAATGGTATCGAAGCCAGTTCCGTCAATCCGGGTGCCACACCAGCTTCAGATGCGACAATCTCTAACTTCTCGCTTATCGGGAATGGCAATACAGATAGTAATGGTATTCGCCTAAATACAGGTACGGTCGGCACTTATGTGAACGGAATCATTGTCGAAGAAAATTCATGCTTGGATTATGAAGACAATGCCGGTGATGGTATGCCTGGCTTTAACCCGGCAAATGACCCTGCCTTCCAATCTGTTTTCTTTGATTGTGGCGCGGGCCTCGTAAGAACCGGTGACGGTGCTGATCCAGCAACTGGCCAAGCGGCTGTTGATGCGGATGCCAATAACGTCGTTGGAGAGAATTCTCTCGGTGGCTTCTTCCCGGGACCAAATGAACTCGCCGTTGAAGCGACGGATCTCGAAGACGATTTCTTTGATGATGTTGATTACATCGGTGCCTTTGGTCCGGATGAGTCCGAAACTGATAACTGGGCAACCGGATGGACTCAGGACGTCTTCCCGGACCCTGAGTGTCCAACAGGCACGACGGCTGCTGGGCAATTAAATGGTCAAAACCTTTGTAATGTAACAGGAACAATTACAGACTCACTTCGTCTCACACGCGGAAATCTCTACGCCCTTGTTGGACGCGTCGATGTTGGTGTTGACGTCGGGGCAGGCGGCGCTGCGCCAGATGGAGACCCGGCTACATTGACGGTAGAATCTGGTGTCACAATCTTTGGTCGCGGAGGGTCTGATTATTTGGTTGTAAACCGTGGCTCACAAATTTTCGCAAACGGGACGCGTTCTAACCCTGTTGTGTTCACGTCCGAAAATGATGTGACAGATGCCGCAGGAGACCGCGCAAACGCAATTGGCGAGTGGGGCGGCGTTGTCATCCTTGGCGATGCTCCTATCAACCGTTGTAATGTACCAGGCGAAACAGGCGGTACAAATGGCTGCGAAAACGCTATCGAAGGTGTAACCGAGCCAGACGCGCTTTACGGTGGTTCTGATGAAGATGACAATTCTGGCTCTCTCAGATTTGTTCAAGTCAAATATGCCGGTTTTGAGGTTGCGACTGACGTAGAACTGAACGGCATTACGCTCGGCGGTGTCGGAAACGGTACGACAATCGAAAATGTTCAAGTCCATAACAATTCTGATGATGGCATCGAGTTCTTCGGTGGTACTGTGAACGCCAAATATGTCGTAGTTACTGGAAATGACGATGAGCAACTCGACACGGATAACGGATATAACGGTAACGTTCAGTTCGTAATTGCTATTCAGCGGGGCGGGGACTCATCCGATAATGGTATCGAAGCGAGTTCTGTAGCGCCGGGCGTTACTCCAGCGTCAAACGCGACCTTCTCCAACTTTACCTTGGTCAACAACTCAACGATCAACAATACTGACAGTAACGGTATCCGCATGAATACCGGAACTATCGGAAGCTATCTGAACGGCGTTATCGTTGAGCAAAACTCTTGTCTCGACTACGAAGATGATGCTGGTGACGGTACAGTGGGCTTTACCCCGGGCGCAGATCCCGCTTTCCAATCCGTATTGTTTGATTGCGGCGCTGGTCTGTTGACATCCGGCGACGATGCAGACCCTGTAACAGGTCAAGCGGCAGTCGATGCTGACGCGAACAATGTTGTTGGCGGTAACAGCCTTATCAATACTTTCATCAATGGTGATAACGAAAACGGTGTGACTGTTACGCCGCTTCCGGCAAACGGTTTCTTCGACATGGTTGACTATATCGGCGCCGTAAGAGACGCGGATGACACATGGTGGCAAGGATGGACATGTGGCCTAGAGGACACAAATCCCTGCTAATCCAACGGATGATTGCAGAGGCCGCGATTTTCGCGGCCTCTGAACATTCGGCTCATAAAAATTAAATATCCGGGGTCAGTCTTTATTTTCGAATACAGGCGCCCCTTTTATAAGTTGTAATCAAAGGTTTCCCATGATTTACAGATCATCATTAAAAGCAGTACTGGCTTTATCCGTGGCTGCTCTAAGCATTCAAGCCAATGCCCAAGACACCACCAATGGCGAAAGTGAGACGCGCCTTGACGAAGTGGTCGTAACTGGCAGTTTCATACCTGACCCGCAACGCGCCACGTCCCAGGTGGCGTCTTTTTTGCAAGCGGAAGATTTAATTCGTCAGGGCGATTCAGATGCGGCTCTGGCGCTAACTCGTGTTAGCGGATTAAGTATAGTTGGCGGCCGATTTGCCTATGTTCGGGGCTTGGGAGATCGCTATTCCTCGGCCTTGCTGAACGGGTCGCCTCTACCAAGCCCTCAGCCCTTGAGACGAACTGTCCCCTTGGATCTTTTTCCTTCAAGTGTTTTGAACGGTATCACCGTTCAGAAAACTTATTCCCCTAATTATCCCGGTGAATTCGGCGGGGGCGTTATTGCGTTAAACACACTGAAAACACCGCCGGAAGACTTCTTTAAAATTAAAGTTGGTGTAGGCGCCAATACCGAGACAACCGGCAAGGAAAGTCTTTTTGTCCATGGTGGAGATTATGATGCTCTAGGTTTTGATGATGGAACCCGTGATATTCCCGATCCTTTGCTTGATGTTATTAAAGGCGGAGAACGATTGCAGGATCAATCCGATCAGGAATTGGAGTTAATTGGACAGCTTTTGGTCGATCCAAATTTGACCGTCATTCAGTCATATGACGAAACTTTCCCAGACATGAACGTATCAATTGATGCCGCTAAAACAATTGGAGTTGGTTTCGGCGAACTTGGATTTGTGGGTACAGCCGGATTTGATAATGGCTGGACGACTGAAAGATCGACCCGTCAAGTTCAGGCAAATGGTAGAGTTGAAGACAGTTTGGAATCTGTTGAATCTACTTATCAAGTTACATTAAATGCTTTGGCCTCGACGACGTTAAACTTTGATTCCGGCGACTCGGTTCAAGGGACTGTTTTTTACGTACATGACACATCCAAAGAAGCTCAGATCGATCAAGGCAGAACGTTCAGTGAGCCGGATGGGGTGTTCTTGGAGAAAAACGGTTATTATGAACGGGAGCTTCTTTTCACGCAGCTTAATGGCGAGCACTTAATTGGGGACCTGACAGCGAATTGGAAGGGGTCTTATTCAATGGCGAGCCGCGACGCACCATATGAGCGTCAGCTTGAGCGCCAACTCAGAGGGGATGCACTGCTTTTCCCCGGAAACAATGCGCACAGCATTTCATTCTCAGAAGTAAACGATGAAATCACAAGTGGTGGTTTGGACTTGAGTTATAACGTACCAAGTACAAGCGCTTGGGAAGTCGAGATTGCTGGGGGTGTTGACTACTCACAAACGGACCGGGAATTTGCGGATTTGAACCTTCAATATACCACTTCAACTCAACTTGATCCGCAATTGGCAGCCGCCCGAGTTGATCTGCTTTTCTCGGCAGCCACTATTGGTCCGATCTTTAACATCCAAGAAATTCCTCCGCGTACAAGTGATAACTATCTCGGAGACCTTGATGTCTTTGGAGCCTATCTAAAGACAGATATTGAGTTTTCTCCAACTGTAAGGGCAGATTATGGTGTTAGATACGAAACATCTGAGCTCAATGTCCAAACCCTGGATCGGTTCAGCAATTTCGGCGTGACGTCTAATTTGGACAATGATTATTTATTGCCTTCCGCCTCATTTACTTGGAATTTTCTCGATGACACTCAGTTGCGACTTGGATATTCGAATACGATTGCACGTCCCCAATTCCGTGAACTGGCCTCATCGCGTTTTCTTGACCCAGAGACAGATCGCACTTTTGTGGGGAACCCCAATATCGTCGACTCCGAGTTCGAAAACTTTGACATACGTTTAGAAAGATATTTCGGACGAAATCAATTTATTACGATATCAGGTTTCTACAAGGATATCCAAAACCCTATCGAAGAGTCGACATTTGAAACGTCCGCCAATGTATTCGAGACGTCCTTCATCAATGCCCCTGCTGCTGAGTTGCTCGGTATGGAAGCTGAATTCCGGACGAATTTTGATATGCCCGGCGATATTCCGTTCCTGAACTCCCGCGAATGGTTTTTCACCGTAAATTACACTTACACGGATGCGACCGTAAAAGCCGAAGCTGATGATGTGATTATTCAAGCGGACGGCACACCGATTTCTGCCGAGTTATTCGGAATTGATGGGCAACCTCTCCAAGGCACACCCGAACACATTGTAAATTCTCAATTTGGTTGGGAATCAGACAATGATCAATTCACTATTCTATTTGGCTGGGTAGATGACCGGGTTTCCCGCCGTGGATTACGTGGGTTAAGTAACGTTCCGGATGTTGTAGAGAGCCCCGGTCCTCAGCTTGATTTAGTGTATCGTCGCAAATTTGATGTCCGCGGCCAAGAATTTAATCTAGGTCTCAGCGCCCGAAACCTCTTGAACACAGACCACGAGGAATTTCAGATTAGCGAAGAAGCCGGACGTTCTGAATTTAACACGTACAAGCGTGGCGTAAACTTTTCAGCTTCGCTGTCCACCAACTTCTAAGAGTTTCAAAGCAGATACATTTATTTCTGCCGGTAAGGATCACTTGAGGCTTAGGCCAAAGGTGTAGGGTCGGTGATTGCTAACCTCGTCACCGGCCCGCTTTTTTACGAAACCAATAATGACTTTAGTCGTTGTGGGTTTCTAGAATAAATCTGCGGGGAGGTAGATTTTGACCGGGCCTAAGGGCCCGGTTTTTTATTTTGAGTTAGAATTAACTAATTTGAGCGGAATATAGGGCAAACATATCATGCACTGGCCGGCCCAAAGCTTTCTCAAAAGCCTCTTGGTTTGCGCTGGCCTGTAAAGCTTGCGCTTCTCCGTCTTCGCCTAAATTGGATCGAAAAATACCGGCGGCACTGACAGGTAGAAAATCTTCATAGGTCAGTGCTTCAAAGCCCTCATCTGTCTTTCGGAAATAAGCCAAACCGTCTTTTCGCATTATTTCCCAATCATCCGGAAACTCCGAAAAATCTTTTGTCATAAGGCAATTGTCATATAACTCACGGCCTTTTGGCGTTAAAGCGGCTCCGCGCTGTTCAATCTCGCCAAACCGGGCTGTATGAGTTCCTTGCGTCCAGTTTCCGTCATCTTCGAATAAAATATCTTCGCTGAGGGCTTTAAAAGCGGTTTGGCGTAAGAGAATAGGGCATTTTCTTTTTGGCGGGCCTTCAATGACATCTTTTGCCTTTAAGCCTTTTACGCGCATTTTCTCCTGCGCGTGATCAATATCCAATGTGCGGGGCGTTAGATGGTTGATATGGGGGCCTTGGAAACTAACGATATCTGTCAATAAAGGATGATGGCTTTTCATCCGCTCGTAAGTGCTCAAAGAAACCTGTGCGCGGTCATGCCACTGAAAGGTTTTGAGAAATTCAGAGATAAATCTGTCTGCGTCATCTTCTGATATGCCGCCTTGTTTTTCGGCCTTTTCAAGCAAGTTTAAAAGCTCACCTGTGAATATATTTCGCTCTGAAAGAACGGAGAGAGCGTCCTGACGTAATTCATTATCATCAATTAACTCAGGGCGCAGCAAAGACGTGAACATTCTAAATGGACTTTGCTCGAGAGCCTCTGTCGTAACGGGACGGAAAGCCGTCGAATGTATCGGCAAGCCTGCCACCGACAGATCATAATATCCGACTGGCTCCATTCCGAGCAAATCAAAGAGCCGGGCAATTGTCGACAAATCTTTTGCAGTGCCAACACGAATAGCGCCGTGACGTTCTTGGCCAAGTCGTTCCGCGCCCACAGACTGTTCAGGATCTACCTCTTTATTTACTTCGGCAACAATATCTAGCAAAGTTCCATAGGCCGGAACTTCTTTGCGGTACATGGTTGAGAGCGCATCAGAATAATGCTGACGCAGAGCAGATTTGGCGATAAGTTTTGTCATAACCACTTTCTGAAAAGTTTTAATGAGGAGAGAAGCCTGCCATTAGTTTATATAAGGTCCTAGATTTTCAATATTTCGGGAGTCTCCCAACCCCGCCTCGAACAGGCGGCCAGGACCGTATTTCTGAGCAGGCAGGCAATTGTCATAGGGCCGACGCCGCCGGGAACAGGTGTGATGGCCCCGGCTACGGATGAGGCTTCGCCATAGGCGACATCTCCGACGAGCCGGGATTTACCGGGTCTATCCGGGTTGAGAACCCGGTTGATTCCCACATCAATGACGCAAGCCCCGGCTTTAACCCAATCCCCTTTGACCATTTCGGACCGTCCTACGGCCGGGACCAAAATATCCGCGCTTCTGCAAACAGTCGGAAGGTTTTCGGTTCGGGAATGCGCGATTGTAACGGTACAGTTTTGCTCGAGAAACAATAAAGCAGCAGGTTTTCCGACTAAAATGGAGCGACCTAGAATAACGCAATGCTTGCCGCTTAAATCACCAAGAGCGGATTTTGCAAGAATAACGCATCCCGTTGGGGTGCAGGGGCGCAGTCCGGGTTTCCCTAAAATCAAACGCCCGGCAGAAATATCCGTCAGGCCGTCCACATCTTTCGTAGGATCAATCTCTTCAATAACCGCGTCGCTGTCCAGTCCTTTTGGAAGCGGAAGCTGAACCAATATACCGTCTATGCTCTCGTTTGAATTCAAAGCCCGGACGGTTTCTTCAACATGGTCTTGGGTTGCGTCGGCGGGCAGGTGTCGCTCGACCGACCGCATCCCGCATTCCTCGGTAAATTTTATTTTTGAGCGGACATAAACCTGGCTTGCCGGATCTTCGCCGACAAGCACGACGGCCAATGTCGGCTGATCGCGTAGTGTTTCTACAGCCGTTTTGACTTTTGCCCGTAAATCTGCGGCAATGGCTTTTCCGTCAATAATATTGGAGGTCATATCTTCTCTTCAACGCCTTTATTCCAGAGCTGGAACATTCCTTTATTTTCGTTCCTCCCTTAACGGGTCTTAACAGAAATAGCGAGGCATCCCCTGCACAGGATTTTACGTATCTGACTTATGATGACTTGGCGTCCGCTAATTTACCTTCTATCAGGGAAAACAGTGACCAAGATAAAAGGGTAGGTAAAAAAGATGTCTCTAAAACATTTAAATTGGGGAGCGGCTCTAGTAGTCGTATTTTTAACCGGATGTAACTCTTCACAACCGGAGCCAGTAAAGCCCCTGCAGGAAACCGGACTTGTCGAAAGCGAAGCGGATTTAAAAGCGATTTATAAAGACCCGGAAGCTTATCGCGGCATAAACCCTGCGTCAGAACAGAGCTCAGTACAGCGCGTAGAATTCGCGCTAAACCGGATTGCCACGATTGACCATGCCGGACCCAACCTTCAAAGCGTTCTGACCGTCAATCCAAACGCGCTTGACATTGCAAAAGCCCTGGACGGAGAAGAGACAGAAAGAAGTCTGCTTCATGGCGTTCCTATCTTGATCAAAGACAATGTCGAAACATTGGACATGCCAACAACCGCTGGCAGCTCAACACTTAAGCAAAACGATACGGGGCGAGACTCTCCGCTTGTCGAGAGTTTGAGAGAGGCTGGTGCTGTTATTCTGGGTAAATCCAACCTCTCTCAATGGGCAAATTTCCGCTCTACAAACTCGACAAGTGGTTGGAGCGCGCTCGGAGCTCAGACGAAAAATCCCCATGCTCTAAACCGTAGCCCTTGTGGATCAAGTTCCGGTAGCGGCGCAGCCGTGGCAGCGGGACTTGTTCCTGCCGCTATCGGTACTGAGACGAATGGATCCATTATTTGTCCGTCTGCTATGAACGGAATTGTTGGGTTCAAACCGACCGTCGGTCTTATCCCCCAGGAATTGATAGTACCCATTTCTTCTACTCAGGATACGGCGGGTCCCATGACGCTGACGGTCGAGGACGCCGCCATAATGATGGATGCTATGACGGGTGAGGACTCGGCCTGGCGTGACGCCGTTATGGCGGGAACTCTGGCCGGCAAACGAATAGGCGTACTGAACTTTGCGCGCGGCAATGTGGATGGCGTGAACGCGAATTTTGAGGCGGTTCTGGAGACGCTTGAGTCACAGGGAGCAGAGTTGGTTGAAATTGAAGAGTTTGAGCCTCCGGAAAGCTTTAACGAAGCGTCCTTCAACGTTCTCAAATATGAATTTAAAGCCACTCTGAATGATTATCTCGCTGAGGTTGCTCCGGATGTAAAATCTCGTACCCTCGCTGCGGTCATTGTTGAGAATGCAGAATCTGAGGCTGAAATGGCCGTTTTCGATCAGGACATAATGGAAATGTCTGAAGAACTCGGAGATTTGGGCACAGAAGAATATAAAGAGGCTTTGGCGCTTGTACTTAAAACTACCCGAGAAGACGGCATTGACAAAATGATGTCTGAGAATGACTTGGATGCGTTAGTCGCCCCCAGCACCGCGCCTAGCTTCCTTATCGACCATGTTTATGGAGACAATTACCCCGGTGGGACAGGCGCTGGATGGATTGCAGCCATTGCAGGTTATCCGCATATAACGGTTCCAATGGGAGCCGTTAAAGGCTTGCCCGTCGGCGTGTCATTTATGGGGCAAAGCGGTCAGGATAAAGAGATCATGGCTATAGGGTATGCTTTTGAACAGGCGGGAGGCGAGCGCCTTACACCTGGTTTCATATCGGCTGTAGAACAACTGCCGGGAAGCGGGACTGTGTCACGGAATTGACACGCTGACTTGTTAACCGCACGACTTAAATGACTATTTCAAGATATTAAGACTTCATTCGAGACAAGGGATTAAGCATACCTAATGGCGGCATTTACAGGAAAGTTAGGGGCAGAGGGACAGGCTGGCTGGGTTTTACCCATATTGCGAGTTCTTCAAATCGCTTTGCTTGTCACTTTGGGGTGGGTCATCATTCGGTCTGTTCTGCTTTTGACGAACCCCGAAAGTCTTTGGACGCCTTTGCCAAGCGTGACAGCGGCCTCTCCCAGCGGGTCATCAGCGGCTGAACGGATTTATAATTTTTCGTCAGACCCGTTTCGACTTCCCGCTTCAGAGGAGCCGGAAGTTATTGCTCAGGCCGAAGGGTTTGACGCCCCCGAGACGACATTAAAAATCAGACTGCTAGGTAGAATATCCGGTTCCAGTCAGATTGCCACCTTAAGAACACCGGATAATCAAGAGCAGTCTTATACAGTTGGTGACGAGGTGATGAATGGGGTCACTTTACAAAATGTGTATCCGGATTTCGTTGTTTTAAAAGTGAACGGAGAAGTGCAGCGATTGACTTTTCAGCGTGATGAAAAGACAGGATTGTCGCAACCTCAAACTGATAGAGTATCTCAATCTGTGTCCATTGCCGGAAATGCTACTGAGCAGAGCAACCTAAATACAACAAACCCGTCTAAAAAAATAGATCCGTCAGCGTTGATGAAGTCCGTTCAGCTCAATCCCAATTTTGAGTCAGGAACGCTTATAGGCTACGAAATTAGAGCGAGAAGCGGCGAAGCCAATTTAGAAGAATTTGGCCTGCAGTCCGGTGATATAGTCACAGCTATAAATGGAAATAGTCTATTGCAAAGTCAGCCCGATTTACAGGGTTTGATAACAAATTTGAAAAATGCCAATCAGGTCAAACTCGACATCCTTCGGGATGGTCGTCCCGTTACCGTCCAAATCGGATCTTGAACTTATGACGCCTTTTAAACTCAAGTTGAAATTCTGTCTCGGCGGATTATTGGCCGCCACGGCTTTGTCGACACTACCGCTCTCGGCATCGGCCCAAGCGGCCGGAGAGCATGTGATAACGATGCAGGATGTCGATATCCGCTCTTTCATTAATGATGTAGCGACCGTTACAGGTAACACCTTTATTGTTGATCCGCGCGTTCAAGGACGCGTCACCATCAGTTCTGATCAGTCCCTTTCCAAGTCGGAAGTATTTGAAGTCTTCAAAGACGTGATGCGGGTGCATGGATATACGCTGATCCGTACAGCAACGGGCGAGTATCGCGTGACCTTACTCCAGGGGGCTGCCGGTGATTCCCCCTATGTCGATGGAAATGGGATCAATGGACGCCTCTCGACTATAATTATTCGGCTGAATTATGAAGACGCGGCCGAAGCTGCGCGCCTCATTAAACCCGTTATGCACAGCCAGGGTTTGGTTACGGCTAACCCTGGGGGAAACATTATTGTTGTTACCGATTTTCCTGAAAACCTTAGAAAAGCTCGTGAAATCGTCGAGGCTATGGATACGGATGGGAGCGTCACGGAAACTATTCAGCTTCGCCAGCTCAATGCGATTGACGCAGAAGAAGCTCTGACAGAACTTGCCGGGCAGGAACCGCGCGTGAAAGTTGTTGCTATTCCGGGATCAAATTCCCTTTTGCTGCAAGGACCCCCGCAGGATGTGGCCCGTTTACGCCCAATTGTTGAAAAAATGGATGTGGGCTCGCTTGCGCCCAGAGGGGCCGTTAGCGTCATTCCTTTACGTTTTGCCAATGGCGCCACTCTCGTAGAAGTATTGTCAACTTTGCTGCCGTCATATGCTGTCGATGGAAAGCCAGCTCCGACGGTTGCTTATGACAGCTTTTCAAACACGCTTGTGGTCAGTGCAGATGCGGAAACACAGGCCTCTTTGGAAGGTATTATTCGCAGATTGGATGTGCGCCGCCCTCAAGTCTTGGTCGAAGCCATCATCGTCGAAATTTCCGATACGGCCGCCAAAGAGCTTGGTGTTCAGTTCGCTGTCGGAGGCGTGAACGGAAACACCGTGCCACTTGTTTCTTCCAACTTTAGTGCGGCGCCGAATATTTTAGCTTTAACCGGAGCTTTGGCCGGGGATGAATTAGGATTAGACGTGGACCAAGCCGCGCAAACGGCGGCGCTCAACTCACTCAGCGCACTGACGGGGGGAACTGCGGGAATTGGCGGTATCAGTAATGATACTTTATTTGGGGTTATCGCGAATGCTTTGGAACGCGACGAAGAGAGCAATATCCTTTCCACACCCTTTGTCACAACGCTTGATAACGTACCCGCCACATTTCTGGTCGGACAAGAAATTCCGATTACGACCGGAGAAAGTCTAGGGTCCAACAACGTCAACCCTTTCCGGACTTTTGAACGAAAAGAAGTCGGCATTAAACTTAATGTGCTTCCTCAGATTAGCGAAGGCGATGTTGTCCGATTGGAAATTGCTCAGGAAGTCAGTTCAATAGCAGGGGCTGTGACCACCTTATCTCAGGATTTTGTCACGAATAAACGGCAAATCGAAACAACGGTTCTCGCAAATAATGGTGAAATCATTGTGCTAGGAGGATTGTTAGAGGATGACGAGCAAATCACTATAGAAAAAGTGCCTCTATTGGGGGATGTCCCAGTTGTGGGATCTCTCTTTCGCAATAAGGATAGATCACGCGTCAAAACGAATCTGATGGTATTTCTTCGCCCAACAATAATTCGTGATGCGGATGATGCCAGGCCGCTTACTCAAAACCGCTTGAACAGAATCCGTCAGGAAGACATAAACCAATCTGGTCGCGAGACTTCCAAACTTGATGACTTTCTGAGTAGTGGTCAGTAATGCGGCGTCTATTCTGGCTTTTACCGGGGATTTTTCTTGGCTTGATTTTTTTCCTGCCCCTCTCTTGGGTCGCCCCTCTTGCTCTGCCTGCCAACCTGGTGCAGGCGGAAACGGTTTATCGGGGAACAGTTTGGAAAGGAAATATGACGTCCCTGAGAGACATAGATTCTGTTAAATACAAATTGAATCCTATTGGTTTGCTCGCAGGGGGAACACCTGTTCGTGCTTCTGTCGTTGCGACGGGACTACAGGCAGAAGGCGCCATTGGACAATATGCGGCTGAGGATCTGAACTTTCGTATTGATGTTTCCAGCTTACCCATGCCGGATCCGCGTCTTCAGGGACTGGCAGGACAGGTTATTGTCCAGTTTGACGAGATCAAATGGGATAAGCAGGGAAAATGCGAAGTCTTATCCGGTTCCGCGAGAACGGACGTTCTGACAAGAAACCGCGCCCTGTTTTCCTGGGAAGGACCAGGGCTGACCGGGCCATTGAATTGTGACGCCGATGGAAACTTTGTGTTTAATCTGGCAGGCGAGGATGACTTACAGTCTATAACAGCAAAAGTCTCAATTTCCTGGGACGGACAATATTATTCCGACATGAAAGTTATAAGTCGTGACAATGAGGCAGCGCAGGTTTTACCCCTCTTTGGGTTTGAGCAGAGGGGACAGACGGCACAAGGCGGAGAATTCCGTTTGGTAGAACAGGGAAAATGGCGTTAGGTTGATACCGTGAAATATTTTGCGCTATCCCTTCTGATGATTTCAATTTCATTCTTTTTGAGTGGATGCGGAACAACGCCTGACAATCAAAGTGAAAGCGCGAGCAATATCGCATCTGTGCAGACGGGTTTGCCCCCCCAAAAGTTAAACCCTGGGGAATGCGGCCTATTTATCTGGACAACAGATAGCTCCAGAAAATTTATCGGATTTGAAACGTCTAACGAAGCGAAGTTGTTTTTGGACGGCCAAATTCTAAGTGTGGCCCGTGTGGAAAATGAAGGCTTAGCCGCCAGAGAGCGCCGTTATGAGCTTCCCGGCGGACAAACTGCAACGCTTTCACTGGAACCAGGGAAAAGTCTGAAAGACGGCCAAAGCTTTGCCGGGCAAATTGTTACTAAAACGACTGATGGGTGGGATCGAGTGACGCCCGTTGTTGCGCTCAGTAATTGTGCGGCGCAGTAACTGGTTCACCTGATTTATTGTAAATTTATATAGCTCTGTCCAAACCAGATGACCGCAATCGCCAGAGACAGGAACGGACCGAAGGGGATGTTGAAATTTCCCGCTTCCGCTCTGTCTTTGTAAGATGGCATTTGGGTAAAAACCAATCCACAAAGACTGGCGATCAAGAGGATATAGGGTAGGCCAAACCATCCGCACCAGGCCCCGCCTGCCGCAAGTAGCTTAGCATCCCCTCGGCCCAAACCTTCTTTATGATAAAAATACCGAAACGCATATTCAAGTGTGATGAACCCCGCATATCCAATAATAGCGCCAATAATCGCCGAGACCAGACTTTCTGGAGAGACAAAATAAGTAAAAATAAATCCAGCTGCGATAAGGGGAAAGGTCAAAATATTTAAAATCCGGAAAGTGCGTATATCTACCCAAGATATGACAACTAGGACTGAGATTAATATGCATCCGAAAAAAATATGGGCTGTCAAAATGTCCATGGCCTGTGCTAAACTTAAAAATGTCCAGATGAAACCGATTTCGCTTTGACCCCTGCTTATTTATAAAGCAAAGCCGGACTGTTGACAGTAATGGGTTTTTCTCACTCAAGAACCACGAGCACCGAGAGGGAGGCTTTGCGTTATGAATACAACAGACCAAACTCTTGAGAGAGACAGAGACGAGTTGGATTTACTAGAGGATGATCTCGGCGATGAGCTTAAATTGGCGCTTGAGATGGAAGATGATGTCTCCATGCTGGCGTCCTTAGAGGGTCTTCATCCCGCTGATTTTGCGGATCAACTCGAAGAATTGACCTCTGAAGAGCGAGTTGAATTAATCTCGCGCGCGCCTCAACTCATTTCCGGTGACCTCTTGGCAGAGCTAAAAGATGAGGTTGTAGAAGATATACTGCCTCTCTTGCCAGCGGCTCAAATCGCGGACGCCTTAACCCTCATTGACAATGACGATGCGACTCAGATCGTTGAGGAAATGGAAGACGCTCAGCGCGAAGACGTCATGGAGGCGTTGGAGCCGACAGAGCGCGCCGCTTTGGAAGCCTCTCTCGCATTTGACGATGAAACTATTGGCCGCCTCATGCAAAGAGAGTTTGTAGCGGCGCCTCGTTTCTGGAGCGTGGGCGACACAATTGATCATATGCGGACAACCGGAGAAGAACTTCCGGACTTGTTTTTCAATATTTACGTCATTGATGCAGACTTCAAACCTCTGGGATATGTTCCGGTTTCAAGATTGATGCGTCTGCCGCGTGATGTGACATTAGAGAGTGTGATCGAGAGCTTGATTGTCACCATTGGTCAGGACCTGGACCAAGAAGAAGCGGCTTATTTCTTTGAGAAATATCACCTTATTTCCGCCCCGGTGGTGGATAAAGATGGCCGCATGGTCGGCATGATGACTGTGGATGACATCATTCATATTATTCAAAACGAAAACAAAGAAGACATTTTGGCTCTGGCCGGCGTTAACGATGCAGGTCTGACGGATACGGCCATATCTACAGTTAAATCCCGAGCGCCTTGGCTATTTGTCAATTTACTGACGGCTGTCCTTGCCTCCGTCGTGATTGCTCAGTTTGATTATGCGATTTCGCAAATTGTAGCCCTTGCGGTTTTGATGCCCATCGTTGCATCAATGGGCGGCAATGCGGGCACGCAAGCTTTGACGGTTGCGGTTCGGGCTTTGACAGAACGAGATTTGACGTCCCGCACGGCTTGGCGGGCTGTTCGTCGTGAAGCTATTGCCGCCCTTATAATCGGGATTATTTTCGCCGTAGTCCTTGCCCTGATTGCTTTTGTCTGGTTTGGGGATCCGGAACTTGCTCTCGTGGCGTTTATTGCCATGATCATCAATCATGTTTTCGCGGGCATAGCCGGCGTGAGCGTCCCGCTTATACTCAAACATTTCGGAGCCGACCCGGCGGTGGCCTCATCTGTATTTGTGACAACCGTGACAGATATCGTCGGATTCTTCGCCTTTCTTGGCTTTGCTGCCGTTATGTTGCTCTAAAGCTCATTCTTTCTGAAAAACTCTCGTCCAAAGCGAGTCATGGTCTGAAACTTGCACGGTCACGCCTGAAACCATGCGTGATTTGTAACAGTTTGGGACAAAAATGAGCACTTTGACCGCTTCACACGGGCTGACCTTGTCATCGACCGGCCTAAAATTGATTAAGGCCTATGAAGGCTACCGCCCAGTAGATCGCACTCTAGTGACGGGGCAAAGAGTAGTGGGCTATGGGCACCGCCTTTTTGATGATGCTCCGGCGCAATTATCAAAAGACGAAGCGGAAAACCTTCTGAAAACGGACCTTCAGGCTTTTGAAGACATGATTAACGAAAATGTTCATGCACCTTTGTCGCAAGGTCAATTCGATGCATTGGTCAGTTTTGCTTTCAATATCGGTCCAAAAGCTTTTTTGGCATCAGATACATTGCGTGCCTTGAATAATGGGCGTCCTCTGGACGCAGCCAATGGGCTGGATGTCTGGCGGAAATCCACGATTGATGGAAAAACTTATGTTGTCGATGCATTAATGCGTCGCCGGACTGCAGAAAAAGCCCTTTTCCTTAGTTTGGATAAAAAGCCTCGTCCCGCCTCTGGTGTTGATTTGCCTCCAGTGAAGGACGAACACGTAGCTGCATTAGAGACAGAAGATGACCTCCCAATATTTACGAATGATTCTGCCGCAGGTGTTGTTGCGCATGCGCCTTATGATGCTGAACGAACGCCTTCACGTCGTCGCGAAGACGGTCCGGCCGGGATCTTGATGTTGAGCGAGATCGTTGAAGATTCCGATAAGATTGAGGGATCGCAGGCTGATCCGCATGCGCCTTGGACAGAGCCTTCGGAAGAGTTCCATTCGCCTGATGGTATCTCAGACGACCAAGAGAGAGAGGCGCTCACTTCTAACAGGTCAGTCATTGCAGAAGCGGCGGCCGATATTTCGGATCGACTGGATGCCTTGATCGATAAAGCGCGGGATGAAGACGCTGCGGACACACAAGGCTGGCCAGAAAGTCTCATCCAAGGACAAAAGTCGGAAGAAATATACCCAGCTGACGAGTTGAGTTCAGAATACCAGAACGAAGACAATCTTGTGGCCTTCCCAAATAAGCCGAGAGAGGAAGAGCGAGAAGAAATGTCGGAAAAAAAGAAAAGTGTCCGGCGTGTACCTTCCAAGGCTGAAATAGAGGCCGCTGTTTTTGAGGCCTCTAAGGAGAGTAAAGGAACGCTTGAAAATAGCGATATAAATAGCTCTCAGGGTGAAAGAGCTGTGCCGCTAAAATCTGACAGCGCATCTCGGTATATTGAACGACATGCTCCGCCAGATACACATACAGATGGGCAAAGTAATCTAGGGTTCTGGCTAATTATGTTGACAGGTTTTGTTCTTTTGGGAGCTTCACTCGCGGCTTATCTTAGAGGCACGGAAGGGATTTTGGGCGAATATGGTCCTTTGCTTATTCTGTCCGGGCTTATGATCGGATCAGTGATGGTATTAGGGGCAATTTATTATGCGGTCCGAAGAAGCATTCAATAATTTAGGAGTATTTTAACCCTGCTAAAGATTGGTATTTTGGACATACGGAAAATAAATCATTTTCTTTTAGGCACGGAAAATATCGCGCTCAATTATCAGAGCACCAAGGCGCAAAAGGTGAATTCCAAGTGACAAACATGATTACTGACTGGACAGAAGATAAATCATCAAAGTTTCAAAAAGAGATTATGACTTTTCGTCATAAAATTTCCGAAACTGGATTGTTTACGGATGAAGCTCTCATCGAGCTTCTGGAAAAACATCCGCAAAACAAGTTGGATGTCTGCACGATGGGCGCCTCGGAACATCCAGATTTTCCGAACAAATTTCGGACGGGAGACTTCAGGGATGTTCCCGCGAAAGTTTTGATAGAAGCGGCAAAAGCCGGAAAAGTTTGGATCAATGTCCGCCAAGCCATGAATATTCATCCGGAGTATAAAACCGTCCTAGATAAAATGTATGGCGATTTGGCAGAGATAAGCGGAACGAGTGTCTATAACGCCAAAGGCGGTATCCTAATTAGTTCGCCCGTGGCCCGTGTTCCATACCATTTCGACAAAACTGAAACTATCCTATGGCATGTTCGCGGCAAGAAGATTCTTTATCTCTATCCAATGACAACGGAATTTATTCCGGACGAAGCTCATGAGAATTCAATAACGAATTATATCGATGATGATTTACCTTATCAGGAATATTTTGAAAATCATGCAACCGTCATCGAGCTGGAAGCGGACCAGGCCGCTACTTGGCCATTGAACTCGCCGCACCGCGTAGACAATCAAACTTTCTGCGTTTCGGTGACCACAGAATATTCCACGCGGGAGAGCGCTATGAAAAACGCGGCTATGGTCACTAACGCCGCCCTGCGTCACCGTTTTGGCATGAATCCAAGTTACAGTCAGGATGGCCCCGTGAAACGGCAGGTTAAGTCACTTTTTGGCCGCGTGATAAGCAAGGCGGGATTGGTACCTGATACAACACACACCGATATGGTGACGTTCAAGATCGACTCAAATGTGCCAGGATATCTGGTCGATATGGAGCCGTTTGAGCGGACATTTTAGACTTCCCAAGACCCTAGCTGTAAACGCTCCTTAGAGAATCACATCGGCCGCGCTATGCTTGAGTGTGACGCTACATTTGCAAAAATTATCTGTCGGATCCGAATCGATCTCGACCTTGCGCGATTGGCAAAAAGTGGTGGTTCGCCGCCGACAGGCCAATGGACAATCTCCGAACCATGTTCACGTGACCCGGATGTTTCCGCGGCGCCGCGAAGAATTACTGGATGGGGGCTCTCTATACTGGGTGATTAAGGGCATTATTCAGTGCCGGAATAAAATTATCGATCTGGAAGAAACTGTCAAAAACGGACACCGCGCCTGCGCCATTGTGATGGAACCGGAGCTTATCCCCGTTGTGCCGACACCGCGGCGAGCTTTTCAGGGATGGCGATACCTCCAGCCGGGCGACGCGCCGGAGGATTTGACCGGCCCCGGCAGCGGAGAGGAGCTGCCCCCCGCCTTACGCATGAAACTGGTTAATTTAGGCGCTTGGTGATTTCCGGAGTCTAAGTCGGGATACCCGTATATTTGCCGTCTTTTTCAACGGCCCGTTTAAATCCGGGCCTTGAGGTCATCCGCTCCACATAATCCAGACAATTCGGATAGTCGTCCAGCAGCCCTCTCATCCCGGCCATTTCAAGAGTATAGCCAAGCGCGATATCGGCCGCCGTTATCCGTCCGCCCGCGACAAATTTTGACGCGGATAAATCCTGCTCCAGAAGGCTCAAAATAGCTTTTAACCGGGGTTTCACGAAACCGGCCTGCGTCATCCCCAAAACCTTTTTTATGAGAGGGCGTATCAGTCCCGGCGATCTGGACGTGGTAATCGTTAAAACGAGGCTCATGGTCAGTATAGACTGGAGGCTGCCCTGCGAGGCGTGAAACCAGAAGAGGTATTTTTCGCGGTTCTTGGACGCTGGCCCGGGCCGCCAGGTCTCCGCTTCCGCCTTATCCAGAATATACTCAATAATTGCATTACTCTCGGCGAGTGTTACGTCCCCGTCCGTAATGACTGGCGCGGTTCCAAGCGGAGAAATGGCTTTATACTCTGCCGGGGCCAACATGGTTTTGGAATCCCGGTCATACATTTTGAAGTCATATTCCATTCCAAGTTCTTCGAGCAGCCAAAGAATACGGATGGATTGCGAGTTTTCGAGATGGTGAAGCGTAATCATGATCTAGCCTTTCGGGTCTATCCCGTTTGAAATAAATTGCGTGTTTAAAATATCAGGGCCGGGAAAGACTATCACACTAGTTATTCGCATTCACGGCGCAATTATCAATCAGCCTGACGCCTTTGCAATGCGCCGCTATCAGCAGGCGGGAGGGCGCATTCAAGACGCCGCCTTCCAGCACGGTAAGAGAATTTTTGCTTCGGGTTTGCACATAATCAATATTGGAAAATCCGGCGTTCAACAGAGCTTTGGCAGCGTTCTCAGAGGCGCGATCCACATTGCGTCCGCCTTCCATTTCCCTTGCGCAGGCAAACATGATTTTATTTAACCGCCGCGCAATGGCGAGACCCTCTTGGTCAAAATATTGATTGCGGGAAGACAAGGCGAGGCCATATTCATCCCGCGCGATAGGGGCGCCGATGATTTGAATGGGCATATCCAGATCCTCGACCAAGCGGCGAATAGTGGCGAGTTGCTGATAATCCTTCTCGCCAAATATGGCGATATCCGGCTGAACGCGGTTAAAGAGCTTGGTCACAACAAGGCAGACGCCATCAAAGAAGGTCGGGCGATGATCGGTCTCCAACCCCTTTGCCACGCCGCCGACTTTAACCGTCGTGGCGTGATGAACATCATACATGGAGTCCGGGTCCGGAATGTAAACGAGATCAACTCCTTCGGCCGCAAGCTGTGAAATATCGGACTTTTCCGTTCGGGGGTAGGCGTCCAAATCCTCATTTGGGGCGAATTGGGTCGGATTGACAAAGATGGAAACGACAACCCGCTCCGCTCTTTCACGCGCCAGACGCACCAGAGTCAGGTGTCCCTCATGTAACGCGCCCATAGTCGGGACGAAACTGATGCGATCGCCGGAGCCGCGCCAGTCTGCGATCTGGCCGCGTAAATCTTTTTGCGTCCGGGATATAAGAGGAGATGACGCCATAGAGCGGGGAGCCTGAAAAGATTAAGAACTTGGCCCGATAATCAAGCACCCGTGGCGCGTTTTGACAAGCGCTTTACAAGCGGCGCGCGCTGATTGTGCGGAGAGACCCGACATTCGGGCCGCAAAACCAGAGCCTCTCGGGATAAGGACAGGTGTTGCTGCGGCTAAATCCGGAAGTAAGGCAAGACTGTCGAGATGCGCCGACGCGTCGACTTCTTGATTAAATAGACCCAGTTGAACCGACCAATTCCCGCTGGGGAGACGTAGAGTCTGACCTTCAATTTTTGTGGAAGCCGGCAATAGAATAGGCTCATTCTGGCCCCGCAATCTTAGAATAGTCGGGGGCGTTGATTTATTATTTTGTGTCGTAGAACGGGCAGGGACTGTTTCCGCGGCTTTGGCAATTATTATATTCTGAGGTTTTACGCCCATAACGTCAAAGCCCCGATCAACCAGATCCGACATATGCGAATTTCGTGACGCGCCGCTGGCTCCGCCCAGAACAACGGCGATGAGCCGCCGCCCATTTTGCTGTGCCGAAACGATCAAATTATATCCGCTATCCCGGGTATACCCCGTTTTGAACCCGTCCACATCTTCACGGTCGCGCAGCAGCTTATTGGTATTGCGGTAGGTGCGGCCATTAAAGGTAAAGGTTTTTAGCCCGAAATAATGATAATGGCGGCGGTGATTGACCAGAACAGCATTCGCGAGTTTCGCCATATCCCGCGCCGTTGTCAGTTGCTCGGGATGCGGCAGTCCATTTGCGGTTTTAAACGTTGTCTGGCTCATGCCGAGGCTGCGGGCCTTGTCGGTCATCAACTCCGCGAATCCGGCTTCAGACCCCCCCAGACGTTCGGCCAGAACCACAGCGGCGTCATTGGCGCTGCGCACGGCTATGGCCTGGAGGAGGGTGTCTACGCTCACCGTTTCTCCGGCTTGCAGACCGATATCAACGGGAGGGGTGCGGGCCGCCGTTAAAGAGACTTCGACTTTTTCTTCCAGACGCAGCTGACCAGAGTCCAGGGCGTCAAAAGCCAGGTAAAGTGTCATCACCTTGGTCAGAGACGCCGGATACCGAAGCTTATCTATCTGGCGCGCATGAAGGATATCGAGATTATCCGTATCAACAATGATAGAGGCATATCGCCCCGTTGGTTTATGGGCGGGACTGTCTTGCGCGCAAGTAAGGGCAGGCCAAGCACAGGCAAGCCAAATCAGGGCTGTCACAAGAAAAGCGCGGCGCATGATCATGGGATAGGAGGGAAGCCTTTCGAGAGGGTTAATAGCCATCCGAGCGACGCAGCGCGACGCGGGCTGAGGAAGGAGGCGGCTGACCTCTCCCATTCCTGTCATTCCGCACGAAGCAAAGCGTAGATGCGCGCGCATCTGCAGCCTACCGGCCTTGTGCGGAATGACAGGGAATATGAATTGTGCATCGTCCAAGCGTTCCTTCCTGCTCGCCATCAAGTGCTGAGCCTTGGCGTTCGTCCTTGAGTAAGGTGGACTGCCCGCGGGGTCGGTATCCTTGCCGGAGACCGAATATGGTAATGTTTCGCAAGGGCCAAGCCCCGCGGCAGCGGTTTTATCGCAGCGGCCTTGTAGCGATCCTCCTGTGT
>JAPYSU010000115.1:0-427 GCA_029936425.1 Litorimonas sp.
GTTATTTAATGTTTTATATCATGTGACATTTTGGCACATTTTTCTCATTTTCTCGCCCGTTTCTCATCGGATCTTAAAGATTTTCTGCATGTACACACAGTGGGTTGTCCCGTTTGTTTTGTGTTTTGGTGTCGGGGTCATGACATGGTCAGATCATGGTCAAAAACGATAAAAACTGAATAACTTGGCCGAATGAAATGTGCTAAGTGTCTGCCCAGTTGACTTTTGCATGCTGTACCCTTCAGAATTCTTTAATACGTGACCATCAGGTACATGTCAGGGTTGTCCCTGACTTTTTTGTTTTTGGTTTTGGGGGGGTGCGAGGTGAAAAAAAAAGAAAGAAAAAAAAAGATTTTTTTTTAGAAAAAAAAAGAAGAAAAAAAATGACTGGGACTTACGCGCCCCGCGCCATGATAATTTTAGAGGC
>JAPYSU010000115.1:527-1374 GCA_029936425.1 Litorimonas sp.
GTTATTTAATGTTTTATATCATGTGACATTTTGGCACATTTTTCTCATTTTCTCGATTTTTTTTGAGAAAAAATGAAGAAAAAAAATGACTGGGACTTACGCGCCCCGCGCCATGATAATTTTAGAGGCATGTCCACTTAGAATATATAGCAACATATAAAAACGAAACACGCTAAATTCTGGAAAAACTCAAAACATCACCCAAAAATGGTTATTTAATGTTTTATATCATGTGACATTTTGGCACATTTTTCTCATTTTCTCGCCCGTTTCTCATCGGATCTTAAAGATTTTCTGCATGTACACACAGTGGGTTGTCCCGTTTGTTTTGTGTTTTGGTGTCGGGGTCATGACATGGTCAGATCATGGTCAAAAACGATAAAAACTGAATAACTTGGCCGAATGAAATGTGCTAAGTGTCTGCCCAGTTGACTTTTGCATGCTGTACCCTTCAGAATTCTTTAATACGTGACCATCAGGTACATGTCAGGGTTGTCCCTGACTTTTTTGTTTTTGGTTTTGGGGGGGTGCGAGGTGAAAAAAAAAGAAAGAAAAAAAAAGATTTTTTTTTAGAAAAAAAAAGAAGAAAAAAAATGACTGGGACTTACGCGCCCCGCGCCATGATAATTTTAGAGGCATGTCCACTTAGAATATATAGCAACATATAAAAACGAAACACGCTAAATTCTGGAAAAACTCAAAACATCACCCAAAAATGGTTATTTAATGTTTTATATCATGTGACATTTTGGCACATTTTTCTCATTTTCTCGATTTTTTTTGAGAAAAAATGAAGAAAAAAAATGACTGGGACTTACGCGCCCCGCGCCATGATAATTTTAGAGGC
>JAPYSU010000002.1 GCA_029936425.1 Litorimonas sp.
CAGCCCCTCACCCGCCCTTCGGGCACCCTTTCACGTCAAATGATTATCAATCATTCTTGGGTTCAAATCCCCATGGGAGAGGGGATAATAGCGCTCCATTCAAACGGACGGGTGTAAACCGCTCCCCATCCCTGCCACGCGGGACCATTCGCGTCACAAGATTTCATGTCGCTTTAGCTCAAACCCCGCGAACGGGGAAAGAATAATTAGGCCAAATTCGCTAGTGCAGGAACGGGATTTTCCAATGATGAATGGCAGGAGTGGCGATAAACAGAGACTTAAGGAAACTCCTATATTATAAATCTTCTCATAATGAATAAGAGAATTCAGCGCCTCAAACAAAATTAGTACTTGCCAGTTGAAATACAACTACATATAGAATTTTATATGGCAAGATGCACAGCACCCGTACGCGGACACAATTCAGCAGCTGCAGCCGCCGCATGCCCAGCATGTAGAGGTAGAGGCCGCTATAGTGGTTACGGTAGCTATAGCAGCTACGTGTCACATTCGACTCCACACTCTCGCTCGGCGAGCACTGGGAGCAGACGAGGCTCCGGAACAGGGGGAGGAACAAGTAAACCAAGATGGTCGCCAGCAAGCTCGTCCGTAAGTTACACACCGGCTCAGCTACGAACATTAACACCAGTTCGTGAAAGCATCGAAAAGCGATCAGCCGTACCAGATCTTCGTGATGTCTTTCTCTGTCACGCGTGGGATGATCGAAAAGGAACGGCTAAGGAACTCCATGATTTACTCGAATCACTCGGTGTGTCGGTTTGGTTCAGTGAAAAAGATGTTCTTTTAGGTGCCTCTTTGCTGCGCGAAATCGATAAGGGGCTGGCCAAATCGCGAGTTGGTATTGTGTTAGTTACTCCTGCGTTTCTAAGTCGCGTTCGTGGAGAGGGCATTGCCGATAAAGAACTTTCAGCACTCTTAGCGCGAGACCTACTGGTTCCCATAGTGCACGACACGAATTATGAAGCTCTCCGAGAGGTAAGCCCTTTATTAGGATCTAGAAGCGGCCTGAGCACTGAAGAAGAGGCTATGGCAGATGTTGCGACTAAGCTCGCCGAGCTAGTCGCCGTCTAGGTTTTATAACAAAGCAAACTGCATAATTCCGTAAAATCACTATTTACAGTAGGCCAACTCAACCCTCCAATTTAGCGTCGGTGTATTTTTATATATCAATCTTTAAAACACCTTACCCCAAATCCCCTCTCACTTGACTATCCCCCCAACTTCCCGTAAACGCCGCGCAATTCTGCGCAGATTTACTCCTGCGCTCCGCGCTGTGCATGATGCAGACGGGGTCCCGTGGTCGACGTGTTACGTTCACCGCGGCTCTTCTGCTTTGGGCCAACGATATTGAGGTAAAGATTTGTTTGAGACGCTTGGTGATAAGCTCGGAAACGTATTTGACAATCTGACAGGCCGAGGGGCTTTGTCGGAAAAAGACGTCAATTCCGCCATGCGCGAGATTCGCGTGGCGCTTCTCGAAGCTGATGTCGCCCTGCCCGTTGTTAAGGATTTTGTCGAAAAAGTCCGCCGCGAAGCTGTGGGCGAAAAGGTCATCAAATCCATCAAGCCCGGCCAGATGGTCGTCAAGATCGTCAATGACGCGCTTATCGACATGCTTGGCGGGACGCTGTCTGATGAAGACGCCGATAAGGAAGAGGCCGCCAAAGCGAACCTCTTAAACCTTCAGGCGCGCCCGCCCATTGCCATTCTGATGGCCGGCCTTCAGGGCTCTGGTAAGACAACGACCTCCGGCAAGCTGGCGCTTTATCTCAAGAAGTCACTCAAGAAAAAAGTCCTTCTGGCGTCGCTCGATACGAACCGTCCGGCGGCGATGGAGCAGCTCGGCATGCTCGCCAAACAGGCGGATGTCGGCTTCCTCCCGATCGTTCCGGGTCAGAGCGCATTGGACATTGCCAAGCGGGCGATGAAAGAAGGGGCCAAGGGCGGTTATGACGTCGTCTTCCTCGATACGGCCGGCCGGACGACCATTAATGACGAATTGATGGACGAGGTCGACGCCATTGCGAAAGAAACCAAGCCGACCGAAACCCTTTTGGTGGCCGACAGTCTGACCGGCCAGGACGCGGTCGAAACGGCCAAACGGTTTAATGAACGCCTGCCCCTGACGGGCCTTGTGCTGACACGGATTGACGGCGACGGACGCGGCGGCGCGGCGCTGTCCATGCGCGCCGTCACCGGCTTGCCGATTAAATTCCTCGGCACGGGCGAAAAGCTTGACGGGCTAGAGGCCTTTGACGCGGAACGTCTTGCGGGCCGCATTCTGGGTCAGGGCGATATTGTCTCCCTCGTTGAAAAAGCGTCTGAGTTTATCAACGAGAAAGAGGCTGCGGCCTCCGCCGAGAAAATGCGCAAAGGTCAGTTCGACCTTGACGATCTGGCCAGACAGCTCGGCCAGATGCAGAAAATGGGCGGCATGGGCGGCCTGATGAAAATGCTGCCCGGTATGGGCAAAATGAAAAAGCAGCTCGACGCTGCTGGCGGTGTGGATGATCAGCTGCTCAAACAGCAGCAAGCCATAATCTATTCCATGACAATGGAAGAGCGCCGCAATCCCGGATTGATGAAGGCCTCGCGCAAGAAACGTATCGCGGCCGGCTCTGGTATGAGCGTGCAGGAAGTCAACAAGCTACTTAAAATGCACCGCCAGATGTCCGATATGATGAAAAAGATGGGCAAAGGCGGCATGGCCGGGTTGATGCAGCAAATGGGCGGAATGCCCGGAATGCCGAAAATGCCCGGCGGGATGATGCCCGGCTCCAAAGGCGGAATGGGCGGTATGCCTGATCCGTCCAAAATGGATCCTGAACAGCTCGAAGAACTCAAGAAACAGCTCCCCGGCGGGCTTGGCAAATTGCCGGGTCTAGGCGGCGGCGGAAAACTTCCGGGTCTCGGGGGCTCCAAAGGGGGCGGCCTGCCCGGTCTCGGCGGGGGCGGAAATCCCTTTGGGAAGAAAAAGTAACATTAGAATTTAAACCGATTGCTAGATTATAAAGGAAAACATCATGGCTCTCAAACTTCGTCTGGCCCGTCACGGCGCCAAAAAACGTCCTTACTACCGTATCGTGGCGGCGGATTCCCGCTCTCCACGAAATGGCCGCTTCATCGAAATCGTTGGGCGTTATAACCCAATGCTTCCGAAAGATTCCGAAGACCGCGTCCAGCTTGACGTTGAAAAATGTAAAGCCTGGCTCGAAAAAGGCGCCCGCCCGACCGAGCGCGTGGCTCGCTTCCTCGGCGCGGCAGGTCTCTGGGACTGGAAACACGGCAATAACCCGCAAAAAGGCAAGCCAGGCCAAAAAGCTGTAGAGCGCGAAGAAGAGCGCGCCGAGAAAGCCGAAGCCCGCAAAGCGGCTGAAGCTGAAGCGAAAGAAGCCGCAGCAGAAGCGAAAAAGGCCGCTGAAGAAGCCGCCAAAGCCGAAGCAGACGCGCCAAAAGAAGACGCCCCTGCAGAAGAGGCAAAAGCTGACGAAGCACCTGCTGAAGAAACTAAGGCCGAAGACGCCGAAGAGAAAAAATCAGAAGAGTAGTCTTTACGGCAGTCTGAATTTTAAAGCCCGGCCAGATGGTCGGGCTTTTTATTTTTCCAGCCGAGCTTAATTCCGCAAAAGCACAATATCGAAAAAGTGTTCTTGTGAATCCTGAAACACCGTCTCGATTTCAAACGGCGTATCCGCAATAATATTGCGGATAATCGGGAGGTCATATTTTCGGGAAATTTCGACCTTTATTTTTTCGCCTTTTGCAAAGTGAATAAGCTGGTCAATCGCTTTTATCTCTACATCCTGATCCGCCAGGCTTTCGATATAGCTGATCGCAATCCCGTTTTCTTCGTCATATTCCGGGGCGTGTCGAAACTGCGCGAGATCAAACTCTCCGCCGAGTTCGCTGTTGATCCGCTTGAGCAGGTTGAGATTAAACGCCGCTGTCACGCCTTTGGAATCATTATAGGCCGGCAGCACAATGTCTGCCGATTTTTTCTTGTCTACGCCCAGAACAAGTCGATCCCCGGGCGTCAGGCGGCGGGAGAGCTTTTCCATGAAGGCTTTGGATTTTTCATCCGTCAGATTTCCGAGATTTGAGCCCAGATAGAGTATGACTCTCGGCTGTGCGGTTTCCTGCAGCCCTTTCAGACGTTTGAAATAATCCCCTTGTTCTATCCTGATTTTCAAATCAGGAAGCTCCTTCGTCAGATGATTTTTCAAATGCTCCAAGACATTCGCCGAAATGTCGACGGGAACATACGTGAAATTATATCCATCGGAGAGAAGTTTTTTTAAAAGGTGAAACGTCTTCTGGCCATCCCCTGCCCCGAGCTCGACCAATTCGAAAGGCTTTTCCGGGCTCTGGCCGAGGGCTTTGATCAAAGAGTCGGTTTGCTCTCTGAATATCTCCATTTCGGCCCGTGTCAGGTAGTATTCCGGCAGATCCATTATCTGAATGAACAGATCATCCCCGGCGGCGTCGTAGAAATATTTAGACGGTAGGGTTTTCGGAGCGGCGCCTAGGCCATCCGCCACGTCATTCGCAAATTCATCGGACATTTATTTTGCCAACCTCAAGCCGGAGAATTGCCACCGCTTGTCCGGATGAAAAAAGTTCCGATAACTCGCCCGAATATGTCTCTGCGATGTCAGGCAAGAACCGCCCTTTAGCACCATAACATTACTCATAAACTTTCCATTATACTCACCAATTGTGCCTTCGGACGGGGTAAAACCCGGGTAAGGCGTAAAGGGGCTGGCTGTCCATTCCCAGACATCGCCGAAAAGCCCGCTCAGTTGACCGCCAGCAGTGCTTTGCGGCTGAGGCCGAAGTCGCTCCGAGCCTAAGAAGTTTCCTTCCAGAGGATAGTCTTTCGCGGCGAATTCCCACTCCGCCTCGGTCGGAAGCCGCGCGCCAGCCCAGGCGGCATACGCGTCGGCTTCGTAATAGCTAATATTTTGAACGGGGGCGTCGGGGTCTATCGGCTGTGGCCCGCGCAAGGTCATACTCCACCACTCGTCATTATTTTCAAACCAATAGAGCGGCGCATTCCAATTTTCGCTTTGGCACACGGCAAATCCATCAGACAGCCAGTGCGCAGGGTCTTCATAACCCCCTGCTTCCATAAACGCCATCCAGTTTGCGTTGCTCACTGTTCGGTTCGCCAGTTCAAAGGGGCGCAAAATCACCTGATGGCGCGGGGCTTCGCAATCAAAGTGAAATCCGTCTCCGTCATGACCGATCTCGACTATGCCGCCCTCAAACTTGGTCCATCCCATTTCCGATGTGTCTCGGTCATAGGAGACCGGCCGTGTGGGACGGTAATTCGGCCGGAGCGGATTTTGCGAAAATAGATGCAATATATCGGTGAGCGCCAATTCCTGATGCTGCTCCTCATGGGCTCTACCGAGCTCGAGCAGTTTAAGACAACGCGGATTTCCGCCCAGGATGAGCGACTTCATATGTGACGTAACATGACGGCGATATTCTAAAACCCTGTCTAGAGCGGGTCGGGTAAGCATGCCGCGGCGATTTCTCGCGTGGCGGTCGCCGACTCCATCGTAGTAAGAATTGAAAAGATAGGAAAAATTCGGGTCAAACCGCGCCTCTTCACCGCATTCCGGGACAATGATAAATTCTTCATAGAACCAGCTTGTATGCGCCAAATGCCATTTCATTGGACTTGCATCCGGCATGGATTGTACGGTGGCGTCCGCATCGCTCAGATTTTCGGCTAAACTCTCCGTAACCTCTCTGCCTTTTCTGAAATTTTCCCACTTGGACTCGAGTTTATCGGCATCCATTTTCTTCACGCGGGGAGAGGCAATCATGGTCAGTCCTTTTGGTAAAAGTTATTTTACGAACACATAAGCCCGCTGGATGGTTCCTTCGTCTTTGCGCCCCTGTTCGGAACGAAAGTCAACTCTGGACCATTGAAACAGTGGAATTCCGTCTCACCTTACCTTCTCCCGGAGCCCCTCATGACGACTTTGCCAAAATTTCCAGATCTGAAAACCGTAATTTTCAATACCTCTTTAAAGCGAAAGGCAAAGAAATCTCATACCCGGATTCTTCTGGACGCTATCTCTGATTTAATGACCAAAGCGGAGGTGGACGTCACAACGATTCACATGGTTGACCATATCGTGCCGCCGGGGATTTATCCTGATATGACGGAGCACGGTTATGATGAGGATGAATGGCCCAAAATCTGGAAGACGGTTAAAGCGGCGGATATCCTCATTATTGGAACGCCCCTTTGGCTCGGCGAGGAAAGCTCCGTCTGCCGCGTTCTTATTGAACGTCTCTACGCGATGAGCGGCAAGCTAAACGATGACGGCCAGAGTGTTTTTTACGGCAAAACAGGCGGAGCTGTCATTACGGGGAATGAAGACGGCGTAAAACATACGGCAATGAGCCTTCTCTTTGCGTTGCAGCATTTAGGCTACACGATCCCGCCACAAGCGGATTGCGGATGGATCGGCGAAATAGGACCCGGACCTTCCTTTGGAGACAAACAAAAGAACGGGACAACCGGGTTCGACAGTGATTTTACGCAAAGAAACACGACGATCATGACTTGGAATTTGATGCAACTGGCTCATCTGCTCAAATCCAATGGAGGCTTTCCCAAATACGGAAATGATCGAAAGGCCTGGGGAGACGGCGAAAGGTTTGGATTCGAATTACCAGACCGTTCAATTTCTTAGCCCGGTTTGGTCGCGAGGATTAATCCTCGCCCAGTATCTTTTTTAGGAGGCTAACCTGCTTCTCAAAGGCGTCGGAGCCTGGCGCAATCAGTTCGACATGACCTTCATTCGGTATGACAATCACTCTGGCCTTATCGCCTGCTTGTTTAGCTTTGGCGGTAAAATCATCGCCCAGAGCAGGTGGGGCGATACGATCTCTTTCGCCGTTGACGCTGTATATCACTGTGCCCGTAGGCAATAGGCGATCGCTTGAGGTATCGGAGACCGGGTCCGGACGGGCGTCAGATGCCTCCCCTATCAACTCACCTTTGATTTCCGCTAAACAGCTTTTCAGGGTTAGTGGTTCGGACGCCTCTAGATCCGCCAAACCACCGGAATTGACAACTCCCAGCATTTGCAGAGGGTCGCCTCCGGCCAAGACGCTTGTGGCAGGCAAGTTTTTTCGCCCCGCCAGCCAAGTGACCAAGTGTCCCCCGGCGGAATGACCAAAGCCGGCCACACGACTCAGATCCAAATTAAACTCTTCGCCATACTCCCGTAGGGCATCAGCGGCTTTCGCAACGTCGTAAAACGTGCCGGGATAGCCTCCGCCCTCTTCATCAACGCCCCGATATTCGATGTTCCAAACGGCGAGACCCTCGTTGCGCATCGCTTCGGCGGCGTAATTCATCAGAGTTCGATCTGCGATAGATTTCTGCCAACATCCGCCATGCACCATCAGAACGACTGGATGCGGCCCCGGCCCCTCCGGGAGCCAGACATCCACAATTTCGGTTTCCCCATCTCCAATACGAACCGTTTCTGTCGGCGCCTCTTTTCGACGGTTAGTCAGATCAGGCCAGCTCATGAGAGGTGCAGGCTCGTTCATAACAATCTCCTTTTCGGCCATTGAGGCTTCGGACGTTTGGATTGGGGTGGTTTCGCACGCTGTCAGAGTAAGCGCTGTAAAACCAAGCAGGACGTGCAAGCTATATTTAATCATGACATCAGGTCTCATTTGAAATGTATGAGAAACTCTACTGGTCAATCCCGGGTATGTCATGCAAAACAATTCTATGAAAATTGCAACGACAAGAGATGAGGCTTTAGCCCTCGATGCCCAAGACCCTTTGGCGAAGGCTAGAGCCCAATTTAAACTGCCCGACGATGTGACTTACCTTGTCGGGCATTCTCTCGGGCCGCCTCACAATGCGGCGTTAGAGAAGTTAAACCACTGCGCGGCTGACTCTTGGGCCAAGGGACTTGTCGGGTCATGGAACAGTGCGGGCTGGTTTGACCTTGCGGCCAAGCTCGGCGGGAAACTTTCCGGCCTCATCGGAGCTAAGCCGGATGAAGTGATGGTGACGGATACAGTCTCCGTCAATCTCTTTAAACTCGCCGCCAGCGCTCTGCCTCTCACGCAAGGCACGCGGCAGATTTGTGTGGATGCCGAAGAGTTTCCAACAGATCAGTATATCGCCCAGGCCTTTGCGGAGTTGACGAATGTGACGTGTCGGCGCGTAAACCCCGGTGAGGATTTTAACGCCTTGTCCGAGGGCGGCATTTATATCAAGAGCGCCGTAAACTACCGCTCCGGCGAGCGGGTCAATATGAGAGCTTATGAAGATAAGGCGCAGGAGTCAGGCGCCCTAATCCTCTGGGATCTGAGTCATGCCACAGGCGTCATCGCTTTGGATATGAAAGCTGTAGGCGCCAAACTCGCAACCGGGTGTACCTATAAATATTTAAATGGCGGCCCGGGCGCGCCGTCTTTTTTATACGCCGAGAAACACCTCCTGCCAGAGTTACATACGCCCCTGCCCGGCTGGATGGGACATGCCGCTCCGTTTGAATTTGACGGACAGTACAGGCCCAGAGAAGATGCTGCCCGGTTTGCGTCCGGCACGCCTCCAATATTGTCTTTATCTGCTCTGGAAGGTGCTCTGGACGCATTTGAGGGCTTAGACATGAAAGCCCTGGAAGCAAAATCCGGAGCTTTGGGAGATTTATGTATCGCTCGAGCGCAAGATATTGGTCTTGACGTGATGTCGCCGCGCGAAGCCTCCAAACGCGGCGGACATGTCAGTTTAAAGGTAGAGAACGGTTATCCCGTTACCCGCGCGCTTCACGCCAAAGGGTTTCAAAGCGATTTCCGCACGCCAGATACAATCCGGTTCGGATTTTCACCGCTCTATCTGCGTTACGTCGATGTCTGGGACTTGATGGGGGCCTTAGCAGAAATAATAGAGACGAAAAGCTGGGACGCGCCGGAATATCACGCCCGTTCAAAGGTCACTTAATTCCCTGCTCATAAAAAAGCCCGCTCGAGGCGGGCTAAATTTATTAGGGCTATTCGATGGCCTAGCTCTTATATTTTACGCTACAGCCATAAGGCGCTGTTTCCGCCGTGGCGACCGGGCGGCCCGCATCCAGATCAGCCAAGGCAGAAGCGACATAATTTTCAGCGCCTTCAATCGTTGCTGGGTTTGATGAGCGGTTATCGTCAATCGCGCCCTGATAGACCAAAGTCTGATCCGGCGTTATGACATACATATGCGGGGTCGTTTTGGCATTAAAAGCTTTGCCCATATCCCCTTCAGGATCGAGAATGACGGCCGTCGGCGCGGCGTCCCATTCCGCCATCAATTCATTCGCGCTTTCGCCGTCTTCATATCCTTGCTTGCCGGGGGCGCTGGAAATTACGGTGAGCCAAACGGTTTCGCCGTCAGCCGTTGCCGATTTTTGCAGCTTTTGCATATTGTAAGAACCGTAATGCTTCTGGACGTAAGGACAGCCCTTGTTGGTCCATTCCAGAACAACTCTTTTGCCTTCAAAATCTGAAAGGTTGTGCGTTTTCCCATTAGAATCGGTAACCGTCATATCCGGAACCTGACTTCCCGTTGCCACTTCGGCCAAGGCGGTCGTTGAAAGGGTTAAAGCCGCGACGCTGAGAGTTGCGGCAGCAAATTTAGTCATCATACGCATGAAACTGTCCTCACATTTATTTTTGAATCCTGCCCCCGGATATACGGAGTGTCAGGATGTCGAGCCGTCCTTAGCTCTTTCAATGGCGTCTTTTATCACATCATATGTCAAAACTTGAGGCAAAACTTCGGCGCTCACGGAATTGTCACCAGATGGAAAGACCAGATAAAGAGGAACGCCGGCCCGGCCATAGCGTTCCAGTTCCTGCGCGATCTCATCGTTCTTATTGGTCCAGTCAGCCACGAGAAAAGCGGTATTGGTATCGAGGAAAAGCTGTTTGGTTTTATCATTTTCCAGAACGAGCGTTTCATTGACTTTGCAGGTGACGCACCAAGCGGCGGTGAAGTCGACAAAGACGGCACGCCCGTCTGCACGGAGCTCATCCACGCGCTCAGTAGACCACGCTTCATGAGTCAAATCCACGGTCGTGGCTGAACCCGGCCGAATAGAAATAATAACAAAGAGAGCCAAAACACCGACAAGTACGGCGAGGCTCTTTATCGAATTTTTTGAACTTTTAAAGGCCCAGACCGCCAAGGCAAGAAGCAGCATGGCGCTCAAGACCTTTAACAATCCCATTGATCCGGCCTGAAGACTGACGACCCAGACAAGCCAGATCGCGGCGGCAAACATGGGAAAGGCAAGAAGTTCCTTGAACCGCACCATCCAGCGGCCGGGCTTGGGCAGAACCTTCAACAGGCGCGGCACATAGGCAATAAGTAAGAACGGGAGGGCAAAGCCGATGGCCAGTGCCAGAAAAACGGCCACTGTTACGGCCACGGGTTGAGCGACTGCATAACCAATCGCCCCGGCCATAAACGGCGCTGTACAGGGCGTTGCCACAATCACCGCCAAGAGTCCTGTAAAGAAGGATCCCCGAACGCCGCCTTTTGTGGTCAGACTTGAGCCGGTATTCTGAAAAGACGTCCCGAATTCGAAAACGCCCAACAGGTTCAAACCGACAGCGAAAATCAAAAGGGCGAGACCTGCTACGACCAATGGGGATTGTAGTTGAAAACCCCACCCTATCTCGCTGCCTGCGGCTTTAAGCGCGATAAGCAAAATTGTCAGCACGAGGAAGGTCGCAAGCACCCCTGCGGTGTAGGCCCAGGCCTCGCGCCGGATGACCGCCCGTTCCCCATGCGCCGTTTTCGCGATGCTGAGCGCTTTCATGGAGATGACCGGAAAGACGCATGGCATCAAATTAAGAATAAGGCCGCCAATAAGAGCCCCGAAAATCGCGCCGATAAGTGTAAAGGATCCAGCCCTCACGGCGGCAGCATCGCCCGCGCTCGCGACCAGTCCGATATCCAGACTTTCACCCACAGTCACATTTATTTCCGACCCCGTCCGCACGCCGTTTTGTTGATAGGAGAGAACGCCCGAAATTTGATCCGGCAGGCCGTTATCCCACCCATATTCGGAAGACGTGCGAATCTCTATTCCGTTTTCGCCCTTCGCAACCGTTTGCGGCTCTGAATGCGCCACAATGCCTTGATCAAAGGGAAAGAAATAGCTTTCTGAAAAATCACCTTCCGGTAGATCGGCCAGGGTTAAAACCGCCTCTTCCGCTTCCTGATTTATAACAGCAGCAATCGGCGCTGGCTTAGGAGATGTGTTTACCGCGTCCTGAATGAGTACATCCCAGCGGGCGTCTTTCACGCTTTCCCCAATCGGCATATCAATGGACGCGCTGCCATTTTCCGGAATGCAGATATCCGCGCACACCAGATAATAAAAATCGAGCGTTAGAGTTTGGATTGTTCCAGGCTCTGCCGTTTCCGGAACGACGGCGGAGACCGGAAAAAGCGGCGCGCCTTCAAAACCGTAATTGATAATCGGCCCTGTCGGCAGGGTCATGGGCAGCGGCCAGGTGATTTCCCCCGTTTCCCAGCCTTCGGGTAATTGCCAGTCGAGCTGGACAGGCTCGCCGCTATCGCCGGGGTTACGCCAATAAGTATGCCAGCCGGGATCCAAGATTGTTCTGAGGGCAAGTTCTATGGTTTCGCCAGGCGCGGCGCTGTCATGTGAACTGACCAGAGAGGCGACCACCTTACCTGTATCCACAGATTCGCTTTCTGCGGCATAGCTTGGCACTAAAGCAGCAAAGAAGAGGCAAAGGCTAAGAAAAAAGGCTTTCATACAGGGGTCTTACTTTATTCACCGGTGTGAGGAAACGGCCTTTCTCGGCTGATAACGCAGAGGTGAAGAGCTCAGGGGCAGACAAAGAAAAACCCGAATTGTTTCCAATCCGGGTTTAAATTTTTTACAGTTGCGAAATTATGTGGCTGATTTAGCCGCCTGAAGCCGCAAGGTCATATTGACCAGACGCTGCCAATTTCCAAGAGAAACAAGATGGGCATGGGCCACAGCCAGATATCCCCTGTCTGAAAACTCTTTCAGTTTCTCTGCCGGCAGAGCTTTCATTTTTTCTTCGCTGACAGCGAAATAATCCGCAATTTTTTGAAGCGGCGCTTCGGAGCCGTCCGGATTATTTCCGCGGAAGTTCATGACTTTTGACTCAAACAAGTCGGCGGCTTTGAAATCTTCTATCATCTTGGCCGTCGCCTGACGGTCACGTTCGTAATTTTGCAAAAACTGGAACGCTTCTTTGGTAAAAGCGGATGTATCATCTTTATCAAAGAAGGTTTGCGTCGGGGATTTATCTGTCACGCACTCGGCTTCTGTGTCGACACAGACAATAAAGCGGTCATTGGCCTGATCTCCGGCCAACACGAAAGGATAACGGCGGGCAAAGGCCGGCATGTAGTAATCCTGATTATACTGACCCTCATCAACAAAGAGGTTTTCCTGCTGGCGAATACCCATAACCGCGAGAGGAGCCTTTTCCTCACCCGCAAAAATAATCGGCATGGAAGCCGCAGCGGACCCAAATTCAGGCGCTGTCAAAGGTAGAAAATGCTGATCCTTCATAAACTCAAAAGGTTTATCGACAGGCTTCACTCCAAATTTGGAATGGTTGTCTTTTGTCAAAGGCTGAGGGTTTTTATAGAACATTACATTTCCGGTAATGGCAGGAGATTGATTACCTGCATTCTGATTGCCGGATGTTTTGGCGTCTGGTTTTTTGGCCATGGTGGTCCTTCCCCGAATGGCGGTTTCATAAAAGTTAATCGTCGAAATGACAGCCGCCCCGCCTGATTCAATCAAGGGAGCGTTATTCTCCGCAAGGCCTTAAACAATTTAAATGATGCGTTCAATAATGGATTGATTCCTTTCACAGCAACGCAAAACAGTTTAAGACCCGCAAACTATGACTGATCACGGCACATCACAAACCCTTGAAGACCGTCTCGAACTTGCCCGGGCAACGGTATTGGAAAAAGGCGAGAGATTTACGCCGCTTCGTGAGCATGTCCTGGAACTTATCATGTCCGATGGCGGCGCCGTCAAAGCCTATGACCTTTTAGACCGTCTGGAGCCCGATTTGGGCTCGCCAAAACCGCCCACCGTCTATAGAGCGCTCGAATTTCTGTCCAAACACGGTCTGATACACCGGGTCGAAGCACTAAATGCCTTCATTGCCTGCGATCACGGCGGCAAAGGACATTTGGCAGAGTTTTTCATTTGTGAGAAATGCCAATCTGTTGAAGAAAGACACGCGCATGACCATGCGGACTGCAAACCGGACGGGTTTCAAATCCGCCGGAGCGTCGTCGAACATTACGGCCAATGCGCCAAATGCGCCGCGTGATCTGAAATATGGCTTTTACTTTGACATGGGCGGGGGAATGCTCCGCATGGGAATGTGACGAACTTGGCCATCTCAATATGCGCCACTATGTTTATAAGACGGCGCAAGCGCGGGCCGGACTCATAATTCGAATGGGCTTGCCGGAAGCGTTTAAAACAGACACTGCCAGCTCTATTCGCGTCAAAGACTTTCATATCAAATATCAGGCGGAAGCCCGCCCCGGCGACCCGCTAAAAATCGAGAGCGGTGTGGTCTCGCTGCAAGACGAAACCGCGCAGCTCTGTCATATTATGTATCATGCCAATGGACGCATAGCGGCAACTGTCGTGGAAACGGTTGAACATGTCTATTTGCGCGAAATGCGAAAATTTAACTGGCCATCGCGCGTTAGAGATCAAATAGACACGTTTACAGTGCAGCTTCCGGCCCCGGCCAAACCGCGCAACATTGATTTGTCGGATCCTCAAACGGGCATGAGTTTGTCGGACTTACACGCCCTTGGACTAAAAACGTCAGGCGCCGGCGTGTTTGGACCCCAGGAAACAGACAATACCGGGCGCGTCACCCCCCAGGCTTTTTTTGGCCGAACCACCTCCTCTATCGGCTGGTACAATGAAGGCTGGCCAGAAATTCATGATGCGGATTACCGAAAAGGCGGCGGCATGGCCGCATTGCTGGAAGCGCGCGCCGTCTTTCACAGCTGGCCCGAAGCCGGTGACGCCTATGCTTATGTGCCAGGGTTTTTAGGCGCAAATACTTATACGCGAACCATTTTGCATAATTTGCTCAATCCCATAACGGGCCAGAGTTATATGAGTACAGTCGCCGTCGGATATTTGTTCAACACGAAAACTCGAAGTCTGGTAAAAACCACCCCGGATCAGGTTGAACAGGTCAATAAAGCAATGGTTGAAGGCTTACACGCCTAAGCGAGCCGTCTCTATGGCCCGCCTAAGGGCCGCTTCGGCAAAATCCGGTTTGTTGAGCGGAAACATATGATCAAAACCGTTCTGCCTGTGCACATTATTCTTCCCGACGATGGCTTTCATTCTCTCCCGAGACAGAAAAGTGTTGGGGGCATTGATCGTTGCGAAAATAATTTGTGTGTTCTCTTTCGGAAGGCTACGCGCCGCTTTGAAAAGGTTATGTCCGTGCGCTGGATATATTGCCTGTTCCCATTTTGGATCGCAAGCCAAGCGCCAGCCGTCTCCATTGGGCTTTAATCCGCCGAGTACATAGTCCATCAGGACCTCATCAGAGAATTTCTTGAATATGCCCCGCTTATGATAACGTTCATAAGCCTGCTCAATCGAGCCGAACTCTGACCGGCGACGCCCCGCCTTAGACGCAATTGCCAAGCGGTTTTGCATCATCTCGACCCACCCCGGAATATGGAAAAAAGGCCTCATCCAAAACGGCATGATAGGGGAATCAAACCCGACAAAGCCCTTCAGTTTTCCTTTGAGCGCGGGGGCGCATAACGCGCCGACAGAGGCCCCAAGAGAGTGTCCGGCAATGACAAGTTCGCCTTCGACGTCGCGGTCAATAAAATCCAGAACATCATCGCGGAATTGATAAAAGGTCCTGAGCTTTTCAGGATTATACGGCAAGGTTGAAAAGCCATGACCCCGCAAGTCCAGAGAGACGCTATGGATCGGGAGATTCTCTAAGATCACGCGATAGCTTCTGGCATTAAACCCATTGGCATGGAGCATGAGGAGCTGGATGGGGCCTTCTGTCGGGCCGAAATGAACGCCGGATAAAACGCCGTCCTTCACCGCATGTTCACGGCGATCAACGTCTGAATATGGGGGCATCATTTTTTGCTTCGTTCTTGATATTCTGCGTAAATGTCATCTAGCGGGCGGAAGGTCAGCTTGTCCGAATACCAGGCTCCCGTATCCAGAAAATAACGATTGCCGAGCCAACGCGCCGAGTCGAGGGGCGTATGACCATGTACCGTAAAATCGACGCCTTTGACCTTCGTCTTCTTGCGGTTTCGTAGAACCCGGCGGCCCCAGAGCATTGTGGACCGGCTTTTTTCCTTGTCCCTCGTCTTACGCCAAGAGGTCCCGTCCGGCTCAGCGTGGCAAATTCCGACGCGATAAATGCCTGATTTAACCGTCAGAGAGACAGGTTGCTTGGCTAAGATCCTGGCCCATTTTTTTTGATCCTTGCGAGGGATTTTTCCGAGCCATTTTCCGTTGCTGCGCGCCCAGCTTTTCAAGCTCCCGGATTGAACCGCTTCGACCATCATTTCCTCGTGATTGCCGAGCACCATGAAAAACCACTTCTTTTTCAAAAGGTTCAGGCATTTGAGGCTGTCCGGACCGCGGTTAATGATATCGCCAACAGAAAAAAGACGGTCAGTCTTTTTATTGAAATTCTGTTTTTTCATCTCGGCCTTCAGCAAATCATAACGCCCATGAATATCGCCCACGACGAAATCGCGGCCTTGTTTATTTTTGGCGATCAGTTTGTGCATTGGATCATGGTAATTCTTTAACCCTTCGAATGCGTTTAAGATATGATCTATTTATAATCTGAACTTCACCATCAGAATAAATTGCAATCACATTAAAGTTACTGGCTAATATGTTCACGTCCAAAACCTCTTTATCTAAAAATTCTATTTTGGCATCCGGCCGGTCTTGATCTTGCACATGAATTGAAGCCAATCCAAAGATTGGAGACAAAAACAGGCCAAAGCCCATTATGGATAAAAGTGGAATTTTCTTTTTTTGGGAAGTGCTTTTTTCGGTTTGCATTTTAGTGAGATAATATTCTCTATATTTACTCATGCTTATTCCAATTAACGCGACAGGAAACCAAATCGCGAAAAACAATAATGTTAAATAAATAGGAGTTTCGTTTTCCTGGAAAAGCGGAAGGAAAACGAAATACCCAAACGCCGAAAGAATTAATATTATTGGGATTAAACAACTTATGACGCTAAAAAGTTTCCATGTGTTAGATTTAGTGTCTTCTTTAATCGCTAAATAAAGAATTTTAAATATATTGATGAAATTTAATAGAAAATTTAGAATCCCGAGTAAAAAAACCCCACCAATTAATAACGGTAAAGCTATTGCAGTGTTACGAATAAAGTCCACATATCCAAAAGTATTTAAATACTCTAAGCCGAGATAACCGGTCTGTCCTATCGCAAATAATAACCCCATCATAAAAAAACAGATTGACGAAGTTAGTAAGGCTCTAGGCAGCGTCATATCGATAGAGTCTTCAATATACTTCATTAGACGGCGTGAATTTTCTCCGGATCGAGGTCATCCTTAATCGCTTGATCCAGAATGGCAAAGATCTCTTTACGGGATCGTTTCTTTGTATTCGCGAAAGCCGTCATATTCAGCTGTCCGAACATCTGCCCGGCCAAATTTGCCGCCATGGGCATCTGATCGGTTGCAACAATGCGGTCAATAAAGCCGGCGTGAAGCGCGCCTTTCGGATTGAAAATCTCGGCATTTATGACGCAGCGATTAAAGTAATTTTTCGCCAGACGGTAGCGTCCCAACTCAATCCCGAAATTATGCATGGTCATACCGATAAGGGTTTCATTCAGTCCGATTTTAAACTCGCCGTCTGCAATCATTCGATAATCACACGCCAAAAGGAGAAACGCCCCCATAGCAATTGTGTGACCTGTCGAGAGCGCGATAACCGGGCGGGGAAACTCCAGAATTCGCCGCGCCAGTTTTGAGCCGAGCGAGGTGAGCGTCATCGCCTCTTTCGGCCCGGCCTGCATTTCCTTCAAGTTGAACCCGCCGGAAAACATACCGTCACGCCCTGTCAGAATGACAATCGCTTCGTCTTTTTCGGCCTTGTCGAAGGCCTCATTTAATTCACCGATCATGGCGGTGGAGAGGACATTAGCTTTGCCGTCATCCATGGCAATTGTGGCGACGTTACCGTCGAGTGTGTAAGTGACAAGGTTGGTCATTTTTATTCCTAACAGAAGTTGTCCCCGCATGCGGTGCGGGAACGAATTGCCTAGAGGCTCCGGCCAATCAAGACTTTCATGATCTCGTTTGTGCCGCCATAAATCCGCTGTACCCGGCTGTCGCGATACATGCGGCCAATGCGGTATTCATTCATAAAGCCATAGCCGCCATGGAGTTGGAGACAGCGGTCAATGACTTCGCATTCTTTGTCCGTGACCCAATATTTCGCCATGGACGCTGTCACCGTGTCGAGTTCACCTTTGAGATGTTTCGCGGCGCAGTCATAGACAAATGTCTTGGCGATTTTGACAATGGTTTTGCACTCGGCCAGTTCGAACTGTGTATTCTGGAAATTGAGGATCGGTTTGCCAAAGGCCTGACGTTCTTTGCAATATTCAATGGTGAGGCGAAGCGCTTCTTCCATCTGCGCGACGCCTTGAACGGCGATGTTGAGACGTTCTTGCGGCAGCTCTTTCATAAGCTGAATAAAGCCGTGTCCCGGCTCCGGGCCGAGAAGTGCGTCAGCGGGGACTTTCATATCGTCAAAGAACAGCTCGGCTGTGTCCTGCGCGTCCATCCCGACCTTGTCGAGAATGCGGCCGCGGCGGAAGCCTTCGAGATCGTCGGTTTCTACCACAAAAAGGGATTTGGACATTTTGCCTTCGCCGCCCGTATCGGCCACGATAACCACCAGATTGGACGTCCCGCCATTGGTAATGAAAGTCTTGGAGCCATTAATGACCCAGCCATTGCCGTCTTTTTTGGCCGTGGTTTTGACGTTTTGAAGATCTGACCCGGTTCCCGGTTCGGTCATGGCGATAGAGCCGACAAGTTCGCCGGAGGCCATGCGCGGAAGCCATTTCTGCTTTTGCTCTTCCGTGCCGTAATGCAGGATATAAGGCGCGACAATCGCGTTATGGAGCGACAAGCCAAACCCGTCCACATCGGCACGGGGCAGCTCTTCCATGATTATCATTTCGTGGCGATAATCTCCGCCGCCTCCGCCATATTCTTCGGGAATAGCCGCGTTCAAAAGACCCATCTGGCCGGCCATATTCCAGTATTTCCGGTCCACTTTTTTATTCTTGCGGAAACTTTCGGAATGCGGCGCCATTTCGCGCGCATAGAAACCGTGAACGGCCTCGCGGAAGATGTTGATATCCTCCTCGTCATACCAATCGGGGTTTTTGAAATCGAGTACGTTATCGGCCATTAAGTCTTTCCTCTTTGATTATATTTACCCGGCCAAATGGCCGGGTCATTTATTATTTGCCGTCTATCTAAAACGCCGCTTCTTCGAGCGCCATAACAGGCTCTGCGCCGGTCTTGATTTTGGCAAGGTGGGCGTCGAGCATTGGCAGCATACGGAGCATGAAGAAACGCCCGGTAATGAGTTTGTTCGGATAGAATTTCTCATTCGAGCCTTCGTCAATTTTCGCTTGCGCGACCACAGCCATTCGGGCCCACATATAGGCCAATGTCGAGAGACCCATCATGTGCATGTAGTCAACGGAGCCGGCGCCCGCATTATTGGGGTCGGACATGCCGTTTTGCATCAGCCACATGGTGGCTTCGGTCAGTTTTTTCTGAGCGCCGCCGAGGCCGTCCATGAACTCGGACAGGTTTTCCTTGTCTTTATTCTCTTTCAGGAACTCACCGATTTCACTGTTCAGCGTCATTAGCGCGCGGCCGCCGTGACGGGCCAGTTTCCGACCAACGAGGTCAAGCGCCTGAACACCGTTGGCGCCCTCGTAAATTAGAGCAATGCGGTTATCGCGGACGAACTGGCTCATGCCCCATTCTTCGATAAAGCCGTGACCGCCGAAAATTTGCTGGCAGTCAATTGTCGTCTTCATCGACATATCGGTCAGGTAACCTTTCACGACCGGGGTCAGAAGACCGAGATAGTCATCACATTTTTCGACAAGTTTTTCATCGTCTGAATGTTTTTCGATGTCTTCATGTTTGGCCGCCCAGTAAAGGAGCGCGCGGCCCGCTTCGTTAAAGGCCTTGGTTTCCATCAACATACGACGCACATCGGGATGGACAATGATGGGATCGGCAGGTTTATCTTCTTCTTGCGGGCCGGCAAGGGAACGACCTTGCAGACGGTCTTTGGCGTAGATGGCCGCATTTTGATACGCCACTTCGGACTGACCAAGACCCTGAAGGCCAACGCCGATACGGGCTTCGTTCATCATGATGAACATGACCCGAAGGCCCTTATTCTCTTCGCCTATGAGATAACCTTCCGCTTCATCGTAATTCATGACGCAGGTCGAGTTGCCGTGAATGCCCATTTTTTCTTCGATAGAGCCACAAGAGACAGCATTACGCTCGCCCGGATTCTCGTTTTCGTCGAGTTTGAACTTCGGCACGATAAAGAGAGAGATGCCCTTCGTTCCGGACGGCGCGCCCTCAATACGGGCGAGGACGAGATGGACAATATTATCAGACATGTCGTGTTCGCCAGCGGAAATGAAAATCTTCTGTCCGGAAATTTTATAAGTGCCGTCTCCGTTGGGAACCGCCTTGGTTTTAAGGAGGCCCAAATCCGTTCCGCAATGCGGCTCGGTCAGGTTCATTGTGCCTGTCCATTCGCCGGCAATCATTTTCGGCAGATAAGTCTGCTTTTGCTCCGGCGTACCACTGGACATGATGGCCTTGATCGCCCCGCCCGTCAGGCCCGGATACATGGCAAAGGACATATTGGCCGACGTCCACATTTCAGAGGCGGCAATCCCCAGCATGCCCGGCATGCCCTGCCCGCCAAATTCCGGATCCAGCGACAAGCCGGTCCAGCCATTTTCTGTCATCTGTTTGAAGGCGTCTTTAAAACCTGTCGGAGTTGTGACCGACCCATCTTCATGACGTTTACAGCCTTCATGGTCGCCCACGGCATTGAGCGGCGTTAGAACTTCTTCAGCAAATTTCGCGCTTTGTTCGAGCACAGCGTCGGCCAGATCACGATCAACTTCTGAGAACGCTTCATATGATTGCAGGTCTTCGAATCCGAGCACTTCGTGCAACAGAAACTGCATATCGCGGATGGGGGCTTTATAACTTGGCATGGGTTTTCCTTCTGATGTCTATGTAAGGGAATTTAAGAGTGTTTGGGAGCGGCAAAATCGTCGGCCTGGTAGTCAAAGCTGTAGCCCTGTCCGCCATCGGAATGGGCAAAGCTCTTTTTAAAAGCGGCTTCATATTTGGCGGCGAGGCTTTCTACGCTTGGTTCTTCTTCGGTCTCAGCGAGATGTTCATCAATAATCTGAACTATTTCAGTCAGATCGCGCGCCATAATATCAATATCTTCGCGGCGGCGCTTTAGGCCGCGCAGCACTGACTGGAAATTGGACTTACGGGTTTCCAGCTCTTTCCGATCGGAAACTTTGCCCTCGGTCACATCCAGAACCGCTTTGATATCATCCAGAGAAAAGCCCATTCTCTTGGCCCGCATAATGCGTTCGAAACGCGCTCTGTCAGCTATTCCGTAAAGCCGCGTCCCTGCGTCATCGCGATCCGGGCTCAGCAAGCCTTTATCTTCGTAAAAGCGCAAAGTTCGTGTCGTAACATCAAACATATCGGCAAATTGGCGAATACCCCAATCGGCGTCCTGTGAGTTATGAACTTGTTTAAACATACCCTTTATTAGTTTACGTTAACGTAAACGTCAATTGATAATTTCTGGGTTTTTTAGAATTGTAAGCTTTTCCTCGTCAAAAGGTTAATGTTTTAACGGCGTATTAACCACGATGAGGTCATTTTAATCCAAAGGGCATGAGTGATTCTTAATTGTTCATGGCATGTGCAACATATGCAAAAGTTTGAGCGCTAAATGAGTCAGTCGTCAGGAGAAGACAGCGAGAAGGAAACGCCGGGAAAATCGGCGTCAGGTACAACAGTGCCGCGTGCGGCTGACAAAAAGACGTCTAAAACTAAAAAACGCTCCTCTCGCAAAAAGACAGCACCTTCAAAAACGAGTTCAAAGATATCCGCTTCCAAAAAATCTACACCTAAGAAAATGACGATGGCAGAGATGCAATCTGCCTTGAAGTCTCTTGAGACCCGGATGAAGCGGGCCGACACACTGACCCGAAAAAGTGTAAAGGCCCTAGAGGGTGTCGTTGAGAGTCTGGATACGCGGACTCAAAAAGAAAGTGACTCGCAAAAGTCCGCTCTGTCTCGCCGTGTTGGTCGTCTATCAAACGATTTGGAAGAAAGTCTCGCGACAACACGTAATGAGATTAAAGCCGCCCTCGCCTCAGCACTGGCCAACCCGCAGCCGTCAGGGGTCGAAGCAGCTGTTGCGCAGGCCCTGTCGCGCTTGGACAATACGGAGACCCATCAGGCCAAAGCGATTGCCAAAGTCAATCGTCACCTGGCCAATCTGGCCAAAGCTGTGGAAGACAGAATTGTCAAAGACCAGATCGCAGCCGCCAACGCGTTAAGCCTCGTTGAAAAACAACTTTCTCAAAAAATCGACTCTATCGAAACTGAATCGGCTGACGCTGTAAGGACTATCGGCGGTAAAGTCGCAACGCTTTCAGAGGCCATGGAAGCCCGCCAAACCCGGATGGAGGCAAGCGTCAGGGATAAACTGTCTAACATTGCCGCTCAGACACAGGCGGAGTTTGACCGAAAAACCAATTCAATGGAAGAGCGTCTCAAGTCCCTGGAAGCGGCGGAGCGAGAGGCCGCTCTCAAACGGCCCGATGACCTGGCAGATAAAATGTCTGCAAATGTTTCTGCCCTCTCTGGACAGGTTGAAAAATTACAGGCTCGAATAAGCGAATTAGATGCAAGCTTTGCGGTGCTACAGACTCAGACAGATATTATGGGTCAGGATTTCGTTCAAACACAGTCTGAGTTGCAGGATGCCAAACGGCAAAGCGAGAAAGCCCAAAGCAACCATTTTGGCTCTGGGCAGACTCCTGAAAGTCGGCCGTCTTATGTTTCCGAAACCGCCACTCAAGCCCCTCGTCCACATGCCGCGCCCAATCCGTCCCGTGTCAGCAATATTGTCAAATTTAGCCCGACTCATGGAAGCGGGGATAATCCCTACGGTCAAAGCCCTGCTCAGCAAGGCGGCCAGTCAGGCTCGCCAGGGCCCGTCGAATTTAATCCGGCGGCGTTTCATCAAGATAACCCATACGCTCAGCCCAACGTGCCACATGGTTTGCAGCAATCCGCCGCAACGGCTTTTGCTTCACCGGAATTTGCCGCAGAAATTCTGCCTGACGCCGCTGAAGACAGCGTAGATGGCCACAATTCCGATCCTTATCAACCATCCCCTTATTCCCCGGAATCATATCAGAACGACACGTATCAGGATATAGACACCATGGCGGCGGGTGATCCGCTCCTGCCCTATGCCGATCCCGCCTATGCCGAAACGGAGACAGCCCCGATGGAGGCCGTTCGTATAGGCGGAAACGAGCCACACGCAAAACGACGTCGCAAAGAGAAAAAGGCGAGATCCGGAAACTCGCTTTTGACGCCGCGCAATCTACGGGTTGCCGCACTGGCGACCGGTCTGACTTTAATTACATTGTTTGTGGCCAGATCCTTTTTAAGTGATGGTTCTGGCAACACGATCAACCTTCAGCCTAAATCCGAACTGCCACAGGCTGGACAGGCAATTTCACCTGATGACTTTGCCAATGAAGAATCCGTGATGGCACCAGGCGGACCTTCATTTGATCCAGAAAATGAAATGGTCGCGCCTATTGGAGAGTATGAGGACAATACCGCGCCAATTATTCCAGAAAGTGAAGCTAGCACACTCGAATCCGCGGCCCGCGCCGGGGATGATGTGGCGCAGTTCCAGCTTGGCCTGTCTTATCTCGAACAGAACCGCATCGATGACGGCATAGAGTTGATCCGCAACGCCTCGCAAACCCTCCCGGCGGCGCAATACCGTCTCGCCAAGATTTATGAGAGCGGTATTGGTGTTGAAAAAGACACAGCTCTGGCTCGCGAATTGACAGAACGCGCCGCGCGCGCTGGCAATCGCATCGCCATGCATGACCTTGCGATTTATTACGCCTATGGAAATGGTGACGTTCCTGTTGATATGGGCGTAGCAGCCGGTTGGTTTGAAAAAGCTGCCGAGCGGGGCGTTGTCGACTCCCAGTTTAATCTCGCCATTCTGTTTGAAAATGGACAGGGCGTGAAACCCAGCCTTCCGGATGCGTATTTTTGGTATTCCATTGCGGGCGCCCAAGGCGACCAGACAGCCGCGGCCAGAATTGACGCGCTTGAAACGCAAATGTCGGAGGCGGATGTTAATGCGGCCAAAGCACGTATAGAAAGCTTCACACCGGTCAAAATAGATGCCGCAGCCAATGGCGTGTTTAAAGACTTACCATGGGCCCAGAAAGGTCCGTCCGTTGACGCGCAAAAAAAAGCTGAAATTAAACAGGTACAGATTTTACTCACCGATCTCGGCTTTGATATTGGCCCGGCCGACGGAATTATGGGCGACAAGACCCGGGACGCCATTCTTGGGTTTCAACGGGCCAATGATTTAAGCGAAACCGGCCAGCTTAGCGCCGCTCTGATGGATCGCCTGGAAAATGCCAGCCGCGCCTGAAGCTAAGCTCCAGATCGTAAAAGCTGAGACGACGGAAGATATTGCCGCCGTTAAGTCGCTCTTTCTGGATTACCTGACCTTTGTCACGAAATATCTGGGTCAGGATCTTTCCTTTCAGGGAACAGAAAAAGAATTTGCGGAATTTCCGCAAACCTACTCCGCCCTTTTTCTGGCCAAACGGGGCAAAGCACCTCTTGGCGCGGTAGGACTTAAACTGCTCAGACCTGATGTGATTGAGCTTAAACGCTTATATGTTGCCCCGGCCGGACGTGGGCTTAGTCTTGGTGAAAAACTAAGCCAAGCCGTTATCAACGAAGCGCGCCGACTCGGCTATACTTACCTCTATCTCGACACGGATCCGGGGCTGACCCACGCAAATGCGATTTATGAAAAATTGGGGTTTGAAGACATTCCCCAATATTATGAAAACCCACTCGCGGGACAGAGCCGATATATGAGGTTGGCGCTTTGAAGCGGCGATCCAAAAACAACCACGTCGACTGATGACAGGCCACAAAAAAGCCCCGACCTTTCGGCCGGGGCTCTTTTTTGCCAAGTCACAGGAAATGAACTTGGCAGGAGGACAGTTTGTCCGACAGAATTTGACTTAGTAGTCGCTGTCAGTCTCTGTTTCCATGTCCTTGTCTTCTTTTTTCGCCATCTTCCAAGCTTCGAATTCAGCTTCGGAAAGCATTGTGTCGCCATCTGTGTCGTAAGCGGCAACGTCGTCTGCTGTGACTTCAGGTTTAACAACCTGAATTTCTGAGAGGCTCAAGAAGCCGTCGGCATCTGTGTCGATGTCGGCGAATGATTTGTCACCTGCAAAAGCGACCGGAGCCATAGCAAGAGCGGCGATAGTTGTAAGTGCTGCAAACTTTTTCATTTTCAATCTCCATTTTTTATCGGGACAGTAGCGTCTCGATTGCGTGTTCTATTCCTAATTCCCCAAGAACGTTCCAGTGAAAAATACTGTTTTGAACGCTTTGTAAGAGAGATGGCCAGACTGTGTCGGACACTGTGGCAAGAGCAAGGCAAACCGTTCATTTTCATGACAGGAGAGTCATAAAAAACCAGAATTGTGACAAAATCTGAACTTCCCGAAAGGTTAGATCCCGATCTATTGGGTCAGGAATCGGCCCGCAGATGAATCAAACTGGCATTAAACGCCGAAACACCATTTGATAATTGCTTTTTGCGCGTGAAGACGGTTTTCGGCTTCATCCCAGACGGCGCTTTGCGGACCGTCTATCACATCTTCTGTCACCTCCTGTCCGCGATAAGCGGGCAGACAGTGAAGGAAAATTGCGTCAGGTGCAGCTGTTGCGAGGAGAGCTCCGTCAATTTGGAAAGGCGGGAAGGCCGCCAGACGCTCTTCTTTATCCGTATCTCCCATGGAAACCCAGCAATCTGTAATCAGCGCGTCAGCGTCTTTCGCCGCTTCTTCGCGGGACAGACCGATTTCTATTTTCGCGCCTTGTACGCGCGCGGCATTCAAGGTGGCATCATCGACGCGGTAGCCGGGCGGGCTGGATATTCTCAAATGATAGCCAAGCTGCGCCGCCGCATTCACAAAACTGACGAGCACGTTATTTCCGTCTCCGATCCAGGCAAGAGTCATTTCAGAAAGCGGTTTGTCAGAACGCTCCTCCAACGTCATGAGGTCTGCCATGATCTGACAGGGGTGATTGTAATCTGTCAGGCCGTTTATGATGGGAACGTCGGAATATTTGGCCAGTTCGCGCATCGTTTCGTGGCTATTTGCGCGAAGCATGACGCCATCGACAAAGCGAGACATGACGCGCGCCGTATCCGCGACGCTCTCGCCTCGTCCCAATTGCATATCTCCGCTGCTGACAGTGATAGAACTGCCGCCCAGTTGGCGCATGGCCATGTCAAAGGAAAAGCGCGTCCGTGTCGAAGATTTTTCGAATATCAGAGCCAGGGTATGGCCCGACAGGCTTGCTTTCGGGTCTGCTTTGCCCTTTGGCAGGCCCTTGCGGGCCTTTTTCATCGCATGCGCGTCATCTAGAATGGCGCGTAAGTCCTTGGAGTCCAAATCGGAAAGAGTGAGAAAATGTTTCGGCATTATAATGTCTGCTGGTTAAAACATGCTTCTAACGAGGTTTTCATTCAAAGAAAACAAATCTTTTGCCTAAGATTTAAGCGTTTTTCTCTTTGAACCAACGGAAAATTCTCGAGCTCTGCTTTTAAACAGAGAGGCTTTGCATATCTGAAAGGGAGTTTCCGCAAAACAATATCGTTGGTCACAAAAAATTCAAATCCCGATGAAAACCGGTTTCAACAATCTCAAAAACTGTTTTTTCGAGCCTCTAATTACGAGCTCTTGTGCAAAAATTGGACATATCGGCAAATAGGCTTTGATTATTTGACCAAGTAATCTTTCCGGCTTCGCAAATGCGCTTTTACGCTGAACAAAATCGGAGCCATCGATAAAGAGGAGGAGCGGAAGGTGCTGTTACCTCTCGCGCAACATATGGCTTGAAAATGGCGGGGCGGCGACCCCGCCATCATAAGCCCAGAGCATTAGACGAAAGGAACCGACAATGCTGTATAGACTGCAAAAACTTCTGAGCTTCAAACCCCGTTCTGTCAAGTCAGGCCTCGTCCTTCCGGTTACCGTCGGATGGATGATGTTCGCTCCAGTGACAGCCTTTGGTCTGGATGTCACAACAACAGAGTATAAGGTCCGCTTCGAGCGTGCCGCCGTACAGACGGTGGACGGCATTGAGAGCACTTATGAGAAGCTCCGGAAAAAGGCGAAACGCGCGTGCCGAATTGGCCGTAACGTCAATGATGACGGCGAAGAGATTTCAAAAAAGGACTGTGCGTCTGATCTGTTGGAACAGTTCGTGGAGAGCGCTTCTATTGAAGCCTTAAGCGAATATCATTTGGGGATGACAGAAAACGAAGAGTAAAATCTCAACATTCTCAAATCAAAAAAGAGCCGCCCCTTTCCCGGGCGGCTCAAAAGTTATGAAACAGTCTATTTAAGAGTTACGCGGCCACAAAGTCGTCCATCTCGCGGGCGTCTTCAAACGCTTCGCGCATGATGGCGATGGCTTCACGCACATGATCTTCGGTAATGATGAGTGGCGGCGCCAGACGCAAAACATTATCCCCGGCAGATCCGCCAAGCATGCCTTTTTCAAGCAATAAGCCGCGAACCTCTTTGGCGGGCTTTTTGAGTTTCATGCCGCAAAGAAGGCCTTTGCCGCGCAGTTCCTCTACGACATCTGGGAACTCATCCTTCAGTCCCTCAAATTGCTGTTTGAGGAAGTTAGACACACGAACGACCTGATCCAGAAATTCCGGCTTGGAAATCTCGTCCCACACCGCAATACCGACAGCGGTTGCCAGTGGGTTGCCGCCATAGGTCGAGCCGTGCGTACCCGGGACCATGCCGGCCGCAACGTCTTCGCGCGCGATACAGGCGCCAAGCGGGAAACCTCCGCCCACGCCTTTGGCCACGGCCATAATGTCGGGTTCTGCGCCTTCGGCCCATTGATGCGCAAAAAGCTTGCCCGTGCGGCCCGCGCCGCATTGTACTTCATCATAGATGAGCAGAATGCCGTGTTCGTCGCATAACTCTCTCAGTCCGCGCAAACAGACCTCAGGAAGCGGACGTAATCCGCCCTCTCCTTGTACAGGCTCCACTAATATCGCAGCGGTCGTCTCAGAAATTGCGGCTTTAAATGCTTCATGATCTCCGAACGGCAAATGAATGAAGCCCGGTAGAGACGGGCCAAAACCTTTAAGATATTTCGGATTGCCGCCCGCATTGATTGTCGCGAAGGTCCGTCCGTGAAACGCGCCGGAAAAGGTAAGGATATCATAGCGCTCTTCGTCGCCGCGGTCGAAATGATATTTGCGCGCCGTTTTCATCGCGCATTCCAGAGCTTCCGCGCCGGAATTCGTAAAAAAGACTTTGTCTGCGAAAGGAAGCGCCGCGCAATATCTCGCGGCGAGCTCTTTGGCGTTCGTTAACTGGAACATGCCGGAAAGATGCCAGACCTTGTCGGCTTGGTCTTTCAGAGCGGCTTTTGGGGCGGGATGATTGTGCCCGAGACAATTGACGGAAATCCCGGCAATGAAATCCAGATATTTCTTGTCGTCGGCTGTGTAAAGATAAGCGCCCTCTCCGCGGACAAATTCCTGCGGGGGTGGGGCGTATGTATTGTAGAGGTGGTCACCTTTGGCCATTTTATGCTCTTAAATTATGACTTGATCCGCCAGCCTGCGCGAAGCACCAGCAAAACGGTAATGAACAGCACGATATTGATTGCGGAAATAAAGGCAACACCGATTGCAATATTGCTATCAGCCTCACCTAAAAATCCGAAGCGAAACCCGTCAATCACGTAAAATAGCGGATTGAACATAATCAGTTTCTGAAAAACGTCCGGCAGGACATCAATTCGATAAAATGTACCTGAGAGAAAGGATAGCGGCAGGATAATGAATTGGTTCACGACGGCGAGCTGGTCAAACTTCTCGGCCCACATGCCCGATAAGACGCCGACCATGGACATCATCAAGGCGGCTGAGACGCTAAAGAATATCACGGCCCAGAAATGAATCGGCATGAGCGGCGCGAAAAAGGCCAGAGCTATCCCGGTCGAGATCGCTACCAAAATTCCGCGTGTTGCCGCGCCGGTAATCCAGCCAATCGCCAGTTCGTAAAAGGAAAGAGGCGTGACAAGTAAATCTGTCAAATTCCCCATAATCTTGCCCTGCATCACAGAGGAGGAGCTGTTTGCCGACGCATTATTGAGCACGCCCAACATAATCAGCCCTGGCGCCAGAAAAGCGATAAAAGCGTCCGGGTCATCGCGAAGGGCGGCAAAGGCAAGAACAAACACCGTCATGTAAAGTAGGTTGGAAATAATCGGCGCCAGCAAAGTCTGCGGCGCAATCCGCAAAAACCGGAGACACTCTTTTTTATAAAGGGTCCAAAGCCCCATCCAATTGATGAAACCAAATTTCCGCGCCGACGGGGCAGAAGCAGAATGAAGAGAAGACATATCAGACATAGTGCGGGTCTAGGCGGGAATGAAAGCAAGGGCAATCAGGGATTTGAGTTGAGAGTGCATTCAAGAAAAAACCGACAGTGAAGACAGAAGGTTTTCAATTCTGCGGTCTGGCTGAGACCGGGTTCTGTAAAGGGTGAAATATAGAAGTTAGATATGTCGTTCTCAGAGTCAGGTCTAAGAAGTTGTGAGCGTTAGTTATGTATAATCGTAAACGCGGATTATTATCTAATTTGACTAGTTAAAGGACAAATCAAATAAGGAAAATTTGATTTCACTCTCAACACAAAAACTTGATCAATGAAAGACTTGACGTATGTTACAGTTGTAACATATACGTCTACAAATGTCACAACTTAGTAAATCTGAACTCGCCATATTGAAAATTCTATGGGCTAAAGCACCTTTATCCGCGCGGGAAATCCAAGATAAAGTCGGGCCACTACTAGATTGGTCGTTTTCAACAACTCGAACTACATTAGGCCGAATGGCGGATAAAAACCTCCTCAAGCTCAATACAAAGCATGGCGTCCGTGTCTATGCGCCCGTTGAAAGCAAAGCCCGGACATTATCAGGCGTCATGCGAGAGTTTTTCGACACATTTTTTGAAATGAAGGGCCCGCTTCCTACGGCCGCCTTTCACGACAGCAAATTATTGTCCGAAGAAGAGTGGATGGAGCTGGACCGCCTTCTCAATGAAAGTGGTGACGATGATTAAGGCGTTGATCATCGTCCATCTCTGGAGCCTGGTCATTGCGAGCGGTGCCTGGATTTTACAGCATGATGGCAAGGCCCGGGTGGGGACGAATTTTCCAGCGCCGAATATCTGGTTCCTCTTGATAATATTTTGTTTTTTGCCGGGCGCGCTCTTCTTCGTTCCCTTTGGCAAAATTATCAGCATGCCAGCGACAGAAGTGTTCGAGATATTTTCGGCACAAGTCAGTGATGTTTCAGCCGATAGTGCCAAGCCCCTGAATTTTTCCGTCCTGTATATTGGCCTTTGTCTTTTGCTTATGGGGCGCACGCTTTGGAACTGGTTGCGCTTGCAAAGCTTGCCTTTGGCAGAGACAGCTGAGCCTGATATTTTTTCAACCTCGTCGGCAATTCCACCTTTGACCTTATCTTGGCCGCGTAGAGGGGTTGTCATGCCAAAGGGGTTAGAAGCTCAAGCGGCTTTGATACGACATGAGCGCGCGCATTTACGTCATTATGACGCCGAGTTTACTTTGTTGCTCCTGCTTCTACAGGACTTAATGTTGCGAAACCCCGGGATATCCTTTCTGGTGCGGCAGTGGCGTTTGTCAATTGAGTTGCGTGCAGACCGCGCGGCAATAAAAAAACTCACAGCAAGAGAGCGTAAAGATTATGCCGCACTTTTACTAAATATCCAGCGCCCAACCACTCGCCGCAATGACGCGCTGCCCTGTCCAACAGCGCAGTTTAATTCGAGACCGCATAGAGACGCAAAAATGAGACTCATAGGGATTATGGAGGAGGCGCCCAACCCCCGAAAACGGCGTTGGGGCGCGGCCTTGTTCTTCACGTCAGTTGGGGCAGGCACGCTTGGGCTTACGAGCGCCATGGCCGCGGCCGGAGCCAGCGTAATAGATATGGCATCCAGTCCAGTCGAATATGTCAAACAGACCCAATTGCAACTGGCGGCCAGTTGTCCCGGCCTGATGAGCGATCTCAAAGCGCGTGGCATCAAATTTGAAGAGGAAAATCTGACACTCAATGGTCAGCTTGTTTCCCAATATACAGTCAAGTTAGGTACAGTTGTACTAAGCCATGATGTTCGCAGGAATGGAACTATTTACAATTCGCGCGTTCTTGATTCCAGCCATCCCTGTTTTGAAGCAGACGCCAAAGCCGCCATTGCCCAATGGATGACCGAACCACAAAAACTTGAAACAAAAAATGTAGCGGTAAAACTGCATTTCAAAATGTCAGCGACAACCTCTGATGAATTGAACGATAAATTGAAAAACTATCTCCAATAAACCGGAATACTGGCTTCGCCAAAATGCGTGATTAAACATTTTTGCGCACTAAAGGAATAATTTATGAAACGCTTTTCAGCATCTATAACTCTGTTGTCTTCTTTTTTTGTTGTGAGTTGTGCGGCGAATAAAACCGTTAGCAGCCATACTGTGGATGACATTCCTGCTCTTGAGAGTCCTTATCTTGGTCAAACGCCACCCGGTTCAACACCTGAGCGATTTGCCCCAGGCATAGTGTCGACAGAACACTGGGAATATGGTGGTACTTTCACACCCGACTTGCGAGAATTCTATCTCCTCAGAAACGGCGGCAAGTATGAAAATTCCTCGTTCGTGGTTTTTCGGTATGAAGATGGCGAATGGCGAGAGTCCGTCGTTTCACGTCGGCGCGGGCAACCCTTCATCTCCCCTGATGGTGAGACCATACATTTGGGTCGACGTTACATAGAGCAGGCTGAGACAGGATGGTCAGACGTGAAGGAACTTGAGGCTCCCTTCAAAGATTTACCAATCATGCGCCTTACGGCTTCCGCCAATGGAACTTATTATTTCGATACTTTCAATCGGGATCAAAATGATTTTCCCATCCGGTATTCGCGATTGGTCGATGGAAAATATGAAGACCCAAAACCCTTGAGCGAAGCAATCAATACCGGGACATATTTAGCCCATCCTTTCATAGCGCCTGACGAATCCTACTTGTTATGGGACGCCAAGAGAGACGACGGATATGGTGATTCAGATATCTATATCAGTTTTCGCCAGATCGATGGTTCATGGGGCGAGGCAATCAATCTGGGTAATGAGATAAATACTGACGCGTGGGAGGCGTCTGCGAGTGTTACGCCCGACGGAAAATACCTGTTCTTCAGCAGAAACATGGGCTCGGATGAATACGAAGACGTCGATATATTCTGGGTGGACGCTCAGGTCATTGAGAACCTCAGGCCTAAAAAGTAAATCATATGACAGCCGTTCTATCGCTCTGACCGAGGAAGCATCCCGACCGGTAAAACCAATGCTTCGTAACCAAATACAATCAGTAAAAGGAGATTACGTATTATGCCTAAACCGAGTATATCTATCTTGAAAACGATGCTCTTTTGCCTGGCTTTAGTTGCATCCGCTCCTCTGGCAAATGCGCAAGAAGAGTTCAGCATCCCATCTGAAAGCCTGCAGGACACCAGGGAAATTATTGTCCATTTACCAAAGAATTACGATCCAAACCACGAAGAGGGCTATCCAGTAATCTATATGCTAGATGCTGGTTCAACAGATAAGCTGACAGCGGAAATAGCCGGCTATTACAATTGGGGTTATTCAATGCCTGAACTGATCGTGATCGGTCTCAAAAATGTCAGCCGAGGGCTGGATTTTCTTCCGCATTATTATGATACAGAGATTAATGGTGAGCAGGTTTATGGTAACGGTGGTAAGCTGTTAGCCTATATAGAGAACGAACTCATTCCTTTCGCAAAAGATCAGTTTAACACCAATGGCGATAATGTCTTTGTTGGACATTCATGGGGCGGACAATTTACAACTTATGCGCTGAGTCAATCACCGGGTCTGTTTGATGCTTACTTCATAACGAGCCCAGCATTTGGACGTGAGGGGGAGTGGAGGACAAAAACACTTGATACACTGGAAAAGGCTCTGAAACAGGATCAGGCGTTTCCTGATTTTGTTTATCTCAGTGTTGGAGGAGACGAAGAGCCGGTCATGTTGTCATCCTACCATCATTTAACGGCATTGCTAACGCAGCACCTCCCAGAGGGCGTGAAGTTGTACCATGAGGTCCATGATAGCGCTGGCTTAACGAATAATAGTATCAGTCATACGAGTAGCGCAGCACTTTCCATTGCCAAGGCAATGCAACTTTATTTTCCCGCTAGTCCAGAAGTTGAGTGACTCGCTTCCTTCCAAGACTCCTTCAACAAGAGCCAGTATTCATAGTCATTACTACGCAGGGTCTTTTGTAATTGGAGAATTAAAATGACTGTCAGTTTGAATTTCAAAGCCCTTTTGGCCATCACATTGTTGAGTTGCGTTAGCTGCGCAGACGCGGCGCAGATTGACCAAGACAACCAAGTCACGCCGGAAGTTACATCTGATCGTAAAACCAATATTTAGTGACCAAATATAATCAGTAAAAGGAGATTACGTACTATGCCTAAACCGAGTATATCTATCTTGAAAACGATGCTCTTTTGCCTGGCTTTAGTTGCATCCGCTCCTCTGGCAAATGCGCAAGAAGAGTTCAGCATTCAATCTGAAAGCCTGCAGGAAACGAGACAAGTCGTCGTCCATTTGCCCGCAAATTATGACCCGGATCGGGAAGAGGGTTACCCTGTTCTCTACATGCTGGATGTGCCTCGAAAAGTTAAATTGACGGCGGAGATAGCGAATTACTACTACTGGGGTGATTTAATACCTGAGCTGATCGTGATCGGCCTTATAGATGTCGGAGGCATGGATTTGCTTCCGCATTATTATGAGAGGGAAGTGGATGGCCAGCCCATCGCTGGCAATGGCGATAAGCTATTAGCCTATATTGAAAAAGACCTCATTCCCTTTGCAGACAATCAGTTTAATACGAACAGCAATAATGTCGTCTCCGGACATTCATGGGGCGGGCAATATTTGTCCTATATGTTAAGCCAATCACCGGGCCTGTTTGATGCATATTTCATAACGAGCCCTTCCTTTGGAGACTCAGGGCAATGGGGCAGGAAGACCTATGATGCGCTGGAACAGACCTTAACGCAGGATCAGGAGCTTCCAGACCTTATTTATCTCAGCATGGGTGGGGATGGGGCGCCCGGTCCACTGTCTGACGCAGCGCTGCTGCCAGACTATTATCGTTTAACCGCATTGCTAAGGGAACACCTCCTCGAAGAAGTGGAGTTGCACCATGAGGTCCACCATAGCGCCAATCATACAAGCAATGGCGCAATATCAATGGCCAAAGTGCTGCAACTCTATTTTGCCACCAGCTCAGAAGTTGAGTGATGGGCTTCCTTCCAAGGCTCCTTCAACAAGAGCCAGTATTCATAGTCTTGACCACGCAGGGTCTTTTGTAATTGGAGAATTAAAATGACTATCAGTTTGAATTTCAGGACCCTTTTGGCCATCACATTGTTGAGTTGCGTTAGCGGAGCAGACGCGGCGCAGATTGACCAAGACAACCAAGTCACCTCGGAAGCTACATCTGACCAGGCCGTGCACGGGTACTGGGAAAATCCCGATCTGGATTATGTCTCGACATCATGGCCGATCGACGAGACGAATGCTGATGACAATCTTATCGATATCAGAGATATGCCGCTACTCGAAGAAGGTTTCATCGATACATCGCCAGCGAACAGAAACGATGACATTGCAGTCGGCCAATTGGGTGTCGATGGCGGCGACAAGGAGATGGTTGTCAAACTGGCGCAGGAGATATCCGACGGCGAGCACGGCAATTTACACAGTCTGCTGATTATCCATAAGGACAAACTTTTATTTGAATCTTATTATTTGCGGGGACGGGTCAACGTGACCCATCCGCAGGCTTCGGCGACAAAAACCTATACCGGCTTGGCGCTTGGCCGCGCAATCCAGCTGGGCTATCTGACCATGGAAGATCTGGATCGGCCTGTCATAAGCTTTTTCAATGAACTGGATTCAACCAAATTTGTTGAAGGTGCAGAAAGGGTTACCCTCCACCAGGCCTTGACCATGCGCACGGGAATTCGCATCAGCGACGAACAGAGCGAAGAATTAAATACTAATCCTGACCAGGTAGAAGGTCAGAAATTGGTTCAGGCCATTTTCGAACAAAGCGCACCCATTACCGAAGAATCGCAGAGTGCTTTTGCCTATGGAAACTACGCAACACCCCTGGTGATGCAAGTCATCGATACTGTCGTTCCCGGCGGCGCTGAAGAGTTTCTCAAAAATGAACTTCTCAGTAAAATTGGTGTCTCGACTTATGAATGGCGGACTGGGCTGGGCGGCCTTCCTGCAGCAGGTTGGAAATCGAGTTTTACATCACGGACTATGGCGAAGTTTGGCCTCTTGGCCATGAACAAAGGCAAATGGAATGGTGAGCAGCTGATCCCGGAAGCCTATATCATCAAAGCAAACAGCAGGCATGTCTATACCGGGGACGATGATATCTATGGCGGCGGCAAGGATGTTGCCAATGAGGGTTATGGATATTTCTGGTGGGGGGCTGACTTAAATGTGGGCGGCAAGACTTACTACAGCTCGAATGCACAAGGCGGAGGTGGACAATTCATCATTCTGATTGATGAACTTGATCTTATCGTCGTCACCACATCATCCCTACGACATCCAAAAAGTTTGCAGATAACAGCCGAAAGAATCTTGCCCGCCTTTATTGAATAAGAGCAAATACTATATGTACAAAAACTAATTCTTAGCTTGCTTCACCTTTTCTGTTTGAAGCCCATTCGGGGCGATTAAGTCCGTTTTAGGGATTTAATCGAGCCCACACCCCCCTCCAAAATCCATCCACAGCTTATCGCAATACTATATATTGAATCTTGTGGAGAACTCACTCCTCCATCTTGTGGTCTAGCTCTCAGTAGATACGATATATTGAGGATGAGGGATAAAACCTCATGAGTGAACACTATATGTAGTGCCAGCAGCGTTTCGGCTGGCACATAGGCTAAAAGGGACCTGAATTATGGCTTGGACTGAGGATCGCGTCGCGACTTTGACAAAATTATGGGCCGAAGGCTTATCGGCCAGCCAGATCGCCAAAGAGCTTGGCGAAGTGACACGTAATGCCGTTATCGGCAAGGTTCACCGCCTTGGCCTGTCTGGCCGCGCCAAACCTTCCCGCCCTAAGCGCAAGACAGCAAAGAAATCATCCGCTGGCACAACTCCGGCGCCGAAGCCACGTGCGCCCCGCGCGCCGTCCGCACCCCGGACGCCGGAACAAATCGTCGCCGAGGCCGCCGTGCCCGCGCCGCCCCCCTTGGAAGCCAAGAAAATGTCCAATGGAGAATTTGCGACAATTCTGACCATTACGGATCATATGTGCAAATGGCCGATTGGGGATCCGTCCAAGTCCGAATTCCGCTTTTGTGGACGCAAGACTGAAGAGGATGAACCTTATTGTGTTGCCCATTCCCGGGTCGCCTATCAGCCAAGCCGCCGCCGCGGCGCGTCGAGTAACACGAAAGCCATTGGGCCAAACCCGACTTCTCGCAAGCGGCTTCGCTAAGACGGTCTGTTTTGAGACAAAAAGGCGCCTCCGGGCGCCTTTTTTATTTATGTTTACGCCGCCTTTACTTGGCCAATGCGCCAAACCGGGCCATCCGGCCACGTTCCCGGCTTAATTGACGCTTAAAGGCTTCTTTCTGGCTTAGATAGCTAACGACTTCATATTCCACGCCGTCTTCATCCGAAAAATAGAAACGCCGACCCGGTTCGTAGTCACCGTGACTTGTTGGATTTAGTCCGGCCGCCACGACACGTTTTTCGGCGGCGTCCAGATCCTCCACCACCAACCCAATATGATTAAGGCCACCACGAGTTTGAAACTGTTTGAGCGCGGAGCTTTCGCTCTTGCCTGGATTATATAGAGCCAGATATCTATCCGCGTCGCCAATATGGACGGTGTAGCCCTCCCCGAGGCTCGGTCCCTCCCACCGCACAAACCAACCAAACAGCTTGTGGAGAAGGGCCGCCGTTTTCTTGGGATTTTTGACCGTGATATTGACGTGTTCGAGTGTCGCTATTTGCATGATGATGCCCTTTCCTTGCGTTTGAACTATTTGCAGGCTACGACCTCAACTTAACTTGAGGTCAAGAGATAAAATGAAAAAACTTAAAAAGGGCATTTTAATTGGCCGTGTCGCCGCCCGGACAGGGGTCGCTGTTTCGGCCTTACGCTTTTACGAAGAAGCAGGATTGATCACGGCCGATCGCAATCAAGGGGGTCAGAGAGTGTTCGAGGCGGCCGATATTCGGCGGATTTCTTTCATTATCATTGCTCAGAAGCTGGGCTTTTCTCTAAAACAGATAAAAGCCCAACTTGACCTTTTGCCGAATGGCCGCACACCGACCCTAAAAGACTGGGAAAAAATCAGTCGAAGTTTTCAGACCGATATCCAAGAGCGCATCGCCGCCCTAAACAAATTACAAGAGAAGCTGACCGGCTGTATGGGGTGCGGGTGTCTTTCTCTCGATCACTGCGCTTTATATAATACAGATGATATTGCTGCGGAAACGGGGGCCGGTCCGCGCTATCTTTTAGGAGAAAGCCAGAATCGATAAATTGGGGTGGATGCAAAGGAACTGAATGCTATAGATAGCGTATCTATCACACCCAATAGGGGGTGTAATAAAAATAAGGGGACACACAATGTCTGATAATAACGGATCCGGAAAAGGGATTTATTTCATCGTCGGAGCGCTTGTCATTGCCGTGCTTGGTTTGGGCTATATGTATTTCACGGGGCAGTCTGCGGACGAACCGGATCTCTCTATTGAAGTCGATGACAATGGTCTTGATGTCGATTCAAACTAGGATTGATGAATAATATTCAGAAACGCTTCGCCAAATCTGGCGAATTTCGTTTCCCCAACGCCCGATACATTCAGCATTTCCTGCCGGTGGGTCGGGCGTTTTGCGACCATATCCATCAAGGTCGCATCTGAAAATACGACAAAAGCCGGTTTGCCAAGCTCTCGCGCCAGTTCCGACCTAAGCGCTTTCAACTTAATAAGCAGCGACTGATCCTGATCCGACAAATCCGTTTGCTTCACAGCTTGCGCCTTTCGTTCTGCCTTTCGTGACGATTTTATGGGCGGTCTCATATAAAACTCCCCCTGCCCGTCCATCATGGCTTCGGCTTCAGGCGATAAGGTCAGCGCCCCGTAGCGGGAAATATCCATCCCCAGAAGTCCGCGAGCTACGGCCTGCCGGATGAGCGCCTGCAAGAAGGCTTTGCCGCTCGTCTCGGCAGATCCGAAAGACGGCAGATTATCATGCGTGAACTGTTTGATCCGGTCAGTGTCTTCGCCCCGGGCGACCGCGACGATATGGGTTGTACCGAAACGCTGCCCCGTTTCAGCGATAGCTGAAAAGACGGCTTTCGCCGCCGCCGTGGCTTCAACCTGCTCCGGCGGATTGAGACAATTATCACAATTCCCGCAAGGCGCCGTTGTTTCTCCGAAATAATTCAGCAGAGCTTGGCGGCGGCATCCAGAGGTTTCGCAATATCCTATAAGGGCGTCCAGACGTTTAAATTCCCGCATTTGATGGTCACGTTCACTCCCGTCATTAGTAATGAACTGACGCCGCATACGAATATCATCCAGGCCGAATAAAAGCGCCGTCTCTGCCGGGAGGCCATCGCGGCCGGCCCGTCCGATTTCCTGATAATAGGCTTCCATCGAGGACGGCAAATTGACGTGGTAGACGAAGCGAATATCCGGCTTGTCTATCCCCATCCCAAAAGCAATCGTCGCGACCATAATAATGCCCCGTTCTGAGATAAAGCGGTCAAGATTTTCATAGCGTTCTTCAGCCGACATACCGGCGTGATAAGACAGGGCGGTATAACCCGCATCGTTTAAGGTATTGGCATAAGACTCTGTATTCTTTCGAGAAAGGCAATAGACGATTCCGGAATTGCCTTTCTGATTGATCAAAAGGTTTGCCAATTGCCGCGGCCTGTTATCAACGGGCAAGACCGTCAGAGACAGGTTAGGTCGGTCAAATCCATGGACAATTACTTTTCCGCGGCGGCTGAAAAGTTGCTGCGCAATGTCTTCGCGCGTTGCGTCATCCGCCGTCGCCGTGAACGCGGCAAAATGGCTCTCGGGAAACAAGGTATGCAGCCGGGTCAGATCCGCATATTCCGGACGAAAAGCTGGCCCCCATTTGGAGACACAATGCGCTTCATCCACGACAAATAATGACGGATTTAGCGCTTTCATCGCCGATAACATTCGCCCTGTCATCAGCCTTTCCGGAGAGACATACAGGATTTTGCTCCGTCCATTAGTTACGTCCCGCCACTGGGAAATATTGACCTCTCTGCTTTGGCCTGAATGTAAACAGGACGCAGCAATACCATTGGCGCGAAGACCGGCCACCTGATTGTCCATCAACGCAACAAGCGGCGAGACGACTATTGTCGGGCGGGGCAATATCTGCGACGGCACCTGATAACAGAGCGACTTCCCGGCCCCGGTCGGCATGACCGCGAGAACAGATTCGCCTTTCAAAATACCCTGTATAATTTCCTCCTGACCGGGACGGAAATCATCAAATCCGAAAGCGGATTGAAGGATATTGAGAGGAGTCGACATGCTTGCGTGGTCATAGATTTATGCGCCGGGCTTTCAAGTGACTTTTCTCATTCGTTTTGCGAGGAAAGCTGCAAACTGCGCTGATTTAACCCTCGCCCGCGCTCTTTCTTCGCGTTAAAGCGCTCTGAAATTTTAGAAAGGTCAGGCAAAGGTGTCAGACGAACAGGATATCGACATATCCCGCAGTAGCGGGGCCGCTTTTTCGGCGCAAATCGAAGACGACAAGACAAAGCGGGGAAAAGCCAAGAGCATAAAGCCGCTGCGGCAGCTCTGGCCGTTCATTGCCCGCTATCCCCTCACCCTTGCCCTTTTCCTTATCGCCCTATTGATTGCAGCCGGACTAAACCTCGCCTTGCCGTTGGCAGCCAAAGTGATAATTGATTGCGGGTTTATTGGTGATACGGAGCCCTTGGCATATTGTAGCACCTACGCCTTGGGTGGTAATGTTGAAAGTCTGACACCCTATTTCGGGTTCGCTATTGTTATCGCAATCACCTTAGCCATTTTCAGTTCAGCACGATTTTATTTCATTAGCATGTTGGGCCAGCGCGTTATTGCTGACATCCGCAAAGCGGTCTTCGGCAAACTTACGCGCCTCGATCTCACCTTCTTTGAAACCTTGCGAACAGGGGAAGTTCTGTCCCGTCTGACGACTGACACCACGCTGATCGAAACCGTTATTGGGTCTTCGGTGTCATTTGCTCTCCGCTCGGCTGCGGTGACCATTGGGGCCATTTTGTGGATGTTCTTTGTCAGTTGGGAGCTAACCTTGCTGGTTCTCCTTATTGGCCCCATAATACTTGTTCCTGCTATATTTATCGGCAGGTCTATCCGAAAGCTCTCCATGACTAGCCAAAACAATCTGGCCCACGCCTCTGCCCGGGCCGGAGAAGCCATCGGCGCGATTGCGACCGTGCAGGCCTTTACGAGAGAGGCTTATGAGCGGAAGTCTTTTGATGTCGCAGTCGAAGACACCTTCAGCGCAAATAGAAAACGGATATTTGTTCGATCAATTATGACACTCGTTATATTTGGGGTTGGCCTGACAGGCATGGTAGGCGTTCTCTGGTACGGTGCCAAGCTTGTCAGCCAGCCCGGCTCTGACATGACTGGCGGCTCAATTGCCCAATTCATATTCTTGGCTATCACGGCGGTCTCCAATGTCGGTTTTCTCACAGGAACATGGACGGAGCTCCTCCGTGCGTCAGGTGCAACAGAACGGGTCATGGAGTTGTTAGGAGAAGACCCCGCAATCTTGGCGCCATCCGAATCCAGTGATTTCAATTCGGCAACGGGCGCAATCGCTTTTGAGAATGTCACCTTTGTGTACCCGTCCCGTCCGACCGAGAGAGCATTGCAAAATGTTCAATTCGACATTCAGGCCGGAGAAACCGTCGCTCTGGTCGGCCCGTCCGGGGCAGGGAAATCCACTGTCTTCCAGCTCTTATTACGCTTTTACGATGTTCAATCCGGCGAGATTAAGTTGGACGATCTGCCAATCACCCAAATGTCTCCGCAAAATCTGCGTGAGCAATTTGCTATTGTGCAACAAAACACGCCTCTCTTTTCCGGGACTGCTTTGGACAATATCCGCTATGGCCGAGAAGGCGCGACAGATGACGAAGTTATTGCCGCCGCAAAGGCCGCCTTTGCGCATGAGTTTATCGAAAAACTACCGGAGGGTTACAACACCGATCTGGGCGAATCCGCTGTAACGCTCTCAGGCGGACAGAGACAGCGTTTGGCCATTGCCAGAGCCATATTACGCGACGCCCCTATTCTTCTTCTGGATGAAGCCACCAGCGCTCTGGACGCGGAAAGTGAGCGCGCCGTTCAATCCGCTTTTGAAGCCATGTCCAAGACAAAGACAACCTTGGTCATTGCCCACCGTCTGGCCACTGTTCTCAAGGCCGACCGAATTATCGTGATGGATGAAGGCAAGATTGTCGAAACGGGAACACATGAAAGCCTGCTCGCGCAGGACGGACTTTATGCCCGCCTTGCGGCGCTGCAATTTACCTCAGGCTAGACGCTTTATTAAAGCCCATGACCCTTTGCGAGGGTCGGCACGCGCGCCAATATATCAGCCGATGTCATGTAAAGAACATTCCCGTCCGGGCCGCCAAAAGTGACATTGGCGACGGGCTTCCCTGTCCGGATTAGCCCTAAACGTTCGCCTTCAGGCGAAATCACCAAAACGCCACCAGGCCCGGTCGCATATAGACGGCCTTCTGTATCAACAGCCATACCATCGGCATTCCCGCGCTCTCCGGCGGCTATATCTGCAGTGGCGTCCAAAAAGATTTCCCCGTCTCCAACCGTGCCGTCATCTGCAACAGGATATGTTTTCCATATCGTATCTTCAGGGTCGGAATTTGCTACATACAGAGTTGACCCATCCGGCGATAAAATAACTCCGTTAGGCCGAGTCAGCTTGTCATCAATCAGCTTGACCTCGCCGCCCGGCATATAAGCATAGACCCCATTAAAAGCGATTTCTTTCGCATCAGACTCATCTCCTTCGGCCAAGCCATAAGGAGGATCTGTAAAAAATATCGCTCCGGATTTGTGAACAACCGCGTCATTGGGGCTATTAAATGTCTTACCCTCATACTCGCCCACAATAAGACGTTTTTCTTTTGTGTCGAGATCCATGGCGTAAAGGCCGCGTTCGCCGTGGCTCGGCAGCAGAATTTCGTTTTCGCCGTAACGGATCAATCCATTGGCCCCGGGCGATCCCATCCAGTCAGGCGTATCGCCCGCAAAACCCGAAGGTTCCAGAAATTTGGTAAGACCTTCATCGTCTTTATAACTCCAGATGACATTACCGGGGACGTCTGTGAATAAAAGACGTTGGTCCTCGGCAATCCAGACCGGACCTTCCGACCAGCCGAACGATCCGCCAAGATTTTCTATTTTAGCGTCTTCCGCAAGGATACCTGTTCTGTTCATTTCGACAGAGCCGATATAATTTGCAGAGCTTGTCTGCTCCATTTCGGGCGTCTGCGCCTCAGTCGAAGGAGACGACTCCGTAGGCTCGATCCGTTCCCCATTACTACAAGATACGAAGATAAGAGTTGAAGCAGCGAGCAGAAGGAGTTGTTTCATTTTTTCAATACCATGGCGGCGGCGCCGTAAAGAGCGACAAAATGGGCCTTAATCAATCTTACGGGAATCTCTTTGACAAACCAAGAGCCGTCTCCGCGATTGCGAAACCGCGTTTTAAATTCGGATTCATTCAAAAAAGGAGAGACATGACGCGAGACCCCTCCCCCAATAACCACTCCACCCGAGGCTCCCATTGTCAGAGCCGCATTGCCTGCAAACCCGCCGAGAATATTGCAAAACGTAATAACAGCCAAACGGGCAATAGATTTCGGATTGGCTTCGGCAGATGCAACGATTTCATCCGGCTTTCGGCACAGACAATCCGCCCCGCGAATATCACATATAGCCTTGTAAAGACGTAACAGTCCCGGACCTGAAATAAGGTTTTCAACAGAGAGATAAGACATATCCTTTAGCTGATGAAGCAATATCTCCCGCTCCAACTCATCTTGTGGTGAAAAGCTGACATGCCCTCCTTCGGTCGGCAAAATGCGCAAAGGGTTCCCCGGCACAATCAAGGATATGCCCAACCCGGTCCCCGGACCGAGAACAGCGACCGGTTTATTATAATTGACCTTACCCGGCATGAGAATCTCAAAGCCGTCATCCGGCACGACGGTCGCGCCATTCGCCATGGCCACAAAATCATTTTGGATAACGACATTTTCAAATCCAAATGTATTGCAAAGATCGCTCTCGGAGACTACCCAATCAATATTGGTCATCTTGATTTCGTCACCGAATTTCGGCCCGGCAAAAGCAAAAGCGGCCTGGGCCGGTTTCATGGTTTGAGTGTCCAGATAGGATTTCACAGCCGTGTTGAAGTCCGGGAAATCCTTGACTGAAAACCGCTCCGAATGATGAAGGTCTATTGTGCCTTGAGCGCTCAGCTCCGCAAAGGCGAACCGGCAATTTGTGCCCCCTACATCCCCAACAAGTATGGCGGAACTCATCCGTTTGGGTTCCTGAGTGTTTGCGCCCATTCCGGGTCTCCTAAAACTGAAGCCCCGGCCTCTGCATTATCTGCACGCGAGCGCATTGGTTCGAACATGTTCATGCCAAGACCTGAAAGATTTTCAGCTTTTGGCATGGTCGCAGGCTCTCGGTCTTCCAGATTATCTTCTGTAATGACCTCGACTTTCCCATTACCGGCATCCAAGCGTACGATATCGCCTGTCCGGACTTTCGAAATTGAGCCGCCATGCAGGGCTTCGGGGTGAATATGTATAGCGGATGGCACTTTGCCTGAGGCCCCCGACATGCGCCCATCCGTGACCAGAGCGACTTTTAATCCTTTATCCTGAAGCGCTCCTAAAATAGGAGACAATTTATGAAGCTCCGGCATCCCATTGGCGGCGGGCCCCTGAAACTGCAAGACGGCCACAAAATCACGTTCCAGTTCTCCAGCCTTATGCATTTTGACCAGTTCGTTTTGATTGGTGATGACGATTGCCGGAGCCTCGACCAAGTGATGCTCTTCCTCTACAGCGGAAATCTTGATCACGCCGCGCCCGATATTTCCTTCCAGCAAGCGAAGCCCGCCATCCTTGCGGAACGGTTTATCTACTGAAGAGACAATTTCGTGGTTCAGGCTTTCTTTGGGCCCTTGTCGATACACAACCGGATCAGGATCCGCATGAGCATTTTTAATCGGTTCACGGGTATATTCATGAAGGCCATCACCGCCGGCCACAGTTGTAACATCTGTATTCAGTAATCCGGCACCGATGAGTTCATTGACCAGATAGGCCATGCCGCCCGCCGCATGGAAATGATTTACATCAGAAATACCGTTCGGGTAGATTTTACAGATCAGTGGCACCGCATGGGAAACTTCAGCATAATCATCCCAATTAATTATGATACCGGCAGAGCGCGCAATCGCCGACAAATGAATGGTAAGGTTGGTTGACCCGCCAGTTGCCATCAGCCCGACGAGACCGTTCACAATCGCTTTCTCATCAATGATGTTACAAGCGGGCGTAAACTCTTCGCCCATATTCGTAATGGCGACCAGACGCCTCGTCGTTTGTGCGGTAATCGCGTCTCGCAGAGGCGTATTGGGGTGGACGAAAGACGCGCCCGGCAATTGCATCCCCATAATTTCCATTAACATCTGATTGGTATTGGCGGTGCCGTAAAATGTGCAGGTGCCTGGCGCGTGATAAGAGGCGGATTCGGCGGCGAGCAATTCTTCACGTCCGACTTTACCCTCAGCAAAAAGCTGCCTGACCTTGGCCTTCTCCGGATTTGTAATCCCGGACGGCATTGGTCCGGCAGGGGAAAAGATTTGCGGCAGATATCCGTAACGGAGCGCCGCGATCAGCAGCCCCGGGACGATCTTGTCACAGACGCCGAGATGTATGACCCCGTCAAACATATCGTGGGAAAGAGCAATTGCGGTCGAATAGGCGATAACGTCCCGTGAAAAGAGCGATAGCTCCATTCCGTCTTGACCTTGTGTGACTCCGTCACACATGGCGGGGACTCCGCCCGCAACCTGCGCCGTGGCTCCGGCGCGGCGCGCCGCATGTTTAATAATAGAGGGGAAGTTTTCGAACGGCTGATGGGCCGAAAGCATATCGTTATAGGCCGTGACGATACCGATATTGGCCCATTTTGCGCCTAAAATCTCTGTCTTTTCCAAAACCGGACAAGCGGCACTCGCATGAGCCACATTTCCCTCGCTAAGGCGTTTCCGCCGAGGGCCGGGCCGCATATTTTTTTCGCAATCCGCCAGATAGGCGGCGCGGGTTGTCTTTGACCGTTCAATAATTCGGTCAGTTACTTTTTTGATCGTCGGGTTCATAATCTATGCTCCCTCGTGAGTGTAAACATGCAAACGTGCATTTGCGGCCCGCAATGTTGTAACGGGGGCTTCGTGTATTTCTTTATCAGCGCTATTTTCCCAAACGGTTTTTTTTGCCAATCCGGGAATTAACAAAAACACGTTGCGGGCGCGCATGACAATAGGCAGGCTCACCGTAATACGGTCGTCAAAGCCGCTCCCCCCGCCCTGGCCTGACGCGTCCTGCCAGACGAGGGACTCGGCCCTTTCAATTTCCAAGGCTTGGTCAAGCGTTTTAGAGCCCGGAAACCAGGACGCGGTGTGTCCGTCCGTTCCCATGCCCATAACGCAAACATCCACAGCCTCCGGAAAGTTTTTATCGAAAAGCTTGGCCATATTCGGAGCGGCGTCTTTGGCACTGGGCGCGTCATTTACGAGCGGAACAAACGAAGCGCTTGAAGCCTCATTCTGCAACAAGGTCTCTTTGATAAAACTCGCATTTGAGCCGTCTGTTCCTTCGGGCACCCAGCGTTCATCTACAAGGCTGACCGTGATATTTTTCCAATCAAGCGAAGTCCGGCTCAAGGCCTCGTAGACAGGCTTGGGACTGGAGCCGCCGGAGACGAGGAGACTTGCTTTCCCGCGCGCCAAAAGCGCATTTTCCAGACATAGCCGAATGGCTTCGGCCGCCTCGCAAACATATTTTTCCGCGCTGTCTGCGATATGATAATTATGACCTGATGTGGGCATATTCAAGCCTCCGACCAAGAATCGCCCAAATCCGTCAGCATCTCACTGGCCGCTTCCGGGCCGTCTGTTCCCGCAAAATACGGGCGGGTGATTTGATCTGTTTCGTCCCAGGCTTCCAAGACGCTGTCCACCCAGCGCCACGCGGCTTCGACTTCATCGCGGCGCATAAATAAGCTTAAATTGCCACGTACAACATCCATCAAGAGACGTTCATAGGCATCGGGGTAACGGACGGTGAAATTGTCAGCATAGGACAAGTTTAGAGGAAGCGTTTTGAGACGAAGCCCTCCTGCCCCAGGTTCTTTGATTTCCATGAACAAACGAACGGCCTCGTCCGGTTGAAGCCGGATGACAAGCTTATTCGGGTTGATTTTGGTGTCTTCTCCAAAAATGGAATGCGGGACAGGTTTGAACTGAATAACAATTTCGGACCGCCGGCTGCTCATGCGCTTACCTGTCCGCAGATAAATAGGGACACCTGCCCAGCGCCAATTTTTAATCTCGGCATGAATGGCTACGAAGGTCTCTGTTTTGCTGTCTTCCACGTCGAGATCGACTAGATAGCCATTCACAGCCTTCCCATCGACCCGGCCATTCGTGTATTGGCCTCTTACGGTTTTCTCTTTCACATTGTCGACTGTGATGCGCTCAAGCGCCCGTAATACCTTGATTTTTTCTGTTCGAACATCATCGGCGCCAAGCGAAGACGGGGCTTCCATCGTGGTCAGGCAGAGCAGTTGCAACAAATGATTTTGAACCATATCGCGAAGGGCACCTGCCGAGTCATAATAAGATCCGCGGCCACTTACGCCAATGTCTTCTGCAACGGTAATTTCAATATGCTCAATCGCATTACTGTTCCAGAGGGGCTCCAACAGGATATTGCCGAATCTAAGGACAAGCAGATTTTGAACTGTTTCCTTACCGAGATAATGGTCAATCCGGTATATGCGGTTTTCATCAAAGACTTTAGCGACGCCTTCATTGATTTCATTCGCGGAGTCGAAATCCGTCCCGATAGGTTTTTCCAGAACAACGCGGGATTTCTTGTGAGCCAGACCGGCTTTCTTCAACCCCTGGCAAATCTCCGCAAACATTGAGGGCGGCATAGCCAGATAGAAAACGCGGATGAGTGAGTTCTTTTCATCAACGGCCTTGGCCAAATTTGACCAATCAGAATCCTTGAGAACATCTATGGAGACATAATCAATCAAAGCGATGAATTCATTCCACTTTTCCTGGTCGAGCGTATCTTCTTTTTCGAATTCACAGTAATTCTCGTGGACTATGTCAATAAAGTCCTCGCGGCTGTGTTCGCTTCGAGATACGCCAATAATCCGGGAGTTCGCCGGAAGCTGTCCGTCCACAAATCTATGATAAAGCGCCGGAAATATCTTTCGCCGAGCCAAATCCCCTGTCGCTCCGAAAATTATCATTTCGAAGGGTTTGACAGGCACGAAACTGGAACGCGGCGCTTTCGCCTCGCCCTTATTCTTCGGTGTCGCTTTGCGGTTTTTCTTGTCAGTCACTGACATATTCCCCTTATAATTTAGCATAGAGATAAATCGAGAATGACAGCGCTGTCAAACCCTAAGAAAAACTTATCTGCTTTGAATAAGGGCGGAATCTCTCACAACAAGCTTAAATTCAAGGTTTCGGGTCTCAGCTGGCTTCGATTTTTGTGTCGGATCTACAAGGGTTTTTACGGCATGAAAGCCCATTTCATAGATGGGCTGCTGCACAGTTGTGAGTTGCGGGAAGAGAATTTTAGCCAAAGGCGTATCATCAAACCCGCAAACCGAGAGCTCATCCGGCACAATAATTCCAAGTCGTGAGGCAACAGACACCACTCCGGCCGCCATATCATCATTGGACGCAAAAATCGCGGAGGGATGAGAATCTTTATCAGACAACAAGGCTTCCGCCGCATTGACCCCGGATCTGAACGAAAAGTCGCCTTGTATGACCTCATGGCTGTGAACGGTCAGCCGGGCATTGGCCATGGCATCGCGAAAACCCTCATATCGCAAGGCCGTCGCGCTATGTTCAGGATGCCCTTTGATAAATCCGATAGATTTATGTCCTTGAGCAATCAGGAATTCCGTCATTTCGCGAGCCGCCTGAATATCATCCATCTTCACGGCATTAAATCCGTTTTCACGGCCGGAAGGCGCAATCAGTACGAAGGGGATTTTCATCGCCTCAAGCGCTTTTATAACGCCGGGGGAATCACTTAGCGGCGGGGTCAAGATAACGCCGTCGACCGGAAGGCGGTGTAGAAGATGGCGGACCGTTTCCGCCTGACTTTCTTCATCGCCGACATCTGGTAATTGCAAAGGTTCCGGCACGAGGTGATATCCGAATTTCCGGCAGGCATCGATCGCCCCGGCTTGAATCTTCGCAATGTAATAAGGACTTGGATTATCGTAGACGAGCGCAACGAGATAAGATTTTGAACTCGCCAGCCCTTTGGCGGCTAGGTTCGGAGAATATCTCAGGTCTGCGGCGACAGCGAGAACTTTTTCGCGCGTCTTTGCCGCGACATTCGGCTCATTATTCAGAACACGAGAAACCGTCTTCATGGAGACGCCCGCAATTTTAGCCACATCTGTTATTGTTGCTTTCATGGCCCTCATATCTGCGTTCTACTTTTCTGCCCGGACGCAGCTTCTCTCCAATTTAAACTTGCAACAGATTCGTCAATAAATCAACAAATTGCCATTAGTTTTTGAGCGTTTACGACATAAATATGATGATTAGTTAGAGTCCTTGCAATAATATTCCATCCTTATTTGACAGCGAAGAAACCTCTGCGTAGCTGTATCATTAAAATCCACCGCCTAAGACCAAAATCAGGATACCATGACCGATCTCATTGAAAAACTAAGCGGCATCAAAGTTGTCCCTGTCGTAACTTTGCACGATGCCAAAGACGCGGTTCCACTTGCCAAAGCTCTACAGGCGGGAGGCATAAATGCTATTGAACTCACGCTCCGGACTGACGCAGCCTATGATGGCATCAAGGCGATCGCCGAAGCAGATTTAGGAATTCTTTTAGGCGTCGGAACAGTTATTCATAAAAATCAAGTTGAAGCCTGCGCCGAAATAGGCGTTGACTTTGTGGTGACGCCCGGCACAACTCCGGCCCTTATTCAAGCTATTTCGGAAGCCGGAATTCCCGCAATTCCGGGAATCAGTACGACTGGCGAAGCCGTCGCCATGATTGAATCCGGATATGATTTTGTTAAGTTTTTTCCCGCCGAAGCAAATGGCGGCATCGCAACCCTCAAGGCTATAGGCGGACCGCTGACACAGCTCAGATTCATGCCTACCGGCGGCATCGGCAAAGACCTCGTACGACCTTATCTGGATGTCAAAACAGTTGTATCTGTTGGCGGATCGTGGGTTGCAGACAAAGACAATCTGGCCGCAAAAAATTGGGATGCGATTACAGAAAATGCCAAACTCGCACAGTCTCTCTGAGTATGCAGTCTCTCTGAGCATTAAGACCGAAGCAAACAAAAGCCCGGTATAAGACCGGGCTTTTCAATTTAACTCATTAGATAAATACTAGTTCAAACAGACCGCCTGCCCTTCATTCGACACTAGTCTCACATCAGACAGAGAGACTTTTAACGCATCATCGCTTTGAATAATAAACGGGGCGGCGACATATTCCATTTCAGACCCTTCCCCAAAACAAGACAACTTAACTGACACATCCGTCCATTCTCCCTGTTTCAGAACAGGTGTCAGGTCTTGCGTTTCGTCACAAAAATCATTTCCGCAATCAGCTGAGAGAGTGAGATCGCCGACCATAGGCGTTTCCGCTCTCATGCGAATATAGAGCGCCATATCTGCGGTGTTCTGACGCGTCAGATCAACAGGCGTTCCGCGTACTTCGAATCGCGCCTGGCCGTCACCGGACCAGGTCAAGGTTCTGATATTTTCCTGAACCCCGTCATCAGCAGAAACGATTGTTATATCCCCGTCAGGAGACGCCGCTTTGGTCGTCGAAACAGTTGTTTTACCGGATGCATCGCCCAAAACGATTGTCCAAGGGAAAACAGCTTTACCGGCCTTGAAAAACTCCGTGGTGTTCTTGGCAGAGAGTTCGATACCTGCCTCTTCGGACAAGACGCCCACCTCGGCTGGGGCCGCATAAGAAAGGCCATACCCATATGCAAATAATGGGTCGTAATCTTCGTCATCATAATTCAAAGGCGTCTGAATGGCTGTTCGCGGCCAGGAATAAGACAGCTTTCCTTTGAAATCATATGCAACATTTCCGTTCGCGTCGCTGAAAAGAACATCTGCCGCATAGCCGCCCTCGGAGCCGGGGAGCCACGCCGCCACAAAAGCATCAGAGGCATTGATCTCGCGGTTCACCCAAAGCGGACGACCGGACAGAAAAACAGCGACAACGGGGATACCCTCGGACTTATATTTCAAAAGCCGGTTCAGATCACTGTCATCTCCGGGTTTATAGGCCAGACTATCAATGTCGCCTTTGAATTCAGCATACGGGTCTTCGCCGAAAACGACCATGGCAACGTCCGGTTTGACGTCATAACTTCCGTCTTCGGAAAGAGTCACCGTTCCGCCAGCGGCGTCGACATGACGTTTCACACCGTCATAAATAGAACTTCCGCCTGGAAAATCGGAGTTTTCGTTCCCTGTCCCCTGCCAAGACAAAGTCCAGCCACCGGATTGTTTCCCGATATTATCCGCCCCGTCGCCTGTCATCAGGACGTTAGCAGAAGGAGAAAGAGGCAATATGCCGTTATTTTTCAACAGAACGAGAGACTCCCGAACCGCCTGGCGGGCGACCTCCTTACTTTCCGGATCTTGCAACAGAGAATAATTTCCTGCCACGCCGCGTGTGCTTGGTTTTCCGGCGTCGAATAGTCCAGAGCGTAATTTCACACGTAAAATACGCCGGACCGCATCGTCCAGACGATCCAGATCAAGCGTTCCGTTTTCGGCTTGCTTGAGCGTGTTTTCGAAAAGACCTTTCCAGCTATCCGGGGCCATATACATGTCCAATCCGGCATGAAGGGCGGCCGGGCAGTCTTCTGTCGTGCAAGAGTCAATCTGACCATGGGCGTTCCAGTCTCCGACAACAAAGCCGTCAAATCCCATGCGCTCTTTCAGAACATCCGTAATCAAACCTTTGTGGCCCGTCAGCTTTTGTCCCTGCCAGCTTGAAAAGGAGATCATGACAGATTGCACGCCGGCTTCGAGCGCGGCAGGGTAACCTGCATTGTGAATATCACGAAGCTCCTCTTCACTGTCCGTGTTATCGCCCTGATCGCGACCCTGATTAGTGCCTCCATCCCCTAGAAAATGTTTTGCCGTTGCGATGACATGATTGCCTTTCAGCCAATCCGGGCTGCCGACGGGCCCCTGAATGCCTTCAATCAATTCTCCGGCATAAGAAGCGGTGACTTCCGGGTTTTCGGAATAGCCTTCATAGGTCCGCCCCCACCGATCATCGCGCACAACAGCGATTGTCGGAGCAAAGGTCCATTCCTGAGCCCCGATACGAATTTCCTGTGCAGTAACTTCCCCGATTTTGCCTAAAAGCTCAGGATTACGGGTGGCGCCAAGTCCGATATTGTGCGGAAAAACGGTCGCTCCCGGAATATTGTTATGACCATGAACGGCATCTGTTCCCCATATCATCGGGATAAAAGGAACGCCGTCTCCGTATGCCTCTTGCGAGGCGACATAAAACGCATCCGCCAGCTCCACCCAATCAGATGCCGGAGAGCGGTTATCCCCGTTAGGAGCAGAATTGCCGCCGTTGAGAATTGAACCAAGCGGATATGTACGCAAATCTTCAGGTGAAATAGACCCTATATCGGCCTGAATAATTTGCCCGACTTTATGACGGAGAGTCATTTTAGACATGATATCGGTAATACGCTCTTCCATTACAGGATCGAGTCCAACGGGGCTTTCCACTTCAGGCCAGATTTCAGGGTTAACTTGTCCAGCCATAACTTCGGACATGGCGGCAGAAGTATCATCGACATCGACTGTATCTATAGCCGGGGTTTCGCAGCCGGAAAGGCACGATAAAGCCAGAAGACTAACTGAAGAAGAAAGTATCAGGTGACGCATAAGGACCTCTAAGAAGTTATTTCCAGGAAACGGTAATGTCTCGTTACCGTCAAGAAAGATATCTGTGATATGAAAAAGGCCCGAGACTGTGTCACGGGCCTTTTATGTAATTAGCAAATCAGTTGCTTAGAATGTAAAGCTACCAACGATTGAAACGCGGCGGTCATTTTCGAAACGTGACCGAAGGAAACGATCGCCTTCAGGATTAATCTGGCTCGTTGTTTCCGTCACTTCCGACAGAAGGTTCACGCCCTGAACACCTAGCTGGAAATTATCCGTAAACTGATATTTGAACGAGGCATCAACCTGACCTGTGCTTTCGTTATAAATCGGCAAGCGAGAAATAACATCAAGCGTCGTCAAGAGGAAGTCTGACCGCCAGTTATAGGCAATACGCGCCTCGACTTTGTCACTTTCATAAAGACCTACGATGTTGAAAGTATGTTCAGAGAGGTTTTCCAAATCATCTGGCACAAAGGCGTCCGCAAAATCCTGCTGCCCGGATGCCCGATTTATATCGGCTGCCGAGTTTGGAATTGAGGATTGGTCAACATAGGTATAGTTGGCCTGAAGACCTAGACCGCTGAATATCCCCGGCAGGAAGTCATAGAATTGCTGATACGCCAGCTCGAATCCTTTGACTTTACCATCGCCGCCATTTTGCGGGCCATTATAACTGGCGCCGGCAATAACTGGCCCCCCAATGGAACTCCCCGGGGCGTCCGCGACAATGATGATATTTTCGATGTCTTTATAGAACGCGCTTGCTGTAAAGGACCCCACATCATTGAAATAATATTCAAGTGATGCATCAAGGTTATTAGAGAGCGTTGGCTCCAGCCCTGGGTTACCACCGGATACCGTATAACGATTAAAAGAAACCAAGGGACTGAAAGTCGCTGGATCTGTCCCTGGAGGCGGGCTTTGCACATTAAATTCGCCAGCCGTGTTCCGGAAGGCTCTCAATTGCCCAACAGACGGACGGCTTAGTCCACGGGCTGCAGCCAATCGAAGTATCAAATTATCCGTCAGGCCAAATTTGACGTTGAAAGACGGCAGAATATCCGTCCGGTCAACTTCAGCGGTGACTTCCGTGGAAGGCTGCTGCAAGACAGCACAGGCTTCCGCGGCTTCTGGGGTAAATCGGTTATTTGCTTGTGAACAAACACCGTTTGGCTGGAACTGCGCCGCCCCCGTCGTTTCAAGCTTTGTCTCAACAATACGGACGCCATAATTACCATCAATGGAGATTCCACCTAGGCTAGCAACAGAGTCATCACCAAAGTCAACGCGTGCGTAAATAGCATGTGTTGTTTCAATAGCATCCGTAATTTCAGCTGGAGTAAAGCGATCGTCACCTTCTACAAAAATCAAATTACCGGATGCGTCACGCCCTCCAAACCCCCGCAAATGATTTTGAGCTCCAGGAAAATTCGAATTTCCTTGTGTAAAGTCAACAAAAGAGCGGTAGTCGCGGAGAAGATCCGTCGAAATGAACAGAAACTCGTTATTGCCCTGTAAGACATCTCCACGGCGGAAGTTATCAAAGGTAAAGCTTTCAGTATTTCCACTCACTTCAGAGAAATCAACTTCACCACCCGCCCAAGCTTCTGAGAGATTGCCCCAGTTGTAGTTAGACCATTTTGTCAATTGATCACGCTCGGCAAAACGATAACCGGCACGAATACTTTTAAAGAATCCATCCGTATCAAAATCATATTGAACATCGCCGCGTAGTGCTAACTCATCCCCTTCGGAGTCTTCAAAGTGATCCATGGCCGCACGCCAATAAGTACTAGCTGGGTCTGTCAGACTGTTAAACTGACTGCCTGGACGTAAAACATATTCCAATGTCGGGTCGGGATAACCGCTCTGGTTAATGCCTGCGCCATTGAGATTTACAACCTGATCTACCGTTTGAGCTGCAAACCCGGAAATGTCTGAATTTTCCGTAGTTGCTTTTACATATTGTGCATCAAAATTGAATTTGAGACGATCTGTGGGTGAGTATTTCAAGTTGAAACTTAAATCATTTGTGACTGATTTGGTATCAGAAACACGTGAGAATTGAGTCATCCGGATACCAGGACGTCCGTACCAACCTGCCGCATCAGAGGTAATGATTCCGCTTTGAAACAGGCTATCGCCCGCAACCTGGACGCCACACGCATCCCGGTTTTGACAAACTGTTGTTGGGCTTCCCAAAGGAGAGGCCGTAAAATCACCACGATTGAAAAAGCCGGCACGTTCACCCGGATCTTCTTCTGATTGGATCGCATGTTCCGTCCAGGCGTTCGTTGTTTCGGAACGGATGAATTCGGCCGTGGCCAAGGTCTTTCCGTCATTAGATTCCCACTGACCGGCTATTGTTGTGCCGATGCGATCCCGATCAAAATCTTGCGTCCGAATATTAACACCTGAAGGAGCCAGAAGGTTATTTGTCGCTGATGGATCGCCTGGTCCAGTAAATGTTGGGTTATAAGGATACAACCCGCCAAACTGGACGCCATCGGAGCGGGATTTCAGATTTGAGTAAGACCCGGACGCCAACAAACCGAACTCACCTGCATTGGTATCCCAGCGTTTGGTGAACAAGCCGGAAACTGACGGCGAAAACTCTTCCGCCAAATCTGTGTAGGTGCCGTCTACCGTTGCGGCGAATGTATCTTCCGAACGGTCAAAGGGCTTGAGTGTTTTCAGGTTTACAACACCGGAAATGCCGCCTTCGATCATGTCAGCCGTCTGGTTTTTGAAAACATCCACGCCGCCAACCAATTCCGGCGGTACGTCCTGAAAGCCTAGGGCGCGCCCGTTATTGGCTGTGAAGGCATCACGTCCATTAAATTCTGAGCGTACATAAGAGAGACCACGAATAACGACGCCTGACCCTTCGACTGAGAAGTGATCCGGATCATCACCGGCCGCGAAGCGCGAAATTGAAACCCCCGGAACCCGCTGAATGGCTTCCAGAACCGAACGATCTGGCAGAGCGCCAATGTCCGACGCCGTAATGGAGTCGACAAATGTATCGGCGTTCCGCTTGATGTCCTGAGCATTCTGAAGGGACTGACGAATGCCGGTTGCCACGATCTCGTCGACATCATCCTCTTCCTCAATGCCTGAATCCTGTGCAAATGCGGTTGTTGACATCATGGCCGCGACCAAAACAGCAGCAGAGCCGCCGCGAAGCATGCGGCGCATCATTGCGGAGTGGTCAAGATTGGTTTTCGGTTCTAATTTCACTTTAATCCCCTTGAGTATGGTGAGGAGTCGTTGGCCGACTCTTAGAATTGCCCCTATCAAGAACCAAAAGTGACAGCGTTGTCAATTCAAATCTTTAAAAGACTCACAAAAAGGTCAAACTGTTGTGAAAATGTCACAATGGTCCCAATTTTTACGCATTTTAGCGCTTAAAATTGGCAATTTCGCTCTTGTCGACTTCAGGTCTCTCTGACATTTAAGATCAAAAGCGCCAGAAAGCGCATGGGGATAAATGATGCCGACCAACCCGGAATCAATAAAAATCGATGACAAACCCGCCGTTAAAAAAGTGGTTATTGTCGGTGGCGGCACAGCCGGGTGGATGAGCGCAGCAGGCCTATGTTCCGTTCTGGCCCCACTGGGTCTTGAGATTATTCTCGTTGAGTCAGAAGCTATTGGAACGGTCGGCGTCGGTGAAGCCACCCTTCCCCACATCCGATTTTTCAATCAGAAACTGGGCATTGATGAAAACGAGCTGATGAAAGCGACCAAGGCCACCTACAAACTTGGGATTGAGTTTAAGAATTGGGGAAAAATCGGAGACAGTTATATCCATCCGTTTGGCGATTTCGGATTTCCAATTAACCGAACCGGATTTCATCACTATATCAGCCGGGCCCATAAAATGGGTTTGCCGTCCCATCTAGATCAGTATTCGGTTCCGGTTATGGCCGCCCGAAAAGCCAAATTTCAAACGCCGCACCCTGATTCCGAAAATGTTCTTTCGACTTTTGGCTATGCCTATCAGTTTGATGCTGGACTTTATGCCGCTTACCTACGTGAGTTTTGCGAGAAACGCGGCGTTACCAGAGTGGAAGGCCGGATAAATAAAGTTACACAGAATAACGAAAACGGGGAGATAGAGGCCGTCACTTTAGAATCTGGCGAAACACTCAGCGGAGATTTTTTTATAGACTGTTCCGGCTTTCGCGGGCTTCTTATTTCTCAAACCTTGGATATTCCCTACAGAGACTGGACCAATCACCTGCCCTGCGACCGCGCTGTAACGGCGGCCTGCGAAGCGGTGGGCCCGGAACTTCCCTATACAAAAGCCACCGCAAAATCTTCCGGCTGGCAATGGCGGATCCCACTTCAGCATCGGATTGGAAATGGATACGTCTATTGCAGTGAGTTTATCAACGATGACGAGGCGGAAAGCTCCATGCTCTCGGATTTGGAAGGGTCGCAATTGAGCGCGCCAAAACGCTTACGTTTCACCACAGGTCAGCGCCAAAAAAGCTGGGTCAAGAATTGTGTCGCAATCGGACTGTCCGGCGGCTTTTTGGAGCCACTGGAATCGACCGGCATTTATCTCATTCAGGAAGCCATTACTAATTTAATCGAAATGTTTCCGACGCAAACAAGTTACGAAGTCGACCGCGAGGAATATAACCGCCTCATGGATATCGAGTTTGAACGCGTCAGAGACTTTCTTCTATTGCACTATGTTGCAACCACTCGGAATGACAGCCCATTTTGGCGATATTTAACATCCATGAAATTGCCCGAGAGCCTGAAACATAAAATGGATCTGTTCAAATCAACCGGCCGCGTTGTCAGTTATGAAACCGGCGCGTTCAAAGACCCAAGTTGGTTGGCTGTTTATTATGGTCAGAATATTGTCCCGGCCCATGTGGACCCGCTTAGCCTTCACATGCCAGACTCGGTCTTATCCGGACAGCTGGACTCCGTAAGCCAAACTATCTCACAAGCCGTCCAATCAATGTTGAGCCATAAAGACTATATTGACGCCCATTGCCGCGCATTATGACATCTCGTCGAAACATAATTATCAAAGGGAATGGATTACCTGCCGCCATGGTCGCGGCCTATCTGGGACGAATGCTGCCGCCAGAATTCTATCAACTCTGCTGTTACGGCCAGGCAAAGTCTTTCAAATCTGAAGCTCATTTAGCCTTGTGTCATTCTGATCTTCGCGAATTTAATCGCCTCCTCAAGATTAAAGAAGTCGATTTCATACGTCATTGCGACGGCGTTTTTTCTGTTGGAGACCGGGTGTCGGACGAAAAAGGCCGTGACTACATCAATACATATTGCCCTTATGGTTTGTCGATTAACGGCGTGAGTTTTATGGCCGCATTGCAAAAGTCAGGCGCTTCGGGACAGCTTTCTGATTGGGAGGATTGCAATCTCGCGGCTAAAATGGCGAGAACAGGAAAGTTTCTTCCTCCCGACCCTCAAGGCCGCCCGATTATCGGGGATTATAGCTATGGCTATCAAATAAATCCGGTCAAATATCGCGAACTTTTACTGAAACAGGCCGAAGCTTTCGGAGTTTCCGTTAGCCCTTTATCAGACTTCTCTCAAAATCAGGCAGACAAGGCTTTCTTGATTATCGAATGTGATACTCCCGATTTCAATGGCGGCCTAATCGAAACAAAAGACAAGCAGAGGCTCAATCACGTTCACCACCAAGTTTCAGAAGATGTCGTAAAAACCATATTCAATACACAAAACATGAAATATGAAATGTCGATATCTTCTAGTGACTACAGATCTGCGGAAAAACAAATTCAAGGCAATCTATGGGAAGAAAACATTTTGTTTCTATCAAAAATACCCGATTTACTTTCTTTTTTGGGGGATGCCACGCGCCTCATTCAAATTTCGGTTGAGCGCTTCATGAATCTTTTCCCCTCAGGGAAGAGCATGGACGCAGAGCGTGAAGAATATAACTCGGCCATGAGGAGAATTTTTTCCCGCTTTTCGGACTTCCAATCCATACTACTCGCGTCTTCAGGCTTTAAGGGGCAGTCATCAGAAGGGTTGTCTGACGACGCCCAGTTCAAACTCAAATTATTCTCCGCCCGCGGGCGACTATCTGTTCTGGACGATGACACACTTTTTCAGGATCATTGGGTTTCCATGCTTTTGGGACAGGGCTATTGGCCGAAGGGACTGAATTTAATGTCGAAAAGCCTGCCCGACAGCGAAATTCAAGCCTTCCGAGACAATTACAAACAAGTGGTTGAAAAAGCGCTCTCGCAAATGCCGGAGACGTCGGCTTTTATTCGGAGGACCTGCCTCGCCTCCGAAAGCTCGGGACACGAAGAGAGCTCATCTAATGCCTGCTGACACTTCTATAAAGTCGATCGTTATTGCTGGGGGCGGTACAGCAGGCTGGATGGCGGCTGCGGCCCTGTCACGCATGCTGGACACATCCCGGGTCACAATTACACTGGTTGAGTCCGAAACTATCGGCACGGTCGGCGTCGGAGAAGCGACAATTCCTAACATTGCAACCTTTAACAAAATGCTCGGCATTGACGAACGGGACTTCATGGCCGCCACTCAGGCGACAATAAAATATGGCATCGAATTTGTTGGATGGTCAGAAGAAAGCGAGCGTTACTTCCATCCCTTTGGTACGCATGGACGGGATATGATGGGGATGTCTTTTCACCAGTTCTGGCTTAAAATGCACGCTCTCGGCAAAGCAGACAGAATTGAGACCTACTGCGCGACGGCCATGGCGGCAAAACATGGCAAAGCCTGCCTGCCTTCCCGCGATCCAAAGTCTCTGATGTCAACTTTATCTCATGCCTATCAATTTGATGCGGGGCTTTACGCGGCTTATTTGCGAAAATTTTCTGAACGGAACGGCGCCGTGCGAGTCGAAGGCAAAATCACGGATGTTGATGTAGATTCGGAAAGCGGATTTATAAAGACACTTCTTCTAGATAGCGGTGAGGCCTTGAGCGGTGACTTTTTTATTGACTGCACCGGGTTTCGGGCCCTGTTGTCAGAAAAGGTCATGGAAACGCCTTTTAAAGACTGGTCGCATTGGCTGCCGTGTGACAGCGCCTTAGCTGTCGGGAGCGAGAAACACTCCAACACGCCGCCTTATACCCGGGCAACAGCCCGGCAGGCGGGATGGCAATGGCAAATTCCTTTGCAACACCGCACAGGCAACGGCCATGTTTATTGTTCCAGCTATATGTCGGATGAAGAGGCGGAAACAACCCTTCTCAACACGCTTGAGACTCCACCTCTAAGCTCCCCTAAACAGCTCCGATTTACGACAGGCCAGCGCGAGAAAATGTGGACAAAAAACTGTTTGGCGCTCGGTCTCTCTGGCGGGTTTTTGGAACCGCTTGAATCCACGTCTATTTATCTGATCCAGGCCGGCATCAGCAGGCTTTTGGCTCTCTTTCCTGACACTCGCTTTAATTCGACAGAAATTGACGAATATAACCGCCTGATGGACCTCGAATTTGAGCAGGTTCGCGACTTCCTGATTTTACATTATGTCGCAAATGAACGTCACGGCCAGCCCTTTTGGGACTATGTTCGTAACATGCCGATCCCAGATAGCCTGACCCGCAAGATTGAATTATTCAAAGGTTCCGGGCGATTTTTCCGCTATGAAGGAGATCTATTTACGGAGACGAGCTGGGTTGCTGTTTTCCTGGGCCAAAATATCCTACCCGAGCGTTATAATGCGGTTGTAGATGGTCTGTCTGAAGAGGATATCAATGCTGGACTAACCTCAATCAAGTCAGAACTGGCCCGAGATATACCGCATATGCCATCGCATGAAGAATTCCTATCACGCTATTGTCCCGCAGAAGTGGGGCTTTAGGAGCAAAATATGAGTGATAATCAAATAGAAAACATTGTCATTGTGGGCGGCGGAACGGCCGGATGGATGGCGGCTTCTGCCTTGTCCACCATAATGGGACGGGCAAATGTAAACGTCACCCTAGTCGAGTCCGAAGCTATCGGAACAATCGGTGTCGGTGAAGCCACAATTCCTCAAATAGCACTTTTCAATGAACTTTTGGGCCTTGATGAGAACGAGTTCATGAAACGCACCCAAGCAACCTTCAAGCTTGGCATAGAATTTGTTGATTGGGGCCGAAAAGGCGAAAGCTATATTCACCCCTTCGGTGGATATGGGCTCGATATGGAAGGCGTCCACTTCCATCATTTCTGGCTGAAAGCGCTAAAGAAAAATTCAGACATTCCCGATTTATCTGACTTTAATCTACAGGCCATGGCCGCCCGGCAAAACAAGTTTACACGTCCTTTGGATGTCGCCCGCTCCCCTCTCTCAAAGATCCATTACGCCTTTCAATTCGATGCCGGACTCTACGCGAAATTTTTACGAGAAGTTGCAGAAAAAGCCGGGACAAAACGCATTGAGGGACGGGTCACGTCAATAGAACAAGCGCCAGACAGCGGCCATATACAGTCTGTCACCCTTCAAAGCGGCCAAACCCTACAGGGCGATTTCTTCATAGACTGCACGGGCTTCATAGGTCTTTTGATAGAAAAAACGCTCAAAGCCGGATATGAAGACTGGTCCAAATGGCTCCCGGTTAATCGCGCCGTAGCGTGTGCTTGCGAGCAGATGGACGATCCTATCCCTTACACTCGGGCCACAGCAAAAGAAGCGGGTTGGCAGTGGCGCATCCCTTTGCAGCATCGGTTGGGGAACGGATATGTCTATTGCGATAAGTTTTTATCCGCAGAAGATGCGGAAGCCGAATTGATGGACAGCCTTGAAGGGGAGCCATTGGCAGATCCCAAGCACTTACATTTCGTGACCGGGCATCGGAAAAAGTTTTGGGAGAAGAACTGTTTGTCTCTTGGACTTGCCGCCGGTTTCATGGAGCCCCTGGAGTCCACATCAATTCATTTAATCCAAACGGGGCTCTCTCGTTTGATGGCACAGTTTCCGGATAAGGCATTTAATCAAAAAGATATTGATTACTATAATCTTCGGACGCGGCAGGAATATGAACGGGTGCGGGATTTTCTTGTCCTTCATTACAAAGCCACGACTCGTAAAGACAGTCAGTTTTGGCAGCATATTCAGAAAATGCCCCTGCCCGACAAACTTAAGCAAAAAATGGAAATATTCGAAGAAAACGGCCGGATTTTCCGCGAGGATCTTGAGCTTTTCAACGAAACGAGTTGGCTCGCTGTGATGCATGGCCAGGGATTAAAGCCCAAGAGTTATCATCCCGTCGTGAATGTTCTTTCTGAAGACGAAATTGTCAGCCGATTGAAAGAGATACATAAATCAGTCGTCAACTCGGCAGATTATATGCCAAGCCATATAGACTATATCCAGGAAAATTGTGAAGCGAATAAAGAAAATCTCTCGGCGAAAGCCCGCGAGAGACACGCATCGAAAACGCGGCGCGTTAATCTTGGGAACTAAAGCCCAAGAAGAATTGCCATCAGAGCGACAATTATAGCAAGCAGAATATTTTTCAGAACTTCAATCATGTATCCTCCCTTTCACAGGCTCTTATAAACAAGGTAATCTCAAATTTGTCAATCTGGCTTGTGTGAAGAATTGATGATTGGGTTAAGAATGTCTGCCCAGATTTTGTACCCTTTTTCATTCAAGTGAAGGCCATCCGGGCTAAGTTCTTCTTTTAAAGTGCCGTCCTCAGTTTCGAAAGCAGGTGCCAGATCCAAATACTCTGCGCCCGTTTCTGTAGCCACTTTTCTTAGAGCTTTGTTATATTCCACGACCATGGGCATCGCCCCCTGCTCTCTTGGCAGAATAGACTGAATATATATTTCGGTTTCGGGCAACTCTGTGGAGACGCGTTCGATAAATGACTTTACCGGGCCTGCCACTTGCTGGCTGGTATGGTTATATCCAATATCGTTGGTGCCAATAAGAATGAACATTTTATCCGGCTTGTGCCGTAAAACTTCAGGAAGACGCGCCTGAAGTCCGACCGCCGTATCCCAGCCTATACCATGATTTAAAACCTTCCCGTCGAGAAAGCCGTAATCCCGCCAACCCTGCGTAATGCTATCGCCGGCCAATAGCGTCCCGCCTGTCATTGGAGGCAGCGCCTTAATCTCGGAGAGCCTTTTTGAGAACATCTCCTTCCCACCTTCGGCCAAATCATGTTGGGGCATAATCGGTATCTTTATGAGCGGATATGACCAGTTGGTTTGGGCTGCAATATGCACGCCCAGCTGATTGGCCATCTTTTTCATGCTGTCTCGTCCCGGATGATAGAGACAGCTCCATTTTAGGCCTGTTTCTGAAAGGTTCAGATTGATCGTCGAAATGTCGGGATCACCAAGTTCCTGCATGGCCCAGTCTATACTTTGACGAACGGATTCCAGTCTTTCTCCCTCCAGCAGGGGGCCATTCACAGTCACAATATGGGCTTTGGGAAACTGCGCCCTCAAGTCAGACAGCATCTCTTTGTAACCAAGACGGAATTTCTCAAGGCCGGGATTTATGACGGACCAATCATTTGTGCCCAGAGCTGTCACAATGATATCCGGACGAAACAAATCATCATCCCATTGACTCCCATTGTCCGGCAAAGCAGAGTCTATCTGCAACGGCATAACTGGCGCAGGGTTAGCATCGTAATTGTGAACAACGCCGCGTCCGGAAATGGCGATCAACTGCGCCTCCGCGCCGAACTGATCTGCCGTCAGACTGGCATAGCTTTGCAAGGGTGCATTGGTCTCCGGGGTATAGGCACAGTCTTTCGTATCGCCCCGCAAGCCAAATCCGGCTGTGATAGAGTCCCCCAAAAACAAAATCTTTCGCTCAGAAGCAGGCTCGGATATAATTGGCCCGTCCACCTCGACGGACTCTATCGTAAACAATCCCGTATCGTAGACTTCCGTGCGGCGCGTCAGCTCAACATCAAAAGTTTGCGGCGCTCGGCTATCAACCAAGATGTAGCTATTCGTGCCGGGCTCTAATTTCAGGGCTGACATTTCGCCATTTACGGAGAGGTCCATAATCCCTTTCCCGCCATCTGTCAGGGTGGCGCTGAGGGTTTTCCCCTCAAACCTCAGGGAGACTCCGCTTCCGGGCCATCCCATTTTGTACCCGCCGCTCTCTGTCCGAACATAGCGCCCGAGCGGCCGCAGACCCTCGACAGTTTGCATTTGGGCGCGGCCCTCCTGAAGGGCATCAGCTGAATTCGTTTGAGCTTGGCACGCCCATAATAGAAGCGCTCCGCCCGCCCCCAAAACGATAAGGCCGCGTTTAGAAATTATCGTCATATAGCTCCCCTTTTTCCGTATTAAGGGGAGGAAACTTGTCTAGGTCAAGACTTTCAACGACTCCGCACTATAGGCTTGCAAATCTTCCAAACGATCCTCTTTCACTTTCGTGGCCCAATGCGGATCTTGAATGAGAGCACGTCCAACAGCAATCAGGTCGAACTCACCCCGTTCCATACGCTCCAATAAATTATCCAGACTCGCGACTTCTGAGCCTTCCCCTTGAAAGGCGCCAAAGAAATCGCCTTTTAAACCAACGGAGCCTACGGAAATTGTAGGAACACCTGTCAATTTCTTGGCCCATCCGGCAAAATTCAGATCAGATCCGTCGAACTCTGGCTCCCAGAAACGGCGCTGCGAGCAATGGAGCATATCGATCCCCGCGTCGGTCAGACTTGTCAAAAACGCTTCCAGTTCTTCAGGTGTATGGGCCAGTTTTGCGGAATATTCCTGTTGCTTCCACTGCGAAATACGAATGCAGAGCGGCATGTCCGCGCCAATTTCCGCGCGGCACTTTCGAATGACTTCGCGCGCAAATTCCGCCCGATCAATCAAAGTGCCGGAATATTTATCATCGCGGCGGTTCATCACGTCCCAGAAAAACTGATCCACCAGATAACCATGCGCGCCGTGAATTTCGACCATGTCGAAACCGAGCTTTTTGGCATTACCCGCTGCTGCGGCATAGGCATCCGTTATATCGGAGATCTCTTCCTGCGTCGGAACTGGCTGAACGAGTTTTCCTGTGTGGGTCATGCCAGACGGGCTGTCGGAATAGGCCTCTGGGAAAGGCCCGGTTCCTGGCTTTCTCGCCATACCGACATGCCAGATTTGCGGCCCCATTTTGCCGCCTGCAGAATGCACGGCCTCAATGACATTTTTCCAGCCTGCCAGAGCTTCCTCCTGATGGAAATTTGGAATTTTAGGGTCAAATGACGCGCCGGGCCGGTCAATCGTCGTGCCTTCTGACAGGATTAAACCAACGTCCGCCGCGGCGCGTTTTTTATAATATTCTACGACGCCTTCTGTTGGAATTCCGCCCGGTGACATGGAGCGGGTCATGGGGGCCATGACGATACGGTTTGGTAAATCTAGAGATTTCAATGAAAAGGGTTTAAAAAGCGGGGACATAATATTCCTTGTATAAATCGGCCTCAAAGTCTGGGCTCGACGCTGTTTGCGAACCTATCTATATCCGCTACACGTCATATCAAACCCGCATTCAGACATTGCGGTCATGCAAATTGAAAGTGGGCCAAGTTGGAAACGGGTGATTTCAAAGTTCTTATCATCGGCGCCGGTATTGGGGGTCTGACGACGGCTCTTGCTCTTTCACAAAACGGCGTACACGTCGAAATATTTGAAAAAGCGGTAAAATTTAGTGATGTCGGGGCGGGTCTGCAACTCAGTCCAAACGCCATGGCGGTTCTTTCCTCTTTGGGTTTAAGTAAAGAGATTGAAGCCATTTGCTGTGAACCCACAGCCGGAATTTTACGGGATTACAAATCCGGCAAAGCCTTACTCACGACGAAAATGAAGGGCGTTTATGAACGGCGATATGGTCACAAATACCTCCATATACATCGCGCCGATCTGATAAATTGCCTTGCAAATGCCGCCAGGGACGCCGGTGTAAAAATTCACTTCGACTCAAAAATATCTGCTGTCAGAGAAACTGAGAGAGAGGTGAAAATTGAGAATAAGGGACAGACGCACAAGGCTGACGTACTGGTCGCCGCCGATGGCGTGCACTCCTCCTTGCGAGAGACAATCACCGGCAAAAGCCGCCCTGTCTTTACCGGTCAGGTCGCTTGGCGAGGCCTGGTTCCAACCTCTAAACTGCCGGTAGGCACCATACCTTTTGCGGCCAATAACTGGCTTGGGCCCGGGCAACATTTTGTCAGCTATTACGTCTCCAAGGGTGAGATGATAAATTTTGTGGCCGTCCAGGAGCGTTCAGACTGGGTCGAGGAAAGTTGGGACATTCCGGCGGATATGGACGAATTGCAAAATGCCTTTAGAGGCTGGGATCCACGCGTTACCTCTTTGATTAAGGCGTGCAGGGAAGCTTATCTTTGGGGTCTGTTTGATCACCCCCCTTTAAAGACATGGACAAAGCGGCGGATGGCCCTCTTGGGCGATGCCGCTCATCCCATGCTCCCCTTCATGGCTCAGGGCGCCGCCATGGCGATTGAAGACGCTTGGGTTCTGACGCACTTCCTGACCCGGAACACATCCAGCCTTTCGAAAGCACTCCAGGATTACGAAACATTTCGGAAGCCCAGAACGGCCCGATTGCAAAAAACGTCCAGAGACAATGCGGATTTATACCATCAAGGCTCCCGAATAGGACGCGCGCTTCGGAACACAAAATTTAAAGTCGCAACGCATATTCCCGCCGCCGCCTTTTCCCGTCTGGATAATGTTTACGGCGTCGATGTCACGCAAGACTTCCCGATTTAGCCCGCTCAATATTCTCGCAGTTTCAACGCAGTTATAGCTTGCCCCTGCCCCCGCAATTCGCTAGTCCCGCCGACGGAGACGTGGCCGAGTGGTCGAAGGCGCTCCCCTGCTAAGGGAGTATGGGCCAAAAGCCCATCGAGGGTTCGAATCCCTTCGTCTCCGCCAGTCCCCTCTGGCCAAACCGACCAAGCTCATACACTTATAGACAATCTTGTGCATCACGGAGGCTGGAAGACTTTGGGCTTTGTAAACACGCTAAGGCTGTCTCCGCCTGAGAACTATTTCAGTTACCATTCCGTGGACAAAATATACCTCGTACTTACATTATGCTGAAATTGACACTGTCATATAGATTTCGGAACATTAACTAAAGGGACGCATTCCTGTTCAGACTTGACTATTTAGCTTGTAAAAAAGTGTTTACACTGAGCCGTCCGTTTTTTGGATTCTTCTCATAAAGAAAATCATCCGGAATAAGACCGGAATGTAGCATAATACTACGATATATGATGCAACGATTGAAATTGGCTCTTACCTCGCCGATTTTCTCGAATTGCCGTGTTGTCTCATTAATATAGGATTTTGGCGGCAACCCCTCTTCCCTTATTTCTGTCTCTAACGTCGATTTATATGTTTGAAATCGGGTTTTGGTTACCGTTTCAAAACCAGTCGCATTGTGCCGGAAAAAGCCCGTCCCCCCTTTATCTTTGCCGCAGAGATAATGAAGCACAGCGAGTCTGCCCGGATCGACACCGTCATAATGCGGCAAGGATTGTATAGGTAGGAGATGTTCCGGACGAGTTGTCACCAAGGAATAATTGCAATCTACCAAGCTCATACCGCGTGAAAAACCAAAAGCCTCAATAATTGCCTTTTTAAGAAGGTTCATGTTTTCAGCTAAATAAACTGGGTTGGCTGGCGCGCTAATGCCCGGGTAAAAAGGTCTTTGTTTTGAAAAGCTTTGTGCCTGCGCCTCAGAAACGAGTTTATCCGGCTCTGAGAAAAAGTCGTCGATTATGACGACAGCTTGCTGCTCCGTTCCAAATCGTTCAATTCGATAGTTTGGCATATCACCGACTATACAGATGATATTCCCAGGGCGCGAGCGTGAGAATAGTTTCCTCCCCAATAGAAACAGTCGCCCCTGTTTTAAATTCTTTATACTCCCCGACAGGCAATTCATCTGTGAACGACATTATCTGGGTCTCATCGCTGAGATTGAACACTCCCAGAACTGCATTCCCCTCTTTTTGACGAATGAAGCTGAAAACTTTTTGGGCGTTCGAGTTTTCCACTTTGGTCGTTCGGGCGCCCCAAGCGCCATTGTGCAAAGCAGGGTTATCCGTTTTGAACTGAATCAAGTTTTTAAACAGTGTGTTTAACGGACTATCGAAATTCCAGGTAATTTTATCTTTTTCAAAGAACTCCAGACGGTGGTCATTGGCGCCTTCCTGACCATTATAAATGAGAGGGAAACCCTCACCTGTAAACTGGAGCGCGATGGCAGTTTCATAAGCATCTCCAAAGATCTCAAGAGGCGTTCCGTCCCAGGAATTCTGATCATGGTTTGACGTATAAGTCATACGAAAAGCATCGATTGGCCAGGCGCTCTCATTGGCAGAATACACACTATATAGCGCGCCTGTGTCTGCCTTTCCTTTGGCGATAGACTGCATGGCCTCCTTCCACTCCCACCAATATGTTGCATCAAAAGCTTTGGCGTGAAGGTCACGAGTTTCCCATTCCCCCAGCATGAATACCGGTTTGATACTTTCCAACCGGCGGCGGACGCCCTCCCAAAAATCGAGCGGGACATACCCCGCCACATCTGCGCGGAACCCGTCCACGCCTACCTCTTCAACCCAATAAGTCATAGCGTCAGACATATATTCTCTCACGCCAGGTTTTGAGAAATCCAGATCAATAATATCAGACCAGTCCCACCAGGGCGTCGGACGAAAATCGCCTTTCCAGTCTTTTTCATACCAATCGGGATGTTCCATTGTTAGAGGGTGATCCCAGGCCGTATGATTGGCGACCCAGTCAAGAATGACGTGAAAGCCCTGATCATGCGCCTCTTCCACAAGGGCTTTGAAATCCGCTTTCGTTCCAAACTCCGGATTAACCCCATAATAGTCTTTAACGGAATAATAGCTCCCAAGCGTGCCTTTTCTATTCTTTTCCCCAATGGGATGAATGGGCATAAACCAGAGAATATCAACGCCCAGCTCTTTAAGGCGCGGCAAATCCTTCTGCACTTCGGCAAAGGTTCCTTCCTCGGAATATTGCCGCGTATTGATTTGGTAGAGAACAGCGTCTCGTGTCCATTCAGGGTGAGTTAATTGAACATAGGGTTCTGGTGCAAAGTCCCCCGTCTCTGGCGCTGCTCCTTTCTGCAATCCGGCCGGTGCCGCACAGGCCGATAAAATAAAGGCAGCTCCAAATAAGAATATTTTGGAAAACGCCATGATTAAGTCTCTATCTTTTTAAACCGAATAGCGACCCCGCCGCTCCGTCCCAGGGAAAAATTCAGAACATCGTTTTTGGTCACGGCTTGCTGCTCTATCACAATATCATATGGGTTTGTTTCGTAATCCGCGGCCGGCCCGTCACGATAAATCTGGGCTTCGTAATTCCCGTCTCCCAGAAAGTTCAAATCCACACTGACCTCTCGTGCTGTCGCATCGGTGAGAGCCGCAACATACCAGTCCTCGGCGCCGCGCTCCTGCCTTGCAATAACGGCCCAGTCTCCCACGGCGCCGTCAAGCGCGATGGATTGCTCCCAATCTGTCGGGACGTCTTTGATGAATTGAAAGGCCTCTGGTCGAGCCTCATAATGCTCTTCAAGATCCATGACCATCTGTATCGGAGAGTAGATCGCGACATAGAGAGAGAGCTCTTTTGCAAGAGTGTGTTCAATCCGTGACGCTGGATTATGTCTCTTCAAGTCCTCCGCCACATCCGGCAGCTCGCTCGGCTGGAGATTAAACGCTCCCGCCGTATAATCCATGGGCCCGGAGAGCATCCGTGTATAGATCAGATCCAGAACATGATCTGGCCCATTTGGCGGCACGCCCCAGGCATTGAACTCCTGCCCTCTCGCGCCCTCGCGGCTGACCCAGTTGGGATAAGTTCGGCGCAATCCGGTATCTTTAACCGGCTCATGCGTATTCATGGCTATTTTATGCTCAGCCGCCCGTTTTATGGTATTAAGGTGATGATTGACAACAAATTGGCCATCATGAAATTCGTACCTGGCAATCCCGTTTTCATCGATACGTTTGATATTGCCGGCATCTGCCACATAGCCCGTCTTGATAACGTGAACATCATTGGCCTCCATCAAATCCAGCGCATCCTCGAGCTGGTTTTCATAATTGGTAATATTTCCGGAAGTTTCATGATGACCAATCAGAGGGACGCCCAATTTGCGGCCATAGGCGGACAGTTTTTCCATATCGTAATCCGGATAGGTTTCGGTAAAGGAAAATACATCCCCATTATTGAACCAGTCTCCGTCCCACCCCGTGTTCCAACCTTCGACAAGGACACCGTTAAAGCCGTTTTCAGCCGCAAAATCCAACTTGGCTTTTGTTGCCTCCGTTGTAGCCGCATGGTGATTTACCGCCCCCTTAGTGTTTCCCCAAGTCCCTTCTTTGATATGTTGCTCCCACCAGATACCGGCATATTTCCCAGGCTCGAACCAGGAGACATCCCCAAGTTTGTTTGGCTCATTCAAATTCAAAATGAGATCAGAATTGACGAGACCGGCCGCATCATCGGAGAGCTGAACGGTTCGCCAGGGGGTCTGAAACGGAAGCGTTGTCTTGACCAGAACGCCATCAGAGCGGGGGGCCAGATTAGCCTCTAATATGCCTTCCCTTTCCTGTTGTAGACTCATTCCCGAGTAATTGACCAGGGCGGCTTCGTGAATAGAAAAATGTGTGCCCGTCTCTTTCCGAAACGTAACCGGCGTATGCACCATATGAATGTCTTCGGCCGGCGTGTTTTCATAGAGATATTCATAGCGGTTATACATCCGAGCCGGAATCCACCAGCTCTGCGTTTTTGTCCCGACATTGAATTCGGTCAGTTCATCCATGATTGAAATTTCGGCGGGATCTGATTGAGAGAATCCCGCCTGCTCCGGCACTTCATATCGGAACCCCAGACCATCATCGAACAGACGCACACGGATATTAAATTTCAAATTCGGGTCAACCCGTTCTGCCTGAATGAATATCTCTTTATGATTATCCCGCACCAGGCGCCGTTCGCCCCAAGGCTGCTCCCATGTGCTGTCAGTCTCGCTTAGCTTCGTGTTTAAGAGACGCAAATTTTCATCTATTCCGGCACTTTCGAGAAACCGTAATCCCAGACGGGATTTACCTATGACAATTTCTCCGCTTCGGTTCACTTGATAATAAAGCTGCCCCCCCTCTTCCGTCAGCGTAAATTGATTTTCCCCATCCGGCGATGTCGCGGTGACAGATTGTAAATCTTGGGAATTGGCAGCGGTTAGCTCTTGATCAGTCGCAACATTTTGAGCTGTTGCACGCCCCGCGGTAAAGCAAACACAAAGAGCTAAAGCTGTTGTAGATAAAATAAGTGCGGCGAGCGGCTGTTTCATGATAGGTATCCCCCAGTGTTTATTATTTTCTCATATTTGCATAACTTTGCAAATTATGGAAATAATTTCTATAAATTACCTATTTATCAATGCAAAATTTTACATTTTAAGTAAAAGCCTTATATGTCAGACAAACGATTGAAAAAAATTGCGATTATCGGCGGCGGCAGTGCGGGTTGGATGACAGCAGCGGCTTTAGCCCAAGCGGTCCAGTCCTCCTGTGAGATCACGCTCGTGGAATCAGAAGCTATTGGCACAGTGGGCGTCGGCGAAGCCACAATCCCACCGATCAAATATTTTAATCAACGTCTGGGAATTGATGAAGCGACTTTTATTCGTGAAACACAAGGCTCCTTTAAACTGGGGATAGAATTTATCGACTGGGCCAAAAAAGGAGAAAGTTACTTTCACCCTTTTGGCCAATATGGCGCCGAATTCGACTCTGTTCCCTTCTACCATTTCTGGATGCGGGAAAACCTGGCGGGGGATCCCACCCCAATCCAGACCTATTCTATGGCCTGGGTCGCCGCAAAAAAACGGCGCTTTGATCACCCATTACGTGATAAAAGACAGGTTCAATCCACCTATGATTATGCTTATCATTTTGACGCAACGCTTTATGCGCGCTTTCTCAGACGCTATGCCGAAAATCGGGGGGTCACTCGAATTGAAGGCAAAGTCGTTGACGTCAATTTAAAGAGCGACGATGGGCATATTGAGTCTGTCAAATTGGAAAACGGAAAAACTCTGGACGCGGATCTCTTCATAGATTGCACGGGCTTTTTTGGTCTCTTGATCGAAAAAGCTCTTGAAACGGGTTATGAGCATTGGTCCCACTGGCTTCCCTGCAACCGCGCAGTTGCGGTCGGATGCGAAAAAACATCCGAACTTATTCCCTATACCCAATCCACGGCAAGGGACGCAGGTTGGCAATGGCGCATTCCATTACAACACCGGACCGGTAACGGCTATGTCTATTGCTCTGACTATCTGTCATCCGAAAGTGCCGAGAAAACACTTCTAAATTCCCTCGACGGTAAGATGACAGGCGATCCAAAACATCTGCGCTTTACAACAGGACGTCGTAAAAAATTCTGGCATAAGAATTGTGTCGCCATCGGGCTTTCTGCTGGATTTATGGAACCCTTGGAGTCCACCAGCCTTCACTTGATACAATACGGCATTCTCCGCCTGATCGCCTTGCTGCCAGATGCGACCTTTTCACCTCTACTGGAGCAGGAATATAATGAGCTGACCGGAGCCGAATATGAACGTATCCGTGACTTTTTGATTCTTCACTACACCGCGACAGAGCGAGAGGACACGGAGTTTTGGCGATATTGCAAAAACATGCCGATACCTGACCGCCTTGCCTATAAAATTGCCCATTTCAAAGAAAGTGGACGCATCGTTTCCGACGAACGGGAACTCTTTCACAATCCGAGCTGGATCGCTGTTTATCTGGGTCAACATATCTGGCCGGAACGCGCCCCCATCTTGTCACACTTACGCAAAGACGTGCCAGTAAAGGAACGCCTGCGCCAAATTCGCGAAGCCATGGATAGCGCGGCTGAAGCCATGCCCTCACATGAAAGCTTTATTGAACGTTACGCTAAATCCGCTTTGCAATAATGGTCTATAAAAGCTTGATGCGGAGGTAACGGCGAAGTCGATTTCTCTATGATGGCTTTGACGCTCCCGAGAAACTCTTTTAGCTGCCCCTCATTAATCCGGTCTGCCATAGGATGATAACTTCGCGGCACAAGATTTTGTCCCAGCATGACCTGAACCCAGCTGCTTTCCCGAAACAAATCCTCTGGATCTTTGTAGAGCAGCCCCTGCCCGGAAAACAACTCCATCTTTGCCTTCAGACTTTCCGGCACTTCCATATCTCGGCAATACCGCCAAAATTCTGAGTCGTCTCTTTGTGTCAGGTGATAGTGCAAGATAAGAAAGTCTCTTATCAGATCATATTCATGCTCTACTTGGCGATTATATTCCTGAATATTGGCGGGCTTGAATGTCTTGTCCGGAAACAGCTCTATCAACTTGGAGACATTGGACTGAATAAGATGTATGGAGGTGGATTCAAGCGGCTCCAGAAAGCCGCTGGCTAGCCCAAGGGAAACGCAGTTTTTGCTCCAGAAACTTTCCCGCCTCCCCGTCGTAAACGTCAAAAGCTTCGGGTCGGAGAGAGGTTTACCCTCCAGATTATCTAATAGAGTTTGCGTGGCTTCGTCTTCACCTATGAACTGATCACAAAAAACATGACCATTGCCCGTCCGGTGCTGGAGGGGGATGCGCCATTGCCAACCGGCTTTGTGAGCTGTTGCCTTCGTGTATGGCAAGAGAGGGTCAGTGCTTTTTGACGCCACTGCTACCGCCCGGTTGCAAGGCAGCCAATTCGACCAATCTTCATATTCCACCCCGAGAGCCTGGCCGATAAGCAGGCCTCTAAAGCCGGAGCAATCGATGAAGAGATCTCCGTCAATGACTTCGCCATTTTCCAGAACAACAGATTCGATATATCCGCTCTCATTTTTAAGCTTTGTTTCGGTAATTCGGCCTTCCACCCGATTTGCACCTAATTCCTCTGCGGTTTTCCGAAGGTACCGCGCATAAAGACCTGCATCGAAATGATAAGCATAGGCCAGCCCCGTCATGGACGTATTGCCAACCCGTTCTAGCTTTCCAAATTTTCGGTCATAAGCCACTTTATGATGGAGGGAATAGTCCCAGAGACTATCCGTCATTCCTGCCTGATGACCCCGAAGCCAGTATTGGTGAAAATGAAGACTGGAAAGATTAATGCCCGCATCCCCAAAAGTGTGAAGATAGCTATCCCCGATTTGCCCCCAATTATTAAATTCAATACCAAGTTTGAAACTGGCTTTTGTTTCTTTGACGAACTCAAACTCATCCAATCCAAGAATTCCGTTCAGACGCCTAATCTGCGGAATGGTCGCCTCTCCGACCCCAACCGTGCCGATAGCCTCTGACTCCACAAGTGTAATTGATACGACAGGGCCCAATAATTTTGCGAGGGACGCCGCCGCGATCCAACCTGCCGTACCGCCGCCAACAATGACGACCTTTTTAATTTTCAAATCATCCATTGCCTTACCCCCATTGCCTTATCCTAGGTCGTCCAAAGTCCGCCGTCCATGAAAGAAGAAAACCCGCCACTCATGAGAATGACGGGCTTGGAATTTCACCAAAGTTTATTTCAGCAGGGATTAACCAATCTGAAAATAGGGATCATATTGCGCCGCTTAGAATTTCTTGGCGATCGTAATATTGTAAGTTGTTCCATATTGCTCATGACGGCTGATAAATGTCTCCCCTGCGGCCACATCGCCTGTAGGAGAATCATAGAAAAGGTCATTCTGAGTTCTGAACGGCTCATCCGTGAGGTTATAAGCCTCAAGGTTAATACTGAACCCTTCCAAAGGCCCCTGATCCCATTCATAACCAATCTGGGCATCCAGGATAGTTTCACTGGTGGCAGAAGCTCCGCTCAGCGTCCCATCAAAATTCAGGACTTCCGATAAGAATCCTGACCGATGGCGCGCACTCAACTTGGCACGGAAACCATAATTCTCATAATAGACATCAGCGGACCAAATATCTTTTGACTGCCCCGGAATTGTAATCTGATTCCCGCTTTCATCGTTCAACCCGTTATCTGAATAAGTATAAGACCCGCTAAATCCAAAGCCTGTAAGTGTATCAGGCAAGATATCGTCCAAGCTGACACGGGCAGTGAGCTCGATACCTTGAATAAAGCCGTCAGCAAAGTTTACAGGGCCGTCCAAGCGAGTTGGGGCGACTTGCGGGTTATTCGCGACAAAGGAGCCGAGACCTGCCGCTTGATAAAAAGGCGTACCATCAACCAGAATTGTTCGATCAAGAACCCAATTGCTCAGATCCTTTCTGAACAATGCCACAGCAACAGCCGTCGCCTCTCCAAAATATTTTTCGAAAGACAAGTCATACTGTGTTGATTCATAAGGCTTCAGGAAAGGGTTCCCCCCGCCTAGACCAAAACAGGTTTGTTGCGGTGAATCCTGAGGAACAATATCATCTGGCACGCCGTCACTATCCGTATCCGGACAGACGAGAGCATTTCTGTTGAAAGATTGATTAGCCGCCAATTGATCAAGCCGGGCACGTGTCAGGGTTTTCGCAACAGCCCCCCGAATGAACGTATCGTCTGCAACTTCGAGACTCAGGTTCAAACTCGGAAGAAAATCATCATATTTATCTTCCACGGTTTGGATACCGATACCGGCAAGTGTACCTGTCGAATTTACTTTCGTATCGACATATTGGAAGCCGACATTGCCGCGCAGAGGCAAGTTGCCTAGCAAAGCGTCAATATTTGCCATGCCATAAAAAGTCGAAATGTTTTCATCAACGGTCCATTCTGTCTCGACACAGCCTGGTACAGTTTCGCAATCCTGAACAAAATATGTTCCATCGGTCAAAAATGAAGACGGGTCGTAGGCAATCACATCTTGGCCAATGGAACCGCTATCAGTTTGCCCGATAATCGCTTCAGATGGGATTGCCAGTGAACCATTATTGAAGCGCTCAGATTCGCGTAAGAAAAAAGGATTGTCATCAAATATCTTTTCACGATCTGTCTGAAGGAAACCAGCCACAAGACCAGAGATGAAAGGCGTATCCATTTCATACTCAGCCTCAAGGCGTATTTGAGATAATTCGTCTTCGACATCCGTATTCCGCAGGAATCCAACTTGTCCCCACCCCCCAGGGTCCGTCAATAGAACGGTTCCGGGATCTGTGTAATCCAGCTGGGACTGGATGGAATAATCGCCATCTTCCGGGAAAGTGAAAGTCTGCACGTCCTGTGCCCCGCTACGGGCCGGACCTGTGCCTGCATAGGATTCATAATCGATATTGGAGCGATCAAGTGTTGAGAAAGCATAATCGCCGGTAACTTTAAGGCGATCTGATACTTGATAAGAGGTGTTGACCCCAAAAGAGAAAATATCGGATTCTGCCCCTTCTGTATCTGTTCTGACGATAGGAACGACCGCAGAATATGTGGCGCTGTCAGCAAAAATTCCGCTACCGGAGACGGAATCCAGTTGAGCCCCACTCCAGGACGCAATTGGCGTTTCCGTTCCACGGAAAATACCTGAATCATTACTGTCCGTGTAAAATGAATCGACAGTCGCCTGAAAACGATCATTCGGTTCAAACTGTAACGTACCGGCTACAGATGTCCGTTCAAAATCACGAGACACCACACCAGTACGGGGATTATCTGACGGATAGATAAGTCCGCCACCTGCCTCTGTTGAAGAGGTCTGCCCGGCATTCGTTTTCAATTCGCGAGACGTAAACTGCGTAGGATTAGACTGGTGCGTAATACCCAATGAAATTCCGACACGGCCGTCGGCGAGTTGATCGATATATGACCCAAAAAGTCTGTAGCCATCATCTGAGAAATCAGGATTCAAAGACCCGCTATCATTTATGACATATTGACCGGACGCATTTACTTTGCGTTCTGTGTAATCCAGAGGACGAACCGTCCGAAGGTCAACAGCTCCGGCAATACCAGTCGCCGCCAACCGGGCATCCGGTGACTTATAAACGATACCCTGAGCAATCAATTCTGACGGATATTGATCAAATTCAATCCCCCGATTATTTCCAGAAGAGACCTGTTCACGTCCATTCAGGAGTGCAAGGGAGAAATCAGGTCCAAGGCCTCGAATTGAAATTTGCTGCGCGCGTCCCCGAACGCGTTGAGCCGTCACGCCAGGCAAGCGTGCCAAAGAGTCAGCAATAGATACATCGGGAAGTTTTCCGATATCCTCAGCAGAAATTGCTTCAACAATAGACGTGTTTTCCTTCTTGAGATTCAGACTATTGGCAATTGACTGGCGAATTCCTGTTGCCACAACCTCATCTTCAACAAGCTCCGGCTCGGCATCTTGCGCCATCGCCGATGTACTCATCATGAGACCAAGTGTCGTGGCCGCTGCGCTGGCCAGTAAAGTCTTTTTTCGAATAGTGGAAAATGTCATTCCCGTGTTTCCCTCTTTTGTGCCAGTTAGGCGTTCTTTTAAGCAGCCTAGATGCTCGAAAGCTCATGACCTCCCCTTCGCCCTAAAAGACTTTGCATTATTTTGCAATATTATGATGTAATTTTTGTAAAGTTTTTTAATAATTGCAATAAAACTGTTGCAAAATAACCACAGACATACCTTATATTACTGTTTTAACATGTTTTTTTTAATTTAAAATCCATAATCAGCCATATTTCGATGAAAAATTTACTGCAAATTTTTACATTTTAGCTTTTCAATGCTCTTGTTTTAAGAGATAAGGCAAAAAATCAGTCTTCCTTTATCAAGAAGACAAAATCTATACCGGGGATACAAAAATGCGACCACCTCTTACAGACTGTAAAGACTATGCAGCCCGCACAGTTCTCTCCACTGCCCTTTTCGGCTTAAGCCTTGCTTACGCCGGAGTGCCGGCTTTGGCCGGACCGCAGGTGGAGACCCAATCCACAAATACGCCTTCCCTTATAGAAGAAAAGACAGAGGTTTCGTCTCAGCATTACTTGTCACGCCCGCCTGAAGACGACGTTATTTATTTCATGTTGCCGGACCGATTTGAAAACGGCGATACCGAAAATGATACGGGAGGGTTTACTGGAGGAAAACTGGAACACGGTTTCGATCCAACTCATAAAGGCTTCTATAATGGCGGAGATCTGAAAGGTCTGACGTCACGCCTAGACTATATTCAAAATATGGGCGCAACCGCCATCTGGCTCGGGCCAATTTACAAAAACAAACCGGTTCAAGGCGCCCCCGGTCAGGAAAGCGCTGGCTATCACGGCTACTGGATTACAGATTTCACCTCTGTTGATCCTCATTTGGGGACCAATGAAGATTTAAAAGACTTTGTTGAAGCCGCTCATGCGCGCAACATGAAAGTCTATCTAGATATAATTACGAATCACACGGCAGATGTGATTGCTTACCGAGAATGTCATGATCCGCAATATCAGGGGCCTGACAAATCTACAGATGATTGCCCTTATCGTTCATTGGCCGATTTTCCCTATGCCACGAAAGGCGGGATTGATGGGGAAGTTATAAATGAGGGATTCCTTGGCGATGGAGCACACCTTCAAACGAAGACAAATTTCGACGCCTTAAACCGAGATGATTATTCCTACACGCCTTATATTCCCGCGGGGGAAGAAGAGGTAAAAACGCCAAATTGGCTGAATGACCCGAAATTTTATCACAATCGCGGAGATTCCACTTTTGAGGGCGAAAGCTCACTCTATGGAGATTTCGCGGGTCTCGACGATCTATTTACCGAGCATCCTGTTGTTGTTGAAGGGATGATTGATATTTTTAAAGGCTGGATCTCTGAATATAAAATGGATGGTTTCAGGATCGATACAACCCGCCACGTCAATCCAAATTTCTGGCGCCAGTTTCTCCCGACCATGAAGGCGCAAGCTGCCGCAGAAGGTATTCCAAATTTCTACATGTTCGGAGAAGTCTATAATCCTGACCCGGCAGCGCTCGCCCGCTATACGCGGGTCGACGGATTTGATCAGGTTCTGGATTTTGGCTTTCAACAAGCAATAATGGACGTGATGAGCGGCAAGGATGGAACAGCCCGCTTTGATCGTTTTCTAGACGCCGATGCTCTTTACAGCAAAGCGGCGAAAAATGGGCGAACCTTGCCAACTTTTCTCGGTAACCATGATATGGGCCGTTTTTCAGGTCTTCTAAAAGAAACAATGCCGGGGATTTCTCAACAAGAACTTTTAGCGCGCACTAAACTTGCTCACCAACTCATGCTTTTTATGCGCGGCGTCCCTGTTATCTACTCCGGTGACGAGCAAGGCTTTGTGAGCGATGGACATGATCAACTGGCCCGGGAGCCGCTTTTCCCGAGCCAAGTTGAAGTGTATAATGACAATGATCTTATTGGCACAGATGCGACGACCGCAGACGAAAACTTTGATCAAACCCATCCGATTTATCGCACTATTTCTGAAAGTGCTTCTCTCAGACGCGCTCATCCTGCCCTTAGCCGGGGGGAGATGGTATCTCGATTGACAGAAAAAGACGGACACGTCTTTGCCTTTTCACGCTTCGATCCTGAAACCTCAGTAGAGTATATAATTGCCGCAAATACAGGAACAAAACCTCGCACAGTCAATCTGTCTATTGATGCCCGCTCTTCTGATTTCGAAGCTTTGAGGGGTGAATGCCCATCAGGCGTCAATACAACGGGCAATATAACCGTAACTCTTCCAGCCTTTGGTTTAGTCATGTGTCGATCCACAACCCCCTCTACGCGGAAATAAAATTCAATGACGGAAAGTGTTACTTTGGCGAAAACAGACTCAGAGATGAGGCCTATTCGTAAAAAAGATATGCAGGCCCAGACTGAATGGTGGAGAGGCGCAACGATTTATCAAGTTTATCCGCGCAGTTTTATGGACAGTAACGGAGATGGCATTGGAGACCTCCCTGGTGTCACCTCCAAGCTGGATCATATCGCTTCCTTAGGGGTGGATGCTATTTGGCTTTCGCCCTTTTTCCTCTCCCCCATGGCGGATTTCGGTTATGATATTTCCGACTTCACTCAGGTAGATCCAATTTTCGGCACCATATCAGATTTTGACGCTTTGGTGGACAAAGCGCATGAGCTCGGTCTGAAAGTCATTATCGACCAAATTTATTCGCATACTTCTGACCAGCATAAATGGTTTGAGGAAAGCCGGGTTAGCCGCGACAACTCAAAATCAGACTGGTATGTCTGGGCGGATGCAAATCCGGACGGCACGCCACCTAATAACTGGCAGTCCGTTTTTGGAATGGGGGCTTGGCAGTGGGACGCCCGCCGCGGACAATATTATTTACATAACTTTCTGGCCGAGCAGCCCGATCTTAACTTGCATAATCCAGACGTTCAAAACGCGGTTCTGGATGTCGCTCGATTTTGGATGGATCGCGGCGTAGACGGCTTCCGCTTGGATGCTTTGAATTTCGGGATGCACGACCCGGAACTTCGCGACAATCCGGTTGAAACCATCTTTAAGCGTCCGCCGACACGCCCCTTCGACTTTCAGCGGCACACAAGGTCGATGTCCCATCCTGACTTGCCGGAATTCATTGCAAAAATCAGACAGGTAACAGACAGCTATCCCGATCGGTTTACAGTCGCCGAAGTGGGAGGCCCCTTTCCTCTTACCGAAATGAAAGCATTTACCGAAGGTGAGACACATCTTAACTCGGCCTATGCTTTTGACTTCCTCTATGCCGATGAAATCAACGCAGATCTAATTCGCTCAACCCAGGCGGATTGGCCAGGCGGGCCGGGCGAAGGCTGGCCAAGTTGGGCTTTTTCCAATCACGACGCCCCGCGCGCCGTTTCGCGCTGGCAGGGGGACTGCGAAACTGACCAATATTCAAAACTTATAGCGCTGCTTTTACTGTCCTTACGCGGCAATGTTTTTATTTATCAGGGCGAGGAGCTTGGGCTCCCACAGGCTGAGGTTCCGTTTGAGAAACTGCAAGATCCTGAAGCTATTGTGAATTGGCCCGAAACGCTGGGGCGCGACGGCGCTCGCACGCCGCTCCCCTGGACAGATAAAGGGAATGATTACAGCGGCTTTTCAACTCAGGAACCTTGGCTGCCTTTAACAGAAGCCCATAGTGATAAGGCCGTAACTTTACAGAATGAAACACCGGATTCTGTTCTGAACTTTTACAGAAACATTATTGCTTTGCGTCAAAGCTCGGAGGCTTTACGGCAAGGCGAGATTGCCTTTCTGCAAACGGATAAAGACCTGCTCGCCTTTACGCGTAAGCATGAAGGAGAGGAAAAGCTTTGCCTCTTTAACCTGACCAACAGGCCTCTTCTTTTTGAACAAGCTGTCGGTAACATCCTTGCGTCTGTGGGGGATCCCATAAAGAAAAGGGTCATCCCCGCCTATAGCGGATTTATTGCAGGTTAGGCGCCACAGGACTCTCGAATAATGACATCCGTCGGCAAACGTTCGGAAATCATCTCTCCACCGCCTGACGAGTTCAGTAATTTGGAAACCATTAAACGCCCAGCCTTGGCAAGATCCTGACGGATAGTTGTTAAGGCCGGACGGCTGTATTTGGCGAGCTGAATATCGTCATATCCAATGATGGCAACGTCTTCCGGCACGCGAATACCGCGCCGCATCACGCCGCGAATTGCGCCCAAGGCGATAGTGTCGCTAGAGCCAAATACCGCATCAAACTTTATGCCTTTTGACAGGAGCGCATCTATGGCCGCCTCGGCGCTTTCAATTTCAAAATGGGCAGGGACGACCAGTTCAGCGTCCAGCGGGAGGCCCGCTTCCTCAAGAGCTTGTTTATAGCCATCATATCGCTGTCTGATTTCCGGGGCTTCCATATCTCCAAAAAAGGCAATGCGGCGACGCCCCAGTCGGGCAAGATGCGCTGTCGCGCGTTTTCCGCCCCGAATATTATCCGTTCCGACAGAACAATATTTTTGACCCGGAAGTTCTCCTCCCCAGACAATGAAATGGCTTTCAACAGCGGCAAGACGATTCAAACGCTCATGTAAAAAACTTTGACCTAGAAAAATCACCCCATCGGAACGATTTGTTTCCAAAAGCTTGGATAGGTCGTCATAGCTTTGCGGGATAGCGTGAGACACAAGAAAGTCACACCGCGACTCCCGCGCGGCTTCGCCTATGCCGCCTATCAACTCCAGAAAAAAAGGGTCAAGCAACCAACCCTCACGGCCTTGCGGCGTCGGAATGACGATTGAAATTGTCGCCACGGCCCTGTCCAGAGAAGATGGCATATTCGGGCGAAAGCCATAGCCGTTATCTCGCGCCAATTTCCAAATACGGCGTTTCGTCTGTTCATTCACGGCCGGATTATCATTGAGGGCGCGGGACACGGTCGCGATAGAAACTCCCGCTTTATCGGCTAAATCTTCCAGACGTATATTTTTTGCCATGAGAATCTCTACTCTGGTTAGGTCTGTTTTACAGGTTGTTTATAGGGAAGGAAAAATAAAATGATAGCGCCCAGCATCATCACGCCTCCCCCAATTAGAAGCGCGTAAATAGCGTCTCCTCCGAAAACATTTTTAACAATAGCCCCCATTACGGTTCCGACTACAATTTGCGGGATAACTATGAAGAAGTTAAATATACCCATATAGGTCCCCATGCGCTCCGCTGGCAATGCATCTGCTAGAATGGAATAGGGCAGAATGAGAATGGAAGCCCAGGCAACGCCTATCCCAATCGCGGAAAGCCAGAATGTAGAGGGTCCGCCAAAATAAATGGAAATTAATCCCAGACCGCCGCAAATTAAGGCGAGCGCATATGTGAGTTTCAATCCGATAAGTCGCGTAATAAAAGGCAGTATAAGGCTGAAAAGAATAGGCACTAAGTTATAAAGCGCAAATAGATTGTTAACCGCTAAACTGCCCTGACCATAGGCTTCTGATCCAGCTTCAACCGCCCCGAAATGATAGGCCGCAACGGCAGGTGTTGTATAAATCCACATGATAAAAAAGGCGAACCAGCTCGTAAATTGAACAGCGGCCAGCCACTTCATAAGCGTTGGCATTGTTACAAGGTCCCCTAAGACGCCACTCAGCATATTGTCGGTTTGACCGGATTTTATAAAAAAGGAGTTCATCAAGAATAGCACGCCTGTGACCAAAACCAGACCCGCAAAAATGCTAAATTGCTTATCGGTGTTTGCGGCAAAAACCAGAGCGATCAGAGCGGCACCAAGCCCTGAAATTATAGCTCCCCATTTTGTAAAAAAACCGGCCTCAGGCACAGCTCGAGGGCGCTGCCTCATAAGAGCGACTTCTGACGTTTCTGCGGCCTCAAAGCCCTGCAATTCTTTTGGTGTGTATTCTTTTGTCGTTAAAATTGTCCAGAGAACGGATCCAAACAACAATATGCCCCCGATCAAAAAAGCCAGTTTCACAGAGTCCGGAACGTCATTGGCGGCCGCAGTATTTGAGACGCCGGCAGCCGTCAGGTAGTTTGGGAGTTTCGAGGCAACATAGCCCCCTATTCCGATAAAAAAGCCCTGCATGGCATAGCCAAGCGTTCTTTGCCGAGAATTGAGATTATCACCGACAAAAGCCCGAAACGGTTCCATCGAAATGTTCAGAGAGGCGTCGAGTATCCAGAGCGAACCGACCGCCATCCAAAGGTAGCCAGAGTTCGGCATAAAAATCAAAGTAACCGATGCAAGCAACGCCCCCACAAAAAAATACGGTCTTCGACGCCCAAACCGCCCCCAAGTTCTGTCCGAGAGATACCCAATGATTGGCTGGACAATCAGGCCCGTCATTGGAGCGGCCAGCCAAAAAAGGGCGAGTTCATCAACATTCGCCCCTAAACTTTGAAAGACGCGACTTGAATTGGCATTTTGTAAAGCAAACCCGATTTGTAACCCGAAAAAACCAAACGCCATGTTGATGATGCTGATAAGGCTCATCATCGGCTTTTGTCTCATCCTGGGAGTCATATTTGCTTCAAAATTTTTAGACATTATACTCGTTCCCAGCGGACTAATCGAATTCTCAAATGTAAAAAATATGTAATTTTTACATTTTTTTACATCCGCAGAATGGTATTGTCGAGTAAAAAAATTATTGTGCCTTGAATGCTCTAGGACTTTGTATTCTCTAAGGAAGCCAAAGCATCTTCAAATTTACGGCTAAACATTCGATTTTGCCGTAAACTTAGAGTGAATATAAAGAGTTTTGATAGTTTTAAGTTATCTTTGAAGTTTGTATTTTAAGGCATTGAAAGAGAAACTCTCCTTATAAATAATGTGTTGGACGGATTTTTATTTGGCCAAGATTAATTATCGCATTCCAGTCAAGCCATTTGATTTTTTAACTCCTTTTGCCGTATCTGTGGACTCCCTAGCTATTACCACCTACTTTCGGACTGCAACACTGCTCACGAGCCAAGTTAGTCAAAATGATGCGATAGTCTCAAAACGAAAAAGACTTTGGCAACTCCGGGAGCAAGAAAAATTCAGACGTTCAAGGCGAAAAGATAGTGAAATCTCTAAATGTTCGTCCTGTGGTGTTCTGGATGCCGCTTCTCGTATTTATTCTCTTGGTGGGGACGAGTCTGACGAAGCCTGTTATTTTTCTACAAACCACAACCTCCATTAATGATTGGATCTTGGCTGTCTTTCCCCATGCCTTTGCTTATGGCGCTTTCATATTTGTGGCGACCTGTTGTTGGGCGGCCTTGTCTCCCCTTGGAAAAATTCGGATTGGCGGGGCGGACGCCAAGCCGCTCCTGACCCGTTGGAGCTGGCTGGCAATTACGCTCACGACGACGATCGCAATAGGTATTCTGTTCTGGGCGACGGCGGAGCCGATTTATCATCTATATGCCCCTGGAGGGCTGCCGATCAAACCTGGGGGTGAGTCGGCCACCCGTTTTTCGATGACCACTCTTTTCATGCACTGGGCATTCACGCCTTATGCGATCTACACCATTCCCGGCCTGACCTTCGCATTGGTTTATTACAATTTGAAACAACCATTCTCTCTATCCTCCCCCGTTTCGATTTTAACGCGCGGTCCTATCCCTCAAAAAGGTGCAGATATTCTTGACGGCCTGGCGCTCCTGTCCTTGTTATTCGGCCTTACCGCCGTTTTGGGTGTGGGTATTTTGTCAATTTCTGGCGGAATTGTGCGCGTTAGTCACTTCACATCCGGACCAGTGTTAATGGCATGTGTCGCCGCCGCAATTGTTGCCGCCTTCTTTATCTCCTCCGCAAGCGGCCTTCATAAGGGTATCCGAGTGCTCTCAGATATTAATACAAAGATATTTCTTGCCCTTATGATCTTCGTGCTCATCACCGGACCGACCTGGGACATATTGGGTTTAGGGACAACGTCCGTGGGTCAGTACGCCATGGAGTTTTTGCCACGCTCCCTTCTTCTGAACCCCTTTAATGATCAAGATTGGATTAATGGCTGGACCGTGTTTTATTGGGCTAATTGGCTCGCCTGGGCTCCGCTAACCGCCTTGTTCTTAGGGAAAATTTCTCGTGGTTACACGGTTCGGGCTTATATTGTCGTGAATTTTCTTCTCCCCGCTTTGTTTTCAATGATCTGGATGACAATTTTTGGCGGAACAGCCCTTAACATTGAAAATACGAATCCGGGCGTTCTGAAAGACGTTCTGGAGACAGAGGGACCGAACCATGTCTTATATGCGGTTGTAGATTATCTCCCTTTTGCTTTACCCCTTGCGATCTTGTTTGTGAGCGTTTCGTTTATCTCCTATGTCACGGCGGCCGATTCAAATACGGACGTTATCGCAAATTTATGTGCCGCAAAAGGAACAGAAAATATCGAAGGAAAAGGGAATCTCCTCATAAAACTTATATGGGCTAGCGCCGTTGGCATTGCGGCTTGGATTATGACCTCATTATCAGGAATTGACGGCGTTAAAATGCTTTCAAATCTTGGCGGACTTCCCGCTCTTTTCATAGTGCTGACGTTTAATTTAGTCCTCATTCTTCTTGGCACAATTAAGCTCAAGGATTTGCGTCTTATGAAACAGTCAAATTAATTTGGTTGGCAGGAACTCAGTTCAATCAAGCAAGAAAATGATTGCTTCTTTCCTATTCTCTAAATCCCGCTCATCCATTCAGAAGGTCATCCGTCACATGCATAAGCAATAAAGGCTCATCTGCCGTATCAGCGACGGCCTCCACAAAGGCCTGACGTGTTTCGGGATCATCATAGGCCATTTTTTCATCAAAAGCTTTTTGCCAGCTCGCTTCATCCGGCCATTCGGCCACGCCGATAAAACGCCCGTCTTTATCCTGGTGCAGGCGTGACCCCAAACTGCCGTATTTTTCCTGTATCAGCTGCGTTCCGCGTCGCCATGCCGCGCGAAATTGCTCTTCTTTACCCGGATGTACTTTCCACCAATAACCCGCAACAAACATTAGCAACCTCCTCTGAGTTCCTATCCCTTAGAGGCAATAAAACTGTCGTTCAAGTTGCTGAGTATTTACCTTCAGAAAGCTGAAACCTTACCTCTCAAACTGCAGGGCATTGGCAACGCCGTCTCGATAATGACGTGCAGCGTCCAGATAGAACACGATACTTAAAACGTTAAATATCAAGATAACAGTGAGTGAACGCTGAATTGATCGCGTCCCCAGCTCCTCTGCAAAATAATCCGAAATCATCCCCAAAAGAACAGGGCCTAAGCCGATACCTACCAGGGTTAAAGACAGCAGCATTACAGCCGAAGCCATGGCGCGCATCTGAACGGGGACAAGCTCTTGCATCGCCGTATATGAAATTGATGCGTAAAGCAGTCCGAACAGACCTGGGAAGAAATATACCCAATACGCGGTTTGTTTATCCGGCGCATATAGGAACCAGACGATAAAGGGGAAGGCGATCAGCCCCGTAATCAAAATTGTCCAAGGACGCCATCGCAAGTCTCTTTGCGATAACTTATCGCATATTGCGCCGACAACAATGGCGCCGATGCCGCCCAGGCCGCCCATAAGAAGACCTAGCGCAATCCCTAACTCTCCGATCGGCACTTCATGAACGCGAATAAGGTAAAGCGGAATCCCAACCAGGAAGGCATTAGCAGACACACAGACAAAGACGCCACCGAGAAGCAAACTAATCATCGCTCTTTGAGTTAAGAAAAATGCGATTGTTTCCTTAACGCTTGGTGTGTCCTCATCTTGCAGTCTGCCTTCGGATTGTCCTCGCCTCGGTTCTGCAACCGTCAGCATAAGAATCAGCGCTAAGAAAAGTCCCGGCACGCCCGCCACAAGGAAAGCCATACGCCATCCATATTTGGCTGCGATCGCTCCGCCCAGAATAAATCCGATTAAAATTCCAAAACTGATACCAGTTGTATATATCCCTAGAGCGAGAGCGCGGCGTTTAGGCGGAAAGACATCCGCTATCATCGCGGTTGCCGGCGGCGTGCCGCCGGCTTCGCCTATTCCTACCCCCATACGCGCGACCGCGAGTTGCCAAAAACTTCCTGCAAAGCCGCTCAGCGCTGTCATGCCTGACCAGATTGAAAGTGACAGTGCCACAATATTGCGGCGGTTACCGCGATCGGCCCAAGCCGCAAAAGGAATGCCCAGAATGGCGTAAAACCCCGCAAACACGATACCTGTCAAAAGACCAATTTGCGTGTCAGTCAGGTCGAATTCCTGTTTAATTGGCTCAGACAAAATGACCATGATTTGCCGGTCAACGTGATTTAACGAATAAACCAAAGTCAAAATAAACAGGATATACCAGCGATTGGTGGTTTGGGTTTTCATAATCTATCCGGGCTTTGGGAAAAGTCTGTGATGTTAAATGCGCGATTTTTCATGTGAAAGGCTTTAGAAAGCTATCAATTGCGACGAGGCTTTCCGGTTCGGTCAGAATGGGCGCGTGGCCGATATCGGGTATCGTCACAGCCGTAAAATCAGGGTGTAATTGCGCCATTTTCTCTAAGGTTTCAGCCGACAAAATATCCGAACGTTCCCCCCTGAAAGTTAAGACTGGAATGGACTTTAGTCCGGTAAAGAATGGCCACATATCAACCGGTGCAGAAACCGTGTCATCCTCTTTAAAAGGATTTGCCAAGGCCGGGTCATAGGCAAACTCTATTCGTCTCTCGAGCGTCTGTTTGCAGACCCTTTTGGCAAAAGCCATCCAGTCTTGAGTGGTATAGAGCGGAAATACGTCCGGGCTTTGCTGGATTTTGATGGCCTCTGCCGCCTCGTCCCAAGACGCGAAATCACGACTTACACCGACATATCCTTTTATGCGTTTGAGCCCTTCTGGCGCAATTTCCGGACCAATATCGTTTATAATGGCGGCCCTAAAGATTTCCGGTTTTTGTGATGCCATTATCATCGTCATTAGGCCGCCCATAGACGTGCCAATTGAAATTACTTCTTTAAGATCCAAGTACTCGAGAAGGTGAAACATGTCTGCGCAATATATATCCGGACGATATTGGCTAGAGTCCGCATCGTAATCAGAACGGCCGCGCCCCCGTTGATCGACCGCGACAACTCTGAATCGATTTCTTAAATGAAGGGCGAGCTCGTGAAAATCAGCAGAGTTTCGAGTGAGTCCATGCATAGCTAAAATAACGGGCTTTCCTGCCCCGTCATCATAATCACGGGCGTAAAGCGTCAGGCCATCCGGACTTTTATAGAATATGTCGTGATAGGGTTTAGTCAAAGAGACGGCTTTCATATTTTTTGCGGAGTTCCCGTTTGAGGATTTTCCCATTTGGATTACGCGGGATTTCCTCGATTATGTCTACATCTACAATTCGCTGCTGTTTGCCCATTTGAGCGTTCGTCCAGTTTCGCAGAGCGTCTTTATCTATATCCTCTTTCTTGGCGGCAATAACGGCAAGCGGCGTTTCCCCCCATTTTCGGCTTTTAACGCCAATCACGGCGACATCTTTTACGTCCTCGTGACTTGCCATAACGGCTTCTATATCCTGCGGATAGACATTCTGTCCCCCGGACAGGATCATATCTTTTTTACGATCGACAATAAAAAGAAACCCTTCATCATCCAGATAACCAATATCACCAGTACGAAGCCAATGTGTCCCCTCTTCATCAATCCAGAGGGCGTCTCTGGTCGTCTTTTCCTTGTTGAAATATTCCGGCATGACAATACGGCCGCAGGAAACGATCTCGCCCGCCTGTCCGGTCTCGCACTCCCTATCCTCTTCATCAAGAATTTTCAGATCGGTTCCCAGAAGTGGTAGCCCCACCGAAGAAAGACGTCCCGCTGCATCCTCTGGATCCAAAGTCGTAATGACACCTTCTGTAAGGCCGTATAATTCAATTATCCCGCACTCAAACCGATCAAATAAGGCCGCTTTCACAGGCGCGCGTAAGGGCGACCCCGCACTCATCATGCCCTGCACAGAACTTGCGTTATACCCTTTATGATCAACATCCATCATGCGTTCATAGAGCGTGGGAACCATCGAAAGATGAGTGATTTTATCCTGTTCAATACGTCTCCAAAGATCGGCGGCCTCAAATTTTCCGTTAATTAAAACGGTTCCGCCAGAGAGCATTGTGGAAAGCAGACCAACCCAGGTAATATTTGAATAAAGTCCGATTGTGACAAGAAAACGCGCCGAACTATTATACCGCAGCGTCAAGGCCATATCATAAGCCCAATCACGACGGCCCTTATGAGTGTGCACGATTCCTTTTGGCTCTCCGGTCGTTCCGGAAGAATAGATAATATTTAAATAGTCATCGGGTTTTAAATCGATTTCCGGACGCGTTTTATTTTGCCTATTTCGCCAAGGCTCATAGTCTATGGTGCCCTGTATATTCGATCCAATGCAGATAGAATTTTCAAATGTTTCCTTGGGAAGGTCAGCCTTTAAACTCAGAATGCGGTCGGTATATTCTTCTGACACGAAAATGGCTTTCGCCCCGCTATCCAGTATCATATTGAGAATGGCGTCATTTGTTACCGAGACATTTAGGGGGGCAGACACAAATCCTCCAGCCATTATCCCAAATAAGGCTTCCATCATCGGCAGACCATTGGACATCAACACAATGACCCGATCCCCTTTTTCAAGACCCATTGTTCTCAAGCCATTCGCAACTTGATAAGTACGCTCATTAAAGCTTTTCCAAGATAGAGTTTCTGTGTCTGATATGACGGCAATTTTATCGGCGCGCCATTTCCCGTGCAGCGCAAAGATGTCCGGTAATAATGGATCCGTTGAATGAATAATTTTAGGCACAATATGACTCGTAAAGTTTGACCCGCATGGCAGAGGGCAGCATAATCAAATTAATTTTTTGACGGACGGGAGATATCAATTGGCGAACTCTGCCAAAACAACCGAGCAGAAGCTCTCGCGCAAAACCCGTATCCTGAACGCGGCCGAGGCCCTGTTCGCGCAATTTGGCTATGATGCGGTCACTTTGCGCCAGATAACGAAACTGGCCGGTGTCGATGTTGCGCTTGCCAATTATCACTTTGGACCCAAACGGGATCTGTTTAATGCCGTTCTGGAACGCCGCGCCGATGTCTTGAACAATGCCCGCCATACCGCGCTGGATGAATGCCTGGCCGCCGCTGGAAATAACCCTCCGACCGTTGACGCCATTATCGAAGCCTATCTTGGGCCGCTCGGCAAAATTCATAACTCTGCGGATGAAGGATGGCAGCATTATCTGGCGTTGATTGCTTATGTGAACAACTCCCATGAATATGGCGGAGAGTTCATGACCCAATTCTTTAACCCGCTGGTAAGGCGTTTTATCGACGCTCTCCGGTTGGCTCTGCCGGAGGCCGATGAAAAAGCGATTTACTGGTCCTATCATTATCTATCCGGCGCGCTGACATTGACATTTGCGGACACAGGACGGCTGGACGTCTTGTCAGACGGCTTGACTTCCTCATCCGATACTGAATTGGGCTATGCGCATATGAGCTCTTTTGTGACCGCTGGTATCAAAGCCATATGCGCACAAAAGACCCCTTAATATTTAAACCCTATCGACGCGGTGACCGTGGCCGGGGCTCTATAAAAAGCGGAGTAAGCAGAATCCGCCCCTAACTGGCTAGGCGTCACAAAGTTGTAGGCCGCAACGCGCGGGCGTTCATCTGTCAGGTTTCGGCCATAAATACCGAAGTCCCATCGTCCGCTCTCGCTCGTCCAGTTCACGCCGAGATCAAAAACTGTGTAGGGATCGGGGTCCAAAGCTGGCCCACCATTTGGGAAAACAGCATTTGTTCCGGCTGCAAATCCAGGATTTGGAACGTTGAACAAGAAATATTCGTCACGATATGACGCTGAGCCCGTAAAGAGAAGGCTTCCCATGTTTTCTAAATCATACGCGTAACTAAAACCAAATCGCGTCGTAATTTCCGGTGTGTTTTGGGTGACAAATGCGTCAGAAATATCGAGGCCCGCCGATAAAATTTCTTGAATTTCGGCATCTATGTAACCCACTACGGCATCAAGAGTGAAATCATCAGACAGGCGGAAACTACTTTCAAATTCTAGTCCCTTATACTCAGACTTACCTGCATTGAACACAGAGGATACAAATGTATCATTTGTGCCATCATTGTCAGAGTCAACTCCTTGCTGAACCGTGATTTGTTGATCCGTATAATCTGCAATAAAGCCGGCAAGACTATATGTAAGTCTGTTCTGGAATAAGTTACCTTTCAAGCCAATTTCATAGCTGTCGACGGTTTCAGGACCAAAGCCTTCTCGGGATAACCCTAACGGATCTAGATCGGCTCGCGCCCGAGGATCAAAGCCACCCGCCTTAAACCCTTGTGAATAGGAACCGTAAATATTTGTCCCTTCAGAAAACTCGTAATTAATTGCAACGCGAGGTGAAAACTCTGTATCCTTTCTTTCAATACCGTCATAGCCTGTTTGAGTTGCTAGAAAAGTTGAGGAGGTATTGGATGGGTCAAATGACCCTGACCCCAGGCCAAGCCACACTTCGCGCGAAACATCTGCGACTGTTTTGTCTTCGGTATAACGCCCTCCCAAAGATACACTGAGAGCATTTGTCAGATCATATGTAAAATCCGCATAGGCAGAAATATTCTCTTTCGACTGATCACCTGCTTGATAAATGGTCAAACCCAGGGCGCCTAGTATGACATCGAAATCGCCTGAAGCAGAACCGTCAAGATAATAGAGCCCGGCGACGCCCGATAGACGATCTCCAGAATATAAAAGTTGCACTTCCTGACTAAATTGGTCGTCCTGATATGTTGCGGGAACATCAAAATCAGGCTGAGGTAAAGCGTCGAAATCAATAGGGGTGACTGTTTCTCCCTCGCGATAGGCAGTAATAGACTTAACAGTCAACGCTTCATTCAAATCGTAAGAAGCTGTCAGGGAGACGCCGCGTGTTTCGACTTCATTATTGTCGCCAATGCCGGCACGTGTGTCATATTCGCTATCGGTAACAGGTAATGTACCGTCCGCGCTTGGCAATAACCGATGGCCATGTTTTGCATTAGAATCGTCTTGAGTCAGGTCGCCTGCAATTCTGACATTGAATGAGTCAGAGGGACTCCATTCAGCGCTTAGACGTGCAGCAAATATGTCTTTGTCATAATGTTCTGCTCCTGTATTCAAATTCTCACCAAAGCCATTGCGCTGATAATTTGCGAGCGCGCCACCAATCGCAAAAGTTTCACCCAGTGGAATCGACCCGGAAACAATCTGATCGAATTGCCCGTAGGAACCTACATTAACCCGGGCTTTTAGCTCCGGCTCCTCCAAATTAAGTCTTTTAGTGACGTATTTGATAGCGCCGCCAATCGTATTTCTTCCATACAGCGTACCCTGGGGTCCCCGAAGCACCTCAACACGTTCAACATCAAAAATATCAAGAACAGCGCCCTGAGGCCGCGCAATATAGACGTCATCAACATATATTCCGACACCAGGTTCAAAACCCCAAAGCGGATCTTGCTGACCCACCCCACGAATAAAAGCAATCAAAGTGGAATTTGACCCTCTTGCAGCTTCAATCGTTGTATTAGGTGTGATTTTTTGAATGTCTGTAATATCAATTGCACCGATTTCCTGGAGGGCTTCTCCAGAAATTGCCGTCACGGAAACTGGTACCTCTTGAAGGCTTTGTTCCCGTCGCTGTGCGGTGACAATAATTTCGTCATTATTCTGCGCAAAGGCCGGATCAGTAATTGCCATCGCAGATAAAACTAGAACGGATGACGACACTTTCAGTGCAAGACTGGTTTTCATAATTATTCCCCATGGAGCGACGCTAATTTCAACAAGCGTTCAATTTCAACGCTTGTTGAATAACAGGGAATATAGATTTGTCAATAATAGTTCTGAAATAACATTCCCGGCAAAAATATAAAGTTCTGATTACGCCGCAGAAAAATATCTTGATGGATTCGTTGAGCGCCATGTGCAAAGCCTTGGCCAAAACATAGGTAATGATATGTCCGCTCCTCTTTCAGGTTACAGATTAATAGAGCTCGCCGGAATTGGGCCCTGCCCTTATGCGGGAATGGTAATGGCTGATATGGGCGCGGAAGTTATTTTGGTTTGCCGCCCGGGCGGGCTTAATTTTCCTGACATTGCTCATCGCGGCAAACGCATGATTACTCTGGATCTGCAAAAGCCTGAGGGCGTAGCGGTTCTTTTGGACCTCATCAAAACAGCGGATGGCCTGTTTGAAGGGTTACGCCCGGGGGTCACAGAACGCCTCGGAGTTGGGCCAGAAGAATGTCACAGAGTAAATCCAAAGCTTGTCTATGGCCGGATGACGGGTTGGGGACAAAATGGACCATGGGCGAAAAAGGCCGGCCACGACATAAATTACATTGGTTTGTCAGGGGCGCTTTATGCCATGGGGAAGGAAGGTGAAGAGCCGCCTGTCCCGCTTAATGTGATCGGTGATTATGGCGGGGGAAGTCTTTTTCTTGTGGCCGGCATGCTTGCAGGTTTGCTGCAAGCCGATAAAACTGGAAAAGGCGAGGTTGTTGACGCCGCCATGATTGACGGCGCCTCTTCCCTCATGACGTTGTTTTACACGCTTTCGGGTCTCGGGCGTTGGACGCCGCAGCGCGAACGAAACCTGCTCGACGGCGCTATGCCTTATTACCGATGTTATAAAACATTAGACGGACAATTCATGGCTGTCGGTTGCATCGAGCCACAATTCTTTGAGCAAATGCTGTCGCTTTTAAAAATTGATCCGGAAGAATTTGGCGGACAGAATGAGACGGCCCGTCACAAAGAACAGCAAGCGAAACTGGAAGCCATATTTGCGTCCAAGACGCGAGACGACTGGTCAGAAATTTTCGATGGATCAGATGCCTGCGTCACGCCTGTTCTGTCGTATGTCGAGGCCGCAGAGCATCCGCAAATGGCAGCGCGAGGCGGATTGACGTCTTCCGGACCCTTTATCCACCCCCGAAACGCGCCGGTGTTTGGCGCGCTTGAGCCACATACTCCGCCGAACGTGCATATGCCCAATCAAGACATGCACGCCATATTTACAGAATTGGGGTATTCCGCGGACAAGATAAAAAGTTTGACGGACGAGAAAATCGCGCCTCAAACTTAAGGGAGATTTAAAGCGAACCCTTGATCAATTTCATCACGCCGGAAAAATCCAAATCATCTTTACCGGCGGCTTCCATCAAGGCGTATAGAGCCTCTGACTGAGCGCCTAACGGCGTTGCAACGCGGGCTGTGCTGGCCGCCTCTTGCGCCAAACGCAAATCTTTCAACATCATTCCAGCCGCAAACCCAGGGGCGTAGTCTTTATTTGAAGGCGCGCTGGGCACGGGACCCGGAGCTGGGCAGTAACTCGTCATAGACCAGTTTTGGCCGGACGCTGTGGAACTAATATCGTAAAAAGTTTGGGCATCTAGGCCAAGCTTCTCAGCCAGGTTAAAGGCCTCGCAAGTGCCGATCATATGAATACCGAGCAACATATTATTGCATACTTTGGCGACCTGACCGTTCCCAGCCTCCCCGGCGTGGAAGACATTTTTACCCATATGATCCAGGATTGGCTTGGCTTGATCATAAGCCGACTTTTCTCCGCCGCACATAAAGGTAAGAGAGCCAGCGGCCGCGCCGCCGACGCCGCCTGAAACAGGGGCGTCAATCATGGCAAAGCCTTTTGCTTCGGCTTTCGCTATGATGTCACGAGCCGTGGGCACATCGATCGTCGAAGAATCGATGAACAATGTTCCTTTTTTAGCATAAGAAAACACGCCCTCCTCACTCGTATAAACGGTTCGAACATGTTTTCCGGCAGGGAGCATGGTGACGACCACATCTGCTTCAGACACCGCGTCTTTAACGTCTTTTGCGGCCTTGCATCCAGCCTTGACGGCATTGGCTATGGCGGCCTCTGACAAGTCAAATGCACGGACGTCATAATCCGCTTTTGCCAGATTGGTGGCCATTCCAATGCCCATATTTCCAAGACCAATAAATGCAATTGTTGTCATGTCTGTTTCCCTTTGGAGGAGTCAAAAATCTAGTTTAAAAATTTGAGAGGCGGATTGGCAGTAGTTTTAAAGAGCCTGTCCACCTGCTCATCCGTCACAGCCTCCACGCTTTCATGAGACCATTTCGGATTGCGGTCTTTATCAATGAGTTGCGCGCGAATCCCTTCATAAAAATCCTGAGTTTTGAGGAAGTTTAGAGACAGATCTAGTTCCTGCGTCATGGCCTCTTTAAAATTCAAATCCAGACCACGTTTAATTGCCTCAAAAGTTACACTCAGCGCGAGTGGACTTTTTTTACGCAAATTCGCCGCCTGTTTTTCTGCCCATTCTCCGCTCATTCCATCTAGCGCATTCAAAATGCTTGGCACATCTTTTTCATTAAAAGCGGTCAAGGCAGCCGGGAGATCCGCATTCATAGGCCCCTTTTCGTGAAACTTATCCAGAACATCGATAACAGCATTGTCAGATCCATCCAGATCGGCTTCGCCCAGCGCTTTGATAAACCATTCGTGCTTATCTGACGGAATGTACCCGTTTGCCACGCCAATCTCTAACGCTTCCGCGGTTTTCAGACGCGCCCCCGTGAGGCCGAGCCATTGCCCGATATCCAAACCCAAACGCGGCAGAAAATAAGTACCGCCAACATCCGGAAAGTAGCCAATGCCCGTTTCCGGCATCGCAAAGAGCGTATTATCTCCGGCAATGCGGTGCTGACCATGCACAGACAGACCTACGCCGCCGCCCATAACAACACCGTCAATCAAGGTAATATAAGGCTTTGAGTAGCGTTGAATAAGCTCATTCAAAGCATATTCTTCTCTCCAAAACTGCTCGGCCCGATCATCTCCCGCTTTGCCACTATCGTGAAGCAGAATAACATCTCCGCCCGCGCAAAATCCTCGATCTCCTGCGCCGTCGATCAGAACAGCGCCAATCTTTTCATCCCTTTCCCACTCAAGAAGAAGTCGCGTCAGCTCCTCGCACATTTCCTGCGTCAGCGCATTTAGCGCTTTAGGCCGGTTCAGAGTAATATGTCCGAGTTTTCCGCGGACTTTGGAAATAATTTGATCAGTCATTTGGTTTCGGTCCCGCTAAATTTAATATCTTCAATAATTAGAGCTTGGATGGAGGGCTGCTCTTTACAGGCCGTGCTGAGTCCCGCCAAAATTTTTCCCCGTTCTATTCGAGCGGTTCTAAAGCCTTCCTCAGTCTCCGCTGTCCGAATGGTGTCCGTCATTTCACGAATCTTCACTAACGCTTTAGACTCTCCACCCTCGAGACATCCCTCGTTGAGGTTTTCTGGTTTTGAGGGTTCACCCGTTAATTCTTCTGCCGCCTTGTCGGCTAAGTTTTCGACTGCTTCTGAATCTTCTGCCTTTTCTTCAATAGTCTCCAAGACACCTCTGACATCTTCATTCTCCACGATGTTTTGTACATCGCTCTGGTCAAGACTTTTGACCCAGGCATAACCTGCTCCCAAAAGAAGAATAATGACGACCAAAACGCCAATCCAGATGTTCTGAGTTTTAGACGTCACAATTATTGCCTCAGCAAGCTACGGCTCACGATCATGCGCATGACCTGATTTGTGCCTTCGAGAATTTGGTGAACGCGGAGGTCGCGTACAATCTGCTCAATCGGATAGTCTTTCAGATAGCCATATCCGCCGTGGAGCTGCAGAGCGTCATTGGCAATCTCGCTGCAATTATCCGTCGCAAAGCGTTTCGCCATGGCGCAAGCAGCGCCCGCATTTGGAAGGTTTTTATCAAGCATATCCGCCGCGCGGTAAATCATCACGCGAGAGGCTTCGAGTTTTGTCGCCATATCGGCGAGCATAAACTGCGTATTTTGGAAATCTGAAATGCTTTTACCGAACTGTTTTCGATCCTTGGTGTAATCAAGCGTGGTATCCATCGCCTTTTGCGCGCCGCCCAGAGAACAACAGCCGATATTGATACGGCCGCCATCAAGTCCGCTCATCGCAAATTTGAAGCCTTCGCCTTCACCGCCAACCCGGTTTTCTGCCGGAATGCGGCAATCTTGCATAATGACCTCTGCAGTAGGTTGGGCGTTCCAGCCCATCTTTTTTTCATTCGCGCCAAAGGATAGGCCGTCCATACCTTTTTCCACAACAAAGGTGGACACGCCACGCGCGCCGTCCTCCGAGGTACGGGCCATGACAACATAAATATCGGACCATCCCGCTCCGGAAATGAAAGTTTTTGTACCGTTGAGAACGTATTCATCACCATCTTTAACAGCTTTGGTTTTGAGCGAAGCGGCATCAGACCCTGCGCCGGGCTCGGTCAGGCAATAGCTGGCAATCATTTCGCCTGCTGTAAGCTTAGGAACATATTTGGCACGTAGTTCGTCGCTGCCGTATCGATCTATCATCCACGTCGCCATGTTATGAATGGTCAACATGGCTGTGTGGGAGACATCTCCTCTGGCAAGTTGTTCGAACACAATCGCGGAGTCGAGGCGCGACAAAGCCGTTCCGCCATGCTCCTCGCCTGTGTAAATACCGCAAAAGCCGAGCTCGGCGGCCTTTTTAAAAACGTCTCGATCCAGAAACTTCTCTTCATCCCATTTGGAAGACTGCGGCGCGAGTTCGGTGTCAGAAAACTGACGCGCCATATCCTGGATCAATGTTTGTTCTTCAGTAAGTTGGAAATCCATAATTGTATCTTTTCAGGTTTCTGCCCTGCGCACAGGCCGGACTCGACCAAATGGCATGAGCAATAAATAAAGTAAAATCCACCCCAGGGAAAAGCCCCCTGCCGCGTACATAAATCCTTCGACCGTCACTGGCACAGCAGGTTTGAAAATGTCTGCCGTGTCTCGTGTCAATTCCGAGTCCCTCTCAGTCGTGAAAATCCAGACATTCTCCAGTCCAACAGCAGAATTGAGCTTTGCCTGATGTTCCGAGAGATATTCATACCGATTTATGATTTCGTTCATCGATTTTCCCCGAAGGTTCAAAAAGCTATCCGTTGAAGACACATAACGTTGAAGAGCATCTTCTCTTGATAAACCGAACTCCCCGGCATCTGCGTCAAAGCGAGCTACAACCTTTGAGAGCTCATTTACTGCGCCGGACAGTCTCTGCCGGTATTGCTGTTCAAACTCTGGGAACTGCGACGTTGCAACGCCGCAAATCAGCGCAAAAATGAGTACAAAGAACGCTTTCATAACCTCTCTATACTCTATTTTTGCTGATAGGCTGAACTCTATTAACGGTAATTATTTTGGCCTTGCCTAAAATGTCGGAATAACAAAGGCATTGTCATCGTTTACCTCGGGTTCTGGCCAGCGCTGAGTCACTGTTTTCACCTTGGTATAGAAGCGCAAGCCTTCCATACCGTATTGGTTCGCATCGCCAAAGGCAGACCGTTTCCACCCACCAAAGCTGTGATATGCGACAGGGACGGGGATCGGCACATTAATACCAACCATGCCCACTTCTACGCGATCCGCAAATTCACGCGCGGCGCGGCCATTTTGTGTAAAGATCGCAACGCCGTTTCCGTATTGATGCTCTGACGGCAATTTCAACGCCTCCTCGAAAGTATCCGCACGAACAATTTGCAGGACCGGACCAAAAATTTCGTCTTTATAGGTTTCCATATCCGGCGTGACGTTATCAAGCAGAGACGGCCCAATAAAGAATCCGTCTTCATAGCCTTGAAGTTTGAAATTACGGCCATCAACCAAGAGAGTTGCCCCCTCTTCTACCGCTTTCGTGATATCCGCTTCAATACTATCGCGATGGGCTGCGGTTACAACAGGGCCGTAATTCGCTTCGGCGTCTTCCGAGACGCCCACTTTCATTGCTTCGATGGCGGGGAGCATATGCTCGAGGAATTTCTCAGCTGTGCCTTCTCCGACGGGAACCACAACGGGTAATGCCATGCAGCGTTCGCCGGCAGAGCCATAAGCCGCGCCAAGAATATCTTTGACGGCTTGCTCCATATTGGCATCCGGCATCAAGATGCCGTGGTTTTTCGCGCCGCCCATACATTGAGCGCGCTTGCCATTCGCCGTGGCGCGGGCATAAACATATTGCGCGATATCAGAGGAGCCCACGAAACTGACGGCTTGGATCGTTTCATTGTCACAAATGGCGTCGACGATTTCCTTATCGCCATTGATGCACTGCAAGAGACCGACAGGCCCGCCCGCTTCAATAAACAATTCCGCCAAGCGCATTGGAACAGATGGGTCTTTTTCTGACGGCTTGAGAATAAAGGCATTCCCGGTCGATATCGCCATGCCAAACATCCACATTGGGATCATTGCCGGAAAGTTGAACGGGGTAATGCCGGCCACAACGCCGAGCGGCTTACGCATGGAATAAACGTCAATTTCCGGACCGGCGCCATAAGTATGCTCGCCCTTTTGGCCATGCGGAACGCCGCAAGCAAATTCGATAACATCCACACCGCGAATGACATCACCACGACTATCGGCAATGACTTTGCCATGTTCGGACGAAAGCATGGACGCAAGCTCGTCCATCTCCGCTTCAACAAGTTCTTTGAATTTAAATAAAATACGAGACCGTTTTTGCGGGTTCGTCGCCGCCCACTTTACCTGTGCCTCAGCCGCTGTCTTCACAGCCGCGTCTAACTCGCTCGGTGTTGCCATGGAAACCTTGGCCTGAACTTCCCCTGTGTTCGGGTTAAAAATATCTTTTGTCCGGTCGCTTTTGCCAGCAACGCGTTTTCCGTCGATAAAATGGCCAATAGTTTTCATTAAAAGTCTCCTTAATTTTTAAATCAAATTATAGATTGCATTTCTTTTCGTAAAGACCCAATAATCCAATTTACCTATACAATTTTGCAACGGTAAATATGAATTGGGAAGATCTGAAATATTTCGTTTTTGTTGCGCGCGGTAAAACGCTTGAACACGCAGCCCACGCTCTAAAAGTCGACAAGGCCACAATATCACGCCGCGTGAAACGGTTGGAAGAGAGTCTCGGGAAAACCCTGTTTGAACGAAGCCGCAAAGGCTTCACTTTAACCCACCAAGGTGAAAAACTATACAAGAATGTCCAACAGGTTGATTTTGAGCTTAGTAAAATAGAGAATGATCAACCTGAAACTCCGGATTTTATTACAGGAAACATCCGCATAAGTGTCGCGGAAGGTTTCGGCGCAAGCTTGATGGTAGATGCCATTGCTGCCTTTCACAAAGCCAACCCCTTTATTGAAATTGATCTGGTTTCCGGAAGCGGATTTCTGTCCCTTTCCAGACGTGAAGCCGATATGGCCATTAGTTTATCAAGATCAAAATCTCGCCTCATCCATTCGAAGCCTTTGGTAAATTACCGATTGAGTTTGTATGCCCATAAAGATTATCCGCGCCTGAAGGAAATTTCGGAAGTCGCCGACCTGTCTGACCATACTTTGATGAGCTACATAGATGATCTGGTTTATGCCCCAGAGCTCAATTATTTTGAAAATATCTTTCCCAACTTTTCAGCCACCATTCGCTGTTCTTCAATCTTGGCAAAACGACAATTGGTTCTTCTACAAACCGGCCTCGCCATCCTTCCCTCATTTTTGGCAACCGATGAGATGATCGAAATTTTACCAAAAGAGATTTCACTTGAGCGAACATTCTGGCTTCAAACTCACAGAGCTTTTCTGGGCACGGCCCGGTGTCGACTACTCACCAACCATTTGAATAATATGTTAAGCCATACGCTATAACTAATTGTTAAGCATAATGATTGCTTAGATTATTGTTTTTAAACATATTTTCAGTTCAGTGCATTTTGAATTTTATGCAGAGATTCTGAGCTTTGTTTACGGGATATTGGGAGATTTCGCCTAGTTTTTCACCAAAGTTAGGTGGAAACGAATGTCAGCAGAAAATAAAAAAACGAGTGTTCGCGCTCGCGGGGCCCTCTCAGGCGCAGAATTGTCCTCGGCTCTTGCTTTCGCGCAAATTGAACCAAAAGGCCGGGAGGGCGATGAAAAACGGAAGACTTCCTCTCCGTTGCCGCCGAACGTGCCGGATCGTCGTCGGCGCCGTAAATCCGTATCAGATATCCATGTGCCTGAGAAACAGGTCAATATGAGCACATTGCGCTTTACCATGCGAAGCCTGGACATTTTGGCCGTCATCACAATTATAACGCTTGGTATTTGGAATGGCTATGTCGGCGCAAATGACAATGGGATTATTGCGCCTATCGCATCAGCCATCATGGGCAGCTTTTTCTTCATCAGTCTTTTGTTTATCAATAAAGCCCATAAGTTTCATGCCACTGAAACTCTGATAAAGCATATAAAAACCGTGGTTCTTGCTTCGGCTGGGGCCATTGGTGTGTGGCTAACGTTTGCCCTTATCTTGAGACCAGAGAGCTTTCTCCCCGATACACTTGCCAAAGCGGGGCTGGGCGCAACGGGCCTTCTTCTTGCATTGCACGGACTATATTATGCGCAAACCCGGCATTTACATAAAGCCGGAGCGCTTTCACCGACAATTGTAATGTTGGGAGCAACCGAATCTGCCCGCCGGATTATCGAGGAAAACGCCAGAACCAAAGAATTAAATATTTTAGCAATCTTCGACGATCGCCTCACACGAGCCCCCTTGAACATTCACGGCGTCCCGGTTGTAGGACGTGTGGAGGATCTTCTGGCTTGGGATAAGCTTCCTTTTGTCAACCGTATCGTTGTCACCCTTCCGTCCATGGCTGAAGAACGCAAGCAGGCCTTTGTCAATCAAGTCCGGTTATTACCAAACCGCATCGCTTTTGTTGTTGATGAATTCGAGACACTCAACCATGTGCAGCAACGTGTCTCTGAAATCGCAGAAATTTCCATGCGTGATGTCTCTGGTAAGCCAAAAAGCGGTCACCATATAGCCGTGAAACGGTTGTTGGATGTTGTTATTAGTTCTCTGGCTCTGGTTTTAGGAGCGCCCTTCCTCCTGATCATTGCCGCCCTCATAAAACTCGATAGCCCCGGGCCGGTAATATTCAAGCAGCCCCGTCACGGCTTTAATAATCGTGTTTTCAATGTTTATAAATTCCGCTCCATGGCGAAGTTGACCGAAGATATTGATGCGGCCCAGCAAGTTACAAAAAGTGACAGCCGGGTTACAAGAATCGGCCGTATCATTCGTAAAACCAGCATTGATGAACTGCCGCAGCTTCTGAATGTTCTGAAAGGGGAAATGTCTCTCGTCGGCCCGAGACCGCATGCTATTGGCATGCGTACAGCTGGGAAGGCTTCAATGGAACTTGTCGAAGAATACGCCCACCGTCATAAAGTCAAACCCGGGATGACCGGTTGGGCGCAAATTAACGGCTCGCGCGGCGCCTTGGTATCAGGCGAAGATGTAGCAAGGCGCGTCCGGCTGGATGTGGATTATATCGAGCGAAGCAATGTCTGGCTTGACCTTTATATTATGATTATGACGCTACCCGTTTTGCTCGGGGATAAAGAGACAGTGAGATAGTGATTTTTGCTCCACAAGATTTAATGGGGAGTAGCTCATGATGGGCCGATCTCTGCTTGCTTATATTCCGGTGAATATTGCGAATCTCGTCGTGAGTTTCGGTACGGTCGTTATTTTGACCCGCTTGCTTTCTGCGGAAGAATTCGGGCGCTACGCCATTGCGGTCATCACAATGCAATTTGCGCATATGCTGGTTTTTACTTGGATCGAAGCCTCTGCAGCGCGGTTCGAGGCTCGCGCCGATAGAGAGGGGGAAACCGCCTCCTACCTTAAAACGCTCTACAGCCTAGGTGTAGGAATGAGTCTGACCGCTGGCGTCTTGTTTGCAGTCGCTCTAATTTTAGCTCCTTTATCTGATGTTATGAAAACGGTCTTGGCTTTTGCTATTGGCTCGACTTGTTTGCAGGTGTTTTTCAATATCGGCATGGAAGTTCATAAAGCAGCGCATCGGATCAAGCGTTACTCAATGAGTTTTTCAACACAGACCTTACTCAGCTTTACTATCGGTATTATACTGATCCTGACAACGCCATTGAAAGAAGCCGGACCTTTTGTTGGTATCATAATCGGAGTTCTTATTGTTCTGACTTTTGATCTATTGTTCATGCTACCACGACTAAAGGGCGGGACATTTGACCGTGAAAAGGTGAGGACATATGCGCGATACGGAGTCCCTATCAGCCTCTCACTCATCTTGGCCATCGCGCTCAGCTCGGCCGATATATATTTAATTGCAGCATTTATGGGAGAAGCTTCTGCCGGAGAATATAATGCGGGGTACAATCTAGCGAATAGAAGTGTTGAAATGTTGTTTATCTGGCTCTCCATGGCCGTCACGCCAATGGCAATCACAGCCTTTGAGAAAAGCGGATCACAGGTTTCCGAAACGATTATGCGCGATTACGGCGCGTCTCTGCTTTGGATAACCCTTCCGGCTGCGACTGGTATTGCATTAGTGGCTAAAGACGCCGGTTTTATACTGGGCGAGTCTGTGCGTGAAAACGCCGTTTTGGTCATGCCATGGATTGCCTTTGCGGGTGTGCTGAATGGTTTCATCAACTATTACATCCAGCGTGCCTTCGTCCTCTCGGGCGAAACCAAATCCTTTGTCTGGGTTCTCCTCGCCCCGGTCGGACTAAATATTGGCCTCAACCTTTGGCTCATCCCTCTCTATGGGCTCCTGGGGGCAGTCATTGCCACGATAGCCGCTTATAGTCTGGGGGCTGTAATAGCGTTCTCCGTTGCTCGGCGTTATTACCCCCTACCCCTGCCGATCAAAGCTTTTTTCAAAATTTCTTTCGCCTGCCTTATTATGGCAATCTGTATTATCGCGATCCCGTGGCCAGATAGCTGGCCGAGCGTTTTGAGATTATCAGCAAAAGCCGGATGGGGCGTGTGCGTATATATGATAGTTTGTTGGCTTGTTGATGCCGCCAATTGCCGAACGGTGTTCGTCTCCCTCGTTTCAAAGTTCAAGCCAGCTCCTCGTCGGGAGGTGGTTCGTGACTGACATATTTGAAAATCAGCTTTACAGTAAGACGGTTCCCGCGCTTTCAATTCTTATCCCCTTTTTTAAAGATGACGCCTCCGCTCTAATTTCGGCCCTCGCAACACAGAAACAGTCTGAGACAACTGAAATTATCCTTGTGGATGATGGAACAGGACAACCGGACTTAACGGCCAAATTGCAAAGCTTGATAAAGGGATTGCCGGCCGCCATTTGCCTTATCACTTTAGCCGAAAATGGCGGCCGAGCAGCAGCCCGCAATCGACTTCAACAAGCAGCCCGTAGCGACTGGTTGCTTTTCCTCGACGCCGACATGCGCCCAGTTAGTCAAAATTTTCTACAAACTTACTTAAGCGAAATTGAACGAAACAAGGCAGACATTATTTTTGGGGGATTTACGGTAGAGCCCCAAAGTGAGGATAAATCGGGCGCGCTTCACAGAGCTCTCTCTGCCGTGTCTGATTGTTTACCTCTGAAAGAACGACAGGCAGCAGGGCCTCAATATGTAGCTTCATCCAATCTCTGCCTCCGCAAATCAGTCATTACTGAAAACCCCTTTGATAACGGTTTTGTCGGGTGGGGATGGGAAGACAGTGAATGGGCAGCCAGAGTTTCGAAAAACTACGAACTCATTCATGTAGATAATCCGGCCCTTCATTTGGGTCTTGAGAGTGAAGATACCCTCCTGCGAAGGTTCCAGTTGAGCGGCTCAAATTATGCAAGGTTTACTGACAAACATCCGGAACTTGCCAAAACCCTTCCCCTTTTTCGTCTGTCGAAAGGTTTAAGAAAAGTACCGGGTCAGAAGTTTGGACGTCCGATTTTAAAATGGTTGGTCAAATCCAAGGCCCCGATGCGCGCACGCTTGATGGCTCTAAAACTTTGGCGAGCTTCGTGGTACTCGGAGGCCTTAAAATGAGCCAGGCAAGCGAGTATCCCGTTTTCGTGCCATCGAAATCCCTCTCCTCCCGAATATCCAGACGCTTGGTAAAGTACCAGGCAAGACGGATGATGAGTTTTAGCCATGACAGACCTATTGTAAGCTTCTCCTTTGATGACTGTCCTCGTTCCGTCATGGAGAATGCGCTCCCGCTTTTAGAAAGCCGTAGCTGGCGGGGAACCATTTATGCCGCTATGGGGCTGTGCGGTATAACCAATCATCTTGGCCTACATATGAGCCGCGAAGACATGAAGGCCGCCCACCAATCTGGTCATCATATTGACGACCACACTTTTTCGCATATTAGCGCAAGGTCGGTTTCAACAGCAGAATTTCTGGACGATATCGATAAGAATAAAGCCGTATTCGAAGATATGGGCCTGCCGCCTGCACAGTCTTTTGCTTACCCCTATGGCGAAGTTACGAAAGAAACCAAAGATGCGCTGGGTCAGAAATTCCCTCTACTTCGCGGCATTCATTCGCCCCATGGCGACAAAAACGTTGATTTGAACCAGGCCGCGTCTCAACGCTTATATTCTGGATCCGATTTTGAACCTTGCCTTAGAGCCATTCGGGAACTGAAACACACACCATACTGGCTCATTTTATTTACCCACGACGTCCGGGAGAATCCCAGCGATTTTGGCTGTACGCCTTCGGATTTTAAAACCGCTATCAAAGCGGTTGAATCTACAGGTGCAGAAGTCCTGCCTGTCGCGGACGCTCTTTCACGGCTTCAGGGAGAAACCGTGTGATCAATAGCTGGCAAAACAATGGCGTCTCAATCGTAATTCCGACTTATAAACGGCCGGACGATATCGTTCGAGCTTTGAAGAGTATTGAATCGCAAGCAATTGAACAGACGCTCTGTGAAATTGTTGTTGTTGATAATGACCCAAAACATTCCGCTAAAACAGCCGTAGAAAATTTCATACGTCAAAGCCCCGCCACTATCATTTTTATTCATGAGCCAAACCCCGGCGTCTCGAACGCCCGCAACACAGCGTTGGAGCATGCCAAGGGACGGTTCATAGCTTTTCTGGATGACGATATGGAAGCGCGCTCCGATTGGCTTACAGCACTTTTGAAAGCCTCCAGGGACAATCAAGCCGGGCTCGTATTTGGTCCAGTTAAAGCTGTCATGCCTGACCGGAAAAAACCCATCTATGCCTACATGTCGGGCGCCTTCGACCGCATTCCCTATTCTGAAAATGGCTATATCGACAAAGGAGTTGCCACTGGCGGATGCCTGGCCGACCGAATGGCGACATCATGGCCGCGCCCCGTTTTCGATCCAAGCTTGAACCAAACCGGAGGGGAGGATGATGTTTTTTTCAGCTATCTCCTCAAGCAGGGCGTCAAAGCCTATTGGACAAATGACGCCAAATGTCTTGAGCATGTTCCGGAAAAACGCGCCACTTTATCTTATGTCTGGAAACGCAATTTTGCTTTCGGTCAGAGCCCGGCGCAGGAGGCTTTTGAGGAAGGTATGACTGGGTTTCCAAAAGTTCTTTTCTGGATGGCAGCGGGCGGCGCGCAATCTCTTATAGCTCTACCTGGATTAGCGATTTATTCAATAACAGGCTCTGCCAAACGTGTAAGATCTCTCGTCAAACTTGCACAAGGCGTCGGCAAGATCTTTTGGATGAAAACTCTTAGCCCTAAATTATATGGCAACTAAGTCCGTCAATACGCAAAATTAGTTTGAATAGGGATTTTGGCTGTAAGGTTGTGGGTGCCCGCCCCCTTGGCTTTGTAGATATTGAGGTTCGGCGTAAGGGCTGCCATTAGGGCTATAGCCTTGAGTCATGTTCTGTTGGGGAGCGATGCCGGCTTGAGGGTAGCCTTCCGTATAGGTCTCGGCTGACGGCGTCCATTCGACCGGACCCGACTGTTCGGCGTGGCTATTCTGGTACGCAGGGCTTAAAGGCGCGTAATTTCCAGCCTGCTCATCATATCCTGTCGTTCGATACGGATCTGCAGGATAGTTTTCAGATATCCCGGTTTCATAATGTCCAGCACTATCCTGATACGTCTGTGGCCCGCTGTAAGGCTGGGCAGGCGTTTGCCCGCAACCTGCGTCTTCATAATCAGCATATTCATAAGGCTTGGGCGCGTGTTGCGGCGTAACGGGTTCAGGAATTGGGGCGCCATAGACAGGATCAGCCGTCGTCGTATCTCTACGCTGACGGTTCGCAGCACTTTTACTCGTATAAAGACGCGGATCGAGAAAGACTCGTGCCATGGCCACCATAAACAATGTGAAACCCCAACCTACTACCGCCAAGGCGAACATCAAAATGCGCAGATTTCTTCCTTTGATGGCGTATCGGGCGCGGGAAATTTCCCGAATGTTTTCATTATTGGATTCAGACTGTGTCTGATTGATTAAAGCTTCCTGCTCCTTGGTATTATAAGTATTGAGCCGATCCGCCAAAGTTTCACGCTCTCTCATCAAATTTTGAAATTTCGGGTAAAGTTGAGTTAAACGACGCACTTTTGCATCAGCACTGTCAAGCTGACGTTGAAGCGTAAACTCTTTTTCACGCAAAGAATTGGCACTGGCTTGGAGCGTATTACGCCTTGTAGCAAGTTCCTGAAAAACGGGGTTCGGACCAACACGACGCCCCCCTGAAGCCTGCCCCCCATAACCGGATTGAACAGAACGTAACTCTTCCAGCTCCGCCCTTTTCTGACGGACGGGATCACTTGTGGGTAAGTACTTCGCCAAGAGCTGCCCAAGTTCGAGCTCTGCTTGAGCAATGCGTTGCGAGGCGCGATCATCCCGGTAAAGATCTATGGTTTGCGGCGTTTGACGAAGCTGGTCTTCAACTTCTGCCAGAGCCGCTTCCGTTTCGGAAATATCGGCTCGCGTCGAATTCAGGCTTGCTTTGAGATCCTCTGTGCGTTTCTGAACGCCTTCCTGTTCAGACTCAAAATCTGACACATTATTTTTTTCCAGGAAATTTGCGATCAATTGCTCATTTTGATCGAGTTGTTGTTCCGTCGCTTTTCTACGTTGAGCAATAACATCTCCCGCCCCCTCAACAAAAACACTCCGACGGAATGTTCTGTAAGTATCCATGAAGGCATTAAGTGTTTCTACAGCAACTGCCGGGTCCTCATGTTTATAGACAAGCTGAATAATTGAGGATTTGGGTTGCGGCATTACTACAAAAGCTGATTCTACGCGATTTCTGCGTTCCATCTGGGCTTCGCGGATTTGGGCTTGGTCGTTTCCGGCAGACCGGATTTTCTTTTCTGCCGCCTCATCAAAGCGGAGGCTTTCGGCAGGGGTTGACGTCATCTGCCCGATGACAGCATCAATCACTTCCGGGTTTTTGATAATTTCCATTTCATTACGGGTGATTGTGTCGGATGTAATCTGAAGATTATTCTGAGCGTTTTGAGAGCCAACACCCTGATAGACATACTCATCCCCAAGCTGAACCATCAGACTACCATGGGCGGAGTAACTGCGTTTGAAATCTTTCGTCGCGAACCACGCCACGACAACACCAAGAATGAAAAGAGGGATGAGCCATTTAAGCTGTCGCCCAAAGGATTTTACAGCCTCTGACAGCCGAATATTTGGTACGCCATGTGCGTAGTCCGCGACCGTCAAATCCCCTTTTCGGACATTGGGAGTTGTCGATCCATTCCCTGAACGGCGATCATACCTCGACGCCGAACCCGCATCAATTTCGCGTTTCCCACGTTTTTTTCCAAGACCAAATACGGCCATAACCACCCTCAGTTTGATTCGTTAACTATAAGGCGTTCTAAATTTTAATATTTCCTTATCCATTCTTGTTAATATTTGAAAAAAGCGACCTTATGGCAGCAAAACCCCGACTCGAGCCCGATTTATGCAGAAACCCCTGAAATTCCTAAGCTTGGTACTGCTTTCAGGAACCTTTCTGAGCAGTGTTTCGACCGAATCAATAGCCCAGTCCCGCTACGGAAATGCCGTCCCTCAAGGGCACAATCACGCTCATACTCAGATGAAGCCTGTTCCTGGCGGCCGTTATGGACAACTTCCTCCGCCAAAATATGGGGGATTAATGGCGCGCCTCAGAGGTCAAAAACATCCCGCCTATCAGACGCCCGCGCGCCCGGCCCCGCCCGGCGCCGTGTTTCAACAATGGATCGAATGGGAACCGGATTATCTGATCCAGCCTGAAGATCAGCTTGATATTGTTGTTTCTTCGGCGCCCGAACTTTCCAGAACACTGACAGTCGGTCCAGACGGCCGAATTGTCATGCCTATGAGCCAACCGATAATGGCCGCCGGAAAGAGTTTTGTTCAGGTACAAAGATTATTGAGCGCAGAGTTATCGAAACAATTACGCGACCCCACAGTCGCAGTGACGCCCCGCGCTTATGCACCGCAGCAAATATTTGTGGGCGGAGAGGTTGGAGCGCCGGGAACCTACACTATTCCGGGGCAAATTGGAGCCTTGGAAGCCATTTTGATGGCGGGCGGTATGCGCCCGACTGCGCGAACATCTCAAGTCGCAGTTCTTCGCCGTGCGCCAAATGGCGGGATGATGATGCGGACGGTAAATATCAAAAACGGATTACTGAATATCCGTGAATATAACGACAATATGCAGCTGCGCCGCGGCGATATTATCTATGTTCCGCAATCTACTATCGCGGAAGTCGGAACCTTCATGCAGAATTTCCGAAATGCCCTGCCTGTCGGAGTCAATTTAAGCTACCAGTTCGGCAATGGCGGAAATAACGGCACGACGGTTATCTCGCCTTAATCGTTTCACCAAGTCGTCAACAACTTCGCATTTTTAATGAAGAACCGCTTTATGGCTCTTTTGAAAATCAGGCCGCTGTCTTCACCATCTGGCGGTTTTCAGCCAACCATCCGCGCGCTGCTTTCAGAGCGAGCGTCACATCCTGTGAGCTCATCTCATTCTTCAGCTGAGCTTGATACGCTTTTGCCGGGTTAGACCCCATCATGGCCGCAAGGCTAAACCATTTATGCGCTTCAACAAAATCAGGACCGCGATCCTCGACATCTGTTGAATAAATAAGCCCCAAACGGAACATATCTTCTGAATTGGCTTGAACGGCGATTGCCTGTTCGGCTTCTTGTACTTCGAGTGTTGTAAAGGCCATGTGACCCCCCTGTGTTTATCCATCTCACCTAATACCATCGAGAGCCCAGGATTATGGTCTTTCGAGGCCGCCGGTTGCGCCGGATTTTTCCGTGTCACTCAGGGCGTGATCAGACTTTTGCCTGACAGGATAAACATTGGGTTAATATCAAACAGGGTTAATCGAGATTTATAGTTGTTAAATGAAGTAAATAGGAATTACTATTCGGTTATTTCAAAGTTAAACTTACGTTACACTTAGATATGAATAAGAAAAGCTAGAGTATAGCTATAATAAAACTTAAGCATACCAACTTACACAAAAATCAAAAATAAAATTATTTTTTTGAAAAAAAACATCAAATCTGTCTGTTTTTTCCAGTTTTGGCACGCATGGTTTAGTCGTAAAACGTCGAAACTTCGTCCAATCCTGCACGATCCGCATAAAGATTGTTGACAGGATTATCCGGATTTCCATAGCCAAGAGACATGCCGACCAGAACTTCCTGCGTCTCCGGAATATCCAAAAATGTGCCGACCAGATCCGGCCAATTGCGCCACCACCCCTGCGGCGCTGTATGAAGACCGTGTTCCCGGGCGAGCAACATGATGGATTGAAGCAATATACCTATATCCATATATTGCGGCATGCCGAGACGTTTATCCCCCGTTATTATAAGGCCAACAGGCGCTTCGAAAAACTTTATATTCTGCAAAAGCCAAGTTAGGCGTCCCGCTTTATTATCTTTTTCAATCCCCAATAGCGCATACATATCTTCGCCCAATTTATACCGCCAGGATCTGTGTGGCTCCCAAAGAGGGGAAGGATAAGCGGGATAGGTTGGGTCCTCTGTCTCTCCCGCCTGGGCACGCCTGACGCCCTCCTCGGTCATTTTCCGCAAAGTCTCGCCGCGCACGACATGGATTTTCCATGGCTGCAGATTGCCGCCGGACGGACTCCGCATCGCTTTTTCAAGTATGCCTCTCAAAAGCTCATCCGGGACGGGTTTATCCAGAAAGTCGCGGGTGGTGATGCGCGTCTCAAGCGCATCTGTGACGCTGGCCGACTTTCCGGTGTCTAAACTCATTTATTCCGTTCCTTAAACTTACCTATCCAAATCAATAAAAAATAATCGGCCAAACCGACAAGAACGCCAATAATTATCGCAGCAACCAAATTCTCCGATTGCCTGTTAATCAAAAAGGCAAGACCCATTCCAATAATGAGGGCGCCGAATGCTGGGCCTTCCTGAACTTTCATTTCCGATTTCGTCCTCTGAATGTTTTTGATAAAACATATTTCAAGGCCAAATAATCAGAAACACCGATAACGGCCCCAATGGCTGATGAGATCAATGGGCCTAACTCCGTCAAAACAATGAGAGCATAAGCCACGCCGATTGCAAAAATCAGGCCGCTAAAAGCTGCTATCGCGAACGATATCAAAGTGAGCTTATTCTGCAATTATAGCCCCAGCTTCTCACGCAGAACCTTGTTCACTGCTTGCGGATTGGCTTTGCCTTGACTGGCTTTCATCACCTGCCCGACAAAGAAACCGATAAGTTTCGGATTTTCTTTCGCTGCAGCGGCCTGATCCGGGTTATCGTCGATGACCATTTGCACCATGGTTTCAATGGCGCCCATATCCGTCACCTGTTTCAAGCCCTGGGCTTCGATAATTTCGTCTGCCGAACCTTCGCCGTTAAACATACGTTCAAAGACTTGTTTGGCAATCTTACCCGAAATTGTGTCATCCGCGATACGGTCAAGCAATCCACCGAGCATATCGGCTGAAACCGGGCTTTCCTCTAATTCGAGGTCCGCTTTGTTAAGCGCGCCGAACAATTCCACCATCGTCCAGTTGGACGCAATTTTAGCGTCGCGTCCTTTGGCGACGGCTTCGTAAAAGTCTGCTTTCGTCGCATCCGCTGTAAGAATACGGGCGTCATATTCCGGCAGGCCATACTCGGTCATAAAACGGGCTTTACGAGCGTCCGGCATTTCCGGCAGTTCGGATTTGATCCGATCCACAAAGCTCTGCTCAAGTTTGAGCGGAAGAAGATCCGGGTCCGGGAAATAGCGGTAGTCATGGGCATCTTCTTTGGAACGCATAGTACGTGTTTCGCCCTTTATACTGTCAAAGAGACGCGTTTCCTGATCTATTGTACCGCCTGCTTCGATAATTTCGATATGGCGACGCGCCTCATAATTAATGGCCTGTCGGATGAAGCGCATGGAGTTGACGTTTTTAATCTCGCACCGCGTCCCAAGCTCTCCGCCAGGTTTGCGAACCGAGACGTTTACATCAGCGCGTAGATTACCCTTTTCCATATCACCGTCACAGGTGCCAAGCGCCCGGACAATGCCGCGAAGCTTTTCGACATAAGCAGAGGCTTCTTCCGGGGAGCGCATATCCGGCTTGGACACGATTTCCATCAATGCCACACCGCAGCGGTTCAGATCGACATATGTCTCATCCGGCGAAAGGTCATGCACGGATTTCCCGGCGTCCTGCTCCAGATGGAGCCGTTCAATCCCGACGGCCACTTCGTCGCCGACATTGCCGTCCGCATCTATCGGCAAAATGTCAATCTCGCCTTCACCCACCACAGGAAATTCGAATTGGGAAATCTGATAGCCTTGCGGCAGATCGACATAGAAGTAATTCTTGCGGTCAAAGCGTGAGAACAGATTGATTTTTGCGTTCAGGCCCAGACCTGTCTTAACGGCTTGCTCGACGCAAAACTCATTCACCACCGGCAACATGCCCGGCATACCGGCATCGACGAGCGACACCTGACTGTTCGGCTCGGAACCATAAGCGGTCGAAGAGCTCGAGAAGAGTTTAGACTTACTGGCCACTTGGGCATGAACTTCCAGCCCGATAATGACTTCCCAGTCACCCGTTTCGCCTTTGATCCAATCTTTTTTATCCGCAACGCGTTCTGCTGTGAACATATTCAAATCCTACTATTCGATTCAGTGTCAATCGGACTTGTAAAATCGTCTATGTTACGTCCAGTTAACTCATTTAATCTTGCTAACAACATCTGGAATTGTCTGTCTCGTACTTTTTCTCTTCTTTCTTGCCTCAAAATATTGAAGAACAAAGCAACTAAAACAACAATTACTATACCTTCGAACATCACATCCACCATTTTGCAGGCTTGGATTTAAATCCGGCTGCATCTTCTAACGCACTTGCGGCTTTGAAAACTGTTTCTTCATCCAAAGCCCGTCCAATCAATTGAAGGCCGAGCGGCAAACCATTCTTGTCAAGTCCTGCTGGAACAGAGATCCCTGGCAGACCCGCCAAGTTCGTTGTGACCGTAAAGATATCATTCAAATACATTTGAACGGGATCGCTGACTTTTCGTCCAACGGCAAATGCTGCGCTCGGCGCTGTCGGAGTCAGGATCGCATCGCATTTCGCCCACGCATTTTCAAAATCCTGAACGATGCGGGTTCGCACTTTTTGCGCGCGTAAGTAATAGGCATCGTAATATCCGGCAGAGAGCACATAAGTGCCAATCATGATGCGGCGGCGGACTTCCTGGCCAAAGCCCTCTGTCCGCGTGCGTTCATAAGTATCTGCAAGGTTTTCGCCTTCTACGCGAAGGCCATATCGCATACCGTCATATCGCGCGAGATTGGATGAGGCTTCCGCTGGCGCGACCACATAATAGGCCGGCAAGGCGTATTTTGTGTGCGGCAAAGAAATCGGCACGATTTCCGCGCCTGCGGCTTTCATCCACTCTACGCCTTTATCCCAGAGCGCCTGAATTTCTTCGGGCATCCCATCAATCGTATATTCCTTGGGGATGCCGATGCGTAGGCCTTTGATAGACTGTCCGCAAGCCTTTGACCATTTCGGCACATCTACATTTAAGGATGTCGAATCTTTCGGGTCATAACCTGACATGGATTCAAGCAAAATCGCCGCGTCTTTAACCGTCTTGGCAATCGGCCCTGCTTGATCGAGAGAACTGGCAAACGCAACTGTCCCCCAACGGGAGCATCGGCCATAGGTGGGCTTTATCCCGACCGTGCCCGTAAAAGAGGCGGGCTGACGGATTGAGCCGCCCGTATCCGTCGCGGTCGCGCCCAGGCACATATCCGCCGCCACGGCAGAAGCTGAACCGCCTGAAGACCCGCCGGGAACCAGATCCTCGTCCTTACGCCAAGGATTGATAACCGGCCCATAGGCGGAAGTTTCGTTCGAAGAGCCCATAGCAAATTCATCAAGGTTGAGCTTACCGAGCATCACCATGCCGTCGGCTTTCATATTCGCCGTAACGGAGCTTTCATAAGTCGGAGAAAAATCACCGAGAATTTTAGAGCCTGCACAGGTTTTCACGCCTTCGGTGCAGAATAAATCCTTCACCGCCAGAGGCGCGCCTTCAAGTAAACCGACCTCACCTTTTGCCCGGCGCGCATCAGAGGCTTTTGCCTGCTCACGAGCCAGATCATGCGTTTCTGAAATAAAGGCGTTGAGTTTCTTGCCATTTTCACACGCTTTAATATGTGCGTCGGTCAGCTCTACCGAACTGAAATCGCCCTTGGCCATACCTTCCAAAGCATCAAACAGGGAAAGTTGTGTTAAATCGCTCATCGCCCTACTCCACACTTCTCGGGACAACGAAAAAGCCATCATCCTTTTTCGGAGCATTTTTCAAGATGTCCTCGCGCTTGCCGCCATCAGAAATGACATCTTTCCGAAGCGGCGCCGGCATATCCACTGCAGAGGTCATAGGCTCGACCCCTTCGACATCGACTTCGTTTAACTGCTCAATCCACCCCAGAATACCGTTCAAATCATCCGCCAAGGGTTGAAGCTGATCTGTTTCGACATGAAGACGCGACAGCCGCGCAATTTTCTTGACGTCGTCAGCACTGACGCCGTTTTCGGGGTTAGCCATGAAAGCCTCGATATTAGCCCGTCTCCGGGTGTTAAAATTAGTCTGGCGAGTTAGCAGGCACGCCCTCCTATCGCAAGAGTTGTGATTGCGCTGTCTGTGCTTTTTCGCTAGTCCGACCTAACTTTCATCCGTTGTGAATAGCCTGACAACATGGCCAAATTTGATAATGATATCGTAACGCCGAATACACCCCGAATGGGGAATGCGGTGACTCGCTGGATTGGGCAGCTGATTCTCGATGGCATGGGCTGGAGAATTACAGGCCAGCTCCCCAATGAGAAAAAAGTCATCTTGATTGGCGCGCCTCATACCTCAAATTGGGACTTGATAATTGCCATGTCCTGCGTTTTGGCTGTTGGCTTGAAGTTTAACTGGATGATGAAAAAAGAGGCCTTTTTCTGGCCCTTTGGCAGTTTATGGCGGGCGCTTGGCGGCATTCCCATTGACCGCAGCCAGAAAAATGATGTCGTTGCGCAGATTACGGAGTGGTTTGAGAATGAAGATCAATTATGGCTAGGCCTGACACCTGAAGGCACAAGGGCAAAAGTCGAATCTTACAAAAAAGGGTATTTGCGAATGGCCTATGCCACTGGAGCGCCCCTTTATCTCATTGGAATCAAAGCTGATACAAAAGAGATCGTCCTTGATAGGAAGTGGCCACTCTCATTCGATATTGAACAGGATAATCGCAAAACCAAAGCCTATTTCGATAAGACCTTTAACGGTATCAATCCCAAAAATAGCTAGTCACCGGATTCTAAAGTTATGAAATATGATAACCCTCATATGAGCGAGTACTCGCCGCGTATGGGTAATGCTGTCTCGCGCTGGATAGGAAGTATGGGGCTCAAACTTGCCGGGTGGAAGCTGGTCGGGCAAATGCCCGATGTCCCGAAATTTGTCATTGTCGGCGTGCCTCATACCTCAAATTGGGATGCAATTGTGGCATCACTTGCTATGCTCGCTTCGGGTTTCAAATATACTTTCCTGATCAAGAAAGAGTGGTTTTTCTGGCCTATGGGGCCGCTTTTCCGAGCCCTGGGAGGTTATCCGGTAGATCGGGGGAAAGGCAATAACGTGGTTGATCAGGTCGTTGCTCTCTTCGAAAGCGAGGAAAAGGTGTGTATCGGGTTTCCTCCGGAAGGCACGCGCTCAAAAGTTGAAAAATATAAATCAGGCTATCTCCGCGCGGCTTACGCCGCCGATGTGCCTGTTTTCATTTGTGCTTTTGACGGGCCCGGGAAACGCGTTGTCCTAGACCGTCTCTTCCCACTGACAGGCAATCTGAAAAAAGACAATATGGCGCTTAAAGCCTATGTCGATGCCAATTGGGTGGGAATTAACCCTGAGCGGCAATAACGGCAAAAGATGAATTCTCCGACCCATTCCCTTCTCGCTCTCGCCTTGCTTTCTAAAAAAGGGCAGACAAAACGAAATTGGGCGGTATTTATCGGTTCGGTTGTTCCGGATTTGGCCATTTACCTCTGGGCGCCCTATCAACGATTTGTAAATGGAGTCTCCGGCGCGGAAATGTGGCGCGAGCTTTATTTCCAGCCGCCAATGCAAAACTTGATCGCATTTTTCAATTCCATTCCAATTTATCTCGCTCTCGCTTTGATCGGCTGGTTATCAAGGGCAAAAACCTTCGGGAAAGTTCTTCTGTTTTTTGCTCTGGCGGCGCTTATTCATATGGCAACGGACATGCCCGTCCATTCGGAAGACGCTTATCGTCATTTCTGGCCGCTTACAGATTGGAGATTTTATTCACCTTTATCCTATTGGGATTTGTCTCATCATGCGGGCTGGGTCAGTGTCTTCGAAGCTATAATTGCGCTTGTCAGTATAATTATTTTGTGGAAGCGTTTTCCAAAGCTCTGGGTAAAACTTCTGCTCAGCATATTGGCTCTGTTCTATATCGCATTTCAAGTCATGATGATTGTAGCGCACCTCCAGATTTCAGGCTAAGCGCCCGCTATGGCATTTATCACTCTAGAAGATTTAGCCGATACCCAAGGCGCATTGCTCGGCGTTGACCCCGGCACGAAAACATTCGGTCTTTCGATCAGTGACCGGACCCGATTAATCTCCACGCCTCTGCTGACAATTCAGCGAACCAAATTTTCCGTAGACGGCGTGTCCCTTTTGAAGATTTTTCACGAGAATGAGTGTGCGGCGCTTGTTGTTGGCTTGCCTATAAATATGGACGGCAGTCGAGGTCCGCGGGCCCAATCCGTTCAGGACTTCTGTATCAACCTCATGAAAGTTGACGATATTCCCATTTTTCTTTGGGATGAACGCCTCTCAACCATGGCAGTCACCCGCACCATGCTCTCCGATGACATGTCCCGCGCCAAACGGGCTAAAAATGTCGATAAAATGGCCTCTGCCTATATTTTACAAGGTGTGCTGGATCGCCTGCGTCGATGAGTTAGACTTTGACTCTTTTTTGAGCGCGCCGTAAGACCACAAAAATCGTGAGAAGGGCTCTATGTCTTTGGCCGCAGACGACACAATTTTGGGACAGGCAACCCGCGACTATCCGTTTACCAAACGGCATTGTCTTTCCGTTTCCGACTTTCACCGCGTTGATATTGAAAACCTGTTGCGCCTGGGCGAGCATTATCTGAATTTGGACGTTCAGAAATCCCCTGACCGATCCGTATTATCTGGCAAAACGCTTATCAATCTGTTTTTTGAAAACTCCACGCGGACGGAAAAAAGTTTTGAATTAGCCGGGAAGCGGCTTGGAGCCGATGTTATCTCCATGCAGGTCGCCAGTTCGTCCATCAAAAAAGGCGAAACGCTTCTCGATACAGCCGCGACCCTTAATGCGATGAATCCTGACCTGCTTGTTATCCGGCACAGCGCTTCCGGCGCCCCGTCTCTCCTCGCGCAAAAAGTGGGCTGCTCTGTCATCAATGCTGGAGATGGAATGCACGCCCATCCTACACAGGCGCTGCTAGATGCCCTCACCCTTCGACAAGCTTTTCCGGAAGGGCTCGACGGTCTGCGTATCGCTATTTGCGGCGACATTCTTCACTCCCGCGTTGCCCGTTCTGATGTGGCCCTGTTCAATATGTTGGGTGCGGAAGTCCGTCTCGTCGGACCGCCAACCCTTGTCCCTCTGGATGCGGATATGTGGGGCGCGGAAGTCTTTCACGATATGGAAACCGGGCTTCAGGGATGCGATGTGGTGATGATGCTTCGATTGCAACTTGAGCGCATGAGCGGGGCCTTCGTCCCGTCCAAACGAGAATATTTTCATTATTACGGACTAGACCGCAAAAAACTGGACTTTGCCAAAGCCAATGCTTTCGTGATGCATCCCGGCCCAATGAACCGCGGCGTCGAAATTAGCTCGGAGATGGCGGATGACCCTGAAGTCAGTTTGATCACACGGCAAGTCGAATCCGGCGTCGCGATGCGAATGGCTATTCTGCACGCCTTGGCAGAAGCCCAGCCGGTGAATAACGGGGCCGTATCATGAGCGCCCTGTCAATTATAAATGCCCGCCTTATAGATCCGGGCTCTGGCCGCGACGAAGAAGGCGGTCTTATCTGTGAAGACGGCAAGATTATAGAATTGGGCGACATCATTCCACGCGGCGACATAGTTGATGCTCGTGGCCACATCTTGGCGCCGGGTTTGATTGATATGAGAGTGCGAACGGGTGAGCCAGGCCTGGAAAATCGGGAAACACTCTTAACTGCGTCCAAGGCGGCCGTCGCGGGCGGCGTGACCTCGATTGTTCTCATGCCTGAAACCGATCCAGTGATAGATGACATTTCCCTAGTGGATTATCTTATCCGCAAAGGGATGGACCTGCCCGTTGATATTCATATTGCCGGGGCCTTAACAAAGAAGCTGGACGGCAAAAGCCTTACTGAAATTGGACTTATGCGAGAAGCAGGCGCCGTACTGTTTTCCAATGGCTCAGAGCCTATCCGAGACGCCCAAACAATGCGCCGCCTCATGTCTTACGCGGCCAATTTTAACGCCCTGATTGCCAATCGGGCTGTCGAGCCCAGCTTGTCAGAGGGAACCGTTGCGCATGAAAGCAATTTGTCTTCTCGTCTCGGATTAAACGCTGCACCAGCCATATCGGAGCGCATCATGGCGGAACGAGACATTGCCTTGGCTGAACTGACGGGCGGGAGGCTTTTAATTGACCTCATTTCCTCCAAAGATGCGCTTGAAGCCGTCAAAACCGCCAAAGCCAAGGATCTGGATGTTTATTCTTCCGTTTCCATCAATCACCTTTGTTTGAACGAAGTGGATATTGGAGATTACCGCAGTTTCGCCAAGCTTGACCCGCCTCTTCGCGAAGAAAGCGACCGTTTAGCGCTTATAGAAGGCGTCAATCGAGGCGAGATCGATGTCATTGTCTCGGATCACGACCCACGGCCAGCTGGCGAAAAACGCCTCCCCTATTCCGAGGCCGCTCCCGGCGCGGTTGGACTGGAACTGTTACTTGCCGCGGGGCTTTCGCAAGTAGCTGAAGGTCATCTGGATTTAATAGCGTTTCTGGCCGCAGTAACATGTCATCCAGCAGAACTGCTGGGACTCGAGACGGGACGGCTCCAACAAGGCGCGCCGGCAAACCTCGTTCTTATCGACGCCAATAAACCCTGGGTCTGTGAAAGTAGCCAATTAAAGAGCCGATCAAAGAATACACCCTTTGACGGAAGGCGTTTGACAGGTCGGGCCGTTAAAACGTTTTATCAGGGACGTGAAGTTTTCAGCCTCTAATCTTTCAAGTTACGAAGAGGTGGCACCGGGCTTCGTAACGCCAGCCTTTTCAAGTTCTTTCGGCATTTGGCCGGTTAGAAAACAGAAAAACATCTTAAAATCACTGATAAATGACCAGAATGGATAGGTGAAAGTCGCAGGCCGGTTCTTCTCGACGGTCGCATGGCTCATCCAGGCAAAGAAATACCCAGCGACAAGCATAAGGGGTAACATCCACCAACGGGCGGTAAATATCGCAAAAACCAAAATTCCAAGTCCGATCGCGGTCCCGACATAATGCCAGCCCCGGGTTGCGGGTTTGGAGTGTTCACGCAAATAAAAGGGCCAAAACTCTGAATATGTCTTAATAGCTTTCATGGGCTTCACTCCTAAAATCAGTTTTTAAGAATAGCACGACTTACGTCACTTGGCTATTCACAGGAAACGAGGTGAATCAAAACTAAACTTTCTGACTTATTTTAAGAAATTCTTTACCTTGGTCATTAATAAAGAAGTTGTCTCCCACGAGACAACCCAATTTTCACCTAATACCTTCGGGAGCCTCTGCGCTCCCTTTTTTTTCGACTACAACACAACAGAGAAGAAATATCAGCTAATGTGATATTTCTCGCATTTTTATCGAAAATCAGACTTGTCTGTTGACCCAATATACTGTTACAGAGCGCGCCTACCGAGACTGGTGATCCGCAATAGCTCAGTTGGTAGAGCAGCTGACTGTTAATCAGCTTGTCGCAGGTTCGAGTCCTGCTTGCGGAGCCATCCTTTCCCCCTCATTCCAAAAATTAACCTTGCGACCAGCAGCGGACGTTTCTGTCATTTCGGGGCGCGGAGCGAACCCGGAAGGCCGAGGGGTTGTGAGCCCTCCCTGCAACTTCGTCATTGCAAGACCCCGTTCTTGCAATCCATCTGCTACCGTTCACAGCGAATAAGAAGGTGGCAATTTTGGTGATATTTGAGGACATGGTGACCCCCTGGACACGTTCAATGAATGGTAAGCTTAGGGAGATGGATTACAAGAACAAGTCTTGTAATGACGGTATTGATTAGAGCATCACCCAAGCGCTCTGTCCCACTGCCCATCTTGGGGTCAGCCTTTGCGTTCGTCCTTGAATAAAATGGACTGCCCGCGTGGTGATCTCCGCGATGGAGACCAAGGGGAATATGTTTTACGCGGCTCTCACCACGCGGCGGCGGTTTATATCGCAGCGGCCTTGTAGCGATCCTCCTGTGTCGGAGGTCGTCCGCAGTCTAAGGTCTCGGTCTCTCTCCGATCGTCTGGAGAAGAGGTTAGAGCCTCGAGCGTCAGGCACGCGCCTTGATAGACCCGGATCCGTCCCCCGCCGTCGCAAGGGCCTCTCAGTCCCACCGTCCGTAACACCAACACGCCACGCTAGCACGCCTGTCCGTGTGTCCGGAACAATTTTGTTTGACCGAAACAGAAATCGATAAAATCGATTTCCGGTTCAATCAAAATTGTCAGAGCCGGGGCAACGCCCCGTCAAAAACAACATCTAAAACATAGCTTGCTTTGGACGGGTGGGGACGCATCTCTGAAAGAAAATTATAAGTCGCTGCAATAATTGGATAATTTAGTGGGCCGAACACCACTTAACTGCGGATTAAGTTTCACGAGGCGAAAAAAGAGTTTCGCCGTGAGCGGCATCCGCCGCGAGGAAGTTCTTTTGGGGATATCTTGTCCCACGCCTAATTTGACACTTTTTCTTCAACTTTCTCATTTTCTTAATCAAAACTAATCGCCCCAACCGATAAAATAGTTCCTTCAAGATTTATTGTTATATTTATCGCCAAGCCATCAAAATTAATGTCCATTTGGACATCGCCATCCTGGTAGATAATTTGATCATCACAAGTAAATTTTGCTTTCTCCAATCCAAACCGATTCACGATTTCTACAATAGCTAAGGCAAGGTGTTTTCCTATAATGTTAGTTTCAACAACGAAGGTCTGACGGCATCTAACTGAGTCAATAATGCCATGTGTAACGCAGAGAGAGAATGCTTCATCTCTACTAGTGAAGGAATGAGTAATTTCTTCACCAGATCTCATACTTAGGTCATTTTCAACGTAGTGCTTTTCAAAAAAATTCGGAAAGTCATCAACCTTCGAATTTAATAAATATGGTCCCACTTTTTTGCCCGGTTTCCACCATGTCATCGTTTTCTAGTCCTAGAGTATTCAACAACTTTTTTAGCTTTATCAGCATTTTTCTTTATATTTTGAACCTTTGCGTTTATTTTTCTTTTTGAAGTCTATCGCACTTTTTACTTGTCAATTTAAGTTACCTATTTTCTTTTCCGCAGCAGTCCGGTTACGGTCGTCGCGCCCCCGTTCAGAGAGCCGGAGACCCCCGTGGGCTGATCACGGTCATGATAAAGTCCATTATTTCAAAACTATGGCACTCTGAAAATGCGCTTATTTTAGCAAAGCCAACCCATATTGCGCCCGGGGATGGAAAACGGGGCTGATTTTGTTGGCTTTTTCAAATAGAAGTTTGGCGAGATCGATTTCATTTTGACTCAACGCTATAAATGCGCCGTCCGTTAGGAAGTCTGCTGCGCGGTCAGACTCGATATTGTCCAGGGCTTTGATATAATCACCCTCAAGCAGCAGAGCCAATCGGTAATTGTTGTTAAATCGAGGCTCTTCAGGGGCAGCGTTTTGCGCACGGAAGAGGAGCGATGCGGCACGTTTCGTATTCCCCTGTTTTAACTCCAGCATTCCAAGATTATTCAAAAAAACGCCAGGGTTTTGACCGAGGGTTTCAGCTTTTCGATAAGCCAGTCTGGCTGCCGAATAGTTACCGTTTTCCACCAGGGTTTTGGCATAGAGATTAAACAATCTGGGATCAGGCGTATTTTCAACCGCCGTTTTCAGAAACGGTTCTCTGGCTTTGGTTTTCATGTTCAAAGCCTCAGCCAGTATCTCAATACGTTTTAAAGCTTTGGACTGAACGGGAGACGCCTCCAAAAGTTCAAGCGCGGCTTCGGGGCGAGACAAGGCAATATAAGTCTCTGCTAGTCCCGTAACGGCGGATTCCAGCGTGGGGTCGTATTTCACAATAAGAGAAAACAAACGAACGGCTTTTTGATAATCCTGAAGTTCATAAAGTTTTTTCGCTTCAATGAGTGTTTGCAAGAGCCCTAACTCATCGGTGGAATTGCTTTCATAGGCTCTGATTTCAGGCGCAGGGTTTCCGATCTCTGATGCGTGAGAGACGGGAAAGGGCGCCATAAGGGCGGCGATTAAGATGAAAATAAACCTCATCATATCAGCCCAAGGATTCCATGAGACGAATGGCAGCCGGTACAAGCAATAGCACCATGATTGTGGGGAAAATAAAGAGTATCAAAGGCACTGTTAATTTTGCGGATAAAGCCATCGCTTTTTCTTCCGCTTTGAGCATTCTTTTCGCCCGCATATCTTCTGAAAAGGTTCGCAGCGCCGCGCCGATAGAGCTGCCCATATCTTCAGCCTGTTTCAGCATAATGGCCAGAGCTTTTGCTTCATCCAAATCAATTCTTTCGGCAAAGTTTACCATTGCTTCATGGCGCAACCGCCCCGCCCTCAACTCGAGGTTCATAATTTCCACGTTTACTTTCAGGGCCGGGTAGCGTTCGCCAATTTCATGACTGACTCTTATCAAGGCCGCATCGAGTCCCAATCCGGCTTCGATACATGCGACGAGTAGGTCCATCATATCCGGAAACCCTTTTCGGCATTGATCCGTGCGTTTTCCTTTCTTCCAGCGTAGAAAATAAACGGGTCCCATCAGACCTGCCAAAGCCACGATTGACGCAATGACAAACACCCCCTGCACTCCAAGTTTTGCAGAAAGAAAGCCCCAGCTTCCCAAAATCAAAAATTGAGGGACAAAAAGGCATATGGCTCGAATTGCTATAAATTTTTTGACGACATTAGGGTCGTAATAGCCCGCTTGGGAAAGTTGAAAGCGTAGTCGCGTAATGTTTTCAGCTTTTGGAAGTGTTAAGTGCCCTCCCAATTGGGTCAAAAGACTATGTTTGGCTTGTCTGACTTGTGGGCCAGATATGTCACTCGACCCTCCGGCGGTTAAGCGGCGCTCAATGCGCTTATTGTGAGATAATGCACTCCGGACAGCAAAAGCAATAAGCGAGAGTGAAATGATAAGAAATCCACTGGCAACTACTATCGTAAAAACATTGAAAGATGTTGAGAAACTCATGACATACACACGTTAAATTTTGAAATTTATCATTTTGCGCATGACCAAATTCCCAATAACCATCCAGATAAAAACGCCCCAGAGAGAATAAGTTAGAATCGGATTGCCTTCGACATCACCGTAAAATTCCGGTGCAAATTGACGGACCCCCAAGAACATCAATAAGGGGGCCGCATTCAGGATAAGCGCCGACATTCGCCCCTCGGCAGACGCCGCTTTAATCTTGAGGCGCATCCGCTGGCGGTCTCGGATTGTCTTGGCGTTAGAAGCCAGCAGTTCCGCAAGGTTACCCCCCGTTTTTTCCTGCAACCGGATCATCGCGGAAAATAATTCAAAATCTTCATGACCCACCCGTTCTGATAAGCGTTGGACGGCGGCCGATATCGTTGAACCAAAAGAAATTTCATCACTTGCTATTCCAAATTCGGATCCGATTGGATCTGGCATCTCCCGGGCGACGAGTGACATCGCAACCGGGACGGGGTGGCCCGCCCCTAAAGAGCGAATAATGACGTCTAGGGCTTCCGGTAACTGAGTGACGGCTTTGTTTCGCCGACGCTTAACAAGGAACTTCAAAATAAAGATTGGAGCAAGAAACCCAAGAAGCAATCCACCCACGGCCCAAATCATTGTTCCTTTTAACACCCAGAATACAGCAAATCCCGCCAGGGCAAGTCCGCCCATAACAATGTAAATGCCAAATCTTCCAAGCGGCAGACCTGACTGAAGAACCAATCGCCCTATCCAGAGCATGAAAACTTTCATTTGATCATCTTCATTCAACCCACGGGAGCGTTTCATTTTAGCCATGACATTAAACTGTGAGTCTTGGCTATTCATTCGCCGTAGTCGTTCATTTGCATGCTTGACTTTGACCGTGGCCTGACGACCGACTCCAATAAAAACCTGGAGCGCTAGAAAACCTGCAAAAAATACAAGACCATAGATCAAGAGTGTGGGTGAAAATGACATCAACCAACACGCTCTTTAATTGTTTTCTCTGTAACAGACCCGGACGGCAGGACACGGGGTTCGAACAATCCGCTTGGCAGGGGAATGTTTCGACACACAATCTCATCCAGACATTGCGGGCGAATACCGGTTGAACGAAATTCTCCAATTACTTCATGTTTTGGGCCCGTGCCGGTACGAGTATAATTAAAGATTTCCTGCATCTGAATAATAGCGCCTTCCATTCCGGTAACTTCGGCAATGGAGGTTATTTTACGTTGTCCATCCGACAATCTCTGCGCTTGCACTATCAACCCTACGGCAGACGCAATCTGGCCGGCGACGGCTTCCGGCGTGATTTTCATATCACCCATCGCCACCATTTGCTCCAGGCGCGTAATCGCATCTCTGGGCGTATTGGCGTGAAGGGTCGCCATAGACCCTTCGTGTCCTGTATTCATGGCTTGGAGCATATCAAAAGCTTCTTCACCTCTGACCTCGCCCAAAATAACTCTGTCGGGGCGCATCCGCAGGGCATTTTTCACCAGACCGCGCTGGCGGATTTCTCCCTTTCCTTCAATATTGGGCGGGCGGGTTTCCATACGGGCCACATGGGGTTGCTGCAGTTGAAGTTCTGCTGCGTCTTCAATCGTAATAAGTCGTTCCTTATGAGAAATTGACTGGCTGAGTGCATTAAGCAATGTGGTCTTCCCAGATCCGGTTCCGCCGGAGATTAATATCGTGACACGCGCTTTACAGGCCGCCCAAAGAAACTGAGCCACCTCATCCGGAATGGCTCCAAATTCCACCAACTTGTCCAGCGTGAGTGGACTTTTTGAGAATTTTCGGATCGAGACAAGAGGGCCGTCAACCGCAATAGGCGCGATGGCGACATTCACCCGGCTACCGTCCAAAAGGCGGGCATCACAAAGGGGCTGACTCTCATCGACACGCCGTCCGACCTGCGCCACAATCCGGTTAATTATCCTGAGAAGGTGAGGCTCCGAAGCAAATTGAACCTCCGACATTTCAAGCTCTCCGCCAACTTCGATATAAACTTGTTGATGGCCATTTATCAAAATATCTGAGATGGATTCATCGGACAAAAGGGGCTCCAATGGCCCTAATCCGGTCATTTCGTCAAAGATGCCATTGGCGAGAACGCTCAATTCTTCCTTGTTAAGTTTAAGCTTTTCTTCCGCTGCCAGAGTTTTGACAATCTCGACAACTTTACTCTTATTCGGCGTTCCGTCTGAATCATCCAGAGAGGCTAAATCAAATTCATCAATTAAACGGCTATGAAGTTTCAGCTTAATGTCAATTAAGGGATCACGAGACTTCTTTTCCGGTTTTGGCTCGACCGTCTTAACCCGTTCCTTGTCTACAGCGTCAGAAACGCCTTCAATCAGGGATTCAGGTCCCAAATCTGATACCGGAGCCTGAAAACTTTTAGGCTGTTCTTGTTTCAAAAATGTTGAAAAACGTCCCATAGTGACCCGATACCTCAAACGAAAAATTCGTGATATCCGTCATAGAACAGAGACTTAAAATTGGCGTTAGCCGATAAGGTTAAGTGCAGTTTAACTAGGCCGTATTTTTCAACTCTTTCACTTCTGCATCTTGGTATATATCAGAGCGGACAAAAATGTCTTCGATCAGTTTCCGGCAGTCCTTTGAATATCGGCTTCCCTTACGTATATGACCCACCGGTTCTCCGCAATTGACCGCCGCGTTCACATTTTGAGGGTCATTACATACAGTCCCGAATACATCACATTGCAGTGCCTTTCTAGCGTCAGGCAAACGTAAATTGCTCCCAAGAGCCCGCCTTTCATATTGGCTCAAAATTATATCACAGGATTTCTTATTTTGTAGCATTTCGCCAATTTGAGTGCGTTTATTTCGAGCAGAATACAGACAGGGAATTGTTGGTTCTGTCAAAAGTCCAACAAAGTCCGACCCTCCCAACGCGGCCAAACTCCATCCCTGCCATTGAACAGGCAGATCAAGAATAATATGAGGGAACATTTCACAAGCTGCTTCCAACAATTTGACAACGGCATAAGGGTTTATTTGAGAGTTCGCGCCAATCATATTGGGGGTCGCCAGGACAGAAATACCGCTTTTGTGAGAAGACATCAGAGAACGGGTCAAGTCGGCATCTATCCTTGTTGTATCCTGAGATAAATCCTCGAGACGCAGGCCTGGCTCAATATCCAGATGATGAATTACGCTTCCGGTTTCAAAGTCTAAATCGATCAGACAGACATGCTCCGAGCCGGTCCGTTCAGATTGGCCGCGCGGCGCAGAGTGATTTTTTGCCAGATGATAAGCCGTTTCTACAGCCAAGCTTGTGGTTCCGCACCCACCCCTTGCTCCCATAAACGTCCAGCATTGAGGCTTTATACTTTCAGATCTCTTTTTAGATAGAACTTTTTCAGCTTTCATACCGCCATCTGAATGCTCTTCAGTATTTAAATCGGTTTGGACATCACAATTCTGAACTTTCTCCTTCTGCCATAAATCACAGGGAGGAATTATCAGCGAGTCTTTTGCCTCTTTGGAATTCTCCTCCTCCCAAACTTCGCGTGGGTCATCTTTTCTTCTAGCAAATATCTTCATAACATCCTCATTCATGTCTCGCTGCGCAAATCTTCACTCATTGCACTTACGCTCACCGGTGGAATCTTTGTAAATCGGCCCGGCAAAAAAGCGTCCAAAAAAACGAAGTTGAAATCTAAATCTTTAATTGTGACGGTAATCAAAGGCGCTGGATGGCCTGGGTCACCTGCATATCCCAGTCCAGATGATATGTATGAAATATCCATATTTTCACGACCTACATTTGGGATAATATCACAGATACCGCGCCTCTCCAGAGTCGTTGGAGCACAGACACCGTCGCCGTCAGGACCAAATATAATATAATCCAAGGCGGCTTGATTAAATTGGCCCCCACTACAACTCGCCGTCTTACCCGAGCAATGCCTCTCATAATAAGGAATCGGATCACCAACCTCCACACCGTTTTCAAGACCAGTCATAGCTCTCAAATCTTCTGCCACAGGATATGATGTAGCCGCTAGCCGAACTCCGAAACGAGCTGACTGCTGTGCAGAATTCCACTGCCAGAAAGCCAGACTACATTCTACGACACCAGCCGTCACAAGTATCAATATTGTGATAATCAAGGACGTCTCTACAGTCACACTGCCTTGTTCTGATTTTTGAAATCGTTTGAAGAGACTCATAGAGCCGCTCCAATCAACCGAGTTTCATATTGACCTGCGACAGACAGATTCCCGCCTGTGATAATTTTAAGAATGCCAATACCCTTATATTCTGTCGCTCCGGATAGATTGACAATCCTGACAGTATCTCCCCCGCGGTAATCCCGCAGGCCATCTGTTTCTGGATTGGGAACGTTCCGATACGTGATGAGAATGTCCGCAGGAGTCATATCTTTGATATAAGGCGAGGCATTGGGGTCAAATTTGCCGCTGATGGCTATTTGTTTTGCGCGGTTCTCTAAAACTTCAGGATTTACCGTTCGGGAAAGGTAATTTCCGGCTGTACCCAAACCTGTTCTCAACTGATGCGTTTGCATCATCAAGATGGATGTATCGACAACGCCGAATCCGATTACAGTCAACATTGGAAATAATAACGCCCCTTCTATCGCGGCAATCCCGTCTTCCTTTTGATAAAATTTAAGCCACAATCTCATTAGCGCGCCAAAGCAATTTGCTCATCAGATTCAGAGTCTTTGCCTTGCCCAACAGGACCAATAATTTCTCCCCAGAGGACATTATCTTTTCCTGACCCCATAGGCTGCGTCAGAAATACTTTTATAAAAGTCTCTACTGGCAGAGGGTCACCCCGGCCGTTCATAGAAAGACCACTCGCCACAGCTGCGCCGCAATTTATCAGTGCCGCTTTAATGACTCTGCGGTCCTCAACCGTCTGGGAAGGCCCAGATTTGTGACATGTCGGCGTTCCCTCCTCTGCCGTACGCGAAAGTGACCCATAGGTTTTGGCGCCAGGGATTTGATCATTGTCAATTTCCCACCGATAAACACTATATCGTGACGGCGGGGTCGAAGGCGTCATGACGTTGCGATCATAATCAATAGAATATCTGACGCCCTCGAGAGTTATGCTCTTCTTGAAATCATGATTGATTTTCATATAGGTAATGAAATCCCAATCTCCATTTCCCATACGCCCATCCGCTTCTGTGCAAGTGCCAGACTCGAAACACTCATCAATCGGCATACCAAAAGCTTCTGAGCTAGGAGACGTAGAACACTCTTTTTTGCCAGCATAGCCTTTTACGACATTCTCCGCGGGGGCGTAGCGGGGATCATTAGCTTTCTTCTTGAAGTTTCCTTCATAAATATCGAAGCGTGTATTAAAGCCTTTACTCGCGGAAGCGATATTTCCGGGACGCAACCGAACGCCCTCGGATTTAGAAAAGCAGGCATTCGTCTTATCTATAGCAAGCGCATCTGTAATTTTACTCGCGCCGCTATTCCCTCCAAAGGGATCCAGATATCCAAAATTTCCCGGCCCATATTGATTGTTACCGCCCCCGTGGCCTTTGAACTTAATGAGACGTCGTTGAAAACTTCGATCATTCATCAATGTGTAGATGGACTCTGACTTTCCTTCCGCAGGATTGCAGAAGAAAATCGGAGCCGTCTTACAAATTCTTTGATCAAAGCCTGCAACTGCTTCTGCCGCCATTTCTACTTTAGTTATTCCGGAAATTAAACTGGGAGGAAATAAAGTTCTGACTGTTTCAGGCTTTATAACAACTTCTACATAACGCGCATCAGACGGATTATTTGTCACATTAGCGCTGGTGATTGATTGATAGTCTTGGGGCGGAAGACTTTTAAGATATCGAATTGTGTCAATCTCAACTAATCCTCTTCCATTTTCAGAAAACCTTTGTTCATTCTTTACAAGATTCTGAATAGCGCGTGTGGCGCGGGACATGCTGTCAGGACGCTGATCTAGTTCTGCCGCGCCTACTCTGGCAAACGTATCTGCGGCAGATTGCAGATCATTATCCATATTTTGTACTCTCGCAATATCAACAGAAAGCGCTCCGGCCCCGATAAGAACGGGAGTCGTGAATGCAGCCCAGACAGTAACCGCGCCTGAAGTCGCTGCGCCGAATGATCCAATAATGTTTTTCAATTTAGCTTTCATATTGACATTCGTTTCTGTGCCAAAAAGTACAAATTGAGATTTTCTCAATAGGGTTACTCTCAGTCTGATTGGAGTTGAACGGGTTTTAATTCTTTAACTTCGCCTTTCTGATAAGCTTCTCTAGCTGCCCGCACTCGCTCACGATCTGCCGGAATATAAGTATCTGATTTAAGTTTTGGGTCGGGCGTAACAGAATGCGCTAGAATGTTTGTGCGATTAGAGCTTCCGAAGTTATCAGTTTGGCCCTCAAGCGCAGAGCGCGGAGTCGAACAAGCCGACAGGATAGAAATCATTACGACAACCGAAAATAAATGTATAAAAAGTTTCATTTTTTGGACCTACTCTAAAACTGTTCCGTAATTTCCCGAGAGTTTCGACAAATCACTGGCCGTTTTATTCCCTTCGATCTGACTTCCCACAAAAGCTCCGAAATCACTTGGCACTGTCATATCGTCTAAAGGCGTTGCCAATTCGCTTATGTCCTTAACCGGTTGGGCCAGATGCGGAGTGACAATGATGACCAGTTCGGTTTCGTCCTGTTGAAACCGGGTGGAACTAAACAGAGCGCCCAGGATAGGTATATCGCCAAGCCAGGGGACTTGTGACCGACTGTTAGAGCTCTCTGATTGCAAAAGACCGGCAATGGCAAAACTCTGACCATTTCGAAGTTCTATAGTCGTATTTGCTCTACGCACCTTGATACCCGGAACTGTCACTTCTGCGATGCGAACAGCCGTCGTTTGATCCAGTTGGCTGACTTCAGGAGCAACTTTCAAATTTATGATCTCATCATCCAGTACAGTGGGAGAGAAAGACAGACTTACACCAAATTTCCGATATTCAATCGCGATTTGTCCCAAATCCCCAGGGATGGGAATCGGAATTTCACCCCCTGCGAGGAAGCTTGCCGTTTCGCCGGACATCGCGACGAGGTTGGGCTCTGCCAAGGTTCGAATAATGCCTTTATCTTCCAAGGCCTCAATACGGGCATCCAAAACGGCGCCCCCAATTCCGCCTCTGAGTATTCCGGATAAAACTGGATTATTAGTTGTCACACTTGTCGCGGCTGCGAAGTCGCCAGGGTCAGGATTAAGTCCGCCCTGCCGACTGGTTAAAAGCCCAACACCCAATTCTTTGATCGCATTTCGACTGGCTTCAACAAACCGAACTTCTAACATCACCTGATGTGAGTCCTTAATGGCCAAACCATTGGTAACACTGTCTGGAGCAAAAGCCTGCGCGATTTTTTCCGCTCTTTTGGAAACGGCGTCCGTAGTTACTTCTCCGGACAAATAAATGCCATTTGCGAGTGGTCTGACTTCAATCCTTTCTCGCGGAAATGATTGGAAGAGAGTCTTTTTCAATCCGGCCAAATCGTGACCCACAGTTACATCTACAATATCAATCAATTGCCGCTCATTGTCATACAGCATAACATTCGTTTTGCCGCCGGACTTGCCCATCACCTGGAAAGATCGATCCGTCAGAACGACGACATCTGCAATGGCCGTATTCGCCACGCGGACTTCTTTGAATGAAGTCTCCGTACGCATCACGATCATGTCGTTCTTCACGACTGATGTAGAGATACGATCTTCATTGACGCTATGGTCCACCCACGATTTTGCAGAGGAAAGAGTCGGCTGAACAAACAGCGCAATAAGGCATGTCGCTAAAAGTGTACGTTTCATCAGCCTAACCCCCTGCCAGATCTGAATATAATTTTGGCTCTTCTTCAGATGCTGACATCAACTTTGGAGCTTCTTTCTTGACACTTAGTTGTTCAATAGTTTCTTCAACATCAGGGCCGTCTCTAAAGATTGTAATTTCCGCGACATCTCTTTTTTTCGGAACAGTGTTTTTTCTGGCAGAGCTCTGGGTACGTGGCAGAGACGCTGATTTGGCCGACATTGGCCCTAAGTCACTAAGTCTTACCCGCTGTGATTTCTCCGGCTGGATTTCGCCGACACCTCTTAGAGAGAGGGAAAGGGTTCCATATTCCATAGCAAGATTGAGAGCCTGACCATCTTCATTCTTGACCTCAAGTGTCACGGTTCTCGCGACATTGGCTTCTGCCGTTTTATTTGATTGATTTTGATCCACACCCAGCACTGAAATGTTTTGCAAGATGATATCGGACACATAATTGGAAGCGGAGGAATTTGACCTTTTATTTGCTGCACTCTCCGGCTCTCTCGTATAAATAACATCTACAATATCCCCAGGCACGACAAATCCAGCCACGCCCGAGACATCGTCAACCCGCACGGCAACAGCTCGGTAACCCGGACGAATGCGGGCCGAGAGACTGGCTTTTCCATTTGGACCAGAGATTTTATGTCCCAAGATAGGCTCATTCAAAGTCAGGGTGGATAACACGACGCGTTCTCCTTGCTCCCCTAAAAGTGTGTCCAAATTTGTAAAAGCGCCATCCGGAACCGAGTCTTTAGGGTATTCGACGAGACGGACAGAATCCGGTGTCAAAACATCACCAAAAGCCAATTCGATATCGGCCACCAAGATTGGCGTTGTCGGGATAGTTTTTACCTGCTGGACAGTTTCAGAACTGGTTTGGCCAAGTTCCTTTTTGACCGCACTGTTAATCCACCCCCGCGCCAGAAAGACGGCTAGAAGCCCGAAGGCGGCAGACGCGCCCAATGTGATAATTGTATTCAGCCTCATATATCTTCCACCCATTCGAGCGCTCGTTACAAACTTCAAGCGAGACTCGAGTGGAGACTAAGGGCGGGAGGGTAAGGTTTCGTCAAGAATCGGGCTTACCAAGTCTTGAAAATACAGGGTTAGTGAAAGCTTAAACTCTTACCTTGCTATGTCTTTGAATTTGTCTGGTTCAAATAACAGAGCGGAATTGATCTGCAACGCCACTGCGAACACTCCGATTTAACTAACACTCTCCGATGAGTTTCGAGGAGAGAATTAGAAACTTATGCTAGTTTAATGCGTTCACTTTCTGAGAGCTGATTACATTCTCTAAGATTCAGTCCCGACAGGAGCTTATAGTGGGCACATTTCGCCAAAATACGATCACAAAACCTATTTTCAATTGGGCGCAAAAGGCCATGCCCCGTTTATCAGAAACGGAGCGGGATGCTTTGAACGCCGGGGATACTTGGTGGGATGCAGAAATTTTTACCGGCAACCCTGATTGGTCAAAACTCCAAGCCACGCCAATTCCTAAACTCACAGATGAAGAACAGGCTTTCATTGACGGGCCGGTCAATGAGCTTTGCGGTCTGATTGATGATTGGAAAATCGTCTGGGAAACAGGCGATATGGAACAAAAAGTCTGGGATTTTCTGCGAGACAATCGCCTGTTCGGCATGATTATTCCCAAGAAATACGGAGGTCTTGAGTTTTCAGCCTTCGCCCATTCGGAAATCGTCAAAAAGATTACCACCCGTTCCACCGTTGCGGCCGTGACAACTATGGTGCCGAACTCACTCGGCCCCGGCGAGCTTTTGATGCAGTTCGGGACGGATGAACAAAAGAACTATTGGCTGCCGCGTCTGGCGGATGGTCGGGAAATCCCCTGTTTTGGGCTCACAAGCCGAGAAGCCGGATCAGATGCAGGTGCCATGGTGGATACAGGTGTCATCTGCAAAGGTGAATACAACGGCAAAGAAGTTCTTGGGATCAGATTAAACTGGCACAAACGCTACATTACACTTGGACCTGTGGCGACAGTTCTCGGACTTGCTTTCAAATGTTATGATCCGGATCATTTGATCGGCGATGAAGAAGACCTTGGAATTTCTGTCGCTCTAGTTCCAACAGATTTACCGGGCGTCGAAATTGGACGTCGTCATCTCCCGGCATTCCAAATGTTTCAAAATGGCCCTAATTGGGGAAAAGATGTTTTCATTCCCTTCGAAAACATTTTGGGGGGTCAGGAAAGACTGGGTCAGGGTTGGGCGATGTTGATGAGCGCTCTTGCCGCCGGACGCGGTATTTCGCTTCCCGCCCTCTCGGCGGCCGGAACAACCCTGACCGCACGAACGTCAGGTGCGTATGCACGAATCCGTGAGCAATTTGGCGTGCCCATCAGTAAATTTGAAGGCATTCAGGAGCCTCTCGCCGCTTTGGCCGCGCGAGCTTATAAGCTAGACGCGGCTCGGCACTTAACCTGCGCCGCGCTTGACGAAGGCCATAAACCATCCGTCATTGCCGCGATTATGAAATATCATATGACTACGGCCCTGCGGGACTCTGTGACCGACGCCATGGACATTCATGGCGGCAAGGCTGTGATTGACGGGCCTCTGAATTATCTCGGCAATCTCTATAGAGCTGTGCCAGTCGCCATTACGGTGGAAGGTGCCAATATCATGACCCGTAGCCTGATGATTTTCGGCCAGGGCGCGATACGCTGCCACCCTCACCTCCTGGATGAAATTCTGGCATTGGAGAATGAAGATAAGGATCAGGCGCTCAAAGATTTCGATAAATCATTCTGGAAACATGTCGGTCATTCTACCAAAACTGTCTTCAGGTCTATTGGCAGAAGCTGGTTTAGCACCGGAACCTCTCCGGATAATGCCGAATTAAAACCCTATTATAAAGCCATGAGCCGATATGCGTCCGCTTTGGCGATTGCCTCTGACATGTCCCTTCTCATTTTAGGCGGAAAACTGAAATTCAAGGAAATGCTGTCAGCCCGATTAGGCGACGTCCTTTCCGAACTTTATATGCTGTCCGCTATATTAAAACGCTGGGAAGATGAAGGACGTCAGCCCGAAGATCTCCCATTAGTTGAATATAATATGCAAACCGGTTTTGTTGTTATCGAGAAGGCTTTGGACGAAGTCTATCAAAACTTCCCGAATAAATTAGTGGCTGGTTTCTTACGGGCGATTACCCTGCCTTTCGGTCGATCCCAAACCGCGCCTTCGGACGACCTAAAACAGACTTGCGCCAAACTCGTGACCACCAAAAACCCGACCCGCGAGAGACTTTCCGAAGGTATGTATCTGTGCGAACATCACAGCAGCGAAGGCATAAACAGATTGGAAAAGGCTTTTGACCTTACGATTGAAGCGGCACCTGCAGAAGCCAAACTCCGCGAAGCCGATATATCCGATCCGAAACAGGCATTAGAAAAATCTATCATATCAAAGTCCGAATTTGATCTTTTAATGCGCACGCGTGAGGCGACTGAAAAAGTGATTGAAGTCGATGATTTTGCAGCGGGCGACTTTGTGCGTTACGGCTGTCCTCCGGAAGAGGGAGAGCCGGAAGAAGCGGTTCGGGATTATCTGAAGCGTACATCTCCCGGGATTGCGAGCGCCGCAGAATGATAGGTAGAGACGTTTATATAGTTGATGGGGCCAGAACACCGTTTTTGAAAGCCCGAGGGGGTCCCGGACCCTTTACGCCTGTTGACTTGGCCGTCCAATGTGGACGCCCTCTCCTTCTCAGGCAATCATTTGCGCCGACTGATTTTGATCAGGTCATACTGGGCTGCGTGAATGTCGTGGCGGACGAGATGAATCCTGCTCGCGTCGCTGCGCTTCGGCTGGGCATGGGTTCTGAAATGGTCGCCTTCACAGTTCAGATAAATTGCGGCTCAGGCATGCAGTCCATTGATACCGCCTATCGATATATTCGCGATGGCGGATCGGATATGATACTGGCGGGCGGAGCCGAAGCTCTTAGCCATGCTCCATTGGTATATCGGCGTGAGGCGGTCGAATGGTTTGGGGCGTTGGCCGGGGCAAAATCCTTAGGCGAACGGCTCAAGCTTTTTACTAAATTGAGACCCTCAATGTTCAAACCAGTGATAGGATTAGAACGCGGCTTAACGGACCCGATCACCTCACTGAACATGGGACAAACCGCTGAAGTGCTGGCGCATTTGTTTGATATTTCCCGCGAGCAGGCAGATGAATACGCCGTTCAAAGCCAGCTTCGTCTCGCAAAGGCTCAGGACGAAGGTTATCTCGACGAGGAGGTGCTTCCCGCTTTTTCACCCAATGGCGATGTATTTGAAACCGATGACGGGGTCAGACCTGATTCCAGCACGGAGAAACTGGCGAAGCTCAAACCTGTCTTTGAGAAACCTTATGGTAAAGTTACTCCCGGTAACAGTTCACAAATCACGGACGGCGCAAGCTGGGTTATTCTTGCCTCCGAAGACGCCGTCAAAAAACATAATTTAAAACCCAGAGCCAAACTAACGGATTCAAACTGGGCTGGGCTTGATCCCAAGATCATGGGACTTGGCCCTGTCATGAGTTCAACTCCGCTCCTCCAAAAACACAAGCTGGGCCTGAAAGATATCGACTTGTGGGAAATCAACGAGGCCTTTGCGGCCCAGGTTCTGGCCTGCCTCGCCGCTTGGCAGGACGAAGACTTCTGCAAAGACGTTCTTGGTCTTAAAAGACCTCTCGGCAAAATTAATAGAGATCAGCTCAATATTGACGGCGGGGCGATAAGCCTCGGCCACCCGGTCGGGACCAGCGGAAACCGCATCGTTCTTCATTTGGTCAACGCGCTTCACCGGACGGGCGGACAGCGCGGCATTGCTACTGAATGTATTGGCGGCGGCCTCGGCGGCGCCATGTTGATAGAGAGGGTTTAGATAATGACGATGCATACTCCTGTGCTCTCCGCACTCCAGTCTCGCGAGATGGAAAAAGGCGGTCTCAATAATTACAAAGACTTCCGTCACTTTCGGATGGGTCAAGATGAAAACAATGTCGCTTGGCTTTTATTCAGCCGTCGGGGTGAATCCGTAAACACTCTGAACCGCGACGTGCTCGAAGATTTATCTTCTGTTCTAGATGAATTACAGAATTCACCTCCTTCGGGTTTGATTATCAGATCAGAAAAACAGAGCGGGTTTTGCGCCGGCGCGGACATTCGGGATTTCCGCGAGGTTGAGTCGCCCGACATAATGATAGACGAGCTGTCTCAAGGTAAAGCTATTCTGGACCGATTGGAGGCCCTCTCCTACCCCACCATAGCTGTCGTGCACGGCCATTGTCTGGGCGGCGGATTTGAGCTGGCCCTCACTTGTGATCACCGCATTGCGGTCGACGGAGCCAAATTCGGCTTTCCGGAAGTCCAACTGGGGCTTCATCCGGGGTTGGACGGCTCTGTGAGACTTACTCGGCTGATTAACCCTATCGAAGCTATGACCTATATGCTCACGGGCAAAACCGCTTATACCCGTAAAGCAAAATCACTCGGCATCGTCCATAAAGTTGTCGAGGAACGCCATGTCAAAGCCTGCGCGCAAGACATCATAAAAAACACGCCGAAATCCGGGACAAATTCGCCTATTGAAGGGTTGATAAAAACTGGTCTTGGACGCTCATTGACCGCTAAAAAAATGCGTTCCCAGACAGAGAAGCAAGCGCCGAAATCACATTATCCTGCCCCTTACGCTCTCATTGATCTCTGGGAAAAACATGGCGATGATAGAGATAAAATGTCAAAAGCCGAAACGCAGTCTTTTGCCAATCTGATGTTTTCCGAGACAGCGCAAAATCTAATCCGTGTATACTTCCTCCGTGAAGCCCTGAAGTCTTCTGGCGAGAGCAAATTAGAGTTTGATCATCTCCACATGATTGGCGCCGGGGCCATGGGCGGAGACATCGCGGCTTGGTCCGCGATACAAGGGCTGAATGTCTCTTTGGCGGATATTGAAAACGCCGCGATTGGCGAGGCCATGAAACGGGCCAAAGCCATGACGCAGAAACGTCATTTGAATTCCATGCAATCGCGAGACGCTTTGGACAGGTTAATACCAGACCCGCAACAAAACGGCGTTCAAAAGGCAGACATCCTTATAGAGGCTGGCCCGGAGATCGAAAAAATTAAAAAACAGATTTACGCTTCTGTCGAACCAGATCTGAAAACTACGGCCGTTCTGGCCACTAATACGTCCAGCCTTCCCCTGGCCGATATTGGACGCTCTCTTAAGAAAAAAGGACGTTTTGCCGGTATCCATTTCTTTAATCCGGTCGCCAGTCTGGATTTAGTCGAAGTCGTGAATTGGAAGGGCGCAAACAAAATCACAATGGATCGCGCCCGCGGCTTTATCGGACAGATTGGCAAACTCCCAGTCGACGTTAAAAGCGCGCCGGGATTTTTGGTCAATCGAGCACTTATGCCTTACATTCTTGAAGCCATCCTAATGCTCAAAGACGGAATTAAAGCCGAAACAATAGACAGGGCCGCCGAAGAGTTTGGTATGCCGGTTGGCCCAATTGAACTGGCTGATCAAGTTGGTCTGGATATTTGCGAACATGTCGGTGATGTTCTTCGCGCGCAGTTGGAAACCCCCGTTGCCGACATTCCTGAGTTTGTTCGGCAGAAGGTGAAAGACGGACATTTGGGTAAAAAAACCGGACAAGGGTTTTACAAATGGAAAAACGGCAAAGCTCAAAAAGAGGAGCCTGGAACCCCGCCTTCTAATGCGCAGGACCGCCTCGTCTTGCCTATGCTCAACGCCTGCGCAACATGCCTTCGCAAAGATATCGTCTCGGATACGGACGCGCTGGATGGCGCTATGATATTTGCAACAGGCTTTGCGCCCTTCCGGGGCGGACCCATGCATTACGCGCAGTCGCGGGGATATGAGGAAATTCACGGGGGTTTGCTCAAACTGGAAAAAACCTATGGCGAACGCTTCAAACCTGACCCCTATTGGCAGGCGTGAGCTCGCGGCAAATGGCTGATAAAACAGCAAAGTTCACAGATGCAGATTTATTAGCCGATAAAATCATAGAGCGTCTCGGCGGTAAAATTGTCATGGCGACCCCTTTGGGTTTGGGCAAAGCCAACCATGTCATCAATGCCATTTACAATAAGGTCCGCAAAAACCCGTCACATTCTCTCAAGATATACACCGCTCTCACCCTGAATACCCCGCAGGCATCATCAGATATGGAGCGCCGTTTCTTGGAGCCCCTTAAGCGGCGACTTTACGACGGATATTGTGAACTTGATTTCGCGCAAGACCTTCACGATGAGAATTTGCCAAGTAATGTTGAGGTCTGTGAATTTTTTCTGGCCGCCGGGCAATGGCTTGGTAATTCGTCCGTGCAGCAAAACTATATAAGCGCAAACTATTCAGACGCCGGGACTTATATTCTTGAAGACGGCATTAATCTGGTTGTCCAATTACTGGCTTCGGAAGAAAACAATTCGAATTATAGCTTGTCCTGTAACCCCGACATTACTCTTGACCTTCTAAAAGCGCGCGAATCAGGAAAATCAGACTTTATCGTCGTCGGTGAGTTGAATGAGAATTTGCCATTTATGCCCGGCGATGCAGAAATATCAGCGCGTGAAATCGACTATCTTCTAAAGGGCGACTGCGAAAGCTCAACGCTTTTCAATATCCCGAAAAGGCCCGTCAATCTTCCTGAATATGCCGCAGGGTTTTACGCCTCAGGCCTCATACCCGATAACGGTACATTGCAGATCGGAATCGGCTCTATTGGAGACGCTGTCGCTTACGCTCTTCTCTTGAGGCAGAATAACAACAAAGATTATCGAAAAATCATGAACGCCTTGCATCGTGACGAGGAATTAGAGCGGCTTCACCTCGACCCGTTTGAAACCGGACTGCACGGGATGAGCGAAATGTTTGTCGATAGCTTTCTGGATCTCATAGAGGGCGGCGTCATAAAACGTGAAGTTGACGGTATTCTCGTGCATGGCGGTTTTTTCGTGGGGCCTTCTTCGCTTTATAATCGGCTTAACAAAATGCCGAGCACTTTGCGTCAAAAAATCAATATGACCCGGGTTCGGTTCATTAATGATGCCCATGAAGGGTTTGAAGAAAAAAAGTCAAATCGTGAAAATGCCCGTTTCATCAATAATGGTATGAAAGCCACTCTACTGGGGGCGGTTGTCTCTGACGGCCTTGAAAATGGCCAGGTTATCAGCGGCGTTGGGGGACAATATGATTTCGTCCGCCAGTCATTTGCTCTGGACGGCGCTCGCTCCCTGATCATGCTGAACGCTCTGCGCGACGGGACGTCCCAGGCAGAGAGCAATATCGTCTGGAGCTATGGTCACATTACCATACCCCGCCATTTGAGAGATATTGTGATAACAGAATACGGTGTGGCAGATTTAAAAGGGGCCAATGATGACGATGTGATCAAGAGAATGATTTCCGTAGCGGACGCGCAGTTCCACGATGACCTTATAAAAACGGCTCAAGAAAACGGAAAATTATCAAAGGGCTTCAACAAACCTGATTTTTGGTCGGAGAATACAAGCCGCCATATTGAGCAAAACCTTGCTCCCTTCCGCGAAAAAGGATTGCTGCCTGAATATCCATTTGGAACCGATTTCACAGCCACAGAGCAAAGGCTCATAAAAGCTTTGGATAAACTCAAACCTATATCGAAATCCAAATCAAAATTGATCAAAACGGCTTGGAGAGGATTCAGAAAAAAGCCCAATAAGGACCAACTCGCGGCAATCAAGAGAATGGGATTGGATAAGCCTCAAAACCTTGACGAACAAATTAAGGCCTATCTGTTACGAGCCGTCCTGTAATGGCCGCGTGAAAAACTATAAATTGCCTTGCAAGATGTCTTTTTCGGCGGCGAGGGCATTTTTGAATACAAAAAATGACAAAACAGCCAGTGGCAATAACATTATCACCTCTCCGCTCATCAAAACAGTTCGCGGCGCATGAAGGGCATCCATTACCATCCACGTCACACCTTCAAGCAATACGCCCGCTTCCAATGTAAGGAAAAGCGTTCCCACCAGAGCATTTAAGTAAATCATTTTGTTATCCATGTTAAAGGAACACGCGTTTTACAGTGTCCAGTAAAAATGTGTGTTGCGTTGGTCTACTTGCAAGTCGCTAGGATAATAAATTTTTTCCTTTTAAGATAAATCTCCAATTTTGAGGCAGCTCTTAAGAGTTTCAAGTCCAACATTTCACTGAAAAAACACCTAATCGTCAGACAAAATTTAAGAACCTCTACAATTCCCATACATAAACGCATGACAGATGCGTCTAAAAGACCGTTCAAACCCGTTGAAACCTCTTCTCAAGAAGCTTACCTAGTCGCGAGATTACTACCGTTTTCAAATTAGGTTCAAATTTGGGCCTGACAGAAAGTCGTTATGGCAATGCTCAAATACCTCAGAATTTCAATTTGTTTGATCCCGCTCATTCTTGGCGCATGCCAAGCCGGCGAAGAGGAAAATGCGGCTGCTCAGTCAAAAACGGCACCCGCGGCAAGCCAAGCTATGACTGTTGAGGCTGTTACAGTTCGCGAACACAACGTCCCCAACATTATTGAACTTCCCGGACGGGTAGAACCCGTTAGGCAAGCAGAAGTGCGGGCGCGAGTAACTGGTATTGTTCAAAAACGTCTCTATGAAGAAGGGACTGACGTTACTGAAGGCCAAGCGCTTTTCAATATTGACCCCAGAGAAGTAAAAGCCAATCTGGCACAAGTCAAAGCCAGTTTGCAACGCGCTGAAGCCACTGCCGCAAATGCGCAAGCCGTCGTGGATCGATTTGAAAACCTTGTGGAATTACAGGCCATCAGCCAACAGGAATATGATTCAGCTGTTGCAGCCTCCCGCGAAGCCGAAGCCAGCGTCATACAAATCAAGGCGCAAATAGATGCAGCGAATTTACAAGTGGGATATACGACGGTACGCGCCCCGATAGCAGGCCGCGCGCGACGCGCCAACGTGACTGAGGGCGCCCTAGTCAGTGCCAGCGAAGCCACACTGATGACTCAAATAGAACAGCTAGACCCAGTCTACGTCACTGTTGCTCAAGCTTCATCTAAAGTTCTCGAAATTCGGCGGGCTATCGCTGACGGCACTATTCAACTTGATGAAAATGGACAGACAAAAGTCGAGCTGTTTTTCGGAGACGGCACCCCCTACTCCGAACCCGGATATGTGGACTTCTTGGATTTCTCTGTAAACGAAACCACCGGAACAGTTAATCTCAGAGCGGAGTTTCCCAATCCAGACAATATTCTGCTCCCGGGGGAATTCGTTCACGCCCGTTTTTATGTAGGCTCGAGAAGAAATGGCCTTTCTGTGCCGCAAAGTGCCGTAAGTATTGCGGAGTCAGGCGCAAGCGTTTTTGTCGTCAACACAGAAGGAAAAGTTGAATCGAAGCCTGTCGATCTCGGCCCTATGGATGGTCAGGACTGGGTGATAGAAAGCGGCCTTTCAGCTGGCGATCAAGTGATAACAAGTAATATTCAGCAACTTCAACCCGGTACGCCCGTTAAAGTAAGTTCCGGATCCAGATCAATGCCTTCATCGCAAGAAACTCCCTCTCAAGCGCCAAATTCCGCTGAAGACGGCAATCCGTGATAATGGGCTTTATAGAAAAGTTGGATTAAGCTGTGCCGCGTTTTTTTATTGACCGACCTATTTTTGCTTGGGTGATTTCGCTCTGTATATTGCTCTCTGGCTTTATTGCTTTGCGCGCACTTCCCGTCGAGCAATACCCTGAAATCGCCCCTCCATCGCTCTCTATTTCAGTGGTTTACCCGGGGGCTGATGCGGAAACCCTTGAACAAAATGTCATCCAGATCATTGAACAGCAGCTCAATGGCGTTGAAGGCTTTCTTTATATGGACTCCTCAAGCCAATCTAACGGGACAGGCTCTATAACACTGACCTTTGAATCCGGTACCGATATTGATATCGCGCAAACCGAAGTTCAAAACCGCCTGGGCACGGTTGAAGCCCGCCTCCCGGAAGATGTTCGCCGTCAGGGCATTCAAGTCCGCCAAGCTAATTCTTCCTTCCTGCAAATCATCGCATTGACGTCTAAGAGCGGTGATTTGAACACGACGGACTTGGGTAATGTTGCCTCCATTCAGGTTATTGATGAATTACGGCGCGTACCCGGCGTGGGCGATGTCACCTTATTTGGCTCGGAATATGCGATGCGCGTCTGGCTCGACCCAGAAAAATTGGCGTCTTACGAACTAACACCGTCAGAGGTTCTCTTCGCGATCAGGGAACAAAACAGCCAGACAGCGGGGGGCTCACTTGGCGCTCTGCCAAATCTGGATCAAACACAAATTACGGCGACGATTATAACGCAGAATAGATTCTCGACCGTCGAACAATTTCAGAAAATTATCCTCAGGGCCGAAACGGGCGGGGCCACGGTTCGATTGGAAGATGTCGCGCGCGTTGAAATAGGCGCTCAAAGCTACGCCACGAGCACCACACTCAATGGTCAACCTATGGCCGGAATGGCCATTCAGCTTGCTACGGGAGCAAATGCCCTCGCAGCAGCCGAGGGCGTGGAAAATCGTATGAAGGAATTGGAAGCCAGTCTTCCTTCGGACGTCGAATGGAAAATCCCTTACGATACAACGCCATTCGTTCGTGTTTCCGTGAAAGAAGTGGTCAAAACTCTTCTTGAGGCCATGGCCTTGGTCTTCCTTGTCATGTTTCTTTTCCTCCAGAGTTGGAGAGCAACTCTTATTCCTACTTTGGTTGTCCCCATCGCGCTTGCCGGGGCTTGTCTGGGATTATGGCTTTTCGGATTTTCCATAAATGTTTTGACGCTGTTCGGTATGGTTTTGGCAATTGGTATCCTCGTCGATGACGCGATCATTGTAATTGAAAATGTCGAAAGGATCATGCGCGAGGAAGGCTTGCCGCCCAAAGAAGCGACTCGGAAAGCTATGGATCAAATTACGGGAGCTATTATCGGGATTACGCTTGTTCTCGTCGCTGTCTTTTTACCCATGGCATTTTTCCCCGGCTCAACTGGAGGAATTTACAAACAATTTTCCGTAACCCTGGCCATTTCAATTCTGTTTTCTGCGCTTATGGCATTAACGCTCACGCCCGCCCTTTGCGCCACATTTTTAAAGCCAATCCCCCAAGAAGACGAATCTGGGGGCGAGCCCAATAAAAATGTTTCAAAATGGAATATCGGGGCCAGATTCTTTGGCGGGTTTAATCGTTGGTTCAAGCGCATGACGGACAGATATGGCCGGGCAACAGACGGGATACTGTCCCGACCTCTTCGCGGTTTTGCCGTATTTTGCGTCCTTGTTGGTTTAGCAGGGTTTCTATTCACCCGGCTGCCAACCGCTTTCCTCCCCGTAGAAGATCAAGGCTACTTAATTACAGCGGTTCAAGCGCCTCCCGGCGCAACGCGTGAAAGAACAGAAGCGACGATTGAGCCCGTTTCTGATTTCTGGCTGAACCAACCCGAAGTTGAGAACTTGGTCGTTGTTCGCGGATTTAGCTTTTTCGGACAAGGTCAAAACAATGCTCTCATGTTTAGTCCGCTCTATGACTGGAAAAAGCGAAAGGATGAAGAAAGCAAAGCTTCGGCATTATTGGGCAGAGCTATGGGCGAATTTTCTCAACTGGATAATGCAATGGTATTTGTTATCCAACCTCCAGCCATTCGATCTTTGGGGAATGCCAGTGGGTTCAGCCTCAAGCTTCAAGATAGAGGCGGACAAGGTAGAGAAGCTCTCACAAATGCGCGAAACCAGTTGTTAGGGCTAATGAGCCAGAGCGACATTATCACAAATGTCCGGCCTGAAGACCAAGCCGCCTCTCCGCAATTACGTGTTAACATAGACCGGGTGCTTGCCCGATCACTTGGCTTGTCTATCTCGGACGTTAACAGCACATTGGCAATTAATTTTGGCTCGGCTTTTGCAAATGAGTTTATCCGGGGCGGACGGTCACTCCAGGTTTATGTCCAGGCTGATGCGCCTCATCGTATGACCGCAGAAGATATTCTCTCCCTACGAGTCCCAAATCAAACTGGAGAACTTGTTCCTTTCAGCACTTTCGCAACAGCAGAATGGACAGCCGGGCCGCCGAGTCTCGCGCGTTATAACGGGTATCCTGCCATGACGATTTCTGGAGAAGCCGCTCCCGGCAAGTCGTCAGGAGCCGCTTTGGACGCCGTTGAGGAAATGGTCGCACAACTTCCCCAAGGTATTGGTTCGGAGTGGACCGGCCTCAGTTTTGAAGAAAAACGTTCAGCCGGTCAGATTGGTGCATTACTCGGCTTATCCGTATTGGTAGTCTTCCTTCTTCTCTCAGCCCTTTATGAGAGCTGGGCCATGCCTATCGCCGTTCTCTTGATTGTTCCCATAGGTGTGTTGGGCGCCGTCATATTCTCAATGCTGAGGGGCTTGTCGGCGGATATTTATTTCAATGTTGGACTGATCACAATTATTGGCCTCGCTGCGAAGAATGCAATCCTCATTGTCGAATTCGCTATCGAAGAAGAGGAAACAGGAAAGTCACCTCTGGAAGCTGTGAGAAGCGCCGCCCGGTTACGACTGCGACCCATTATCATGACTTCCATGGCATTTATTCTCGCTATGGTGCCTTTGGTGATTTCAAGCGGTGCAGGTGCGAATAGCCGTATTGCTGTGGGCACAGGCGTCATGGGCGGCATGATAACAGCAACGGCAATCGGTATTTTCATTATTCCGTTACTTTATCTTTTGATCCGTAAGCATCTGAGCCGAAAAGATCCAACAGCCTCCGGACAAATGGAGACGCATGATAAAAAAGGGAGCGCGTCATGACGCGTTTACTCAGCTCAGTCTCTTTTGCCGTAATTTTGTTATCTGCCTGTTCGCATATACAGCCGGAATACGTTTCTCCTGAGCTCGCGACAGAAGCTTCATATGAAACAAGTCTTCAGCCAGAGGGATCACTGACAGCGAGCCAGATTAATTGGCAGAACTATTTTATTGATGAGCGCCTTCAGCTCTTAATCCGGACAGCTCTCAACAATAACCGTAATCTACAGGCCGCAACGGCGAGGATTGAGCAGGCGCGGGCACGTTTTCGTATACAGGACAGTCGGCGCTTGCCCACTGTTTCTGCAACGGGAAGTGCAACCCGAAGCCGGATTCCGACCGACACAGGCGGGTTTGGCGGCGTTGCAGGCGGAGGACAAAACACCAACACCCCCAGCTCTGTAACGTTTAATAACTTTGATATCGGCGTTGGTGTCGCTTCTTATGAAATTGATTTTTGGGGGCGCCTGAGTAATTTAAGCGAAGCGGCCCGCGCCGAATATCTGGCAACGGAAGCCGCGCAGCGCGCATTCTATATCTCTTTGATTGGGGATGTTGCTTCCTCCTATTTCGACCTAATCGAATCCAGAGCTCAAATTGCTTTGGCCGTAGAGACTATGAGGTCGAGAGAAGAGGGTTTGGAGCTGGCAGAGATCCGTTTGGAATCAGGCATCACGTCTGCTCTGGATTTTCATCAGTCCCAAGCGCTTTTAACGCAAGCGGAACAGGCTTTAAGTAATCAAAAACTTCTAGAGGCGCAAAACCGCAATCAGCTCACAGTCTTAATTGGCGGGAAGCTTCCCCGGGAACTCCCTTCTGGACTTTCACTTGGAGAGCAAACGTCCAACCTCAGAATAGATGCGGGTTTGCCTTCCGACCTTTTGCTATCGCGTCCGGACATAATCTCTGCGGAACAAAGACTTCGGAGTGCAAGCGCAAACATAGCCGTCGCCCGAACCGCCTTTTTCCCGACCATATCTTTGACCGGGTCAGGCGGATTTACATCCAGTGAGCTGGGCGATCTTTTTGATACGGATAGCCTGACTTGGCGCTTTGGCCCTTCTATCAGTCTTCCAATATTCGACGCAGGCGCGCGCAAAGCGGATCTCGCCCTTGCGCGGGCCGTCGAAGAAGAAGCCGTCGCGAATTATGATTTGACGATACAAAACGCATTTCGGGATGTTTCCAACTCCCTTGCCGGCCGACGTTGGCTCGCAGAACTCGTGGATGCGCGCCTGCGCAATGTCGAAGCGCAGGAGCAAATCGCCCGTCTCGCGCAATTACGATATGACGAAGGCGTGGCTAATTATCTTGAAGTGCTCGACGCCGAACGTAACCTCTTTACCGCGCGACAAAGCCTATTACAGGCCCGCCGGATGGAAGATCAAAATTCAGTCTCGCTCTTTATTGCACTTGGCGGCGGATTATCGAATACCCCCTCACCGAACTAAGTCGAAGCCTGTTTCAGGCGAAAACTTCTGAGTTATTTCGGGGCGTCTGACTGTGCTTCTGGCAAAGCGGCTTGGAAAGCCTCTAATGCCTGACAAGTTTTCTCAACGCGAACGAGGTTAGGAAATCGATCCATGTCCACGCCAAAGCGTCGTGCATTATAGATTTGCGGCACAAGGCAGCATTCAAAAAACATCGGCGTGTCAGTATAGAAAAATTTCGTATCGGGGCTCGCCATTTTCTCAAGGCTTTCAAACCCTTTGGCGATCCAGTGAGCGGACCATTTTTTAACGCCCGCATCTTCCTGCCCATGTTCCGCCCGGATATATTTCAAGACCGATAGATTTTGTATGGGTGATATATCTGAAGCAATCACCAAGGACGCTGCTAATATACGAGAGCGTAAAATTGCGTCCTCGGGCATCAGCGGATGATTTGAATGCGTCGCGTCCAGATAGTCCAGAATGGCCAGAGATTGAGTGAGGCGTGTTCCGTCCTCTAATTCCAGAACCGGCAGATAACCTTGAGGGTTACGTTCGGAATGTTCGGATAGGAGCTGTTCGCCTTCCCGGAGATTGACCGGGACATGGCGAACTTCAATTCCTTTTAGGCCCAAAGCAATGCGAACTCGATAGCTCGCAGAGCTGCGCCAATATCCGTAGAGCGTCATCATAGATTAAAGTTCTTTAGTTTAAGCATCCGGGCCTTCATATTTTTCAACGACATTCTCAATGCGTCCAAAAATAGATTTTCCTTCCGCGTCGTTCATCTCAATGCCGACTGTGTCGCCAAAGCGCATGAACGGGGTGATAAATTCGCCTGTCTGGATTTTTTCGATCATCCGGATTTCAGCGATGCAGCTGTAACCGACGCCGCCATCTTCGATTTTCTTGCCTTCGCCGCCTTCAAATTTATTTGAAACCGTACCGGACCCGATAATGGCGCCAGCGCTCAGGTCTCGGGTCTTGGCGGCATGGGCGACAAGTTCTGACATGTTAAAGGTCATATCCTGTTTGACGTTTGCCTTGCCGAACGGCTTGCCGTTGTAATCAACGAGGAGCGGAAGATCGATAGTTCCTTCGCCCCAAGAATCGCCCAATTCATCAGGGGTGACGGCTACCGGTGAGAAAGCACTTGAGGCCTTGCCCTGTACAAAGCCAAAGCCTTTACGAAGCTCATTCGGGATGAGTCCGCGTAAGCTGACATCATTAACGAGCATGATCAGTTTAATGTGCTTTTCAGCGTCTTTAACGGACACGCCCATCGGAACGTCATCTGTGATAACGGTAATTTCCGCTTCCATGTCAATGCCATAAGCCTCATCAGCCGCGACGATAGGATCGCGCGGGCCGATAAAGCTGTCGGAGCCGCCCTGATACATAAGCGGGTCTGAATAAAAGCTTTCCGGCACTTCAGCATCCCGAGCTTTGCGGACAAGCTCGACGTGATTGAGATAGGCTGAGCCATCCATCCAGGTATAGGCGCGCGGCAAAGGTGAGTGACATGCCGTTTGATCGAAATCAAAACTGTCCACCTTTCCGGCATTCAGCATTTCATACCTTGCGGCCAGCTGAGGCGCGTAAAGATCCCAGTCATCAAGCGCGGCCTGAAGGGTCGGGACAATATCACTCGCATCTGCCGCCTTGGACAGATCGCGGGAAACAATAATTAACTGGCCGTCGCGGCCATCTTTAAGGGAAGCGAGTTTCATATCAATCTAGCTTTCGTTTTGAATTTTTTCATGAAGCCACGCCGCGTGACGCGGGGCTTTTTTCGTCTCTGACCATTCGGCCAGCATCTCTGGGGCTACAGTGCGTAGCTTCGTCATTTGTTCCGGCGTGTGAATATTTGCGGCCAGTTCAAGTCGGTGGCCGTTCGGATCAAAGAAATATATCGACTTGAAAATACCGTGATGGGTCGGCCCAAGGACCTCGATGCCTGCGGACTCGAGGCTTTCTTTCGCCTCCAATAAGTCTTCGAGCGTATCGACCCTCAAGGCAATATGCTGCACCCATTCCGGCGTGTTACGGTCTCGATCCATATCGGGCTGTTCCGGGAGTTCGAAAAAAGCCAGAACATTATTGTTTCCCGCATCCATGAAGATGTGCATGTAAGGATCATACGCCCCGGTCGAAGGCACGTGATCTTCGGCTATCGCCAGTTGGAAATCCATATTTAAATGGTTTTGATAAAACTCGACCGTTTCCTTGGCGTCCTTACACCGATAAGCAACGTGATGAAATCCATCTGTCTTGATCGTCATTACGCCCTCGCTTTGGGTTTGGGAGTTGTCTCCAAAACACCTCGTTCGATTTGATCGCGTTCGATTGACTGGAAGAGGGCTTTGAAATTGCCCTCGCCAAATCCTTCATCGCCTTTGCGCTGAATAAATTCAAAGAATACCGGCCCAATTTGAGGCTGAGCAAAGATCTGCAATAACAGGCGCGGATCATTGTCGTCAGTGCTACCGTCGAGAAGCAGCCCCCGGACTTTCAATTCCTCGGCGTTTTCCCCGTGATTAGGCAGGCGCTCATCCAGCATATCGTAATATGTATCCGGCGGAGCTTTCATCAGGTTCACACCCGCATCCCGCAATTTATCGACACAGGCATAAAGATCATCGCAAGACAGAGCGATATGCTGAATGCCTTCGCCGCGATGCTCCAGCAGATATTCTTCGATCTGGCCTTTACCGTCTTCGCCCTCTTCATTGAGCGGGATACGAATTTTGCCATCCGGCGCGGTGAGAGCGCGGGATTTCAGACCCGTATATTCACCTTTAATATCAAAATAGCGGATTTCACGGAAATTGAATAGGCGTTCGTAATATTCCGCCCAGTAATCCATGCGGCCCCGATAAACATTGTGGGTCAGGTGATCGACAACGTTAAAGCCAAAGCCTTTTGGATGTTTATCAACACCCTCTAAATATTCGAAATCAATATCATAAATGGAGAGATCATCTCCGTAACGGTCAATAAAGTATATCAGACCGCCGCCAATACCGCGTATTGCCGGAATGGAAAGTTCCATTGGCCCGACATGTGTGTCCACCGTTTCCGCGCCAAGCTCTATCGCTCGCTCATAGGCCTGTTTCGCGTTTTCAACACGAAAGCCCATACCGCAAGCGGAGGGACCGTGTTCGCGGCAGAAATGCCCGGCGGGAGATTTGTTTTCGTAATTTGTAATCAGGTTAATGTCGCCTTGACGCCATAACTCGACATCTTTGGACCGGTGACGGGCGATTTTGGTAAAGCCCATAGTGGTAAAAATTTTTTCCAAATGGCCTTTTTCGGGCGCAGAAAATTCGATGAATTCAAAACCGTCCAGCCCCATTGGGTTTTCAAAAAGATCAGCCATAACGCTCTCCAATTCTCTTAACATTATTAGTTGCGATAACAACTAACAGTAATTGGTTGCAATTGCAACATCTTTTTTGCATAAAGGGTTTATGTCTGTTGATAAAGATACGCATATCGACCTGGAAAGTTTCTGGCCCTATCAAGTGATTGTTCTGGCGGATCAAATCAGTCGCTACACACTCGAAATTGTGCGATCCGAAGCGAATATCAATCAAAGCCAGTGGCGGGTTTTGGCCGCCATTGCAGATCAGCCCGGGCGAACAGCCGCAGACGTCACGGCCGTCACCCCCATGGATAAAACGATTGTCAGCCGGGCTGTCAGCTCATTGATCGAGCAAGGGCTCGTGAAGAAAACACCAAGCCAAGGCGACAAGAGGCGTTCCACATTAGAGACGACGGCCGCAGGCCTGGAAACCTATTCGACTATCGCAAAAAAATTGGCTGCCACACTTATTCCTTCCGGTGAGGACGCCTCAAAGACCGCCGGGTTTGTAAAGACCTTGAAAGAGTTCAGTTCAAAGATGGATAAAATCAATCAGGCACAATCTTTGCCAAAAGAATGATTTCCACTTTTGCTGTCTGATCGTTTCTCAACAGCTTCGGACAGATTTACCATTGCCCCGGAATTGCGACTCTCCATATACCCTTTCGGAACTTTCGATTCCGAGCAACTGGCATGGCAAAACTCTATTTCAATTTTTCCGCAATGAATGCCGGGAAATCGACGATTTTATTGCAGTCTTCCTATAACTATTTCGAACGCGGCATGCACACCTTGCTGCTGAAACCCATCATCGACAATCGTGAGGACAGCGGAGCCCTGATTACTTCCCGGATTGGCCTAGAAGCAAAGGCTGATACGTTTTGCGAAGAAATTGATCTCGAGAAACACATCCTAAAATCTCATAAGAAAAAGCGGATTGATTGCGTTCTTCTGGACGAAGCCCAGTTTCTAACCCGCGATCAAGTCTGGCAATTGGCCCGCGTGAGCGACGACCACGGCATCCCTATCATGTGCTATGGATTACGGACGGATTTTCAAGGCCGGCTTTTTCCAGGCAGCGCAGCGCTTTTGGCAATTGCGGATGATATCCGGGAAATTCGAACGCTTTGCTGGTGCGGCCGTAAGGCGACCATGAATATGCGGGTGGATGCAAGCGGCGGCGCAGTCACAGAAGGCGAACAGGTCGAAGTGGGCGGTAATGAACGCTATATCACATTATGCCGCCGTCATTGGCGAGAAAAACTCATCAACGCCCCCGCCGCCGCGGCCGAATAATCTCTAGCCATAGGTTGAAAGCTGCTTGACCAGCAGATCAAAAAAGCCGGGCGTGTCCACGTCATAAGCCCAGCGTGCATTTCGCGGAAGATCTGTCGCATACCAGAAATCCACGGCTGTGTGGCCGCGTGTAAGATCTGATTCCGTTTCAACGCGGATATTGCAGGATTTCAGCGTGAATATCTCTGGCTTCAATATATAGGCCATAGTGCAAGGGTCATGGAGCGGCGCGCCGTTTGTTCCGTATTTCTCTGCATCAAACCGCCCATAGTGGGTAAGCAGGCTATACGCTGCATCTGCGACCGGATTACCGATATTCTTGATGCGCTCTAGGACGGCGTCAGAAGACAAAACTTGATGCGTAACATCAAGACCAAACACCACAAGCGGAACGCCGCTCTCAAAAACGATATTGGCCGCATGAGGGTCAACATAAATATTGAATTCGGCGGAAGGGGTGATGTTACCTCCTTCTTTCAAAGCCCCGCCCATCAGAACAATCTCTTTCATTTTTGCGGCAATTTCGGGCTTTTTCTGCAAGGCCTTTGCAACATTTGTGAGCGGTCCTGTCGGGACAAGCGTGACGCTTTTATCCTCTGCGGCCATCAGCGTGTCGATAATAAAATCGACGGCGTTTTGGGACTGAAGCGCCATTTCCGGTTCGGTAATTTCAATGCCTTCCAAACCCTCGCTGCCATGAACTTCTTCAGCGGTCGCGAGTGGGTATTTGAGCGGAGCGTCGCACCCCGCATAAATCGGAATATCCGTTCGCCCCGCCAACTCACAAAGAAGACGCGCATTGCGCTGCGTTTTCTCGAGGCTCGTATTTCCGGCCACAACTGTAATACCAAGTATCTCGTACTCGTCAGTTTTGGGCAGTGCCAAAAATAGATTTATGGCGTCATCCTGTCCCGGGTCACAGTCAATAATAAGGCGTCGCGTCATAAATTTTTCCTTTAGTTTCGTTTGGCCAAAAACGAAATGAACGCCTTGCATAACGATCTTGAATGCAAAAGAGAATAGCCGATAGGCGCTAGGCTCTTGATAGAGGCGCTTTCTTGGCTTAGGCGAACTCAAATTATCTGAATTTGAGTAGTCCCATGGAAAAATTATTTGTCAGCGCGGAAGAGCTATTGAAAGATTCCTTCGAACTAGCCTTGCAAATTTTTGAGAGCGGTTATCGCCCGTCCTTCATCGTCGGAGTTTGGCGCGGCGGCACACCTGTCGGAATTGCCATTCAGGAAGTGCTTGAACTGCTCGGTTGTGACACCGATCATTTTTCCATCCGAACCTCTTCTTACGAAGCGATGGATAAACAATCCAAGACGGTCAAAGTTTACGGTCTTCAGCACCTGGTCGATACAATCAATGTAGACGATCAGCTTTTGATTATTGATGATATCTTCGACAGCGGGCGCAGCGTCGATGCCATCATCAGCAAACTGGAAGAAAAATGCCGCCGCAATACACCGAGCGATATCCGCGTGGCCACCGTGTATTACAAACCGACACGCAATAAAACAGAGCGAACCCCGGATTTCTATTTGCATGAAACGGATGCCTGGACAGTCTTTCCGCATGAGCTTGAAGGCTGCTCCGCGGAAGAGTTGAAAAAAACCAAACCTCTTCCAGACCGTATTTTCGATCTCTTGCCTAAGTCCTAGAGAGTTTCAGAAGCGCTTCGACCTCAGCCCTTGTCGGAGCGGCACTCTGCGCGCCTAACTTGGTTGTTGCCAGAGCGCCAACTGTGCAGGCAAAATTCAACGCATCCATCTTTGTCTGACCTTCAGCTAGAGCGACCGTAAGCGCTGCAGCGAAAGCATCCCCCGCCCCTGTTGTATCGATTACGTCTACCTTCGGCGGTTTGGCCGTTGCGATCAATTCGCCCTGTTTGAATAACTTTGCCCCCTCTCCTCCCAATGTTAGGGCGAGTAGTCCTGGATATCCCTCAAGCTCCGACTGATAAGCAGCATATTCACCTTCATTTACAATGATAAGGTCTGCCCTCTCAAATACCTTTGTGACATCTGGAGTGAACGGAGAAGCGTTCACAGACACAAACCCCTTATAACCCTTCAACCCCGCAAGCAGGGTCGGAACCGGAATTTCAAATTGGCTTAAAACCGCATCTTCAGTGACGGGACTCAAATGATCTGCCGAAAAGGCAGCGTTCGCCCCTGACGCAACGGCAATCTGGTTTTCGCCGTCTTCCGCCACATTGATAAAGGCAACTCCTGTGGCTTCATTGTCTATCGTCGCCACAGATTTCAGGTTTACACCTGCCTTCCTTAAACTCGACAAGGCTTCCTTGGCATAAGGGTCGTCCCCCACAGCCGCTTGCAGGCGGACATTTGCTCCGAGACGCTGTGCGGCGAGTGCGGTATTCGCGCCCTTTCCGCCCGGCGTGGAATGAAACTTCCCCTGAGTGACAGTCTCTCCGGCGCGCGGCAGATGAGCGGTCTGGATCACCATGTCCAGATTAATGGAACCAAGAACGCAAAGTGTAGGGGCAGTCGTCATACCTGTCTTTAGGATATGCAAGCCAACTTCAAAAGCTATTTTAATTTGGGTCGCGCTCGTGCTAGTTCCGATTCCCGCTAAATGACAGGCGGAGAATATAAGTGATCCGTTATGATAAAAATTGAGCCCATCAGCTTTAATCTCTGGAAAAAAGACAAAGAGGCTTTCGCCAAGAAATTTGGGGACTCTTTTCGCGAAACCGGTTTCGCCGTTATTTCGGACCACACCATTCCCGAAGCCGTCATTGATAAAGCGGATGACGCGGCGAGAGACTTTTTCGCCCTGCCTGAGGACGTAAAACGTCAATACGCCGATCCGGAAGACGGGCATCAACGCGGGCATTCCCCTTTCATGACGGAAAATGCCAAAGGTAAATCCCAGGCGGATTTGAAAGAGTTCTGGCATACCGGACGGGCCCTACCCGAAGGATCACCTTACCGGAAAACGATGAAGGACACGCCCTCCGTCAAAGAGCTCGACACTTTCGACGAGGATACTCGCGCGCTTTACGAAGAATTGGATAAATTCGGGGCCGACCTTTTACGGGCCGTTGCGCTCTATCTTGATCTGAAAGAAGACTGGTTTGAAGACAAGATAAATGTTGGAAATTCCATCCTGCGTCTTCTTCATTACCCGCCGCAAACAAAGCCGCAGCCCGAAGGCAGCGTTCGCGCAGGCGCACATGAAGACATCAATCTGATTACGCTTTTACTCGGCGCCGAAGAAGCCGGCCTTCAGGCAAAGCACCGATCCGGAGAGTGGATGGATATAAACGCACCGGAGGGCGCCGTTGTCGTCAATGTCGGTGATATGCTGCAACGTATGACGGCAGGTCTGCTGCCTTCAACGACCCACCGCGTTCTAAACCCCTCCCCCGAACGCGCGAAATTCCCGCGTTATTCCAAACCGTTTTTCCTGCATTTGAATAATGACGCCATGATAACGCCGATTGAGAGCTGTGTTGAGAAAGGCGGAACGGCAGAACCGCCCATTACCGCAGGGGATTACCTGACAGAACGTTTGATAGAGATTGGGCTTATTAAGGCCTAAACCGCCACCAATATTCCCGCTAAGGCCGCACTCATCAAATTGGCGAGCGAGGCCGCAAAGACGGCTTTCACCCCCATTTTCGCTATTTCCGGCATACGGTCGGGAATAAGCGCCCCCAAACCACCCAATAAGATAGCGATCGAACTCAAATTGGCGAATCCACAAAGGGCGAAGGTCAGAATGATGACCGTGCGATCAGAGAGTTGGTCCTGAACATTTACCAAGCTGATATAGGCGATAAACTCATTCAACACGACTTTCTCGCCAAAAATGGCGCCGGCCTGCTGAGCCTCGGCCCAAGGCACATTCAGAGCGTACATAACGGGCGCAAAGATGAGGCCTAAAATACTCTGGACACTCAGGTTTTCTAGTCCAAAGAAACCACCCGCCCATCCTAATAATCCATTGCAAAGCGCAATGAGAGAAACAAAAGCCAGCAACATCGCGCCGATACTTACCGCGAGGGCGACACCATTTTGAGCGCCCACCGCCGCCGCCATAATAACGTTGGAATGTTTAGTTGATCTGCCGAGAGAGAAAATATCTTCTTCTTTTTTGGCTCCCAGTTCGGGCGCTGGGTCAGGCATAATAATTTTCGCCATTAGCAACCCACCAGGCGCAGACATGAAACTCGCCGCGATCAAATATTCGGCGCTAATACCAAGCTGGATATATCCCGCCAGCACCGTACCAGCGATAGAGGCCAGTCCGGACACCATAATCGTGAAAAGCTCAAACCGGTTAATACTGGGAAGATAAGGTTTAAGCGTCAGAGGCGCTTCGGTTTGCCCCACGAAAATATTGGCCACAACATTGAGCGATTCAATCGGTTTGGTTCCGGTCAGAAAATGAATCGCCTTGCCGCCATATTTCACGACCAGCTGCATGAACTTCATATGGTACAATACCTCCATTAACGAGGCGAAGAAAATAACGACCGGAAGAACTCTCACAAGAAAGCTAAAGCCCAGGCTTTCATCCGCCAAGCCGCCGAAAACCATTTCTATTCCGGCCGTTGCATAGCTGAGGAGCGTTGTGACTTTCTCGGACATGGCCTGCAAAACCACTTTCCCGAACGGCACATAAAGCACCAGAACCGCAATCATCACCTGAAGGGCGAAACAGGAGAGTACGATACGTGGGCTGATGGCGCGTTTGTTATTGGACGCTATAAACGCGACAATAAGAATGAGAGCTATACCGAAGAGGCCGAAGGCAGGATGATGCATGAGGTTCGCTTTCTAATCAGCCTAAAGCGCAAGGCTCATCTGAGGGAGAGGATTTGCTTCACTCTCGGGTAGAATATTTACTAAACGGTCAATGAGGCCTGAAAGATCGTTTATGTATTCATCCTGAGTGACAATCTTATTGGCATATTGAGCAGAAGGCGCAACGTAAGTTTGATGAGCGGGCTCAACATCTTGGTGAAACTGCTTATGCACAAACTCCTTTGTTCGCCCCCGCTCTGCGACGTCACGCGCCAGACGGCGCTCAAACCGCGTCTCATAGCTACATTTCATATAGACACTATGATCGATCAAGGGCCGGATCTCTTCTGCATCCAGAAGCAATAGGCCTTCCACGATTATAAAAGGCCGCGGCTTTAACGGCTCTGTCGGATGCCGCCTTTGATGAGTCGTAAAATCGTAATTGGGGAGTTTTACAGCCTTACCCGCTTTCAAAGCCGCGATATCAGACGCCAGCTGTTTGAAGTCCAATGCCTCGGGAACATCGAAATTCGGCAGGTCCTGCTCACTATCGCGTTCTCTTATATCAAAATAATAGTCATCTTGGCGAATGGCGAGGCAGCTTTCGCCGCCCAAGCGATGCTGGAGATGACGGGCCAGAGTCGTTTTACCGGAACAACTTCCACCAGCGATAGCGATTACGAATGACATAAACAGCGATTCTTTATGTTTTAATGACAGCCTCGACGGCGTTAAGGCCCTAAAACGAATCTTAAAAGGATGCGAGTCCTAATTCAGTGACCTTTTAAAAGGAATATATGCCTCTTAATTGTGACTTTTAGGACACACTTTGGAGTCTTTTTAGGCTACTCACAGTAAATCACCCCTCATCACCTGCCATACATGACGAGTCTGTCATAAAAGTGACAACAGCCGCCACTAAGAGCCGCCTCACTTTCAAATGCAATCTCACAAGGTAAAGATTATATCATGAAAAACACTCTTTCATCACTCGGCTTTAATGCCGTTATGAGCGCATCCGCGTTTGCCCTAACGATGGGCTTGGCGGCAACAGCCTCAGCTCAGGTTACGACCTCACAAGTTCAGGGTTATGTGACAACTGAAAACGCATCGCCGATTTCCAACGCAAGTGTAACTCTCTCAAATGCTGCTACAGGTATTGTTCGTACAGTTACTACAGATTCAAGCGGTTCGTTCTCTTTTCGTAACCTCCCTGTCGGTGGTCTCTATAATGTCGCTATCACAGCAGACGGCTTTCAAGGGGAACGAGTAGAAGATGTCGCACTGACACTAGGCGACACAACAGCTCTGAACTTCACTCTTCAAGGCGGCTCCGTAACAGATGAAATCATTGTTGTCGCTCAACGCCAGGTTCTGGCAGATGTTGCGGTTGGTCCATCAGCAAGTTTCGGCCAGGCCACACTCGAAAATGCTCCTGTCATTAATCGTAATTTTACAGATGTTATCCGTATCGATCCCCGAATTTATATTGATGAATCTCGCGGCGACATAAATGCAATTCAGTGTGGTGGTCAAAACCCGCGCTTTAACTCCATCACACTTGATGGAGTTGCCTTGAATGATTCATTTGGCTTGAACTCCAACGGCTTTCCGACAGAGCGTATTCCGTTTTCTTTTGACGCTATCGAGCAAGTTTCCGTAGAGCTCGCACCTTTCGACGTTGAATATGGCGGCTTTACAGCTTGTGCGATTAACTCTGTAACAAAATCCGGTACAAACGAATTCCATGGCGGTGCTTTCATCGATTATACAGATGACGGATTGCGTGCCAGCAAACTTGAAGGTGAGGATATCGACTTTGGAGAATTTGACGAAATCCGTTACGGTGTAAATGTTGGCGGCCCAATCATTAAAGACCGGCTCTTTTTCTTCGGGGCTTATGAAAAACTTGAAGGTGCGAATATCTTCACGAACAACAACATTGGCACTGGCTCATTCCAAGTTTCTCAAGCTCAGCTAGATAGAATTTCACAAATCTCAAACGATATTTATCAGTACGATCCTGGCACAATTATAAATAGCGCCCCCAACGAAGATGAAAAATTTTTGGGGAAATTGAGCTTAAACATCAATAATAAGCACCGTGCAGAAGCTATTTATGCTTATAATAACGGTTTCAACATTGTTCGATCCGACGGAGATAGCGATGAGCTGGAGTTCTCTAATCACCTGTATTCCCGCGGATCAGAACTCAACTCCATCACCGGTGCGGTTTATTCTGACTGGACTCAAAACCTCTCGACAGAACTTCGCGTGGGCTATCTTGAACTAGAAAATGATGTGCGTTCATTAGGTGGGAATGATTTTGGCGAAATTCGCATCGATACAGGCGATGTCAATGTTTATATTGGTGGGGACGATTCCCGTCAGGCAAATAAGCTTACATATGACGTTTGGAACTTCGTTTTCAAAGGTAATTACGCCATGGGCAACCATAATATTAGTTTTGGTGCGGAACGTTCAGATTTAGACGTCTTCAATCTCTTTATTCAGCAAGCTGAAACAGAAATCCGTTTTAACAGCATTGATGATTTCGAGAATGGCTTTGCGGCACAAATCGAATATAATAATGCTCCGTCTCATAACCCAGAAGACGCAGCCGCTGTCTGGGGTTATGCAACGAATACCGTTTATGCCCAAGATGAATATGACTTCGGGAATGGTCTGACCTTAATCGGTGGCTTGCGTTATGATTTTTATACAACGGACGACGCGCCGGAAGAAAATGCTGATTTTGTTGCTGATTATGGTTTCTCAAACTCCACCAACCTCGACGGCGAAGGTCTTGTCCAACCTCGCTTTGGTTTAACTTGGGAAGCAAGTAATAACCTGACAGTCCGTGGCGGTGTTGGCCTCTATTCGGGCGGCAATCCGAATGTCTGGCTGTCAAATAACTTCTCTGCCAATAACGTTCTGCAGTTTGGCGCTAGAGAACGTAATTTCGATCTTTTCTCTTCAACTTATGAAGATGCGGAAGAAGGTGTACCAAATTCAGCTGGTTATGCCATTCCGACAAGTTTGTTTAATGATGTTTCATCGGGAACAGGTCGCAATTTCGAGATCAATTATCTTGATCCCGATTTTAAAATTCCATCCGAATGGAAGTATGCTTTGGGCTTCACTTACAACCCAGATTTCAACACAGGTGAAAACTTGTTTGGTGGCGAATGGCTCTTTAATGCGGACATTCAGTTCTCCAAAAGCCAGAATACTGCCATTGTTCAGCGTGCTGATCTGGTTCAAACGGGGACCGAGACACGGACTTTCACTCTCTCAGACGGCCGCACGGTAACTGGAGAATTCCCAACATTTGATAGCCCGTTAGAAGACGCATTTGTTTTAACGAACAGCGATGTTGGAAACGAAAGCCTGAATATTTCCTTCAGCGCGGCAAAAGATTGGAATAATGGCCATCGAGCGACATTCGGTTATTCCTATTCTGACGCTAAAGATGTTCAACCCATGACAAGCTCTGTAGCTTTCTCGAACTATAACAACCGGGCCTTTACGAACCCGCAAGAACAAGTTCTTTCTACATCTAATTATAATATTAGACATCGTTTCACGGCGACTTATGCTTATGAGAAGGCCTTCTTTGGAGATTACCTCTCCAAGCTGTTCCTATATTCACAGTTCAATGAGGGTCGTCCGTTTAGCCGCGTCTTGGACAACGGAGGTGGTTTTTTTGGATTTACTCCATTTATTGCCGATGCCAACGTTCTCATTCCGGGCACAGAGCGAAACGAATTTACCAGCCCTTGGTGGTTCAAAGCCGACTTGAAACTGGAGCAAGAAATTCCTGGTATCAAAGATGGCCATAATGCATCTGTATTCATGACAATTGATAACCTGACGAACCTCATTGATAGTGATTGGGGAATTCTGGAAGAAGGCAGTTTCCCTCGTACTCTCGTCACCGGACAAGGTGTAAATCGGGTAAATGATGCATCTGCCTACGAAATCCGCTTTGGTGCGTCTTACGATTTCTAGGTTTGTTATCGCTTAGATAAAACGATATGAACGGAGGGCCTCGGTCCTCCGTTTTTTTATTCAGGCCCCTACCTTGTTTCAGGAATAGACATGATTAACACCCGCCGCCAAATTCTATCCGGCCTCAGCGCTCTAAGCCTTTCCGCCTGCGCCACAGCCTCTTCCCCTGCTAAAATGTCTCTTGGGGCGAGCCCGGAAAAAGGACTGAATTATTTGTTCCCTCTTGGCGTGGCTTCCGGCGATCCGGTTTCAGATGGCTTTGTTTTATGGACACGTCTTGCGCCAATGCCCATGGCTGAGGATGGCGGTCTTTCAGTTCCTGTGAATGTGACGTGGCAGGTAGCAGAGGACGAAAACTTCGCTCGCGTCATCAAAGCTGGTCAATCGGTCGCAAATAAACAATGGGCGCATAGCGTCCATGTCGAGGTTCAAGGCCTTCAGCCTTTGAGACAATATTATTACCGTTTCATCGCCAATGGACAAAACAGCCCGACAGGGCGGGCAAAGACTGCGCCTATGTTTGGAGCGCCCGTTGACAAACTCCGTTTTGGCATTGCGTCCTGCCAGCATTATGAACAAGGGTTTTTCAACGCTTATAATGACATGGTCGCCCAAGACCCTGACCTTATTATCCACCTCGGCGATTACATATACGAATCTTCTTGGGGACCACAGGTTAGGCGGCAAGCCACAACAGAAGCGATAAGCCTGACCGATTACCGTCGTCTCCATGCGCAATATAAAACGGATCCCGCTCTTCAGGCGGCCCATGCCCACGCGCCCTGGATATTCATCTGGGACGATCATGAAGTTGTGAATGATTATGCTGACCTGAATGATGAAAACTATATGCCGCTTGAGCAGATGCGGGCCCGCCGGGCGGCCGCCTATAAAGCCTATTATGAGCATATGCCCGTGCGTCTGCGGAGCCGGCCTCACGGCGAGCATATGCGTCTTCACGATTACTTTTACTACGGCAATTTAATGACAATGGCTTTAACCGATGGACGCCAATATCGTGATGACCAAGCCTGCCAAACGCCTGAGGATGGCGGCGCGCAAATGGTGAGCTGCCCAGAGCTAAATGATCCCTCCCGTTCGATGTTTGGCAAAGCCCAGGAACGTTGGCTCATGCCGTCTTTTCTTCGATCTGGAGCAACCTGGGAAGTTTTGGCCCAGCCCACATTATTTTCACGCCTTTATCAAAAAGACCGCGACGGCAATCCGGCGTCTTGGAGTGACGGCTGGGACGGATACAAACCTACTCGTGACATGATAATTCATACCGCAGAACAACGTCGTCCGAAAAACTTTATCTCTATTGGCGGTGATATGCATAGTTGGTGGCAAGCCGACTTAAAGACGGATTACAGCAATCCCGATTCCCAAACAGTTGGCACAGAATTTGTGACCACTTCCGTCACCGCTCACAGCTACGCTTATAACCGATTTACTCAAATGCTGCCGGATAACCCGCATATTCATTTCTTTGACGATCGAAAGCGCGGATACTCGCTTGTCAATGTGACCCCGGAAAACTGGACATTTGAAATGAAAGAAATGACGTCTGTTTATGATCCAAAGGCCGGGGCACAGACGCGCAAGAAATATGTGGTTGAAAGCGGAAATCAAGGCGCAATCGAGGCTTGAATATAGTTTCGAAACAGCCTTTTCATTGACAGAACCATTTACACTCTTTAGGACGCGGAAATTTTATTTGTTACTCAAACTCAGAACTGAGAACAATTCAAACCGCTGAATTAAAGGAAAAATATTTTGAACCAAGTTGGAAGCCCCCCCGAATTTTTTAATGACTTGATGCAGGTAGAGGATATATCCGCTGTCGTAAGCGGGCTGAAAACTCTTTATGACGACGCCATTGCCCAGATAAATAAATCTTTTGGGGAATATGCCAAAACGGGCAAAAGGGAAGCCTCGGCAACGCCGTGTTATCCCTATCTTTTGGTCGAAATTAAAACCCGAAAAAAAGACGGCGTCTCGCCTTATGCCTTTGTTAGCATCCGCGGGGCGGGCTGGTATGGAACGTCCATTACAAACCCCAAAATCTTCGCCGACTATCTGATAGATCAACTCTCCAGCATCGAAGCCGCCTACGAAGTTGATTACTATGTCGGCTATTGCAATCACGCTATCCCGGTCGCCTTTGCGATCGATCCCTCTGCTTTTGAGATGGATAAAGAATATAGCTCCCGTATAGGTGAGTATTTCCCGCTCCCTAATCTCAAGCATATCCATGACGATCTGGCGGATGGGGCTGTTGAACATCCGAGTGATCGCCCCCTTCCTCTAAGCCTCTTCCCGGCTCTTAGAACTGATTACTCACTGCAAAGACTGAGACATTATTCCGGCACGAATCCCGAGCATTTTCAAAAATTTGTTATATTCACCAACTATCAGCGCTATGTGGATGAATTTATCGAACATGCGAAAAAAGTTGTCGGCAAAGGCAATTACACAGGGTTTGCCAGTCCCGGCCAGGGCGTGATCGAAAAGGCGGAAGACTATCGGTCTGACCCAGCCTTTAAGGGCCCGCAAATGCCGGCCTATCACTTGATTGCCGAGAATAATGAAGGCATTACCCTTATCAATATCGGTGTTGGCCCCTCAAATGCGAAGACCATCACAGACCATGTCGCTGTATTACGCTCTCATTGCTGGTTAATGTTGGGTCATTGCGGCGGCCTTCGCCGCACGCAGATTTTGGGCGATTTCGTTTTGGCCCATGCCTATCTGCGGGACGATCAAATCCTGGATGATGTTTTACCTCCCGCTATTCCCCTACCGACCATTGCCGAAGTCCAGATTGCGCTGACCGAAGCGATTTCCAGCGTCATGTCTCTGACGGGACAGATGATGAAGCGCCACGTTCGCACAGGGACAGTGGTGACGACAGATGACCGAAACTGGGAAATGCGCTACGAGAAATTACGCACGCGTCTTAATCAATCCCGTGCGATTGCAATTGATATGGAGAGCGCGACTATCGCCGCCAATGGCTATCGTTACCGCGTCCCTTATGGAACACTTCTCTGCGTCTCCGACAGACCGTTACATGGCGAGATCAAGCTGCCCGGAACAGCCGAGGCCTTTTACCGCAGCCGCGTCGCGCAACATCTGAATATTGGTTTAGAGGCCATGTCTATTCTGAAAGGCGAAGCGCAAAGCGGAACCCTTCATTCGCGTAAACTCAGAAGTTTGGACGATCCTGTCTTTAGATAAATCGGAGCTATTGAATAATGTCATTTCACCGCCTCGGCGCATGCGCCTTACTGCTACTCTCTGCTTGCACAACTATGCCGCAGTCCACGGCGCCTATGCAGTCCTCGGAGCCTATTACAGTACCGGAAACTCAATTTTCAGGAGAACAAGGTAGTTTTGAAATGGGCCGCTTGGCAGTTGAAAACCGGCTTGCTCAACCCAAAGCGCCAAAACGCGCCAAAAACGTTATTTTGTTCGTCGGAGACGGTATGGGCGTCTCCACCGTCACCGCTATTCGCATTCATGCCGGACAGAAACTAGGACAATCTGGGGAAGAACATATTCTCGCTATGGATAGCCTCCCGCATGCAGCTCTGGCAAAAACTTATAACACGAACCAGCAAGTATCTGACTCGGCAGGGACAGCGACCGCTTTTATGACGGGCCAAAAAACCAAAGCGGGAGTCATTAATGTTGCGCCTGAAATATCCAGAAATGATTGCGCGGGCTCACTCGCGGCGCCGCTAGATAATTTTTTATTGCAGGCCGCTGACCAAGGCTACGCGACAGGAGTCGTCTCCACAGCCCGTCTCACTCATGCCACACCTGCGGCGACTTATTCCAATTCCCCCAATCGGGATTGGGAAAGTGTAGAAGACTTGCCTGAAACCGCCAGAGTAGAAGGATGTCTTCCTATTGCGACGCAACTTGAGACAGCCCTCATATCTGGACGCCTCGATATTGCTCTGGGCGGCGGAAAAGGGAAATTCGAATCCGGGATTGAGGAAAGAGTTGGCGGAACTTACGTCGAGAACAAAAACTCGCTCAGCCAGATAAATTCGCAGACGCAACTTCCTTTGCTGGGACTATTCTCAAATAGTCACATGGAGTTCGTCCGGGCCAAGGATGAAACCAATCAAGAGCCTTCACTTGCAGATATGACGGCCAAGGCCATTGATCGGCTTGAAGCTGAAGACAATGGTTATTTCCTGATGGTAGAAAGCGGCCGTATCGACCACGGTCACCATGCTGGCAGAGCTGAATTGGCACTCGATGAAGGTGTTGCATTCGATCAAGCTATTGCCGACACTTTGTCCCGGGTCAATTTATCCGAAACACTCATCATCGTGACAGCGGACCACAGTCATGTGTTCACAATTGCCGGGTACCCGACACGGGGCAATCCAATACTGGATGTTGTAAAAGGTAATAATGAACAGGGCCTGCCAAACGGCGAAAACATACTCGGGACAGACGGACTTCCCTACACAACATTGGGATATCAAAACGGCCCCGGCGCGGTTGAAGGCGTTCGCGATCCCAGCACTCAACCCGGAGAGGTTATCATTCAGAAAGCTGCTATTCCGACAGGCTATGTCAGTAATGGCCAACAACGTCACAGCGAGACACACGCCGGAGAAGATGTGCCTGTTTACGCCATTGGCCCCTCATCGGATCTGGTGTCCGGTGTAATGGAGCAGAATGTGATTTATCACATCATGCGTGAAGCCATGGGTTTCTAAGATATTATATTCAATAAATTTAATGAGATTTCGATGAAGAGAGGCTCAGGCCTCTCTTTTTTAATTTATATATTGAGATCTAGTACCCGGGGCTCAAGCAAACCTATTTTGATTTAACCATCCTTCGAGATTGCGTTCATCTGTCAGTTCATCTCTCTCATCGGCCTTTCGCACCTGGCTTTTTTTCAGCTGCGCCGTGAGCATATCCTGTCGAACCGTTTGAGTTTTCAATTCCAACACTAACTCGGATTTGGAGGCTTCCGCCTGTTGCAACTCTGCGCTGATATCGGACAGACGCTTCAGCTGGGCCCGCTTCCATTGTTCAAAAACCTTTACGTCACTTTGAACGTGGGCTCCCTCCTGAGAGTTATAGAGGGCGATATTTTGCTGTTGTATTTTATGGTGAATTTCTGAAGTTTTATTTGATAAGTCTTTTATATGACGCATCGCCTCGGCAAGGTTTTTCTCGGCCTGCTGTTTCATAATTTTATTTAGCTTTAGAAGTACCTCTATCTTGTCTGTCATCAGTTTTATCCTTTACGCTTCAGACTATCCGCAAAGTGAATAGAGGCGGCCACAGCGGCGTAATGCTCTGGCTTGATAACGTCCCCAACTTCGACGCCGGCATAGATGGAACGCGCGCAGGGCGGATCTGAATAGATTGGAATATCGCATTCCTTGGCTTTTTTTCGGATCCGGAAAGCCAGCTCATCCACGCCTTTGGCCAAGAGGACAGGCACTGTTTTCTGCTCACGTTGCCATTTAAGCGCAACCGCATAATGGGTTGGGTTCACAATAATGACATCGGCCTTGGCAACATCATTTATCATGGTTGCCTGCGAAAGCGCTAAGGCGCGGCGGCGGCGCTCCCCTTTCAAATGCGGATCACCCTCGCTTTCCTTATTCTCGTCCTTTACCTCTTTGAAGGTCATGCGAAGCTTCTTCATATGAGCAAACCATGCATAGGGAAGATCGACCAGTGTTATGAGCCCCATTGCGATAATCATAAAGACAATAAGCTGTAAGGCGGTCTTGTTCATTTCAGGGACAATTAGGGCATGCGGCATGGCGCTCATCCCCGGCAATTCTTTCAGCAAATTATAAAAGAAGAACATCGCGACAGAGGAGATGAAGAGCAGTTTGAAAAACCGTTTCCCAAACTCAACCATGCCCGTCATTCCGTATTTTTGCTTGGCATTTGAAACAGGCGAAATCCGTGACAGTTTTGGTTTAAGCTTAGACGGCGCGACAACAACAGCGCGCTGCAGAACCAAGGAAATAATAATCGCCAGAATAAGCAGCATGAAAATCGGACCCAGAGCCAGAATGGGTTTCCAAAGAAATTCAGAAGCGCCGTTCTGGCCAAAGCGCGCCGTTTTTGAATTCAGAAGAGCGTTTCCCATATCCGCAGGATGTTCGAGCATACTGGACAAGGAAATAAGTGCATTGGACGCAATCGTTTTGCCAAAAATGACAATGGCAATGGCAAGGCCCATATAGAGCATCAACGTATTCGCTTCAGTCGATTGCGGCGTATCGCCTTTCTCTCGGGATTTACGGATTTTGGTTTCCGAAGCATCAAAACTCTTCTCTTCGGCGCCGGACTGTTCGTTTTCACTCATAAGTCCTCCCTAACCCGCAAAGTTGAATGTGACACCATCTGTCTGGAATATACCCAGCCAGAGAGTTAAAATCGTTGTGACGGATACGGCCAAGAGGAGCAGGCCGATTCCGATAATCGCCGGCATACCGACAAAAGAGACGAGCAGTTGCGGCATAGCCCTATTCACGAAACCCAGAAGCAGGTTGTAGATAAAGTTCAAAAGAATAAAGGGAAACGCCAAAGAAAGGCTCCAGCGAAACAGGTTCACAGCTTTGTCTGTTAAGTCATACGCAAAATTATTAAAATCCGGGACGGCACCCAAGGGAAAAACATCATAGGATTTTATGAGTATGGAAAAAGCTTCGATATGAAAATTCAATGTGATGAGGAGCGTTACACCCGCCAGCATAAGAAAGTTACTCAAAGTCGTATTCGGCTCCGTGGCAATACCCTCCCCCAAAGGCTGAGAAATCGACATCGCTTGAGAAATTATATTACCTGTGACCTGAAGCCCAATCGTCATAAGGCGAAGCGCAAACCCAAAGAAAAAACCAAAAACAGCTTCTTTGGAGATCAAAGCCGCAGCGTCTGAAAGCTGAGTTATAGGAACCGGCTGCGTCAGCACGACCGGCAGCATGAGCCATGTCAGTAAAATAGCGACCCCTATCCGAATACGCGGAGAAATTGTTCGTTCTCCGATTGTGGGGACAAGAAACATAAAGACTGACATCCGCGTAAAGATGGCCATGATCGCAAAAAGCGAATCCATGAAAGGCGTTATGACAGCCGTGAAGCCATCCAGAAACTCCATCAGGCTACGCCCATAATGGCAGGACGTTCTGTCGTGCCGATCTCCTCATAGGCGACGACTGGGTTACGTACGCCCTTGGCATTCAAAACCGAGCGGATGAAACGACGGCGTTTGGACGTCGTTGCAATCGCGGCGTAAACGCCCTGTCTGGCAGACTTATCGAGTTCCTTGCGGACGCTACCGGCAAGTCGGTTAAATTCATCCGGCGGCAAGGCCACGTCGCGGCGTCCGCTCTCATCCGTCGTCTCGCTGGCCGTAAACTGGTTTTCCCAATCCGGCCCAATCTGGATCAAAGGCAAGCGACCTTGTGCGTCGCGGAGTTTGGAAACAAATTGATAGCTCATCCGATGACGCACAAAATCCGCTAACTGCTCCGTATTATTCAGAACCGTTTTGCCTTCCGCAATCGTCTCGACGATCAACGGAATATTGCGGATGGAAATACGTTCTTCCAAAAGCAAGCGGCAGACCCCTTGTAACAAATCCAGAGGCACTTTCTCCGGAATGAATTCGTCCAGAATTTTCTTATTAGACTCGGAACGGCCCGGGTCACTGACGTTTTTAAACGTATCAAGTGTTTTCCGAAGCGTGCGGCGTGTCAGGAGCTTGGTAAAGTTATCCTGTATGACTTCCAAGAGATGTGTCGCCAATACTTCAATCGGCGCAATGACGGTCACGCCGAGCATCATCAGCTCGTCTTCATGTTCTTTATCTATCCAGCGCGCCGGGGCCTGGAAGACAGGTTCCTTCGTATTTTCACCAGGAATATGCGGATGTTCTTCCGGATCGATCAATGCCAGCAACTGTTTTGATTTCAAACTTTGCGAGGCGATTTCAGTACCCTGAATTTTTATCTTGTAAACATTTTCGCCCAAGAGCGCGTTATCGGTCAAGCGGATTGACGGCAGAACAAAACCGAATTCCTTGGCCACAAATTTACGAATTTTTTGAACGCGTTGGTCAAATCCGAATTCTTCGTTCATTACATTCGGTACGATATTCGGGGCAAGCTCGACGCTGATTTCGTCGATATCCAAAGCGTCGCCAAGTTTCTGTTCCTCTGGAATTTCAGTAGTGACATCCTCGGAAGTCTCGGGCTTTTCAGCTGCGGCCTTTTCACGAAGATAGGAGAAATATGCGACAACGCCGAGAATTGCAGCGCCGCCCATAAACGGTAAAAAAGGCAATCCTGGGAAGAACGCGAAAATAACCATAATACCTGCGACTGCGCTCAAGGCCGCCGGATATTGGCCGAATTGCTTGAATAGAGCGAAGTCCACAGTGCCTTCCCCGCGCCCTTTGGATAAGAGGAGGCCCGCAGCCACCGAAATGATTACAGCCGGAATTTGGGAAACAAGGCCGTCGCCAACCGTCAAAATGGAATAGTTTTTAATCGCTTCCGAAAAAGAAATATTATGCACGCCGATTCCAATAGCAATACCCGCTATCAAGTTCAGAAGCGTAATCAGGATGCCGGCAATGGCATCCCCTTTCATGAATTTGGAGACACCATCCAGAGAGCCGAGAAAAGCTGTTTCTTCCTGTTCTGTAATTCGTCTTTCTGCCGCTTCGGCGTGAGAAATCGCACCGGCCGAAAGGTCAGCATCAATTGCCATCTGTTTGCCGGGCATAGCGTCGAGGGCAAAACGGGCGCCTACTTCAGCCATGCGGCCCGCACCCTTAGCAATCACCATAAAATTAACAATGACCAGAACGGAAAAGACAATCAGTCCGATAAAGATGTTCCCGCTCATGACGAACATCGCGAAACCTTCAATTACGCCGCCTGCCGCGTCAGGGCCCGTATGACCCTCTCCAATTATGAGTTTTGTTGATGATATGTTGAGGGAGAGCCGCAGAAGCAAAGCCGCCAAAAGTACTGAGGGAAATGAGCTGAAATCCAAAGGCCGCTCAATAAATAGGGTAATTGTAAAAATGAGGATCGCAAATGCAAATGAGGCCGATAACCCGATATCCAATACCCATGACGGCATAGGCAATACCATCATCACAATGATGAACATCAGGCCGATGGATAAAAATACCGTCGGATTTTTTGCTAATTCCCCCAGAGATTTTGGCATATTTAACCGGCGATCACTGGAATGACGAGAGAGTCAAAAAGATGGATACACATTCGGGCCATAAAGCCGGCCGTTGCGATAAAAACGAGGAGCATGGCCCCGAGTTTGGGTACGAAAGTCAGGGTCATTTCCTGAATTGAGGTCAGCGCCTGTAGCAAACCTACCGCCAAACCCACGAGCAAGGCTGTCCCCAAGAGCGGAAGAGACATAAGCGCGGCCGCCCAGAAGAACTCACGCATTATGGATAGTATTTCCGCCTCGCCCATTAGACAGGCATTCTCAATAGCTCTTGATAAGCTTCAACAACGCGGTTTCGGATTGTCACAGCCGTTTCCAAAGCGACCTCAGCATTAGCCATGGCCTGAACCACGGAATGAGCATCTGCTTGTCCGGCTGCCATCGCCTCGGTTGTCTTTTCAACATTCTGGAATACTTCCGCAAAGGCTTTGGCGCTTTCAGCCACACCTTCGCTGGCAGAGCCTTTAGCCTCGGTTCCCATTTCGGCCGGTTTTGCATTCGGCGAAAGGGCTTGTTTGGCAATTTGGTATTGGCGCATCGCGCCGAGAGAGGTCGGTTCCATAATACGCTCCTATTAGTTTCTAAGCAGATCGATTAGGCTGCGATACATTTGAGTGGCCTGGCGAAATGTGGAGAGGTTGGCTTCATAGCTCCGGCCTGCCTCGCGCGCGTCGGCCAGTTCAATCATCATATCTACGTTTGACGACATGACCATGCCCTCGGCATTTGCCATGGGATGACCCGGGTCATAAATTTGCTCCCCCTCGCTTTGATCGAGGGTCACATCTCCAATTTTCACACGTTCCGTCTGATTAACGCGGTCCATCTCGGTCGTGAAGTTGACCAGTTTCCGGTTATAGCCGTTTGTATCTGCGTTGGAGAGGTTTTCACTGGCGATGCGCAAGCGAAACGACTGAACATTCATCCCGCTAGAAGCGGCTGACATTGACTTTGAAATTGAGTTGTCCATCCTGGAGCGTCCTCATTTATACTAAATTTACAGGTTCTTACCGACCGCCATTTTCATCATTGAAAGGGATTTTCGGTAAAGCATCAAAGCAAGGGCGTGATCATTCTGTGTCTCTGCAGATTTCATCATCTGCTCTTCCAGCGAAACAGAGTTCCCATTCGGAGAATAAGCATCCGCTGACGTTGTTTCGGTAACACTAAAGTTTCCGGGGTTAATGGGCTTCGCGCTCATTTGTGCCGCGTGAAAGACCTCGCTGAAAGGCTGTAGGTCTTTGGCTTTATATCCGGGAGTGTCAGAATTCGCGATATTCTCGGCAACAACGGCGTGGCGCTGCGCAGCATGAGACGCCATCGCGGAAACGAGGTTCTGTAGGTTTGTACTCTTCATCATGGCCCGACAATCCTTGTCTATGGTTTACCATGTGTTAATGGCTACACCAGAGAGTTGAACGAGAAGTTAACGAAGACGAACCTTATATTAACTTTATTCACCATAACTGCGAATTATGACTGATCTCGAAGACAGCTTTGACAAAGCGGATATCCCTGCGCCTATGCGCTATTTTGGTCGTGTTGAGAAAATCACAGACCAAAGCGTACATATTAGCGGCCTGAATCACCGCCTCGGACAAGGCGCTCTGATTGAAATTGTAAAGTCAGGCGGCTCGAAAGTCCGCGGAGAGATCATTGCCTTGGAAGGCTCAAGAGCCATGGCATCCTTATACAGCTCTGTGACCGACGTTAAAATCGGTCACAGAGTGGAACATATACAGGCCACCCAACACTACCCTTCCACAGACTGGATTGGGAAGATACTTGATTATGAAGGGCGGTGCATTGACGGAACGTCGCCAATTAGCGGCTCCAGACATGCAAAACTTGATGCTTTGCCGCCCTCTGCCATTCTCAGAAAGGTTTTGGGGCCCAGGCTGAATACGGGCGTCGCGGCACTCGATACATTTTTGCCTCTCTGCCAAGGACAGCGAACCGGGCTATTTGCGGGCTCCGGCGTCGGTAAATCAACGCTTCTTGGAACTATTGCACGGGCCAATAATGCAGATGTCACGATTATCGCCCTTATTGGGGAACGCGGACGCGAAGTCCGTCATTTTGTCGAAAAGGTGATGGGGCCGGAAGGGATGAAAAAGTCTATCGTTTTCGTTGCTACATCAGATATGTCGGCCGCCATAAAGCTCCGAACAGCGCAGCTCGCAATTTCAACTGCAGAATATTTTCGAGACGAAGGAAAACAGGTTCTTTTTCTCTTTGACTCGCTCACCCGTTATGCAGAAGCTCACCGCACCATTGCCCTCAACGCTGGTGAAGTCCCTGCCCTGAAAGCATACCCTCCCTCCACCTTCAGGGCCCTGGCGGCGCTCTGTGAACGATCCGGCCCTGGACTGGATAACAGCGGTGACATCACCGCCGTATTTAGTGTTTTGGTTGCCGGGTCCAACATGGAAGAACCTGTCGCCGATATGGTGCGAGGCATATTGGATGGTCACGTCGTACTGTCACGGGAGATTGCCGAAAGAGGTAGATATCCCGCCTTTGATATCCGCAGAAGTGTTTCACGATCTCTGCCGGACGCCGCCACTCCGGAGGAAAATAAGCTCCTTCAGTCTGGACGGGAATATATTATGCGGTATGAGGAAGCTGAACCCATCCTTCAGGCCGGTCTCTATGTTCATGGGACTGACGAAAAACTGGATAAGGCGATTGCCGCCTATCCTGCCTTGGACAGCTTTATCGGAACAGATGAGACTGTGTCTATTGACGCCGCTTTTGCAAAGCTTGGAAACGCACTCAATCTTGAACCGAAGACTGAAAGCGACACAGCCTCATCTTAACTATTAGCTGGCTTACCCATTAGAGAGAAGTAAGTTAAACAATCCGGAGCTTCCAACGCCCGAATTGGATTGCCCTAAGATAGACAGAGCCGCGAAACCGGGCGTGGATGTAGACGGCCCCGCCTCAATTTGTTTACGCAGAAGAAAATCATTGATTACACGGTCAACAACGTCAGGGTCAGTGAAAACATCTATCGATTTTCCACCAAATTTGCTTTGGGCCTTGTCGGAGAGGATTTCTTTTTGTTTGTCGATGTCAAGCGCTGCAAATTCAGTTGGTAAATTGAACGCGCCTTCAATCACTGTCCTCATCGGCACAGAACCCAGCAAACGAAACCAACCGGCATTTTCGCTTAAGCCCGCTCCCGCGAGGTCCTGTATTTCTCTTTGAAAATTCAATGCGAGCCGCATGGAATCGTCAACATTGCCAACTTCTATTTCGAAATTTTGCCGTTCATATTGCGCGGCAATTCTATTTATATCTGTTTCCGACAAAGATAGTTGACCACCCTCAAAATTGAAGGTTTTGGCCATTTCAATATAATCCGGATTATTCAGACGCCTGGCAAAACTTCTCTGCTCCGTCACGCCTTCATCAAGGATTTTTCGAACAAATGCGCCTTTTGAAATTTCTTCGCCCAGGCCAAATGCGCCCAAAGCCACTTTCAGAATTTTCCGATCCTGCATCAAGTCGTCAAGAGTTTCGACGTTTTGAATATTATTTTTGAAATACTCGATATCCCGTTTGATGTCGGGCGATTTGGAAAATATGTCTTCCTGCCGGTCTAAGGTCCGTTGCAGGAATGACCAACCCGCCAAGCCGCCATTTGGGATGACAGGTGTAAAGGCCACGTGTTAGCCCGCGTGGGCCATTCGAGGTGAAGACTGTTCAACTTCGTCAAATTCTTCTGTAATTTGCGCTGGGTCAGATACAGATCTAAGCATTGCATCCTCAATCGCGAAAAGGGATTTCAAATTGTTCAGTACAGAATAGAAATGCCCTTTGAGGAAAGCAATTTTAGCCTTTTCCAGAGTCTCGCTCAAAGCCGTGCCTTCGAAAACGGCCTCCAGTGCTATAAGGCCGGAGCGCACATCCTCTTCAATTTTCAACGCGTCATTATCGCCTGAAAGAATTAATTGAACGGCGTAATAAACGCGGCGAACGGGAGAATTTACTTCATTTGGGTGAAGGGCATCGCTCACGCGCAGAACATAAACATCATCGTCCGGCAAGCAGATCTGGGATCTTTTTGATCCGTTCATCAATAGAGCACCGTTGACCAGGAATTTTTCGTTTGGTTTAAGGCTGATAACGAGTCCGGACATATCAAGCGACCTCTCTGACAGTTTCGGACTCTTTCTCAGGTCCCTGGATAGCCGTTTTCAAACCTTCGATAATGGCCGTATTTATTTCAATAAGAATTGCCAGACTGGCTTCGCCGCGTAAAATTCGTTGCGTATGGCTCTGCGTAAATTCAGCAAGTGAAATAAGGTTGGTTTTAAGGTCAAGCGCCAACTTATTTTCAGGCGCGACAAGGTCACAAAACAGAATGTTCCAGAGTTTGGCGTTTTCGACGAGCGTCTCGGCCAATTCACTTGTTAATTTTGTGGGATTTTTGTTGGCCTCGGCGCGAAGGCGGGCCGTGATGGAAGAAAAGAGTTGCAGCTCTATATGTTTATCTGACGCAGTCTGTCGCTTTGTTTGACCGTAACCGCGGAGCGCATTTTGTTTCTGATCCATACTCTTAACTTCTCAAATACTTTGGGAATATCAGTGAGCCAAAGCGGAATATCCGCTTTGGCTGGAATTATAGATTGGCTAACCTTACTGGAAGAGGGCCAATAGAGACTGAGGCTGCTGGTTCGCAATTGACAGAGCCTGAACACCAAGCTGCTGCTGAACCTGCAGAGACTGGAGGCGAGCAGACGCTTCTTCAAGGTTGGCGTCTGTCAGGGCGCCGATACCGGACTTCAAGCTGTCAGAAAGTGTCGTAACAAACTCATTTTGGTTATCGATACGACTTTGCTTTGAACCAAAGAAAGCTGTCGCGTCGATGGCTGTCTGAAGTAGACCGTCAATCGCATTAAGAGCCGATGAGGCGCCAGCTGCATCAGAAATATTCAGAGTTGCAAGTGAGGCAAGTCCACCTGCCGCTACGCTAGAGCTGGTAGTAGTAATTGCACCAATGGTGACATCATTTGCATTGGCAGCAGCCGCAGCACTGTTAGTGAAAGTCAGAACTCCACCGGAAACGCCGGTTGTTAAAGTCGAAGACAATCCTGCAGCAGCGATGGCCGTATCAACAGCCGTCTTCAAACCTGCCGCAATAGCGTCTTGGTCGAGACCGGCGGCCGCTTCATAAGCTACATCTTCACCGGCAACGGTGAATTCATAAGTTGTCGCACTTGCCGTTGTTCCATCAGCAATTGTGATTGTCTGTGTTCCGCCGTCTTCTGCAACCGTACCATTTGATAATGTTGCACCTGTGGCATCAGACGCAGCGACTGTTCCGCCGGTAATTGCCGCAGTTGTTGTGAGATCTTGACGGGCAACATCAACAGTACCTGTCGAAACAGTACCGTCATTTGCGCGGTTGAGCGAAGATAAAACAGAAACTACGTCGCCAGCTTTCAAAAGGTTTTGACCGTTGAAGGATGCTGCATCAACAATAGATCCAATTGTCGCAGTGATTTCTGTTAGATCAGTCTGGTATTTGGCTCGATCATTATCTGTAACTGACGCGTCGTTTGCCGCCACAATTGCGCTTTTTGCGCTTTTCAGCAAATCCGTTACCTCGTTGGCCGCATCGCGCGCAACGCCAACTGTCGCTGACCCCAAATTCAAACTATCAGAAAGTTGTGAAAAGCTTTCAACATCTGCCTGCATGACGGTCGCGATAGACCAGATAGCAGCGTTATCTGTTGAAGAATTGATTTTCTTGCCTGTTGAGATTTCGCTCTGAACAGAAGCAAGACTTTTGTTGATACCCCGAAGTGTATCAAGCGCAACCATCGCGCTGTTATTTGTTAAAATACTGGACATAGGTTTTTCCTTTTTTCACCCATTCGGGCTTTACCGTTGGGCATCAGCCCCAATAATTAAGTCCCTCACGGGACACCTAAGTCATCCTTGACAATCTTTCGAACCTATTGGTTTCTAAAAGATAAACTCTCCTGAGTTGCTATTCTGGGATACATGCCAAACCATAATTAAATGTAAATCAGACCAATTTTATTTTTAGGCCCTCAGAGTCTGGTAGATTCACGGTTTTTCCAAATCGGTCATAGGCTCCGACTTTGGCCTCACGATTACGAATGGCATTGATTTGATTGTAAGCGGACTTCACGCTGTTGATCGCAGATTTCATCAGATATTCATTTTCTTTCAAAAGGGATTGCACCCTTTTGAGACTCTGCGCTGTTTTAGAGGCCTGTTGGATAGGCGCGCCATTAGAGAAGACGTTATTAAGTTGCGTCAGACAATCTTGCTTTATGGTGGCTGTTTCTTCTAAAGGCCGAAACTGACCTTTTTTAAGATGAGAATTTTCAAATTCGACTACGCTTCTGAGTTCATGAATAATTTCATCAAGATTTGACATCTAGGTTTCCAGTCTTGTTCATCATTGCATTTTGCATTTTCAATTTTTGGTAAAACTTATCCTGAAGTCCCAAGCCGCCATTATCAGAAAGCTCTTCGGCAAATTTCTCTATATAAAAGTCTGTAAAGGCCGCGACATCTTCTCCGCCGCCTTTCACCAGAGCATCACCTAGTCCTGAAAATTTCAGCATTTGCCCAATAAAGGCGGCTTCAAAGTCCTTGGCAGCTTCTCTAAGTTCCGCCTCTTTCGTACTCTCAGCACTAGCGCTATTTGCCGAAAAACTCGACGGTTCCAGCGTCTGGGTGCGACCTGTTAAAGATAGAGCGGCGAGATCGTTCATAATTTCCTCTAATTTCGGCTTTAATCCATGCTCGTAAATTGTTGGTTAATTATATTTGTTTAGATATGGCTGCATGCAGGCTTTGACACTCAGTCTGTCCCCGGCAGGACGCGGGGATGAAAAATCGGCTTTATCAACTGCTTCGGCAGGGGAGGAAGAGTCGCCTGCCCGGCTTTCTGAAGCCAAGAATTTTGAAAATAGCTTCAAAACAGCTTCTTCTGATAAAGAGGCCTCACCTAAAGGCGCTTCATCGAGAGACGGCACAGAATTAGATCCAAGTCCTGAAACAACTAGAGGCGTGAATTCTGAACAAGGAAAACCTGTAAATGAGGACGTCCCTGAACAGAGTGAAAAGGATACTCTGCTCCCTGTAGCTGTTACTTTGGAATTATCTCGAAATGATAAAGGGACAACCAGCCTATCAAAGGAATTATCTGGAACCGATAAGACGACAACCAGCCCTTCAAAGAGCGGCGAAGTTCCTGGCAAATTGGCTGGGGACCCGGTTCAAATTTTAGACATTACTAAAAGTGACATGTTTTCTGAATCTAAATCAGAAACAACTACGCCTAACATGAATATTTCAGGTGATGAAAAAGGCGTTCCAACGGAAAAATACGTTTCTAAAGAGGTTGCAAATCGTAAATCCGATCAACTCGCTCCGAATACTTTGGAGCTAAAGACATCTAGCGAAGAATTATCGAAAATTGAGAAAACAACCTTAACCGCCGAGGCACGAAGTGGGGAAATTACAAATTCCAAAATGAACGCCCCGCAACAGCTTACTCCCCTTTCTCAGGAAGCAAAAACAACTCTTGAAATTTCTTCCCTTCAGGGAGCGGAAAAAGAAATTTCACCATTTGAATCAGGCGTAAAGGGACAGGGCGCCTCAAGTGAACTTGAAGCCAAGAAAACTTCTACCGAAGTTCAAATTAGAACCGACACTGGAAAACACGCTTCAACCGAAGTTGAAGTAAAAATAGATGGCACAAACAATGCCAAAATAAGCACGATCATTACTCCTGAAGCAGAACAGAAAGAGATCGATGCTTCCGTCCGGAAAGATGTAAGTGAAAAAATAGCTCGGCCAGTAAACGATGTAACGCCTCAAATAAAAGACACTGCCAATTTAGTTGAGGCCGACACAGTGGACGAGCTTATTAAAAAGCAAGTGGACCAAAAGACACTCGGGAAAACGGACTTTCTTAATGTCGCCTTAGACAATCGACCCCCGTCAATGGGGCTTCAAATGTCAACCGGGATGGAAGGCAGCTTCGCTTTGACCTCTCTGACCTCAACTACTCTTTCCTCGACTTTCTCGCCAAGTGTCCAGATGATCTCGGCGACAGCGTCAGCGGCAGCCACGAATTTTAATGCCGTCTCGCAAGCTATTCTTGTTGCGAACGAAACCGCCAAAGGCGTGACGGTACAACTAGATCCTCCGGAAATGGGTCGGGTCTTTATTGATTTTGCTTTTGATACGGATGACAAAGTGAGTGTCGTCGTAAAATCAGATCTCCCCGAGAGCCATTTTATGCTACGCGAACGGAGCGAGCAGTTTCTCAGCATTCTCAAGGAAAACGGGCTGGAAGACGTTAATCTCAGCTTTGAACAGAATGCTCAAAACGGGCAATCAGATTCCAACGAGAAACCAGCCGAAAAGCCGATTTACATTTCGGCTGGCTCTGATGAAGCACGGCCGAACAATTTACCTCTGCAAAATCTCTCCAATGACACCGAGACTTATGAAGGCCTAGACCTTAGATTATAGGATTTAATCATGAATATACCTGACCTTTTTTCTCTAACCACACAAACCAAGCCCTCCTCTATGCTTCGCAAGGGTGGCCCGACAGAACCCCAGATGAACCTGACGCGAAAAATTGAAGGAAACTCGGCACAAAATATCCAGAACAACGGCTCTGAAGTCTCTGATCCGGCTACAACAAATTCGTCATCCGAAGGTGATCTGACGACAGGCTCACAGCAAGCCATTGGAGAAGAATTTGATACCTTTCTGACCTTATTGACGGCACAAATTAAAAACCAAGACCCTCTAGCTCCGCTAGACTCGACACAATTTGTTGAGCAACTTGCCACATTTTCGAATTTGGAATTACAGGCAAAGGGCAATCAGGTTCTGGAAGATATTGCGCAAATGCTCGCGCAGAATTTATACAGCCAATCCCAGACTGAAACGCCCGCTGAAAGCTAGAGAAAAGAAACTTTAGTTTTCACTATCCCTACGGGCAATATCGAGAATAAGAACATTCTCGACTCCGTTTTTAATAATTTTCCGAGATGATCCTAATAGAGTTTCGCGGACAATCTCGAACGTTTTTGGAGATGTCAATTCTTCCGAGAACAAGCCCTGATTTGAAAGTTCCAGTAAGTCTCGCATAAAGGCATCGCGCAATTTAGGTTCCAGATTGAAAACGTCTGCTGAGGCTTCGTTATTCAATTCCAGATTAAAATTCATGATGACCAGGCTTTCAATTCGTTTTTGGTCGACGACCGGAACAACAAATTGTCTTTTGAATTTCAGATAGCTGATTTCACCTGCATAGTCTGAAGTGCCGTGCCCGTCAGAAGATTTCTTGTCCTTATCTTCTTTCTTGTGAGACTTCCCGTCTTCATGCGCGCCCTTGCCATCGTCCTTGGAGCTTTTTTCTGCGGCTTTAGGCGCGTCTCCTCCGGCATTCGCTAAGCCTGCATCCTTTACAACACTTGCCCCTACCGCGCCGCCAATAACGGCAATTATAAGAACAAGCGTTTTTAAAGCAGATTTCAGCATAGTAATCTCTTGAGGAAAAGGGGCTGATAATTCCTAAAAAGGAATTATCTTTTGTAGAAGTTTATTGCCGGCCCGGGGCTTTACAGTGTCGGTTACGTTTCCGCGCCCTCCATAATAAATCCTGGCATCAGCAATTTTGTCATAAGTAATGACGTTCTGACGAGAAATATCCTCAGTCCGAATAAGACCACTCACTTGTAGCTGACGCACCTCACTATTGACCATGATTTGTTGTTGACCCGCGAGTTGTAGATAGCCGTTAGGCTTTACATCGACGACCTGAACCGCGAGGCGTAAAGTGATAGTTTCTTCGCGCTTTATCATGCCGTCACCATTTGTATTACGATCACGTGTAATGTCGACGGCCGGCGTAAGGCTTGCCCCGTCGGGCAGGTTTCTGTTTATTATTTCAGGGAGACCAAAAAACGCACCGACCCCGAAATTGTCGGAGGTCTGTCGGCTATTCGTCTCAGAATTTTTAATCTCAGCTTCGTCTTCAATTTCCACCAAAACGGTCAGAAGGTCTCCGACCTGACTCGCCCGTCTATCGCCAAATAATGATTTGGGACTACTGCTCCAAAGAGAGGTTTCCTGCGGATTTCCTGTACTGATAGCAGGGCGCAATTGCGACTGCGTATTCGGGTCATACTCCGCATAATAAGGCGCTGCAGGTGTCGGTGAAAAGGCAGTATCTATTGGCGGCTCACCGTTGGACGCGCAGCCAGACATAACAAAGGACGCAGCGCCGACAGTTAATGTCAATATTTTAGCGATATATTTCATTTAGCCATCTCCACGACACCGAGGGCAGTAACTCGTCCCTCAACTGCTTGGCGGGAATCCATATTCATGACGCGAACAATTTCGCCCATGGCGCCTTCAGACAAAGCGCGTCCATTTGTTGATATTTCTAAGCGACCAACTCGATAAATCATTGTCACGGGACTGTTTCTTTTGACAAGGACGGGTTCCTGAACATCGCGTTCCCGAATTTCCGTTCCGGTATAAATTGTGCGGATTAATTCCTTTCCGACATATTGATCCAGAACATCTTGAGATGCTTCTGCACCGTCAACATCCACAGAAATGTCCCCGCTGGAAATCATCGTTCCCCGAGAAAGCGTGGAATTTGCGGTGACAGTCGCTGCAAATGCTGGAGAGACCACAATAGGCAAAAGACCGAAAATAGCTCCTAAAACCAACTGTTTCATTTTATCGAATCCTTGTTGTCGCAGAGTACATTTCATCAGCGGCCGTAATGACCTTTGAATTGAGTTCATATCCGCGCTGGGCTTCGATGAGTTCGGAAATTTCCTCAACCACATCCACACCTGAATCTTCAAGATAACCTTGACGCATTGTCCCTACGCCTTCCGTCCCGGGCTCAGCAATAATCGGAGCTCCGGATCCGGCTGTTTCGCGGTAGAGATTACCGCCCATGGCTTCCAAGCCTTTGGCATTTGCAAAGACGGACATGGAAATCCGGCCAATAGACTGTCCTTCGACTGAATTATCAAAAAAGGCGGTAACTTCGCCGTCCAGACTGATTGAAATCTGACGGGCATCGCTTGGAATTGTGATATTATCAGCCAGTTGGTAACCGTCGGAGTTCACGATCAAGCCTTCTGCGTCGCGGTAAAACTTGCCATCGCGTGTATATGCGGACTCGCCGCTTGGCATCGTGATTTCAAAAAATCCGCGTCCCTCAATCGCAAGATCGAGATCGCCGCCCGTTTGGCCTAAAGCCCCCTGGACGATCTCCATTGAAACTGTTGAAGGCCGAACCCCCATACCCATCTGAATACCCGCCGGGACAATCGTGCCCGTCTGCGAACTGACTGAACCTGGCGTGAGATGTTGTTGATAGATTAGGTCTGCAAATTCCGCGACCCTCGGCTGATACGCCGTAGTGCTCATATTGGCGATGTTATTAGAGATAACATCTACGCGGGTTTGTTGCGCCGCCATTCCTGTTGCGGCTATTTTTAGAGCGTTCATCCTGAACCTCCCTTTGTTGCGGCCTGAGATCAGACCTTATGAAACTTGCCTAATCGTTGTTATGGTTTGCTTGACGCGTTCGTCTTCCATTTCCAGAAGCTTTTGCCCCGCATCATAATGACGTTGAACTTCGATCATGCGGGCAATTTCGCTGACCGGCTCAACATTACTATCTTCTAGATATCCCTGAAGGACCCGTCCCGTTTCCATGGGTTCGAACCCGCCTTCTGAAATCCAATTATTTCCGCCCGCTCTGGAGAGTTGGGTTTGATCCGCCGTCACTATTCCAAGCCGGCCAAGTTCTATCCCGCCCGCGCTAATACTACCGTCCGGAGCGATAATAATTTCATCGGCTTCCAAAGGAATTTGAATTTGACCTTCCCCGGCGTCCAATACGGGATTACCGTCCGGATTTATGAGCGTGCCAGCAGCATCCGTCATAAAATGGCCCGCGCGCGTGAGGCGTGTCTGACCATCAACATCAACAAGGAAAAACCCCTCCCCCTGTATGGCTAAATCCAAGCTGCCGCCGGTTGAGCGCATTTCACCATCTGTGAAATTGCTGGCATGTCCTGCCAATCTGCCCATGGAGAGCGAATGCCGCGCCGCATCGGCTGAACCCGCAGATCCTATTGCCGCGACATATTCGGAAAAGACGGCACCTTCTTGCTTATAACCAATTGTGTTGGCATTCGCGATATTATTCGCAATTGCGTTTAACTCTTTCATCAGGCCTGACTGCCTGGAAATATTTACGTAGCTGGCATTATCCATGACTTAAAAACGCCTTTGAAATTTTAATTTGCTCTTCCATATCCGAAAGGTCTTCCGCGAGAGATTTTCTCCACTTTGATCCTTGCAGGTCATTCGCGTCCAAGGTCGGTTTCGCCAATACGTTCAAGATGGAAGATGAGTTATCAGAATTGGACGGCTGAGCTTTCTGATCGGAAGCGCCCGCTTCAGCAATTATATTTTTCTCACGCTCTGACAGCATTAGGGCTTGGGACCAATCTTGTTCAAGCCAAGCCAAATTCAATTCATGAGAGGATTTTTTGCTCTCTAGCGTCATGTCTTTTAAAGCCAGTTTAGCCAGGTCCAAATCAGATGTGACGAGAGCATATTCCATTATTGAATTTTCAAGATCCCGGAGAACCACAGGAGAAGAGCTTTTATATTTTGACGCATCAAAACGTCCTGACTTCATGTCCAGGAGGATACGAGCTTTTTCGAGACTTCCTCTTTGCGCATTATTGAAACGCTCGTCGCTCTGTTGAATCGCCGTAACGAGTTCAGGCATACCAAGCGACAAAGATGCTTCGAGGGCGGTAGACTTCAAGTTCTCCCAGTCGGCCGTTTTTTTAAGAAAATCCGCCTGCCTTAAAAATGTATCCAAAGCCGATGATTGAAGTGCTTTGTTTTCGCTATGTAAATGCGCATCCAATAAAGCTGAAATCTCGCCTTGGGCTTTCTCATACTCTAATGTGCCTTCTTCCAGGAAAGTCTGCGCAGAATAAATAGAGTCATTAAGACGGTTTTGAGCCAACTGCCCGGAAATCAATTGATAGGCCGCTTGTTGCTTTCCTGAAGACTCTTTCAATCGGGCGCTGACATCTTCGAGGTCCGCTTCCAAAGTAGCTCCGAACGCCTTGCCTTGAAGGGACTTCATTTCAGCCAGATAATTTATAGAATTTGCCCGGTAAATACTGTCGCGCTCTGACAGGAAATTGAACTTTCCAACCGCTTTGTCGGGCATTGTATCTTTTTGCATAAGCGCAGAGAGATAGATATAGTCAAAGTCGGATTTGTCATCTTTAGGTAAGATGGTGCCGTCTTCCCGCGCTTTGTTTTCCAGTCTTTCCCATATATATTGCGCAACGTTTCGATGGTTCGACTCAGCCGCAACAATGGCGGAGGTAATCAGAACCCTTTCCTTTAAATTAGGAGGAAAGCCATCAAGCGCATAATATATATTTCTAATATCCGTCATTTTTAGCGGATCAGAAAACTGTGTTGGCGCCTCCAGAAAAGCCCAAAGGGACGCAACTGCACTACAGTCTTTATATTCCGAAAGAACCGGCTCATCAGGGCGAACCTCTGGAAAGGTTATGATTTTTGCCACCTGTTTCAAACGCTGGCCAGCAGCGGAATTCTCGGAATGAAGGATGTCCAAAGCTTCGTCGCCTAGACCAAGCGCTAAATATGCTCTTGCCAAACTTAAGGTACCGCTTGAACCTGTTTCTGGATCAAAATTGGCTTTCGCGTCGGATAAAGCTTCATAAGTTCTGAAATCTTCCAGATCGGAAAAATCCAATAATTCTGCCGTGTCGCAGCTGAACGGCTCTGCTTTCACTTCAGATATTTCCATTACGTCATTTGAAGCAGGTTGCTTTTCTGGTTCAGGCTGAGCTCCAGTCATTCCTGGCTTTCTCCTGACGATCCCTTTCTCTTGCGCGTCTTTCAAAATCGCTGCCAGAGTGTCAGAAGCTGACTCTATGGAATAGTCGGCCTTTCCTTCAGATGGTTCAGCGCCATCCGCCAATACTATCGCACCGCTTAAAACAGAAAAGGAGGCGACCGCGAGCGCGGCCCCTCTGAAAGTTTTACGGGATAGGATATGAGGAGGAGACTCTCTCACTAGGCTGCCACTTTTCTCAACTCTTTCAGCGCCTCTTCCATAGAGGTGAAGCTCGGCCGCTGATGTTTTGGCGCGCTACGCCGCGCCACTTCAATTGCAATTTGCGTTTCGTTTTTGTGAAGGCTTGAAACCAGCACTTCTCTAATGAGCGCATAGAAATAGTGTTCTTGCTCACGAATGGATTTCACCTTTGTCGCGAATGGTCCAACGAGTGAGTAGGCCAGGAAAACGCCCAGAAAAGTTCCTACCAAAGCTCCGCCAATCATACCGCCCAAAACTTCCGGCGGCTTATCAATGGAGGCCATGGTTTTAATCACGCCCAATACAGCGGCAACAATTCCGAGAGCCGGTAAAGCATCGGCCGTATTTTGTAGAGCGTGAGCGCCATGAAGCGCTTCTTCCTTCATGCCTTCCAATTGTTTGTCTAAGAGCTCTTCCACTTGATAAACATCATCAAAATTCATCAACATTGAGCGGATCGTATCGCAGATCAGTTCGACAAATTGAGTGGAAGCCAGAATACGTGGATATTGTTGGAAAAGCGCAGATTCTTGCGGATTTTCGATGTGTTCCTCAACTTTGACCGGGCTCTCTTTAGAGATACGAACCAGTTCGTGCATCAAACAGAGAAGATCTTGATAATCTGATTTTTTCCATTTCGGCCCTTTAAAGACCGCCAGAATGTCTTTTCCGGTTGATTTAATGGTGTGCATGTCATTTCCGCACGCGAAGGCACCAATGGCCGCGCCGCCAATAATCATCATTTCATATGGAAGGGAGTGGAGAATAATTTCAAGCTTACCCCCGGCAAGCATATATCCGCCAAACACACAAATGACAGTTAGTATTATACCGAAGATGGAGCTCATGAATCGGGCTTAACCATGATGTATTACCTATTCTTTAATAATATGGGGATTACGCATTTGACAGAGCTTTGAATTCAGCTGAGCCTAACAAATCACATCGCCCCGAAATTCTGGTGAAATATCTTCGCTGAGTTTGACAGCGCGTCGGGTCTTGTGAATTCCCAGCAATCCGTTCGCTACAGCAAGGCGCTGATCGCGCATCTCAACCTCAAGACTTATATTTTCCAATGATACACCCGGCAGTGGTAAAACCTGTCCTATTTCCAGCCGCGTGCAATCCGCGACAGACATCCGCAAACTATCGAGCACAGCCCTGACGGATGTCACACTTGTATCAATATGCCGTCCTAAATATTTTGCGTTCTCAGGGAGAACGAAATCGTCTGTCGACTTCTGACCAGATTCTAAAGATTTGAGAGTGGTTTTCAGATAAGTGAGCGGCAAAATAACCTGAAACGAAACAATTTGCGTTTCATCATTTTCTTCCAGCCGAGCTTTGAACTCCAATGAAATTCTGGTCCAGGCTTTGTGCTCCTCTGAAAAGGAGAAAGCTGAAAGTTCAATTTCTTCTTTTTGAAACTCCCCAAGGCTCGTGACGTCTAATTGTGGATTCTGAACTTCTGCTTCTGAGCCCTGATGACTCATCATATCAATAAGCTTATTTTTTACAAAGCCGATAAAGGGCTCCATCATGAACAGATCGAGCTCGGACGCCTCGTAATCGTCAACGCCGGAGAAATTGGAAATCTTTCCATCTATTCCGCTTTTATTCAGCAAAGCGGCTAAAGGGGTACTTGCCAGACAGAGACAGCAAATCTCCTTCTCCTCCGGACCAAATCCGGCATATAATCCGCTCTTGGCTAGATTTTCCGTAAACTCGCTCCGCATAAGGGGCTCTACAGAAAAACTTTCTTCCGTCCAGCTCAGCCCGCCTGTCATATCTTCAAGGATACCCAGACAGCCCTTTGTCATCTCTTTCCAGACAAGTGCGATATCCGCCTCGTTCAAGTCAGAGGCAGGTGGCTGCGCTGTCATTTTCTTGCGTAATACGCTCATTTTTCTCTCGGCGCTTAAGTGTTACGCTCCCAAATAAAGGGATAACCCTTGCCATTCCCTTAATTTTTTTAAGTGAATTTTAACCCTGTTTCTTACCCCTAAACTTAGACTTTTTTGTCACATTCCGCTTCAACCTAGGACGGAATCATTCAAATGGACGATGCGGCTCGCCCGATAATCATCAAAAAGAAAAAGGTTTATGCTGCCGAAGGGCATCATGGCGGCGCGTGGAAGGTTGCCTATGCAGATTTTGTAACCGCGATGATGGCCTTCTTCCTGTTGATGTGGCTCCTCAACGCCACAACGGAAGAACAACGCAAAGGCATAGCCGATTATTTTAATCCAAGTATTCCGATTGCCGCTGTTTCAGGTGGCGGATCTGATGCTTTGCAAGGGGATACGATCTTTGCGGACTCATCACTTGCCAAAAACGGAACTGGCTCTGACACTAAAAAACCTGACCCGGAAGCAGATGCCGAAACATCTACTATGGATCAACAGATGGAAGCCCTGAACAAAGCTCTGGCAGCCGAAGAGAATAGTCTGGCAGCGCATATGCAGATGAAGATGAGTCCCGAAGGTCTGGTGATAGAGCTGACCGATCAACGTGAAGACCCTCTTTTCAAATCCGGAAGCGCTAGTCCATCTCCCGTCTTGTCAAAACTGACTAAAATTGTAGCCGATTCCTTCAAAACTGTTGCAAATGAAGTGAAAATAGTGGGCCACACGGACAATTATAGTTTTAGCGGCAGCACGGGATATTCAAATTGGGAGCTCTCTACAGACCGCGCAAATACGGCACGCAGATTGCTTTCCGGGCACGGGTTTCCGCTAGAGCAGATTTCTGAAGTCTCAGGTAAATCCTCTACAGACCCTCTCTCTGATGACCCCTATTCGCCGCAAAATCGGCGAATTTCCATCACTATTCTTAATTAGCTAACGGCAAAGAAGTCAATGTTTATTGGGGCTCTGGCGCCCTACACCTTTTATTAACCGCGTCCGTCTAGCTTTGAAGCACATACATTTACTTCAAGGATTGAACGAATGACTATATCTTCTTCCCTCAATGCAGGGGTCATGGGTCTAAACGTCAATGCGACACGCTTGGCAACGATCTCCGACAATATCGCTAACTCAGCCACATACGGTTACAAAAGAAGCGATGTTGATTTCTCAAGTCTAGTCATCGATCAAGGTCAATCTCGATATTCAGCCGGCGGCGTCCGCGCGACAAACTATAAAGACGTTACCAGCACAGGCTCCCTGATTTCGACTGGACGATCCACCGACATTGCAGTCGACGGAAACGGTATGATCCCCGTCACAAATTTCGCAGGCGTCACACAAAATGGCGGAGAACGCGACTTTATGATGGTCCCGACAGGTGGTTTTTCTCCAGATGAGAATGGCTTTCTGCGCACAACAAGCGGCCTTTTCCTTTTAGGTTGGCCAACGGATGCAAACGGAGCCCCTCAAGGCGCCACTCGGGGTAGCCCAGCTGGCCTTCAGCCCGTCAATACAGCTATCGGACAGTTCAGCGCCGAACCCACACGGAACATCAATTTAGGTGTGAACCTTCCGGCAGACTCCGGCGGAGCTTTAGATCCTTTTGTTCTTCCTATTGATTACTTTGACTCACTCGGCTTAAATCAAGCGCTTGAGCTCTCTTTCGAACCGGATACATCTGCTGGCGCGGCGCCAAATAGCTGGAACGTCTCGGTCACAGACAGCGCTGGTGACCCGGCGACACCGGTCGCAACTTTCGGCGTCACGTTTAATAGTGATACAAATGGCGGCTCAATTGCATCTGTTACGCCTGGGGCGGGCGCAACCTATGACGATGCGACCGGACAGCTTTCCTTTAATGTCGAAGGCGGCCCCATGAATGCGTTTATCGGAACGCCAAACGGCACATCAGGCCTCACACAATTGGGAACAAGCTTCTCACCATATAACGTCACAAAAGACGGCTCTCCAGTTGGCGACCTTCAAAGTGTAGAAGTGACGCCAGGCGGATTTGTTGAAGCTGTATATAATACAGGCTTTCGCCGGACTATATATCAAATTCCTGTCGCTGAAGTGCCAAATCCAAACGGTATGGAAGCCCTTGGCGGTCAAGCTTACACAACCTCTGCAGACAGCGGCGATGTATATTTCTGGGATGCCGGTGACGGTCCTACGGGAACTTATGAAGGCTACGCGCTGATGGAATCCAATACGGATGTTGCTTCAGAACTGACTAGCTTGATTGAGACTCAGCGGGCCTATTCTTCAAATGCTAAGATCATTCAGACGGTTGATGAAATGTTGCAGGAAACAACCAATCTCAAGCGTTAATATTGGCCGTTAGCCAGATCATAAGTCTTCTGGCCGAAAAACTTAACAGGGACGCTTAAATGTCTTTATCGCAAGCTTTATCAAGCGCCAATTCAGGCCTTGCGAGCACGAGCCGGCGCGCGGACGTGTCGGCCTCCAATATCGCCAATGCGTCAACGCCGGGCTATGTCCGGCGTTCTGTTATTACGTCTGAAAATGTCGCCGGAGGCCAAAGCGGCGGCGTATCAATCACGGCCATTGAGCGGTCACAGGATCTAGCTGTCAGCCGGCTTCGGCGCGACGCGGATTCAGCGGCCGGACGGTCTTCCGTCATCGCGCAGGCTTATCAGACATTAAACACTGAACTAGGAAGTCCCAGTGACGGCTACGGTCTCTTCGCAACACTTGAAAATCTTGAGAGCGCTCTGAAAAACCTTGAAGCGACCCCTGAATCTGCAGCCCTGCAAAACGCCGTTTTCTCGGCTGCCAACGAAACAACTCATCACTTTAATGCTTTATCCCATCTTGCGACATCCCTGCGGGAAACAGCAGATAGCAATATAGATAAATCCGTTAGAAAAGTGAACGAATCCCTCTACCGGTTACAGGATATAAATGCCAAATTTGGCTCAATTAATGAGCAAAGTAGTGAAGGCGCGGCCTTAGAGGATGAACGCCAGAGACTGATAGACGGCATCGCCGAAATTCTCCCCATTAAAGATGTTGTCCGAGACAATGGGCAAGTCGACATCCTCACCAGTTCCGGTGTTTATCTGCTGTCCGGTAATGTCAGAGAACTTTCTTTTGAACGCGCGGGTACAATAACAGAAGGAGATCGGCTTGGTGAAGCTGGAAGCCGCCTTTCAGGTTTATTTGTAGGAGAACAAAACCTGACGCCCGGTACAGATGGGCGCCATTCTTTACAATCCGGCAGTCTGGCAGGACAGTTTAACATTCGGGATTCTGTCGCAACAGATTTTTCTGATTCACTAGACGGACTGGCAGCGGATCTGATTTCGCGGTTTTCAAATGACGCTCTCGATCCCACAAAAGCCGCAGGCGCTCCCGGAATCTTCACAGATGGCGGCTTGGCCCATGATCCGGTGAACTTATCCGGAACCGCGGCGCGTCTGAAACTTAACAATGCTATCAACCCGAATGCGGGCGGGGACGTTTCCCGCCTTCGGGATGGTCTAGGCGCAACGAGCCCGGGGAACTCTGGAAACACTGCAATAATTTCCGGTCTGGTTAGCGCGATGACAGATCGTCAAAACGCGCCCGCCGGAACAAATTTGCAGGGTCAGTTCAGCGTTATCGATTCTATAGCAGGCCTAACGTCTCAAATCGGCGAACAAACTCTTCGCCATGACTCTATTAATGCAAGCACCATCGCGCGCCGTGACGTTTTGAGCGATACCGAGCTAAGCAGATCCGCGGTCGATACAGATGCAGAGCTGCAAAACCTATTGATTATTGAGCAAGCCTATGCGGCAAACGCACGTGTTATTCAAACCATCAGCGATATGATTGATCGCTTGATGCAGATTTAGGGCTAGATATGCAGATTAATAGCTATCCAGATCTACTCTCGTTTACCCGCCGCAATCGCACGACTGCGCAAATACGCGAACGCATCCAAACCGCCTCTCAAGAGGCCGTCACAGGCCTCAAATCCGACCTGACCAAAGCAACAGACGGAGATTTGGGACGGGCGCATTTGTTAAAGAAAGCTCAAAGCGACATAGAGCAATCGCAAAACATCAATACGCTTTCCAAGTCACGTCTTTCTCTGATGTCCGGCGCTTTGACGAGCACTCTTGACGTTATTGATAATATCGACAGTCGGGCCATTGTCGCCCTGAATACGGATAATGTGTTCGGCACAGACGCGCTCATCAGTGAAGCCCGCGCAAGTGTTGAAAATATTATGAGTTCTCTCAGTGTGAAACATGGCGAGCGCAATCTGTTTTCGGGCGACAGAACCGATACGGCCACTTTTGGTGACGCAGATGTCTTTCTGTCCGATATTGAAAACCTGATTGCGACAGCGCCAGATACTGGCGCGGCGATAACGGCAATAGATGATTACTTCAGTGACGGCGGCGATTTTGAAACCCGCATCTATCAAGGCGGCGACGGAAAACCCCCTGCCCTTCCCCTTGGCAATGGACGTACAATCGAAGTGCCGGTTTCAGGAAAATCTGAAAGCATAAAAGATGTGCTGAAGGGCCTGGCTATTTTAGCAACGTCTAAAAGCGCTCTTCCTGAAGGTGATAAAGCCTCTTTTGACACGCTCGTGACCAATGGAGCAGCGTCCATTACAAAAGCAACGTCGGGAATCGTGAGACTAAACGGCGAACTCGGAATTTTTGCTCAAAGTCTTGAATCAGCTGCAGAACAGCATGAAAGCGAAGCTCTGGATCTGGCCACCTCTTTCCAAAATCTCTTTGGTAGGGATCAATTTGAAGCGGCGGGCGAGCTCAAACAGCTCCAGGTTCAGCTTGAAGCCTCCTATACCATAACGGCCCGACTTTCTAACCTCACCCTAACAAATTTCTTGTGATATCTATGCGCTCTTTATTTTTATCATGCCTCGGCCTTCTGTTCACTCTGTCGGCTCTAATACCTTTCGAAGCATCAGCATCCGTCAAGATTAAAGACATTGTCGATGTCGAAGGTGTGCGGAGTAATGACCTTGTTGGATATGGGCTTGTCATCGGCCTTGACGGGACAGGTGATACGATCCGGAACTCCCCTTACACCGAAGAAGCGCTCTCCAACCTCTTGGAACGGTTGGGGGTCAATATTCAGGGCAGTGATTTCCGCCCTAATAATGTGGCGGCGGTCTTGGTCACATCCTCCTTGCCGCCCTTCGCCCGGCTCGGCTCTAAAATAGACATTAATGTGTCTTCTATTGGGGATGCGAAAAGCCTGGCCGGCGGAACGCTCGTCATGACGCCTCTCAACGCCGCAGACGGCGAAGTCTACGCGCTCGCTCAAGGCAGCGTCCTCATCAGCGGTTTTCAAGCTGAGGGCGAGAGCGCGTCTATCACGGAAGGCGTCCCAACCTCCGGCACTATCCCCAACGGCGCGCGTATCGAGCGGGAAGTCAATTTTGAATTTGGTAAGATGGAGCGTATCCGCCTTGCCCTTCGCTCACCTGACTTCACAACAGCAGAACGTCTGGAGTCTAAGATCAATACGAGCTTAGGCGGAAAATACGCTCTCCTTCTGGACTCAGGTACAGTCGAACTAGACCTTTCTCAGAGCACGATTTCTCCGGCTCGATTTATGGGCCGAATTGAAAACCTGACCTTGCAACCCGCTCAGAAAGCACGTGTCGTTGTGGATAAACGATCCGGCACAATCGTGTTGGGTCAAGACGTTAAAGTCTCGTCCGTTGCTATTGCGCAGGGTAACTTATCGATTACAATTTCAGAGACGCCGGTTGCCTCACAACCAAATCCCTTCGGGTTCGGTGAGTCCATCGTACTCCCGCGCACGGATATTTCTGTGAGGGACGGAGAGCCTGGAAACATTGCGATTCTGGAAGACAATGTATCTCTCCCAGACCTCGTGGCTGGATTGAACGCTCTGGGCGTTTCCCCCAGAGAAATGATCGATATACTCAAGACGATTAAGACCGCCGGCGCGCTCCACGCTGAGCTTGTCCTTCAATAGCTTGTGAGACGGAAGCTGAGTGCTTCCGCTTCCTGTTTTCTACCTATCAGGAAAATTGAACCCAGAAGAATTATGTTGGGTGTTTAAGCCGCGTCTTCTTCGGCAGGAGCTTTCACCAATACAATTTTTTCAGACCTGTGCAGGCTCGTGACAAAGCTCATGAAGTTATTAATGGCCTTGTCGGACTCTGCAGGCGTCTGCTCTGGAAGAGCTTCTATTTCTTCCTTCATTCTCTCTGCCATACGTTGAGAGATATTTGCCATTAAAAATTCAACGCTTTCAGCTGACTCTGTCCTCCCGGCCTGCAATGCCAAGAGAAGATCGTCTTTCGGAAAGTCTTTAAATATAATCTGAATCGCAGAAGTCGGAAGTCTGACAGGCAGATCTTCAAAGGTCAGCATGCCCTTACGAATAGCTTTCGCTCTTTCTTTGTCGCTGTTTTCCAAGTCTTGAAGTAGTTTATCACGTTTGTCTTTTGACACCATGGAGAGTAGTTCTGCCGTATAATCAATTGCTGCGTCGTTCGTAGGAATCTCAGCCACTTCCAAACAGTTTTTGCGAACCAGTTTCTCTATGGCCCGCTGCGCAAAAGGCGCAACTTCGCGGTTCTCGGACAGGATTTTCACATAGGCAACGGATGTTTCGTCCGGAACAGATGAGAGTATTTCTCCGGCAAGACCAGTTGGAAGCTTAGAGATAATAAACGCCGAAATCTCTGTTTTCTGCTTGAGAAGAAACTCTATTATTTGTTCAACGGGTTTTTCCGCTAAGGCGCCCCAGACGTCACTCTGCGGACCAAGTGATGTTTTCGGCATTGTCGATGCCGACAGCCGTTTCAGCCTGTCTGAATCCAATACCTTCTCGGCCATTTCCAAAGCTCTTTCAGGACCGGCCATCATCGTGTTTTTTCGTCCGTTTATCTTGACCACAAAATCCGCCACGACGGCGAGCATAGCCTCTCTGGGGACTTCGTGCAGCTGTTTAAGAGCCTCAACAAATTTTCGCAGATGCGCGTCAGACAGTTTCTCTGCAATCGGGGCTGCATAATCAGGTCCCATTGACACCAGAATAATGGCGGCTCTTTGCGGCAGGCTCAGATGATCGATTTGGGGCGGCCGTCCATTTCCTTGTCCGCCCGCTCTGGCAGAGTTTGAGGTAGAACTAAAATCTCGCGGCATCACTTCACCTTTTAACATCAGGCGACTCCATATCCTCGTAAAAGGGCTTCAGTCACTTTAAGCCATCCATCGGCCATAACGAAAAATGCCAACTTGAAGGGCAGAGACACCACGGCGGGCGGAACCATCATCATACCCATAGCCATCAGAATGGAGGCAACCAAGAGGTCTATGATAAGAAATGGCATAAAAATAACGAACCCGATTTGAAAGGCCTGTTTGATCTCGGACAGCATGAAAGACGTCACAAGAAGTGGAAGTGGCGCCTCTCCGGAAAGGTCATAATTTCTTTCCGGCATGGTGGCGGCCAGGCGCTCGATTGTGTCCGCCTCTACGCGGGCTTCCATAAAACTCCGAAAGGGTGTCAAAGTTCGATCGATGGCCTGCTGCTCCGTAATCATGCCGTCCATATAGGGCGACAGGCCTTCATCCCAGGACGTCGTAAATACCGGCTCCATCACAAAAAAGGTCAAGAACATCGCCAGACCCATAATCATCATATTGGGCGGAGATTGCTGCAATCCGAGCGCCTGCCGCAGGAAAGAAAAAACGATCACCATAAAGGGAAGACAGGTGATCATCATCGCCAGGCCGGGGGCCAGGCTCAGCACTGTGACAATCAGGAAAAGCTGAATGACGCGCGCATCCAGACCAACCGAGCCATCCTCATTAGGGCTGTTGAGAAGCTCGCCCAAGGCCTCTCCCGCATCCGGCGGGGTTTGAGGCGCGACTTGGCCAACGGCGATAGCAGGAAGCAAGACGAGCACAGCTAGCACCGCCAATAAAACCAGAATTCGTTTTGGCGTTAAATAGCGACGTGCAATCGCAAGTGTCATGAAAGCATGTCTTCGGAAATATCGACGATTTCTGTAATCTTCAACCCAATCTCACCCGTCGCCACATCTGTTTCTATCAATTCCCCGCGCGCGATAACGCGGTTATCAATACAAACATCAACCGGATCGTTTATGGATTTGTCCATTTCCAAAACCGAATCTTTTTTGAGTTTCAAGAGTTCGGCAATCGTCGGCCGCGCTGTGCCAATAACGATTTGAACGGTCACTGGGAGTGCATATATCGATCTTTTATACGTTGCTCCGGCCTGTCCATCCCGGCGTTCCGCCATAGGAATATCTCCGGCGTTTGCAGATTTTGTCTTTTCAAACTCGGCCTGATCTTTTGCTGATTGATTTTTATCGGTCATGAAGCCTCCTGCATGTCTTCATTTTCGCCCAAATCATTGCCTGCAGGGGCTTCTGTTCTGCCAGATGAGCGTTCTACAGTTTTCTTCGGCGCGCACTCTATTCCCAAAAGACCGAGGCAAGTTTGAGCGGTCTTTACCGGGTCAATTTTCGTGACGGAATCACCTCTGAAAAAGTGAACCGCACTTTTGTCCATCTCATTACTTTCAACGAGGGTCAATTCCGGTCCGAATGACTTTTGCAGAAAGGATTTTGCAATCTCGTTGCCCGGATTAAGATTTACAGAGAGACGAAGATCCGTCTGCGACGTCGCTGCTTCGGATATAACGCAATGAATTTCATGACGCAGTATCTCTTGAGACAATTCGGGTAGAAGAGCTTGGAGGCATTGCTTCACGACTTCGCCGTGACTTGTTTCTACATCCCGTGTCATTGCCTTCATTGAAGACTTCAACCCTTCCAAGGCCGTTTCCATGACGCGGATTGTCTGCTCATACATTTCGGATGCTTCGGCTTTTCCGGCTTCAAACCCGTTAGTATAATCAATCTGCCGGGCGGCTCTACTCTGCCCTGAAATAGCGCCCCCGCCGCCCGGGTGGAACTTCGCCATATCCGGATAGATAACAGCCGAATCTTCTTGCGGCGTTATTAAGTCTTCTTGCTTTTTAACAATGGACTGAGCTGAGAAATGGGCCGCCATTAACTGGCCTCCGAGGCGTCAGCGCTTAACCAATTGGCCAACAGGCTGGCCGCATCATCAATTTGTTCGCTGGCTCGGTTATTGAGCATATCAATCGGATCAGAGGAGGACGGCCCCTCAATCCCCAAGGGAGGAGAGTTTGCCGCGATTAAGGCCTGATTCTGGCGGCCATTTTCCAGTCCCGGCGTCTCGCTGTTTAAAGACATAGGTAAAAGGCCCGGCGCCGCCTCTCCGGATGCGCTTTGATCCCGCGTCAGAAGCGGTTTGACCACAAAGAGGCCAAGCACCAAGGCAACAATTCCAAGAATTAAAGATTGTACCGTGCTCCACAAATACTGCTCTTTAAACTGCGCCCAAACACTTGGCTTCGTAATCAGGTCTGTTTCGATGGGACGATCAAAAGGAAGAGACTTCAGCGTCAGCACGTCCCCTCTTTCTTCATTTAGGCCGGAGGCTGCGGCCACAAGATCCGTAAGCGTCGCCATTTCTTCTTCTGACCTAGGCTCCTGCGTGATCGTTCCGTCTTCGGCCACGACTTGCGCATCACTCACTAGGACCGCCACGGTCATACGCTTAACGGCGCCAGGCGTAATTTCCCGGTTTCTGAGGATTTCAGAAACTTCATAGGTAACAGTTTCACTGGTTTCGCTTCGCTCTGACTGGTTGTTGCCGCCGCCAGCAGCGCCTTCAGGCAAATTACTGGCAACTGTAACAGAGCCGCTCGTCCCTTGGCTGGTATCGGCAATTTCTGACGTCGTTTGAGATTTAAGAACGCGGCCTTCAGGATCAAAGCTTCTCTCTGTCAGGCTTTCCCGCGTATGATCGATGTCCAGAGAGACATTAACGCGCGCATTTCCGGCCCCGACGCGGGCTTCCAACATGGATAACAAATTGGCTTTTAGCTTGGCCGCTCTTTCTATCTCCCCATTGCCCGCCATATCAGACTGATCATTGAGCCCCGGCCCGGCAATTAGGCCGCGCATTGTATCCACGACAGCCACGTCTTCGGGGTTGAGGCCGACAATCGCCAGAGCGGTCACATATTGAATAGCTTTTGCTTGTTCGCCATTCAGACCGCTTGAGGTTGACACCGTGACTGACGCTGTGGTCGCTTTTGGGCCTTTACGGAATCCAGTTGCTTTTTGCGTGCCTAAATGAACCCGCGCCGCGCGTATATTTTGCATGGTCAGAATGGTCCTGGCGAGCTCACCCTCTTTGGCCCGCCAGTAAGTCGCGTCAAACATCTCCGTTGACATGGCAAAGCTGTTCATCGTGTCGAAGAGTTCATAGCCGACGACTGATTGTTTGGGCAGACCTTCTCTTGCGAGCTCCAGCCTTAGTGAATCCCTTCGGGTGCTTTCCGTGTAAATGGCATTGCCTCTGACATCATATTTTACGTTAAGATTATCGAGCTTGGCAATCACGTCTCCGGCGTCCGCTGAGTCCAGCCCGGAATAAAGAAGGTCCATTTTTGGCTTGAGGGCAGTCGACATCAACAGGAAAACGAGAGCCAGTGTCGCGAACACGCTCCCTATTGATATTATTTGCTTTTGTAACGGAAGCCCCCGCCACACATTTACGATGTTCATCCTGTTGCCTTGGGAAAAATCCTGTTTACCAAATCGGCGCATCACATGCTTTTTTCAGATATTAACGAATATAATTAACAGACAGTTTACTTCTGTGTGTTTTTTATCAATTTCCAAGACGGTGCATGTAGGAAACGAGCGCGTGGCTGAAAAAAAGACTAAGCAGGAAACGGCAGAAAGTGTCGAAGCGGCAGATGCCGATTCTGCACCGGAGGCTGCTCCCAAGAAAAAGGGTAAACTTCTTGGAGCAATCGTCACGCCCCTTATCTTGGCGGCGACCTCATTTGGCACAGTTTACCTTTTACCGACCAGTGAAAGCACCATTGCCACCGGAGCCCATACTGCAGCCGCGTCAGATATAGCGACTCCGCATGACATGATGCCGACCAATCTTGAAATTGTGGAAATGAATGAATTTGTTGTCTCTATCCGGGATAACAGGAACGTCCTCCGCATGAGGGTTGCCCTGGAAGTTCCAAAGGACATCCGCAGCGAAGTGGAGGCCAATGATTTGCGCCTCAGAGACGCTTATATGGGATATTTAAGAGCCGTCGAGGTTTCAGAACTACAGGATCCGGCGTTTCTCCCGCAATTACGGGCTCAGCTCCTGCGCCGATCCAAGCTGGTTCTAGGGCCGGATAAAGTAGCCGGCGTTTTAATAACTGACTTTTTGATAAGATAGTGGAATTTATGTCTCAGATACCTCTCAATATGGATATGATCCAGGATATTATTCTACTGTTTATTTCGGGTTTGGCCTGTATTTACTGCATCAAACTCAACAGAAAGCTAAAAGGTCTCAGCAATCTTAAAAGCGGTGTGGGCGCCTCTATCGTTTCTTTGACCGAAGCCATTCACAAGACGCATCACGCCGCGCAGAAGGCTCAGGCTTCCACAGAAGATTCCGTCAAGATGTTGAAACAACTTATCGAGAAAGCCGAAACGCTCTCCACACAACTTGAAGCAACAACAATTGATGCAGAGCGGCGCCTTAAATCTGCCCGGTCGCTCGATGCTACTTTGGAAGAAAAAATCACCGTCACTCTGCCCAATAGCGTCATGAAGGCACAAAATACGGCGTCTAGCTTATTAAAAGTTGTCTCTGATATTGAGAGTTACCGAAACGGACTGACAGCTAAGCCCGCGCCAAAAGTCGTGTCTATTGAGGCTCCTCATATGGCACTGGAACAAGACAATGAAACGCCCGCAGCAGAAACAAAACCTTCCAAGTCAGACCCCGTATCCTCTGATTCAGACGTAAATGATCTGACGCCTGAAATGGCGAAATCGTCCATGGAAGAGCTTTTCGATGAAATGGAAGTTTTGGCGGAAAAGGCGGGTTTGAAAAAGACCGGACTTTTATCTCGCCTTAAGCAAGCCCGCTCATGACAAAAAAGATTCTCCCGATAATCTCTGTCAGCTTCGGCGTTATATTTCTAATCCAAGCTGGCAATCTGTCCTTCGCTGCAGCGGATGTAAAAACGGATATTGCCAATGCGAAAACATCTATTTCTGAAAGCACAGCCAGCAGTAAAATCTCCGACGACCTTGAAGACCTCAACAACAGCGAAAAGGTGTGTCTCACCGGCGCTGTCGCCGAAACTTTAATAAAAGAACGCAGCCTGCTCAATGAGCGTCAGGTTGAAATGGCAAAACGCGAAACGGCTCTTAAAGCCCTTGAAACGAAAGTCGAAAAGGATGTTGCCAGCCTGGACGTTACCCAGAAGACAATTCAAGCACAAATAGATAAAATGGAAAAAGTCGCTCAGGACGACATTACGCATTTAGTCGAAATGTATAAAACAATGAAGCCGAAAAAGGCGGCCGAAATCTTTAATAGTATGGACGCAGGGTTCGCGGCGGGATTTCTGCGCGAAATGGACAGCACTCAAGCCGGACTTATTATGTCGGAAATGGGCGCGAGAAAATCTTACGAAATAAGCCTGATAATCGCAAACCGCGGATCGAACTGGCGTTAAATCAGCCTAAACAAATGGCTCCGCTGACACAGTATCAAGCAGCTGAAGCGATATTGTTTCCATTGGCTATCTTTTGCTTGAAACTGGCATATCTATCCTGAAAATTGACCATCTCTATCAAAGCTTCCGTGTCTAGAAACTCAATGCGTTGACGTTTATATTGAATATACCCCGCCTTTTCCAATTCACTCATAACTTTACTAACGGTCACATTGGTTAGACCAAGTGAATCAGCAATATCATATTGAGTTAAAGGCAAAAAAAGACTTTGGCTGTCTTCTTCATCTTTGACAGCAACTTTGCTTTTCAAAAGCAAAAGAAAATAAACAATTTTATGTTTTGCATCCATACGGCTCATGGAGCAGATACGTTCCTGCAGAATGACGTCCTGAAGCCCCATCAGCAAGATAAAATACTCCATCAACTCTGGTGATTTTCGCATAATTTCAAGAAATTCAGTTCGCTCAATCGAGATGAGGCGCGTCGGGCATAATGCTTTTAAGGAACTCGGGGCTTTTCTACCGGAGAGACATTCCAGCCCTATTATATCCGAGGGTGTATAGAAGTTTAAAAGCTGCCGCCCCCCATTCGCCAGTACATTCAGGGAGGCCAACCATCCCTGCTCGACGATATAAACCCGTGTAAACGGATCGCCCGCCTCATAAACAAATTCACCGTCGCCAAAGGAATGACGGTGAATATCTTGAGTGCCTTTATAGTCATTAGGTGCATCAGACAGAACACTATCTATTCGCAGAATATGTTTAGTGAATGCATTGAGCACAAAATTCTCCTTGTTATATAGCTACTTAACCCTTTTTAAGAGAACTTCGTTCCAACCTGACTGCGAAAGTTTACAAGTTTATCTCCGGCTTTCGGTGGAACGCCCAATCGAATGACTTAAAGATATCAGCTGATAATTTCTACATTCGGGAATAATTCGGGTCTGACTGAATCATCCTCCACCTCTAAATATTTGCAAAAGTTCTGAGGCCCGCATATGTGCTAAGTAGCCTCGCGGATGAGAAGGAAAATTATAATGACTGAGGTAGACACGAAAGCGTTTGAGGGACAAAAGCCCGGCACGTCGGGGTTAAGAAAAAAAGTAATTGTTTTTCAGCAGCCCGGTTATCTTGAAAACTTTGTTCAAGCTATTTTTGACTCGGTTCCTGAGCTTAAGGGCGGGACACTGATTCTCGGCGGGGATGGTCGGTTCTATAACGATGTAGCCATACAGGTTATCCTTAGAATCGCGGCGGCCAATGGCGTCTCTCAGACGATAGTGGGGCAAAATGGGCTTTTCTCCACACCGGCTGTTTCTAATTTAATACGTCTTCATAAAGCCGCCGGAGGGATTATTCTTTCCGCCAGCCACAATCCGGGCGGGCCGAAAGGCGATTTTGGCATCAAATTTAACGGCGATAATGGCGGGCCTGCGCCCGAAGCTGTTACAAACGCTATATTTGAGCGAACTCAACACATTGATCGATACAAAATCGCCAATGGGAATGACATTAACCTATCAGATGTGGGGGAAACGCATCTGGAAGAGATGACCGTTAAAATCATAGATCCTGTCGCAGACTATCTGACGATGATGGAGGAATTGTTTGATTTTGACGCCATTAAAAACCTCTTGAATGAAAAGAGAATTTGCTTTGATGCCATGCATGCCGTCACAGGACCTTATGCCAAAGCCATATTTTGCGAGCGACTGGGGTTGCCGGAAGACAGCGTCATAAACGGCGCGCCAAAACCAGATTTCGGGGGCGGTCACCCGGACCCCAACCCGGTCTATGCCAGAGAGCTTTTTGACACGATGTTTTCAGAGAACGCGCCCTTTTTCGGGGCTGCCTCTGACGGGGACGGGGACCGAAATATTGTGCTTGGACCCAATATTTACATCTCCCCCTCGGACAGTCTGGCCGTTCTGGCCGCGAATGCGACAGATGTGCCGGGTTATGAAAACGGCATACCCGGCGTGGCACGTTCCATGCCGACCAGCCGCGCCGTCGATGTCGTCGCCAAGGATTTAGGGATTGAACATTTCGAGACTCCCACAGGATGGAAGTTTTTCGGAAATCTGCTGCAGGCCGGGCGAATTGCGCTTTGCGGAGAAGAAAGCGCCGGGGCCAGCTCTGATCATATCCGCGAAAAGGATGGCCTCTGGGCGATACTTATGTGGCTCAACATTCTGGCATCCCGTCATCAATCCGTCGAAAATGTAATCTCGGATCACTGGCTCACCTATGGCCGTCATTACTACTCTCGCCATGATTATGAGGGGGTCGATAAAGCGCAAGCAGACGCCGTCATATCAGGCCTATCCGAAAAGCTGGAAAGCCTCGTAGGAATGACGTTTCAAGATGAAACTGTCTCAAAAGCGGATAATTTTTCTTATCATGATCCGGTAGATGGCTCGATCTCGCACAATCAAGGCCTTCGGGTCGAATTTGAAAGCGGCAGCCGCTTTGTCATTCGGCTATCCGGCACAGGCACTGTTGGGGCTACGCTCAGGCTCTATCTTGAAAAGTATGAGCCTAAAGATGGCGACCTAAAACAGGACGTGCAAACCGCGCTACAGCCCATCGCCGAGATTGCTGAGGAGATTGCGAAAATCAAATCAACAGTGAAAAGAGAGAAGCCGTCACTTATCACCTGAGTATTCTTTCGAAATCGACTTTGCGTCAGATTATGGCCGTTTTTAAACCTGTGCTTTGATTTGCAATCGCTTTTTTATCTAAGGTCTTGCCTTTTCCCAGAACCATTCGACCCAACATAAATTCCCGAGGCGAATTCACCGCATCGACGGCAAGCAGCTTATCGCCCTTAAAGTAAAAGGCGGCAAATTCGCGAGAGGTGTTAATATCTCCGCGAAGGATGAGATCGTCATAGCCCTCTGACAGTCCGGCAATTTGCAATTTCAAATCAAACTGATCCGACCAAAACCAAGGCAAGCTGTTATAGGGTTTAGGATTGCCGTTTATGTGGTTTGCGACTGTCTTCGCCTGCTCTGTCGCGTTAGGAACAGACTCGAGCCGGACATACCGATCATAAACCGGATTATGATGCCAGGTCACATCTCCGGCGGCATAAATATCAGTATCGGATGTCTGACAAAAAGAATTTACTTCAATGCCATTTCCGACGACTAAGCCTGACATTTCTGCCAGCTCTATATTGGGAATGACACCTATACCGATAATCACCATATCGGCATCGAAATTTTGCTGACAGGACGTGGAAACACTTAACCTGTCATTTGACGACGAAATCTCAGAGGCCACGACGCCGTCGAGAATTTCCACGCCCTCTTCCCGGTGAACTCTTTTATAGAAATGGGAGAGTTCCGGCGCCGTTACGCGTTGCAATACGCGCGGCATAGCTTCCAATAGAGTAACCTCCATCCCCTGTTTCCGAAGTGAAGCTGCCGTTTCGAGGCCAATATAGCCTCCGCCAATTATGACGGCGCGTTTGCCGGGCGCGATTTTGGATTTGATTGCCAGAACATCTTTCGTATCTCGAAGATAATAAACGGCTTTGGAGTCCGCCCCCGGTATCCGCAAATGCCTGACACGCGCCCCCGTCGCCAGCACCAGCTTATCATAGGAAAAAATATCGCCATCATCCGTCAAGACGGATTTATTATCGCGGTTTATAGCGCCGACCCTGACGCCGAGTTTCAACTCAATGTCAGCAGTTTCATACGCCTCACCGGGCCGGATAAGAATGTCTATCAGGTTTTTTTCTCCGGCGAGAAAATCTTTTGATAAAGGCGGACGGTGGTAGGGTAAGGCCTCCTCATCCCCTATCACGGTGATAGCCCCTTCCCAGCCACCTTGACGCAAGGAAACGCAAAGCTGAGCCGCCGCATGGCTCGCCCCGACGATGACGCATGTCTCAGTCATTCATCAGGCTTTATTCATTCGGTTTGCAATGAGGTCATCGACCACGTCCGGATCAGCAAGAGTCGAGGTATCACCTAAACTATCAAATTTATCTTCCGCGATCTTGCGTAAAATCCTCCGCATGATTTTGCCGGAGCGCGTTTTAGGAAGGCCCGGCGCAAACTGGATAAGGTCGGGCGATGCAATCGGGCCGATTTCAGAGCGGACATGTTTGACGAGGTCTTTACGCAGAGCTTCGTTCGTCTCGACACCGGAGACGCAGGTGACATAGGCATAAATCCCCTGCCCTTTAATCTCATGAGGGTAGCCGACCACTGCCGCTTCGGCCACGGCGTCGTGAGAGACGAGCGCGCTTTCCACCTCAGCGGTGCCCATTCGATGGCCGGAGACATTGATGACGTCATCCACCCGGCCTGTAATCCAGTAAAATCCGCCTGCATCTCGTTTACAACCATCACCTGTGAAATAGGTCCCGGGATAGGCCGAAAAATAGGTGTCGATAAAGCGCTGGTGATCGCCGTAAACCGTGCGCATCTGGCCTGGCCAGCTTTCTTTGATAATCAAATTGCCTTCGGCTTCGCCTTCAAGCTCCTTACCTTCCGCATCCACAAGAGCAGGTTCAATCCCAAAAAACGGTAAGGTCGCAGACCCCGGTTTCATCGGCGTGGTTCCCGGCAGCGGCACAATCATGGCACCGCCCGTTTCTGTTTGCCACCACGTATCGACAATTGGGCAGCGCCCCTCGCCAACGGTGTGAAAATACCATTCCCAGGCTTCGGGATTAATTGGCTCGCCCACCGTGCCCAGAACCCTGAGAGAGCTTCGGTCTGTGGCTTTCACCGGACCGTCCCCTTCCCGCATCAAGGCGCGAATAGCCGTCGGCGCCGTATAGAAAAGCGACACTTTATGCTTTTCGCAAACTTGCCAGAAACGCGACGCATCAGGATAGGTCGGAACCCCTTCAAACATCACCGTCGTCGCGCCATTGGCAAGCGGCCCATAGATAATATATGTATGACCTGTCACCCATCCGACATCGGCCGTGCACCAATAGACATCGTCTTCTTTCAAATCAAACACGTGCTCATGGGTCAGAGCCGCCCAAACGAGATAGCCGCCCGTTGTATGGAGCACACCTTTCGGTTTTCCGGTCGATCCCGACGTGTAGAGAATAAAGAGCGGATCTTCGGCATTCATCGGCTCCGGCGCGCAGTCATCGGAAACATTTTTCACCGCCTCATGCAGCCAGACATCGCGGCCCTTGTCCCAGTTCACGTCACCGCCCGTCCGTCGGACACATAAAACCTTAGAGACAGGTTTGCCGGCTTTGGCCGCAATATCGCAAGCGGCGTCGCAATTGGCTTTCAGCGGAATGGATTTAGAGCCTCTCACCCCTTCGTCAGCGGTGATGACAACCGTACTGTCACAATCGGTTATGCGTCCGGCCAAAGCCTCAGGAGAGAAGCCGCCAAAAACCACAGAATGTACCGCCCCGATACGGGCGCAAGCGAGCATGGCAAATCCGGCTTCGGGGATCATCGGCATATAAAGCGTCACCCGGTCGCCCTTTTTCACACCTAAGTCTTTCAGAACATTGGCGAGGCGGCACACCTCCAGATGAGCCTCGCGGTAGGTGAAAGTTTTGCTATCAGACGGCTCATCGCCTTCCCAGATAATGGCTGGCTTATCCCCGCGTGTGGCCAAGTGTCGGTCAAGACAGTTGGCGGTGACATTCAGCACGCCGTCCTCATACCATTTCACGGATAGATCGGCTTTGTCCCAGTTTACGTTTTTGACCTTTGTATAAGGCTCTATCCAGTCCAGACGCTGCCCCATCTCGCCCCAAAAGCTTTCCGGATCTTCAATCGACGCCGCATACATAGACCCGTATTGCTCTGGCCCTATATTGGCTTTTCGACTAAAATCAGTTGGAACGGGATAGGTCTTAACGTCGTCACTCATAAACTTTGTCCTTAACTGTACCGGGGATACGGATGTCATCTACGAGGATCTGGATAGCAAGCGGCGGCGGTGCTGTCACGAGAGACACAATCATGCCGACAGCCAGAGACACCCACATAAAGGCAAAGCCAATACCTTCCGGCGAAATACCGAACCACCATCCGGCCTCCGTCCCGCCCATGAATTTGAAATAACTAATATAAGACACAGTTGAAATCAGACCCGTCAACATCGCTGCAATCGCGCCTTCACGATTCATGCGTTTCCAGAAAATCCCCAAAAAGATGATTGGAAAGAGCGAGGCTGCGGCAATCCCAAAGGCAAAGGCGACCACCTGCGCCACGAAAGGCAGGCTCGACGCAAAGGCCCCGATCAATCCCGCCGCTACAACTGCGGCTGCGGCCGCGATTCTAGCTGCGAGCATTTCCTGTTTCTCGGTCATATCGGGCGTGAGGGTCCGCTTCAAAAGATCATGCGAGACGGCAGAGCTGATGACCATAAGCAAGCCCGCTGCTGTCGAAAGCGCCGCGGCTAAACCGCCGGCCACAACCAGTCCAATAACCCATCCCGGCAGCTCCGCGATTTGCGGATTTGCCAGAACAAAAATATCCCGGTTGGGGTCAACTTCATTCTCTAGGCCGTCCGGTGCATTCGGCCCGCGATACTGCATAATGCCGTCCTGATTTTTATCTTCGAAAGATAAGAGCCCTGTTTTCTCCCAGTCCTTATACCACGCCGGAACCGGCTTCCCGCCTTCGGATATTATTTCTGCCGCGCGCGCTTCGTAATCTTCTCCGTCCTGGATATAGGTCGCTTCATTCACCGTTTCGACAAAATTCATCCGGGCAAAGGCGCCGACAGCCGGCGCGGTGGTATAGAGCAGCGCAATAAAGACAAGCGCCCATCCGGCGGACTTTCGCGCCGCCCGAGCGGATTTGACTGTGAAAAACCTAATTATCACATGTGGTAGCCCGGCTGTGCCGAACATGAGAGCCGCCGTGATACAAAAGATGTCTATTTTGGATTTGGTCGTCGAGGTATATTCTGGAAAGCCGAGATCGGTTAAAACAGTATTGAGTTTTTCGAGCATCGACACATCTGTCCCGACGGCATTGCCGACAAATCCTAATTGCGGCACAGCGTTTCCGGTAATGATCAGCGAAATAAATATCGCCGGAACTGTATAGGCAAATATCATCACGACATATTGTGCGACTTGCGTATAGGTGATGCCTTTCATGCCGCCCCATACGGCATAGACGAACACAATCGCGGATCCGATAAAAATACCAAGATTGAAATCGACGCCGAGGAAGCCGGAGAACGCCACACCGACGCCTTTCATCTGTCCGGCAATATAAGTGAAGCTCACCATAAGAGCACAAATGACGGCAATGACGCGCGCCAGTTTTGAATAATATCTATCTCCGACAAAATCCGGCACGGTAAACTTTCCAAACTCCCGCAAATAGGGCGCGAGCAAAAGCGCCAAGAGGACATAGCCGCCTGTCCATCCCATCAAATAGACAGAGCCGCCATAGCCGAGAAAGGCAATTAATCCGGCCATAGACAAGAAGCTCGCCGCGCTCATCCAGTCCGCGCCCGTGGCCATGCCGTTCAAGGTCGGATGGACATCATGTCCGGCGACATAGAACTCATTGGTCGAGCCGGCCCGCGCCCAAATAGCTATGCCGATATAAATCCCGAAAGTCAGGATAACGAAAAAATAGGTCCAAAGGGTCTGATCCATGATCCTAGCCCTTGATTCCGTATTTCCGCTCCAGCCGTGTCATCTGAATACAGTAAATAATAATCAAGAGAACGAAGATATAAATCGATCCGTTCTGCGCCATCCAAAACCCCAATGGCGCGCCCCCAACGGAAAAATTATCAAGCGCCTCACGGAACAAAATCCCAGCTCCGAATGATACCAGGAACCAGACCAATAAGAGCGTCACAGTGAGCTGTTTTGTGGCGCGCCAATAATGCGCGCGGTTTCTAATCTGTTCGTCACTCATAAAGTTTCCCCTCTGTTTTGGGGAGTTTAGCAAGCGTGAACGAGATGGCTATGAGGAAATTATGTCTTAAGACTATTTATAATCCCGAAGCGAAGATTAGAAGACTTATCTAGTCATGCAGAAGCACGTCATTATGATACGGTACTTTTCCTAATCCGATACTATTCAGAACAGGTTTTTAAGTTGGGTTGATCTCTGGAAATGCGTTGTTCTGAAATCCAGTTACGTGTCTCCGTAACCTGTTGGGCTGAAAGACCGATATATGTTGTAGGGTCTAATAAGTCATCAAGCTGACCTGAGAGCTTAGGGCCAATGAGGTTATCTTCCAGAAGTGCGGCTTTAAACGTTTTATCACTTTCAAGGCTGAGATTTGCGGCATGCCTTACACGTTCTTCGGCCTGATGTCGGGGTATGTCTTCAGCCAGAAAAAATACCAGCCTTTGGGCCATGATCATACCACCCGTTCGTTCCATATTTTCTCTCATCCGTTCGGGGCGGATTTCAAGACGTTGAATGAGTTTATTTACATCCTCCATCATTTCCATTCCGGTTTGCGCCAGACTTTCCAGCGACCGAATAGGACGTGAAGTGTTATCCCTCTCAAAATGGTTCACCATATCTTCAAGTAGGATGTCCGATTGGCCAGAAATTACACGCCCATGATGTATCAACTGTTCTGATAGGCTCGGATTACGTTTATGCGGCATGGTACTACTACCTACAGCTGTTGTTCTGCGCTGTTCATAGACTTCTCCAATATCTGTCATCTGAAGGTGAAATATTTCATTTCCGATATTGGCATAAGACCGAGAGAGAACAGCCAGAATGGCAGCATATTCACCGAATTTGTCACGAGCGGCTCTATCATCGGCAGGAGCCGGTAAGCCCAATCCCAATAGTTCTGAAGTTCGCTTCTCAATTTCGTAACCATCTGGCCCCAGACCCAGATGTGTTCCAACGGCGCCTTTCAGTGTTCCGTGTCCTTTTAGTCTGTCTCGAAGGTCATATAGGCGGTCCATGTTCCTGCGATTGACCCCGGCCCAGCCCGTAACTTTCTTACCAAAAGTTATAGGCAAAGCGTGTTGGCCCAAAGTCCGCCCCATCATAGGCGTGTTTTTATGAGATTCTGCCAGACAGACAAGACTGTCCTCCATTATCAGCATATGGCCAAGGAGAATGTCAATCGTATCTAATAGCTGCAGCGTCAGAACCGTGTCATAAATATCGACTGTGGTGACCCCATTATGAAGCGCATTGGCCGCTTCCGGACTAAGGCTTTTCCGCCAAACATTTAAAAGTGCCACCATACGATGACGGACGAGTTCATATTCATTGGCAATTTCTTCGATAGGCGCATATTTGACATCCGCCTTTCTGGCAATCTCTGCTGCAGCAGAAGCCGAGATGATACCATATTCCGATTGAGCTTGAGCAATAGCGGCCTCAATTTCCATCACAAGGTTATTGCGATTCACATCACCAAAGATATCACCTGCAGGTCGTGTCGGCGGCGTTTTCTCAGTCGTTAAGTCTTGCAACGTCAAAAGAAGTCCTCGGGCCATTGCCGCGCTCAAATCCTTTAACTCTGCACGGTTTATCTCGTCGGCGAATTCTACTGTGATGGCCGGTGCTTTATAAGTCTCAGAAAACCAAGTTTTCGCTGTCGGTAAATCCGGATTATGACTTGCGGATCGCGCGGGAACAGGTTTGTCCCATACGGCGTCTATATTGTTATGCCATCTTCGGGCAAAATTTTCAGGTTTTAAACCTGCATGATCCGGTTGTGTATAAATAACATTCCGGCGCGTCGCGTGAAAATCCAATAAGAGATAGGGCGTTATACCTGCCTTTACCCTTTGTTGGATTTGCCCCCTTACAGCTTGTGTTTCAGGTTGAGAGAACGGACCCCAATCTCGATTTAGATCCAGTCCATTGGCATTGTGTCGCCAATTTCCGTCTTTCACGCCGTCCGGGTTCATTTCCGGGACAATCAAAAATTCGAAATTGTCTAATTCGGTTTTATTCGACGAATTTTCGAACAATGCTGCGAGAAAAGATTTCAATCCTAATCGACCCGGGACTTCCGGTGGATGCTGTCCCCCGGTAATAACAATCAGAGGCGCGTTGGACTTACTGGAGCTTCGGGTCATTGAGACTATCGGTTGGCCGCGTTCCGAACGACCAATTATCTCAAAATCCAAACCATTATCCGTTGCATAGTCGGTCCAGTAAGATGTTTTTTGAGGGATTGGTATGACCTCTTGGGCTGCAATTCGGGTTTGGCCCTTTGGCACGGTAACCGTCAGCACAGCTTTCTGGCCCTCTTCATGTATATTTAGTGATGACTCCGGCAGAGGGTACCAAAGTCCATCAGGGTTCTGCATTTTGGGTTTATATCTATGCTCAGCATTTTCGTAATTCAGAGTAATAGATATTGTTTGTGGAACCTCTGTTTCTAAATCAAAAGCATACCAAGGACTGGGGTTTATAGGTGTGTTTTCTGGCAAGATCTGGATTTCAAAATTATCTTTTTCTAACCTGACACATTGACCCGCACGCGCTCCGTCAAAATCGGTCGTTAGTTTTGGAAAACCATCCTGACAGGATATAATCGGCTGAGCATATAATTGTTCAGCAGGAAAAATGCCTGTCAATAAAATCCCGACGGACAAACATATTTTTTGACGAAGAGGCCTCATGAACCAAAAACAGCTGGGGCTAAATAGAGCGAAACAACGGTCAGGACGGCCACGCCGATTAGGTTTAAGACGATACCCGCTCGCATCATTCGAGGAATAGATACAGAACCTGAGCTGAAAACAATCGCATTTGGCGGGGTTGCGACAGGCAACATAAAGGCGCAACTCGCAGCCAAAGTCACAGGGATAACGAAGACCAACGGATCTTGACCTGTTTCTACGGCAATAGCCGCCATGACCGGCAGGAAGGTCGCCGTCGTCGCCAGGTTGCTGGTTAGTTCTGTTAGGAATATGACCATGGCTGTTATAGCAATAATCAAGATAATAATATTCACGTCACCAAGCGGAACCAAAAGCTCACCAATCCACTGCGTTAATCCTGAACTTGTCATTGCAGTGGCTAAAGCAAGGCCTCCGCCAAAAAGTATCAAAACTCCCCAAGGCAGGCGTTTTGCATCTTCCCACGTCATCAAATTCTCACCATCTTTCCCGCTCGGTATCAAAAATGCGGCAATCGCAGCCGCCATAGCTACTCCACTATCAGTCAGTTCCGACATACCTGTTAGACTAGCTAATGGCTTGCGGAATATCCAGCCGAGAACAAGCGCTGTAAAGATGAGAGCAATCCGGATTTCGGGTTGCGTGATTTTAGACATGTTTCCACTCATAATACCAATTTGCGCTTTGGCCTCTTTAGTAGCTCGGAAATTCACCTTGAAGATAAATCGCGTGAGAGCAAGCCAGGTAAGAGGAAGCATGATCATTGATACAGGGACACCAATGAGCATCCATTTTCGAAAATCAATTTCAATATTATAAGTACTTTGCATGAAGCCGGCCATGAGGGCATTGGGCGGTGTCCCGACAAGAGTCGATATTCCTCCAAGTGTCGCGCCATAGGCAAGGCCAAGTAAAAGGGCCGTCTCAAAATCGGATCTTTCTCTCTCAGCCAGGTTTGGAATAGTGTCACGGATGACGACAATCACTGACATGGCGATAGGCAAAAGCATGAGTGTCGTGGAGGTGTTCGATATCCACATTGAAATGAATGCGCCTGCGGCCATGAAACCTGCAATCAGAGACTTTCCGTTCATTCCAAACATTTTAAATGTCTTAAGTGCTACCCGGCGGTGCAAACCGGATCTTTCGATTGCAATTGCGATAACAAATCCCCCGAAAAATAAATAAATAATCGGGTGCGCGTAACTCGGTGCAGTTTCAGCAATAGGTAAAACTCCCAGTGACGGAAACAAGACAAGAGGCAATAAAGCCGTCACGGCGACTGGGGCGGCTTCTGTTGCCCACCAAATCGCCATGAGAGCAGCCACTGCAGCAGTCATCGTTCCAGCTTCGGGGAGCCCAGCAGGCCTAAGAAAGATATAGATTAATATAGCCGCAACAATTCCGGCAAAGAGCCCAAGGGTTCGGTGACCGGGCAGTAACTTAGTTGAATGTCTCATCGCACCATTTCAATTCTGAGTGAATTGGCTGCTGGTAAATACAAGCAGCCATAAGACTGATTTCAATTTCCTCAGTCTGACTCTTTGTGAAAATCTAACTCTAGAATCTTAGACGCAGTCCAGCCCGATAAGACCGTCCGTTGAAAGAAACAAAATTGGGTAAGTTTCCTTGCCGGTCATTTGTCTCGAACGTTGTCGGTTTCGTACCGTCATCCAGAATATCGTTGGCAGAAAAGAATACAGTTGCCCGGCTGACTTTTCCAATATCCCGGAATGTATATTCCAGATCAAAATCCAAAAATCCTCGGTCCTGAACATATTGAGCAAAACCAAAACTACTGATTTCTTCCAACTGTATGCCCGCATATCGATAGGCTAATGTGGCCTCCCAATTATCATCTTCATAAAAAACTGCCGCATTTCCGGTGACGTCAGGTGAATTGAAGAACTTGAATTCCCGCGTGAGAGTATCCCCTGCATTTGCAAGACCCAACACAACTAAAGCATCCTCCTCGTCCAGAATACCCAGGTCAATATCCGTCTCAGTTCTCTGAACCGTTACATTGCCGGCAAATCCCAAATTGGAAAGGAGGCCCGGTAAATAATCAAATGTATGAAACAGACTAAACTCGGCGCCATATACTTTTGCACGATCGCCATTCGCAGGCTGTCTTAAAATGATATCAGCATCATTACCTGCCAAAAGAGAATCTAGACCCCCCAATTGCTCTATAAAAGCGAGACCTTCCGGAGAAAGCGGGGCGGTTTGCAATGCTTCAACCGGGTCGAAACCCTGACCAACGGCTCCGAGATCTCCTTCCAAAGCAAATGTATTAAAGATGAAGTCATCTATCTCTTTATAAAAGACGGCAAATGCAATCGCGTTAGTATCATCTTTGTACCATTCTGCAGATAAATCGAAGTTTTTCGAATAGGCGTTCTTTAGATCAGGATTACCGATATTATAGCTCAAGCTCACGCCTTCAACATCCGACGCCGTAGCAACATCAGGCGTAACACCATCCAATAATTCTATATTGAAATTCCCGTCTACTTCAGCTGCAAGTAAATCGAAAGTCGGACGGGCAATAGATGTCGTAAATGACGCTCTTAACTTTAACTCATCCGTCATATCATAATTAAATGCGATACGCGGAAGAAATTCAAAATTTTCAGTCTGAGTTATTGCCTGTTCCAAATCTGCATTTGGGGCAAGATCGATAACATCGCCACTTCCCATTTGCGAGAAAATCAGCCCGCTATCAAAAGTAACCGGCGCTGAAAATTGTCCCTCATATTGCTCAACACGAAAGCCACCGATTATATCTAACCGATCAAATGTCCACTTGCTCTGAAGATAAGCTGTATAGAAATCCTCTTCAGCCTCCAATCTGGTAACGTCCCGAAAATCTGATCCGGACTCAAAAAACCCCTGACGAAAAGTTCTTCGGATTTCACGCAACCGGGCAGGATCAAAGATTGGCACTCCGTTCAGACCGATAGCAGCATACGGATTTCCTAGCCTATCATATGTCGCTAAATCCCCGGTAACGACACCTAGATCACCGATCACAGAATTATTGTCGCCTAGACTTCCTCCGGGTTGTCCAGAACGATCAATACCCAGAAATTCACCATTAGGACCAAGAGAATCGTCTACATCAGAGATATCAAGTTCAAGTTGAGTGTATTCTGATTTCTCAAAAACAACTCCGAATTTGATATTTTGCCACGGCTTTTCATTTTGAAAATCATATTGTGCATCAAATCGCCCAGTATAACGCTTGTTTTCTCGCGAATCTTCTATGCTCTCGTCGAAATCATTAATTTCGCCGCATCGGCCGCTGGACTCGTCCGGATTCGTACAAAAGGGATCTATTGCCAATCTGAATACATCCAGATCTTGCGGATTTGGCGCAGGGAAATGAGGCCGGCTGAAATCCAGGGGAACAAAAGTTACCGCATTATCATTTGTTCCACCAGGGACATCGTCAAAGTCATTGGTAAAATCAATGGATAGGACGGGTTCATCCTTGAATGCACGAGAATATCCACCTGTATATTCAAAACTCCATTTGTCGAGTTGAGTCACGCCGCGAAGAAAATAACGCTCTTGAATTTCCCTTGAATCCTCTATCTGACCCTCAAAGGTAACTTCAGGATCAGGGAATGTAGAGGGGGCTATACTTGTACATCTTGTACGATCAAACGGATTTGCGTTTTCGAACGCGGCGTTACTTGCAAATTCGCCGCTCTCGCAACGAATATCACCATTATCAGCATCAAATTCTATATTGGATGTTGTCTGAGTTGTGTCATCTTGAGTATAGCGACCGCCGAGAGTCAGCGATGTATGCGGCGCAACTTGCCACTCCACAGCCCCAGCCAAATTTAGATTTTCTCTTTTTATATCATTATCTTCGAAATTTATTTGCTCATTGGTGAACAGATCCGTTGAAAGGAATCCTTCCGGAACCAAGTCAATCTCACTTTCGTCGATAAATGTTGCAATTCGCCCATCCGGCGCAGTAATTTGGGCTGCATTAACCTGTTCAAGGGTAAATGATGCCGGGTTCGCATAAAGTGTATTTAAATAAGTTTCCCGAAAAGACCCACTCAGATTAACGGCAAAATCATCCGTTAGTTTTTTTGTGAATCCGCCATTTACCCGATAACCCGTATCGTCATTAAAAGTATTATCTCTCACGTCGAAAGAGAGATAAGCCGTTGACCGACGATCCAATGGACCACGGGTACGAATATCAACAACGCCGCCAATTCCTTCTGAGCTATCCTCAGGAAGGGGCGCTTTGGTTACTCTGACAGTTGAAATATTATTGGCTGTGACAATATCCAGGGCCGTACGGCGAAACTCGTCCGCTGTCCCGGTTCTTAATCCATCATACAGTACCGTATTATAACTTGCGTCCAATCCGCGAATAGAAATGAATTGTCCCTGCCCCGTATCATTCTCTCTTTGAAACGAGATACCAGGCGTGCGCGCCAGAGCTTCAGCAATATTCGGATCCGGGAAGCGACCAATATCGTCCGCAGAAAGAACATCTACAATTGACTCAGCGGAGCGTTTTTCGTTCAGTGAGTTGATAATCGAGCTTCTCTGACCTGTGACAATGACCTCATCATCCGAACCTATCTGAGTAGTAGGTGGATTTTGAGATGGCGTTTGAGTTGGCTGCGTATCCTGGGCTAGCGCAGTCACTGCACTAGACAGAGTGATCGTTGAGACCGTTATGGCCAGTAGAAATTTCTTCTGAGTCCGAGTTTGCATATTTCCCTCTCCCTTATAATTTTTTATACTTTATGACCTTATTAAACAGAGTCAATAAAATTATACAAGTGGTTCAGTAATTGTGATATAGTCGTTCCTGAGAAACTTTGTTGATATGAAAGACCATGCCTCTATTACCATTTCGGTAAATGAGCGGATTTAAAGAATGGATACGAAACAAACAAAATCTTTGCAGGCCGCGGAACGGGGAAATAAACGCTCGTTAGTGCTATCTGAAGCCGTGCGTCAATTTAATGACTTAGGGTATTTTGACACCCGCCTGAAAGATGTCGCAGATCACCTCGGCACCACAAAAACCAATATAAGCTACCACTTCAAATCGAAAGAATCGTTACTGTTTGAAGCTTATTCTCTCAGCTGCGACTTTGCAGAGGATAGATTGCGTGCGGCCGCACACGAAACAACGGGTCTGGGTCGAATTCTCACGCTCATGCAGAGCCTCGCTTTAAAATATGCGGCTACTTTAAATGGTCAACATCCTCCACTGGCGGTCCTGAATGATTTACAGGCTCTAAAGGAAAGTGAAGATGTCGAAATTTCCTCCCGCCTCAGGGATTATTGTCGAGGTTTAAGAACTTTTATAAAAGATGGCCAAACGGATGGATCCGTCCAAATTAGTTCAATAAAAAGCACTGTATTCCTTTTGTTAAGCCTTCAGAAATGGATTGATGGCTGGTTGAAATCCATATTACCGGGCCATCATGACATTGCCATTGCGACATTGATGGACTTGCTAAAATATGGTCTGGCTTCTGAGCCAAAAAGGTCACTCCGGACCGCTGACCCTGTTGCCCCTTTTATTGCGCAAAGTGAAAACTTCGCCTTTGATCGCAACGCACGAAATAAAATGAAACTCGAAGCGTTTCTTCGGGTCGGCACACGCCATCTCAATCGTTATGGCTATCGCCAATTATCCATAAATGATATTTGCAGTGAATTAGGGGTCAGTCGAGGTGTTTTCTATTACCACTTTGAAGACAAACAGTCGCTTCTGAAAGATTGCGCCGCGCGATCATTCGGCGTAATTGAAAACAGTCTAAAGGCCCAATCCTCGGGAGCATCCGACTCTCTCGAACATTTACACATGGCTCTCAGCGCCCTCTATACTGGCCATTACTCAGACCTTAACCCCCTCCTGCGCCAATCCGCTCTCGTGTTCCTCGAGGACAAAGACAAAGCCGTTATGAAGGCCAAAACGCGACGGATTACAGCTCTGTTTGCAGAACTGATCGCAAGTGGTGTTGCGGAAGGGAGCATCAGGCACATAGATCTAGATGCGATAGAGACATTGCTCTTTGGAACTATATTTTCCGCGACGGAGCAATCTGCAAAATTGTACGGTTTGGGGAAATCAGAGATCGATGACGAGGGGGCAGAGAGCTTGAGTGCAAGTCAATTTCTCTACCCCCTGTTTTTTGGATTGGCCAAAACTTAAAACAATGAAATCAGCTTTTCAGTGATCTTTAATCTAAAGCTTAAAAAGGTTCAGAGCACCCGAAGTGAAGATCACTACAGGCAGGATATTTAAAACCCTTCAAAACAAGGCTCATGAGTGCAAGACGCGAAAGAACTTCGATCTAACTCTCCCGGTCTCCTGCTAAAAGCAGAAAACCCATAAAGTTTACTTTTCGAGACCAGTGCTATCTCTCAATCTGCCCTGAATTTACAGATAATTAGGCGCATTGAGAATTTGATTCACACTGTTATGTGTTCTCTCGTTGCCCCTGTAGAGATTAAAACTTGGCGCGAACCCCTACCGAATAACGCCTATCGCTCTCAAGAACACGCCAGAGCGTCGTGGTCGTGCCGGTATCGAAAATTTGCTCGCCCGTAAGGTTCACGGCATCAGCAAGTAAGGTGAAAGTCTCATTGATGTCATAGGAAAGCGACGCATCCAATTGCTTGATAGGCTCTCGAAAAGAGTTGCCTTCGGTCGGATCATCTCCGGCCCCGTCCAGAAGGAGGTCGCCGAGCTGACGAACACGGCCGTTCAAGATATCATCAAGGAAGCGGTCACGATAAGTATAGGCCAAACGCAAGCCCAATCCGTCTCTTTCGTAATAACCGGTCACATTGAAAGTATGTTTGGAAATATCTTCCAGGGGGCGGCCATTTGGGTCTTCACTGTCAGAATAGGTGTAGTTCGTGCTAATACCCAACCCGCTGAAAGCGCCGGGAAGGAAAGTAAAGGCTTGCTGATAGCCGAGCTCAAATCCTTTGATCGATCCACTATCTCCATTAATCTGGGTCTGTGTCGGAATCCCGATCTGAGAGTCCGGCGTTACCGCAGGGTCCCGACTTGGATTACCGCCGCGTCCGTCCAGAAAGCAAAGCTCATCCCGACGGTTAGCATTTGAAACAGCCACTAAAGAGGGTGAATTGAGACAGATTTCGGTCTCGTCAAAAAAGGAGGCGACATCTTTGTAGAAAAGAGCCGCTGACAGAAGATTCCCGTCTCCCCAATATTTTTCGACAGAAACATCATATTGAGTTGCGCGGAAAGGCTCTAACTGTGGATTGCCTCGGGTTGCAAACGTACTGTCCTGATTTGCCAATATCGCCGGGCTGAGCTGACCAAAATCCGGACGGCGCATAACTTTTGCAAAGGCCCCGCGAACCAGAAGGTCGGGTTGAACCTCAAATGTCACGTTCAGGCTGGGTAGCCAGTCGTCATAACTGTTGTCCTCTTCGACAGGGGCAAACATGCCCTGGGTCTGGCTAAAGCCTTCCGCCGTCAAATCCGTTTTGACATATCGGACGCCGCCAACGGCCTGCATGGGAACCGCGCCAAACTGCGTTTCGACATTGAATTGAAGGTAAGCCGCTGTCGTTTTTTCGTCAATGACTTGAGTCCGGTCCAGCTGCGGCGCCAATCTGGAATTGGCAAGAGCTTCGAAATTCGTCCCGGCAAGTAAGTCACTGACGATACCCCGCGTCCGGGCGCGATCCTGCACAATGGAAGGGTCGAACATCGTGAAAGTCTCTAGATCAAATGCCGTGTCATTTCCCCGGAACGCATTGAAATCAAAATCCCGAATAGTGCCATCCGGAAATTCGTTCATATAGATAATTCGATCAGCTCCGGTGGCCGCATCCTGAAGACTTGTATGGATATTGGCAACAAACAGCCGATCACGCGTAGATTCAAATTCCCGATTGGCAAAGCGAATGCCGGTTTTAATCGAATCAAGGAAAGAAAATCTGTCAAAAGGTTGTTCAAGCGTTCCGTCCAAACGGAAAGCCGTTTCGCGGTTTTCGATATTGTCTTCACGGTCTTCCAAACGCCGAAGGGCAAAAATATCCCGCCGCAACCAGGTGTTCGGATCTGTCACACGAACAGTCGGCAGGGAGTCATTATCGGTATCGTAAAAAACCTCTCCTTCGAAAAAATTGTTTGCAGACGGATTGGCTGCTTCGGCGACCGGATCAACCGCATAAAACCGCAAGTCGATATAAGGGTTGAACGTATCCGAATTTGCCAGCGTCGCTTCGCTGGAGAGTTTAAATTTATCGGTGAACTGCCACTCAAAACCGAAAGCCCCGCTGAAAGACTCGGTATTGCGAAACCCGGATTCGGTCCGGTTTATGAAACGCACGTCCTGATCCGTAAAGCCGACAATCTGCTGGGTATCGTCAATTCGAAACCCGTCTGCCAATTCTTCCTGCGTATTGATCGGACTGTTATTAATGAGATTGGGGGAAAAAGTTTCATCCGACCCGTCACGCTTTGTATAGGTGCCTTCCAGATAGAAAAACCCTTTATCGGAGGTCGGAGCCCATTGCAGGGATAGATTGCCTGCGATCCGCTCGCGCTGTTCCGTTCCGATAAAAGTCGAGAAATTTCGCGGCACGATCAGATTACTGGCTTCCATCGGGCCCGCCCCGTCTTGGTCCACGGGATTGACCTCGAGGCTGGACCTGTATTCATCCTCGCGCAATTCCCGATCCTGATAGGATAAACTTGCGATAACGCCCAATGTACCGCTGGCTCCAGCATCGAACTTGTCGCCATAGGTCGCGTTCAGAATAGGTCCGATATTTTCGGTTTTATCCGTATATTCAGCTTTGGCCGACAGGGAGAGGACTTGCTCTCTCAAGTTCAGAGGTCTTCGGGTTTTCAGGTTGATCGTGCCCCCTAAAGCGCCTTCAACCATTTCAGGCGTGGGCGATTTAATGACTTCAATCCCCGAGAGAATCTCTGCTGGCACGTCCTGAAAGCTGACACCGTTTCGGCCATCTCCCAAGGTTGATCGACCATTGATCTCCACCCTGTTTTGAGGCAGGCCTCGAATGGAAACACTGTCCCCGACACCAAAATCCCGATTGATTGAAACGCCCGTGACGCGCTGAAGGGCTTCGGCAATATTATTATCGGGTAATTTACCGATATCTTCGGCGACAATCAGATCAACAATGCGCGAATCATTTCGTTTCAAATCGGCCGCCTCTTCCAAACTCTGACGGATACCGGTGGCGACCACTTCATCAACTTCATTGGTTTGCCCCTGGGCCGGCATGGCCAGCGCCATAAGCGAAACCGATAGAAGGGCTTTGGACAGGATATATTTATTAGTCATTGAGAACTCCCCAAGCGGCCGCTTTTTTACAAAGTCATTTCCGCGTTTGATAATGTTTGTCGATATGACAGAAATATGTATATATGTTTGACCAATTAATGCAATATATCTGACCGGATTCTTTTTGGGAAAATTGCAAGATTGTTCTAAATACGTATGAATATGGTGGTTTCTTAGCAAAAATTCCCTATATTTTGGATAAATTGAATATAAATTGCAATAATTTCAGTATTTGTTATACCAAAGACAGTTATTGGTTTGTCCAAATAATGTTTTATTAACAATCAAAATAAAAACTGAAACACTTTAAAAATAACGTAAAATACAGGGGAGACTATATGGCCCGTTCAAGACATTTTTTCTCGGTTCCAGCTTTCATACTGATTTCAGCTCTTTCGGCATGTGAAGATGTGGAGGGAACTGACGCCGTAAATCAAAGTCAGGAAGTCGCCCGTGTCATGTCTGAGACCTCACCGGAAGCTCTGTCCGAATGCGGCGCAGCGACAATCACGTCCGATGACAGAGCGAGAGTTCTCCAGAAGGCGAAGGCCTATCTTGAGGCCCAACCGGAGACGGTGACGGCGAACCGCGCCGAGAGAAGCACGGGCGGCCCAAATGATTTCTATTCCGAGGGGGATTACTGGTGGCCGGTTCCCGGTCAACCGGACGCGCCTTATGAGCAGAGAGACGGTCAGACAAATCCGGATAATTTTGTGGCGCACCGCCTCTCCATGATACGCTTGTCCGATATTTTGGGAAGTCTGGCCTCGGCCTATAAATTGACGGGGGAACAGAAATATGCGGACGCCGCCGCCGAACATCTAAGAGCCTGGTTTGTTACCCCAGAGACCCGGATGAACCCGAATCTTCTTTATGCTCAGGCCATCAAGGGCCGTCATACCGGACGCAGTATCGGTATTATTGATACGCTTCATTTGATTGAGACCGCCCGCAGCGCCAAAGTGCTTGGGGAGGCTGGAGCCCTACCGGAAGACGACTACGCCGCAGTTATAGATTGGTTTGACGCGTATTCGAATTGGATGAACACGCACCCTCACGGTATTGAAGAACGGGAATGGCCAAATAATCACTCTATCGCCTGGTCCCTGCAAATCGCCGCCTTTTCGGATCTGACCGGAAATCAGGCACTGATGGATCATGTCAGAGGCAAATTCAAAAATTGGTATCTGCCGGATATGATGAATAATGAAGGCGGATTTCCGAAAGAACTCGCCCGAACCAAGCCTTATGGATATTCGCTTTTCGTGATCGATTTGATGGGCGGTATTGCTCAAATCGCCTCAACAGAAACAGACAATCTGTGGACCTATACCACGGCGAATGATCATAATATGGAACTAGGTCTCGATTTCATTACGCCCTATATCAAAGACAAATCGGCCTGGCCCTATGCGGAGGACGTGTCTCACTGGGAGGACTGGCCAGTGCGTCATGCGGCTCTTTTATTTGGCGCAAAGGCATTGAAAGATTGTAGCTATTACAAGACTGTCAAAGACTTACCGGCTGATAGCGAAATTTATGAAGTCACGAGAAACTTTCCAATCAGACATCCTATCATTTGGCTCTAGGTAAGAGTGTAAATTTTCATTTCCTTTCCGTACCCTTTCTTTGTTTCAACTGAAACTCGTAGAGCGAAGGTATTGGAGGGATCATATTTAATTGCTCGATGTAAACATCGGGAGCATATTCAATTTCTAGCTCCCGGTTCCCATGCACGCCCAGAAGTCGAGCTTGGACGCCGTCTTGCGGCCCTGTCAGAGTAAACGTCCCCTCACCTCCCCCTTTAACTTCAACGTCAATGTTATAAAATGTGCTAAAACGACCATGAGAGGGCTTCCAATATCCCGCTCCGCCTCCGGACATCAAATTATACTGCTTTGCGTTTTCCGGCACCTCGAATGAGGCACGAATATTGTCGAAGAGATTTTGGTGATTGGCTCCGGAATGTTGATCCAGAATAGCGGCCTTAAGAACATTACTGTCTTTATAGACACTTTTTACAGAGTATGTATTGAAGGATAGCGGATGTTCCGCTTCGTTTTCGATCCGAAGGTTTTCCGCCAAAAGGTTGTAAACACTGCCCATATGAACCGTATAATGAGCATAATGGTCGCCAGATGTGGTCACATTACTAATCGTGACATTACCATTATCATCCGTCAGGATACCGCTATCCGCATTTACAATTTCGACATTTCGTACAAAACTATCGAACAAATTTGTCAGGTAAATGGCATTATACCCTTCTTCGACATGATGGGCGATATTCACTCCATTCGGAAATTCGATCCGTAAGTCTGAAACCGATACATTTTCCAAATGCTCCCAAGGCACAAGTGCGGGTTCCCAGTCAGGATTAGCCTCTAACAGAAGCGGGTCGGATAGCGTGACCTTATTTCCGTCCTTGGACACAATTCGGGTCATCTGTGTCACAAGCGCCCGTCGTGGAAAGTTCCAATGATGGCCGCCCAGTTTTTCAAACCGGCTTGGGTCCCCATACATTTCAGTCAATATCGACCCGTCTTCTCCTTGTCGGTTATACCATTCGACTTTCAACACATCCCCGACATTTACGGCGGCCCCATCAGCCACAGATATAGTGCGCTGTCCGCGCTCACCGCCTGTTACAAGGGTTAGAGGCTCTGGAAAATCGTCATATTTCTCGAGATAAGCTTTGCCGCGCGCGTCAGGTGTTTGCGTCCAGATATATCCCCCTGTCCAGGCATAAAGTGAAAATGGAAGATCAATATTGTTTTCGGGTTCACGTTGGCGTTTATCAAATTCCAACAGATATTCCTGTAATTCCGACATTGCGTCCGGTGTTGGCAGATATTTCATCGGACGGGGGTAAAAAAGCGTTGTTTGATCTCCTTCGCCCTGAAGCGCAAAATTACTCCGCTCGATATATATTATTTCGGAAAGAATGAAGCGACCTGCCGGAAATTTCAAAATTACGTCGCCTTCATGACTATTCGCATCCTCAAGAGCCTTTAAAACAGAGGCGGAATCATCCAGACCATCATCCGGAATTGCGCCATAGTCGGTCACATCAAAAATTTTTCCTGTGACTTCAGGCAGAGGCACATTGCCGTTCTTATAACCTGCATAGGAAAAGTCCGGCAAATAGGCCTCATTCCCCATAACGATTTGCGGTAGAGTTTCGGCCTTTGGAGGTACAAACGCCTCGGACTCGGACGTATCTGTCTGACTTTGCATCTGATCAGCGACAGCAGCGGATGAAACCCCGGCAAACAAAAAGGCTGAAATTCCCAGAAAAATTACGTGTTTCATATAACCTCCTATTTCGGCGGAACAGTGATGTAATACCCCCGGTAATCCTGACTCTGAATGCCAAGTCTGGCCTCTGTTTCACCGGGAACGAAAGTGATGGAAGCCGTTCCGCTCGCCAATTCGCGCGTCTGACTGCCAGTCGGGGTTCCCATATTTTCAATCAGATAGCCGCCGCCATCATGGGTGAAATAGATCCGTTCATTACAGCTTAGGCAACGATTGCCATCTTTATCCTGAGCTTCGGCAAAAATGGTCATGGTGCCATCACCATTCTCAGACGTTGTCAAAACGATGTCCGTCATTTTTCCGGCGGTCTCGGTTTTGTAAATCAACGAATAGGCATGTTTGGCTACGACTTCTCCGTCGGTATCATATCCTTCAACCGCAAGCCGGTTTTGACCTTCCTTAAACTGAACATCCCATGTCAGACCGGAGGCTGGGAATTTATTGATGTCTCTCGTCTTAGAACCGAGAGCCTGGCCGTTCAGCGACAATTCTGCGCTGTCCGTATTACAGAAGACAGAAATTGTTTTCTTTTCGCCTTTTTCCCCGACCCGGTAAGTCCAGCCCGGACTTTCAATCCAGCATGTTGGATCCTTTGCCCAATAGCTGGCAAAGACGTGATAGACATCCTTTTTCTCTCCGCTGCGCGTGACAAGCCCTTTTTGATTAACAAAAGGAAGCGGATTTTCAGGACGGATTGGAGTGCCAAAGTCCTTAAAAGCCCATTGGGCATTTCCGGCAAAATCCGGATCCGTCTCGGAATAGCGTAAATGCCAATCGAACAAATCCACCATATAGGTTTCATCCCAAACTTTCGATTTTGCAACAGACGTTATCCCCGTTTGATTGACCGCTTCCTCAACGCTGCCCTGACTTTCCGGATTCGACGTGCCATACCCACTAAATGGCGCTTCAAGATGGCGCCCTACATGGGACGACCCGCCATATTCCATATGTAGAAAAGCTTCGTTTTCCTTGCGATATTTTTCCACGGCGTCGGCATATTGATTGTACCCGCCGCCATACCATCCTGCCCAAATGGAGGGAGAGTAAACATCTATAACATTCGCGCCTTCTGGAAATTTACGAATGGCTGTCAATCGGTCTGGATCCATCTCTTTTGCAATATCTTCCAGAGCCTGAAGCTCGGCTTTGACTTTAGCCTTATCGCCGCCGCCCTCAACATCGGGAAGCCAATACATTTCATTGCCCAAAGACCAGAAGAAAATAGAGGGTCGGTTATAGTTCTGCTCAATCATGCGGCGGGTCAAATATTGAGTGTTCTTGCGCCATTCTGCGCCGCCGACACCGCCGCGGTTCCACGGCACTTCGTCCCACACGATCAAGCCGAGTTCATCCGCCATGTCATAGACAACTGGATCTTGTGGGTAATGACCGAGACGTACGAAATTCGCGCCCATCTCTTTTATCATCCGCATGTCTTCCATGCGCTGTTCATCTGTCATGGCGGCGCCATAACCCGCATGTCCCTCATGCAAATGCGTCCCGCGCAATAAAAGCCGCTCGCCATTCAGTTTGAAATAACTATTGGGCTCGAATTCAAAAAATCTCAATCCGAACTGGTCTTCATAGCTATCGATAACTGTGCCATCTGCATCGACCATATCAGTTTGGAAACTATAGAGGTTTGGATCCTCCGGTGACCAGAGCGCCGGATCTTCAATCGTAAACTCCAAACCTTCCCCAGAGGCAATTTCCGTCCCATCGGGCGCCATGATTTTTGTATAAAATCCGGCAGGAGAAAAATCTGGCTCTGCATCTGTGAACGTCGAAAGCCTGACCGTCGCGCTCCCCTGCGAAACCTCGGGTGTCTGTACTCTGACCTGCTTCAGAATATTTTCCGGACGGGTTTCTACCCAGACATCCCGTGTCAAACCCCCATATTGGAAAAAGTCTGCTTTTTGAGACGGGACAAGGTTTTTGTCGACGCTGTTGTCCACGCGAACCAGAATTTCATTCTGGCCGGACTTGATTTGATCCGTGACTTCTATATCGAAACTGACATATCCGCCTGTATGGTCTCCGGCCTTGTCCCCATTCACATAGATATCCGCTTTCATCTGTGCAGCCTCGAAGTGAAGGAAATAGCGCTTTCCCTCTTGTGGCGTCATTTCGAGGGTCTTACGATACCAGGATCCATCCCGGCGATATCCGGTCACAACATCCGTTGTGTCAAAGGCATTCCAAGTATGAGGAAGATCGACAGCTTCCCAATCCGTTTTGGACAGAGCCACTTGCGGATCGAGAGCCGCATTTTCGAGATATTGCCAATTTTTGGAGATTTTCTGACGATCAGACGTCACTGCCTCGCTTTCGGAGGCATAGACACCTTGCTGGACTCCTTCGGCGTTCGCGCTGTGGGACTGGCATGCCGAGAGAGAAACACCCAATCCAAGTAAAGATGCGCCTAATAATAATTTAATCTGAGTCATGAAAATATCCTGAAATTAAAGTCTTACCAATTGAACATGGAACCATCTTCCAGACGGTTCACCGGTAAATAAGCCCGTTGGTAGGGGTATTTTGCCGCGAGCTCTTCATTGATGTCCACGCCATGACCGGGTGTGTCACCCGGATAGAGATAGCCATCTTTAAAGCTATAGGCATGCGGGAAAACCTCATCCGTTTTCTCTGTATGACGCATATATTCTTGAATGCCGAAATTATAAATTGCCGTGTCAAGATGCAGGGCGGCCCCCATACAGACGGGTGATAAATCCGTTGCCCCGTGAGATCCCGAGCGAACGTGATGCAAAGCTGCAAATTCAAATATTTTCTTAAGATGCGAAATTCCGCCCGCGTGAACGACGGTCGAGCGAATATAATCTATCAAGCCTTCTTCGATCAGCGTCTTGCAATCCCAAATCGAATTAAAGACTTCACCGACGGCCAGAGGCGTGGTCGTATGTTGACGGATCATCCGAAACGCTTCCTGATTTTCAGCCGCAACCGTATCTTCCAGCCAAAACAGGTTGTAAGGCTCGAGGGATTTCCCGACCTTGGCCGCTTCTTGCGGAGTCAGGCGGTGATGGGCGTCATGGAGCAGATGAATATCGAATCCGAATTTATCCCGTAAAGTTTCAAACAGTTTTGGGACATGATTGATATATTTTGATGTGGACCAGACATTCTCAGTGGGGAGGTTTCCATCCGCTGGTTCGTAATACATCTTGTCTTTGGAGACGCCGTAAGTGGAGGAAAGTCCGGGTATTCCGGTTTGCGCCCGAATGGCTTTATATCCCATCTCCTTATACTTTGCGACTTCGTCAACGGTTTCTTCGATATCGGCTCCATTGGCATGACCATATACCATAACTCCGTTCCGGGACTTTCCTCCAAGGAGTTCATAAAGTGGCATATTAGCGGCCTTGGCCTTAATATCCCACAGGGCTGTATCAATGGCGGCGATGGCCGTCATCGTGACCGCCCCCCGACGCCAGTAACACCCCCGATAGAGATATTGCCAAATGTCCTCGATACGGCCAGCCTCTTTGCCGATAAGCGTCGGGGCAATATGGTCCTCCACATAAGAGGCAACCGCTAACTCGCGGCCATTCAGCGTGGCATCGCCAATGCCGTAAAGACCGGCATCTGTTTCGATTTTGACCGTAACAAAATTCCGATCCGGGCAGGTCACAATGACTTTGATATTAGTAATTTTCATATCGCAGATTGTCCATGATAGTTGGTTTTAAAGTCTGACAAAGGCGGAATGGCCCCCCGCACAGTCACAATATAGGAGGCCAGCCTATTGGCATTGGCCAAGGCATCTTCAGGCGTCCCGCCCTGAAGATAAACAGAAAGAAAACCGGCGTTAAAAGCATCTCCTGCCCCGGTTGTATCGACAACGGTGACAACATCTATGGTTGGCACAGTGTGATTTTCTCCGCCGCAATAGGCGTGAACACGATTAATTCCATCGGTAACAACAATATCGCGCTCGCCATGTTTTTTTAGAATATTGGCGATGATCTCCTCGGACGTCCGGGATTCGAATAAACGCTCATCTTCCGTCCCTGTGAAAATGATATCACTAATTTTATAGGCCGCCCGCGTCCACTTTCGGGCGATTTCTCGATCTTCCCATAAACGGGCGCGATAATTTGGATCGAATGCAATCTTCGCGCCGTTTGCTTTTGCTTTATTGAGGAGGTTGAAAAAACCCTCTCTCTCGCTATCGGACTGAATAGCCAGAGTAATACCCGAAAAATAAATCAAATCAGAATTGGCAATAAGGTCGCTCAACTTCAAATCTGGATGAGACATGAAATGCCGGGCTGCAGATTGTCCCCGCCAATAGGTAAAGCTACGCTCTCCTGCTTCATCGAGCGTGATTGCGTATAGACCCATTGTACCGGTTTTATCTCGAATAAGATAATCGGTTGAAACACCTTCCTCATTTAAAAGATTTTCAAAATCATCGGAAAATGTATCTGAGCCAATCGCCGTGCAAAGAGACGCATTCACTTTCTCGCCCATCAGGCGGTTTAAGTGAATAAGCGTATTATAGACGTCCCCTCCAAAGCCCTGGCTAAGCAACCCTCCATTGGCTGACCGCAGCTCTACCATAGGCTCGCCAAAGCAAACGATATGAAGCAAGTCGTTCATCCTGCAAGGCTTTCCATAGCTTTCTGCACGCCGCTTTCGTCTATGGCCTCACACGACTCAATAATCGCGTCTGTCACGGCGCTATTTTCAAGAATGAATGCCGGAAAAAGACCGTCTATCGAGAGGAAACTTTCAGCATAACGACTAGCTGATAAATAGGGATCGGGAAGTTGGGACGAAATTTGTGTCAGATAACCGTCCGTCGGTAAGTCGTCAGCCTGACGCCTTTTGCGGTTAAATTCAATCCAACCCGCCACAACGAAACACGCCGCTTTCGCAACCTGGTTCTGTTCCGCATAATATTTGATAACCGGGAAAATTCGGGCCGGAATTTTTTGCGATCCATCATGAGAAATTTGTTCGAGCAAATGCCGAATATGCGGGTTTTCAAACCGGGCTTTTGTAGCTTTCCAGTAGTTTTGTAGATCAAGTCCCTTGGGCGGTTCAATTGTCGCTATCGTCTCCGTTTCAATGAGCTTGGAAACGAAATTTGATAAGACCGGATTGCTGATGGCGTCCTCAACGGTTTCTTCCCCCGCCAGCAACCCTAGATAGGTCAAGGTCGAATGAGCGCCATTCAAAATGCGCAGCTTTGTTTTCTCGAAAGCCTGGACATCAGCTGTGATAATCACCCCTGCAGCTTCCCAATCCGGTCGATCCTTTGGAAGATTATCTTCTATTACCCATTGCGCAAATGACTCTCTCTGAACGGGACCTTTATCCAAGAGTCCTATGGCGTCTTCTACAACGGAAATCACTCCCTCATCTGTCGCCGGAGTAATACTATCGACCATCGTATTTGGAAATTTGACAAATTCCGCAATGAAATCGTTTAAAATCGGGTCAATCTCAGAGGCATATTCAATACAGGCTGTCCTGAGTTTATCTCCGTTTTCAGGCAGGTTATCACAGCTTATGATCGTTAAAGGAAGCGAACCTTTTGCATGACGCAGGCGGCACGCTTCAACCAGATACCCTATAGCGGAGCCTGGAGCGTCCGGCGTGCTTAAATCCGCTTTGATGCCAGCGTTTGATTTATCCAGATGACCATCCGGCCCCAAAGCATATCCCTTTTCGGTGATTGTCAGGGTTACAATCTTTGTTTTCTCCGAGGTCAGACGACGAAGCACGGCGGAGGGATCATCTTTGGCGCAAAGCACTTCCCTGACACTCCCGATAATACGGTAGCTGGGAGATTTGTCCTTAATGGCTAATGTATAAAGCCCGTCCTGGGGAGTTAAGCTTTCTGTTGCGCCGCGGCTATTAAGTGATACGCCGCAAATCCCCCAATCGCCCCCGCTTTTAGCGATAGCTTCATCGGTGAAAAAGGCTTGATGCGCGCGGTGGAAAGCCCCCGGACCGATATGAACAATCCCGACACCGACCTTGGATCGATCATAGTCGGGTATAGCGGCATTTGCCTGCTCCAGCGTTTTGTTGGACAAACGCGCCATAATCAGGTGATGTCCTTCATGGGAAGTTTGTAGGCCCGTCGCGCCAGATTATATGTCAAATCGACAATCACCTTTTCAGCGTCGGCCATGGAAATTTTGTGTTCGGCCACTAATCCGCTCAGGAAAACGCAATCCATCCGTCGCGCTACATCATGACGGGCGGGAATAGATAAAAAAGCCCGCGTATCGTCGTTAAAGCCGGCCGTATTGTAAAAACCGGCCGTCTCCGTCACCTGATCGCGAAAACGCATCATCCCTTGCGGGCTGTCATGAAACCACCAGGGCGGCCCAAGTTTGAGGCAGGGGTAGTGGCCCGCCAGCGTTGCCAATTCCCGGGCATAATTGCTCTCATCAAGCGTAAACAAAATAATGCTTAAATCTTTTTCATTGCCGTATTTCGCCAAGAGCGGCTGGAGCGATTGTGTAAAGTCCACACGAAGAGGAATATCAGCCCCTTTATCGGCGCCGAAACGTTCGAACAGTTCGGGATTATGATTACGAAAGCTCCCGGGATGAATTTGCATCGTCATGCCGTCTTCGACGCTCATGCCTGCCATCTCGGTTAGCATTTGCGCCCGAAATAAATCCGCATCCTCCGCTGACGCTTTCCCGGACAGACATTTTGTCAGCAGAGCCTGACAATCCTCCTTGGGCAGATCAGCCGTCCTAGCCGTTGGATGTCCATGATCCGTGGCTGTTGCGCGCCCGACGTCCCGGAAATATTTCCGACGAATTCGCAAGGCCTTCAAATATCCGTCCCAACCGGTCGTGTCGCAGGATGTAAGCTCTGCAAGTTTTTCTAGATTACTGGAAAATTCAGGCTTGGCCGCATCTATCACATCATCCGGACGAAAAGTTGTAATCACCCTGTCTTCATAGCCGCTCCCGACCATTGATTTGTGGTGGCGAAGATCGTCCAGCGCCCCTTCGGTCGTGGCAATGAGATCAATCTTGAACCGATCCAGTAATGCCCGTGGTTTATAGGCATCTGTCTTCAAGGCCTCATCTATGACATCATATATTTGTTGAGCCGTTTCAGAATTAAGGGCTTGATCTATCCCGAAAATTTCATGGATGACGTGGTCAAACCAAATACGTGATGGCGTACCTGTAAACAGGTAGTAATAATCAGCAAATGTTTGCCAGACTTTTCTTGGATCGGTTTCATAATCACCGCTATCTGCCGGCTTCAACCCAAGGGCCTCCATCGAAACCCCTTGGGAGTAAATCATTCTCAGAACATAGTGATCTGGAATAATGAGCAGCTGCGCAGGATTTGGAAAGTTTTCATTCTCTGCAAACCACTTGGGATCCGTATGGCCATGCGGACTCAGAATGGGGAAGTCTTTAACACGCTCATAGAGAGCGCGACAAATCTCCCGCCGCTCCGAATTTACCGGAAACAATCTATCCTTATGCAATCCTGAACTTGCTGACATAACCCCATCATTCTTTAAATTCTTTCTCAGACTATGGCTTACCAAAATAAATTGGACAAGCCAATAATCATAATTTTACTGAAATTGGTCATATTTATTTTTGAAAATTTACCACAAAACCTATCTAGCCTTTTGACATTGGCGTATAAACAGGCCAATTTAAAGGTTCTCTGGAGGAATTTTAATTTGAAAGCCAAGCGCCTATATAAATCTGTGGCAGATGACTTATTGAAAGTCATTGATTCGGGCCGCTATGAACCCGGGGATCGCCTCCCCGCAGAACGTGATCTTGCGGTTGAATATAACGTGAGCCGGCCCACTATGCGCGAAGCCGTCATTGCTCTCGAAATAGCGGGCCGAGTCGAAGTCCGTAAAGGTTCCGGCGTTTACGTTACGGAAAAACCGGAAGCGGATACAAAGTCTCTCGATATGGATGTCGGTCCTTTTGAATTGACCGAAGCTCGTATGCTCATTGAAGGTGAAGCCGCCGGACTTGCCGCGACAATGATAACCAAAGACGAACTGGAAGAGCTGTCCAATATTCTTGAGATGATGAAAAGAGAGAATGAGGCAGAGGTCAATGGAGAGCTCGCAGATAAAGAATTTCATATGCTCATCGCTCGAGCGACCCGGAACTCTGCAATTGAAACAATTATAGAGGATTTGTGGAATCTTCGTGAAAAATCAGAGCTGACCAAAACCATGTATAAAACAGTGCGTCTGGAAGGGGTGAAACCTCGCATTGACGAACATCTCGCAATCTTTGACGCCCTTGAAGCGAATGATCCGGCTCTCGCTCGAGCGGCCATGCGAAGTCATCTATCGCGCGTCATCGATACAATGTTTAAGGCGACAGAAATTGAAGCCGTAGAAGAAGTAAAACGTCGCATGTCCAAAGATCGCCAGCGCTATTCCAAACTTATGAATACGGGCTAGACTGCTCTCGATTTTTTCCGGGTTGCAGGACTATCGAGCCATCCATCCGCCATCGACAGTTAAAATATGTCCGTTGACATAGCTGGACGCAGATGACGCCAGAAAGAGTGCGGCCCCAGCGATATCCTCGGGATCGCCCCATCGCCCGGTAGGAATTCTTGCCAAAATCGCGCTATTTCGTTCTTCATCCGCCCGAAGAGCTGCTGTATTATCAGTCGCAATATAGCCCGGAGCGATGGCATTAACCTGAACATTTTTGGGTGCCCACTCATTTGCCAGAGCTTTTGTTAGCTGCGAAACCCCTCCCTTACTTGCCGCGTAAGCCGGAACAGTAATGCCCCCCTGAAAGCTAAGCAACGAAGCGATGTTGATAATCTTTCCGTGACCCTGATCTATCATTCGGCCGCCTATCCCCCGACAAAACTGAAAAACACCTGTCAGATTGGTATCCAAAACGGCGGACCAGTCTTCATCGGAATATTCACGAGCCGGACTTCGCCGAATTGTCCCGGCATTATTGACCAGAATATCAACCTGGCTCACAAGACTGAATATGTCTTTTATAGCGGTCGCAACCGCCTCTGATGACGATTGATCACATCCCACAACAAAAGCTTTGCGGCCTCGCTCTTCAATTTGCTCTTTTGTATCAAGGGCATTTTGCGCGGTTGAAGCGATGCAGATTATATCAGCTCCTGCCTCCGCCAGGCCAACCGCAATGGCCTGCCCTATACCGCGGCTGGCTCCGGTGACAACGGCTGTTTTACCTGTCAGGTCAAATGAGATTTTAGAGGTCATAATGAACAATACTTATTGGATAAGGCCGAAAGCGCGAGGCAAACCTTCACTCAAAAACGGCACGTAAGTTACCAGAAGAAGCGCGACGATGAGCGCGGCATAAAGCATAACAAGCGGCTTGATCAGCCGCTGAATTGTGGTTCCGGCGACGGCGCATCCTACAAAAAGAACGCTCCCGACCGGAGGCGTACAAAGCCCGATAGAGAGATTTAGGACCAGCATTATGCCAAAGTGAAGTGGAGACATGCCTAGCTCTACCGCAACAGGCAGAAAGATTGGCGTAAAGATAAGAATGGCTGGTGTGATATCCAGAAAAGCCCCCACAACAAGCAAGATTATATTGATGAGTAGCAGAATGATTATCGGGTTATCACTTATCATCAGCAAAGCATCGCTAATCGCCTGCGGAATATTTTCATACGCCAGAACCCACGCCATACCCGTTGACACCCCGATCAATAACAGAACCATAGCGGTGGTCTCGATTGACTTCAGAAAGATATCCGGAAGGTCCTTGAGCTTTATTTCGCGATAGAAGAGCGAAAGCGCGAGCGAATAAATCACGGCGATAGCACTGGCTTCGGTCGCCGTAAAAATACCGGCAATAATTCCCCCGACCACAATCAGGATCATTAAAATACTCGGACCCGCTTCAAAAAGCTTTTTGGCGGCAACTCGCATTGGAAGACGAGCTGCCCGCGGATAATTCTCGCGTTTGGCATATCCCGCCGCAACCACCATAAGCGCCAGCCCAGCAAGAATTCCGGGGAGATATCCCGCCATGAACAACGCCGCGATAGACACGCTCCCGGCGGCAACCGCATAGACAATGAGCACATTACTCGGCGGGATGAGCAATCCGAGAATAGATCCCGTGACCGTGACCGCGGTACTGAAGTTCTTGTCATATCCTTCTTTTTCCATAGTCGGGATCATGAAAGTCCCAATTGCAGATGTCGCCGCGACAGCGGATCCGGAGATTGACCCAAACAGCATACAGGAAAGCGTATTCACCAAGGCCAGTCCGCCTGGCAAAGTGCCGACAATGGCTTTGGCGGCTTCAATCAATCGTTTGGCAATACCGCCCCGCCCCATCAAATATCCGGAAATCACGAAAAATGGAATCGCCAGCAAGGTGAAACTATCCAGCCCCCCTGCAAGACGTTGCGCCATTGTTGTCACTGCCGGATCGAACGGCATGGTCAGCATCAAGGTAGAAACCGAGGCCAATGCGATACTGACGGCAATTGGAACGCCGAGCATGACCAAAAGGAAGAAAAGCCCCAAAAGAACGAGTATGGAAAGCAACATGACTATTTCCCCTCATTTGCAGCAGAAGGGAGCCCGGACGGAATAACTTCACTGGGCTTGTGAATTTCGCCCTTGAAAATAACGTCGCCAATATAGCTGATGGCGTAGATCGACATCAGAACGCCGCTTATGGGAAGGATAGAATAGACATAAGACATTTTTATGCCCAGAGCGGCCGAGGTTTGATTTAATTCATATGTCAAAGACACCAGGCGACCGCCGCCATAAATTAGAATTAAAATTGCAAAAACCAGACAGGATATGAGTGCGAAAAGCTCTGCCGCCAGACGCCTCTTTCCTTCCAGAGGCGTTATCAGAATATCAATTCCAACATGCATCCGATTGCGGAATGTATAAACCGCACCCAACAAACCAAGCCAGATGAGCTGAAAACGGGCAATCTCTTCTGTCAACGAGCTCGGAGCGCGCAAGACATACCGCGAGACAACCTGCCAGGTAACCGTGACAATCATGAAGATGGCAAGTGCAACCAAAAACCAGCGCAAGCCAATATCCAGAATTCTAATAAACCGACTCATGGATTTGCCCTCAGAGCATCTACTTTCTCAATAAGGGGGCCAAGCTCGGTCTTGGCAAAATCGGCTTTGATACCTTTTACCGCCTCGCGAAAAGGGGCTTTGTCAGGATAGATTACCTCGACACCCGCCTCCTTTACTTTTTGCAAAGCTTCTTCGGATGCTTCCGCCCACAATTTCCTCTCGTAAATGACAGATTCGTCCATGGCTTGGCGCAGCCAGCTACGCTCTTGTTCGGACAAGTTATCAAAAACCCGACGAGACATTATCACCAGATCCGGGACCGAAGTATGTTCATCCAAAGTCAGATATTTTGCCGTCTCGTAATGTTTTGAAAGGTAATAGGACGGCAGATTGTTTTCCGCTCCATCGACAATACCTTGTTGAAGAGCGGAATAAAGCTCTCCCCAGGAAATCGGTGTGGCCGCCCCTCCCATCGCTTCTATCATTTGAATCGAAGTCCGGCTGGACATCACCCGAATTTTTTTCGAATCTATACTGGCAGGTGACTCAACCGGAAATTTTGTCGTATAAAAACTCCGGCTCCCCGCATCATAATAGGCAAGCCCCTGAAGTTTTACGTCCCGCAAACTGTTTAAAAGAGTCTCTCCGACATCACCGTTCAGAACGCGCCAAAAATGTTCGCTGTCTTCGAACAGATAGGGAATTGAAAACAATTTCATGGCGGGCGAAAATCCTTCCATGGAAATGGTAGAGACTTTCGTCATGGAGACAGCTCCGATTTGAAGTAGCTCAATTAACTGCCTCTCACTTCCCAGCTGTCCATTTGGATAAATATCCAAGCCCATTTTCCCTGAGGATAACTCGCTGAGCCGCTCTCCCATAAATTCCATGGCAATATGAACGGGATGCGTTTGGTTCAGAGAATGCGCCAATTTGAGACGTTCACCCTCACCGGAAATATTTTTACATCCGGTAAGCCCCAGACCACTTAAGCCCAGTGAAGCCATCAATCCGGCCGTGCAATTCCGTCTGGTTAAAGAAGTCATTGCAACAGTCCCATTTCAGAAAGCGTGAGCATCCCTTCTCCGGCCAGGAGCATAGCCCCCGCACCATAGAACTGTGTTTCGTCGGCAGAGACCTTATCTGGGGCATATCCGACCTGTTGGACCCAGCCAATCATTCCGTCTTCAGTAACGGCACCCTCTAGAGCCATCCAGCCTTTACGGATGGAGGGTAAATATATTTCGTCTTCCAAGACTCCATTTGCCACGCCCCAAGCTAATCCCGCCACAAAGAAGGCGGTCCCGCTGCTTTCTGGAACAGGATAGCTTGAACCTGCCTCAAGGGAAACGGGCCAAAATCCGTCATCGGCCTGAACGGTGATAAGTTTCTCCGCCATATCCCTGTAAAGGTCGAGATATCGGGAGCGGGAAGGATGATCTGCGGGCAGATCATCAAGAATATCCGTAAGGCCGGCGAAAACCCAGCCATTGCCTCGACTCCAGAATATTTTCTCACCCGTCTCTTCGCGGCGCTCAAAAAATCGGCTGTCTCGCAAAAATAAATCGGCTTCTTCGTCAAAAAGATAATCTGTCGTCGCCCAGAACTCTTTATCGGAAAACTCCAGATATTTTGGATCGCCCGTAACTTTACTCAATTTCGTAAAGACTGGCGGTGACATGAAAAGCGCATCTGCCCAGCACCATCTTTTGAGACATTCCTTATAATACCCCTCTTCCGTACCATCAGGCTCGAATTCAAGGGAGACAGTTGATGGGTTTGCGATGATCCGATCCAGAACGTCCTGAGTGGGCTTATACATTTCCGGGTTATCGTAATAATCATAAAGCCGGAGATAATATTGTCCAACCACATGGTCATCCGCGTGGTAATCGCGATCACCGAGTTGATAATTCTGCGCCGCGCCATAATTTTTCAGAAATTCAAGATAAACTTCATTATCGGTTTCCACCGCCCAGTCCGCCAATCCTTTGAGGAAGGCTCCTTGAATCCATCCGCGCTTTTCCAAGCTACGTTCCTGAAAACTCGGAACAAAAGGCTCAAAGCCCGTCATATGTTCTATTTGCCAGTCCGCAACAGCATTGGATGTTTCAATAATAGAGTCTGTTGAGAAAATTTCCGACGTTTGAGGCTCACTGGACGAATCAAAAGGCTCAAGCTCTCTGTTGTTTTCTGGGCTTGCTGTCGAACAGGCGGAAAGCGTAAAGGCCGCAGCTGTGCATAGTAAAAAAGTAGTTGTGACTCCCCGCCAGAACATAAGCTTCCCCAAAATTGTTTTTTAATTGGTCATATATCACTGACACGACAAACTGTATTGGTCAAACAGATTTCATTGCAACATGCAGAAATCTCGGTTAGGTCTGTCACTGGAATATATTCTAACTCGGGAAGACTGGCTCATGATAGCTTTGAAACGACCTTTATTAATGATGTCACTTACAGTTCTTGCCGCTTGCGCGCAAACGCCTGACCCTGAAGAGAAAATTCTTCAAACTGACCGCGTAGCGGCGGATATTGGTGATTTGACCCAAGACGGACAGAGCGTCGCAAAATTGCAAACCCCTCCCGGTTTCAAGCAAGGCGACAAACTGGTGACCTATGAAGGACCTGGCTGGGAGTCAGACAAGGTTGGATTTCGTCTCTATCTGGACAATCGTAACGCTCTGGATATTTTCGGAAAAAAAACAGACGGCCTTATATTAAAAAGTGTCGGACGCGGAGAGGATTACCATGAAATGTCTGATTGGGGGATGGATATTCTCAAGGTCAATAACTCTCTCGGAGCGGGAGGGTTAGGCGTTTATGAAAACGAGACCGTTCGCCAAATCGGTAAAGCCGAGAGCTATTCTGCAGAAATCATTAAAGATTCTCTCACCCAAGCCAGTATTCGCGTAACACACACCCAGTCAGAAGCTTGCGAAAATGATGTCTCGGCCACTTATTCCATTCAGGCAGGTCAACGCCTGTCTCGTATCAATGTCCAAAATAGCTGCGTCTTGCCTTACGCAGCCGGGCTTATAATCCACCCGAACACAAGTTCTATTATCTCAGAAGACACGGGGGCGTGGCGATATAAAGCTCGCTACGGCGTCCAAAGTCTCGTCCCCGATTCTCTCGGTCTTGCGCTATTCTATCGCGCAGAAGATATCACTTTAGCCGGAGCAGATGAGGATGATGACTATATTGTCTTCAAACCCTCTGTCGCGCCGGACTATTTCACAGCCGCCGCCTGGGAACAGGAAAAAGGCGGATTGAAAACAAAACAGGCTTTTACGGAGTGGCTCGAAGAAACTCAGGCAAGACTTAATAAAACTTACCCCTAACTCAAAACGCCGTCTATTTACTGATGGAAATGGAGACCAAAATGGAAATTCGTTATTCAGCTGACATTGTGCGCTATAAAACAATGACCAATAAAGAGCTTCGGGACACATTTGTTGTCAGCACGCTCTGGACTCCGGATGAAGTCCCCTTGGTATATTCCGACATTGATAGGGGCGTGATAGGGTCTGCCGTCCCTGTTTCGAAAACCCTGGAAATCCCGACCCATAAAGATTTAGCGAGCGACTACTTTGCTCAGCGCCGTGAGGTCGGAGTCATTAATATTGGTGGCCACGGCGCCATTGAGGTGGACGGCAAATCCTATGATATGGAGAATCTCGACAGTCTCTACATCGGTCGGGAATCCAAAGGAATAAAGTTTTCAAGTGTGGATGGCAAAAAACCGGCGAAGTTCTATTTTGTCAGTTATCCGGCCCATCTTCGTTATGAGACCCAGCACATCAAAAAGTCTCAAGCCAACCAGATAAAAATGGGCTCTCAGGAAACCAGTAACAAACGGATCATTTTCCAGCCCATTCACCCTTCCATCGTAACAACCTGTCAGATTGTCATGGGCTTTACTATTCTTGAGAGCGGAAACGTGTGGAATACCTTCCCGCCTCATACTCATAAAAGACGCTCAGAATTTTATATGTATTTTGACTTACCAGAAGATCAACGCATTTTCCATTTTATGGGAGAAGCTGACAATATGCGCCCGATGATCATGAAAGCTGGCGAGGTTGCCCTTTCCCCGATCTGGTCCATGCATTGCGGAGCCGGGACCTCGTCCTATACATTTATTTGGTCTATGGGGGGCGAGAATCAGGTTTTTGATGATATGGATCACATCGACCAGACAAAAATTGGATAGTTTGGCCTGACCAATAAGGCGAGGAATCATAATTTTTTCGCCTTATTAAGGACTAATCTGTTGCAAATAAGCGACAGAATTAGAAAATAAGCCTAATTTATGCAAATAATTCACAATTGGTAAGATATATATATTGACATATCTAATTAACTTGGTGACCTTCCACTGAAAAGGTCAGACCAATATACTGCCCTATATAACCAAAATGCTTAACAAGGGGATAAATATGTCAACATTCACTACGCTCAGAAGCTCTTTACTCATAAGTTCAATACTCTCGATTGGCCTCAGCACTCAAGCTTTTGCTCAGGATGAGCCGATTGAGACAGAGCCAGATGAAATCGTTGCCACCGGTGAAATTCAGAGAACCTTTGAACAATCGTTAGAAGTTAAGAAAAACACGACTGCTATTTCCGATGCTCTTATCGGAGGCGAGATTGGTGACCTACCGGATCTATCCATTGCTGAATCTCTGGAACGTATTACAGGCGTGACCTCTGATCGCTTCAAAGGCGGGGCTTCGGAACTCTCAATTCGGGGTCTCGGCGCCTTTCTCGGCTCATCCACAATGAACGGTCGCGAGATCACCACTGGATCTGATGGACGAGACGTGAATTTCGGTCAGTTCCCGTCTGAGCTTGTTAGTGGGGCTCAGGTTTTCAAATCCCAACAAGCCAATTTCATTGAAGGCGGTATCTCCGGCATCATCGAATTGCAGACCCTTCGTCCTTTGGATTACAACAAGAAACGCCTGCAATTGCGTGGACAGTTGGGCTATAGCGAGTATGAGGATCGCGTGGATGACGGTGAGCCCTTCGCCAAACGGCTGACGGGGTCCTATGTTGACCAGTTTGAAACCGGCGCAGGCGATATTGGTATCGCAATTGGCGGGCAAATACGCCGCGATACGGCCGCCGAAGATATCTATACCTCCAGCTCAACTTATAATCCCTGTACAACAATTGAGGGAGAAGAACGGACTGACGGCAACACAAATACCAATAATTGCCGTTACAGAAACGGCAACACGACTGGCGAAATAGCCGGTCCCTCTCCGCTTTATTTCGCGTCCAACCAATATATTTTGCGCGCCATGCAAACCCAGGCGGATCGGGATTCCATCATGGCCAATGTCCAATGGCAACCAAATCCGGCCTGGGATATTAATCTGGACGCGCAATGGTCCAATCGTGACGACCTCGAACTTCGCCACAATCTGGTAATCGCCGATGGTCGTCGGGATATCGTGCCTCTTTCAATATCACCAACAGGTGCTTTGGAGGCCTGGACCGGCGAAACCCGGATCGAGAATCAGTCTGTCTGGCGCAATCGTGTTGAAGAGTATCTCGGATTGGGCGCAAATGTTGAATGGTCCGGCGATCGCCTGACCGTGGCGGCAGATGTCGGTTATTCCAAAACAACCCGGGATCAGGACGAACTGGATATGCGTATCCGCACAAGTGACCGTGTGACATTCATGGCAGATGCCCGGAACGCGACCATACCAAGCTTTACGCTCGATGATGTCTCCGATGTTGAAGAGGATACGGGCCTAACCTTTGATCTGAACAATCACGATATATATGACAATGGGGCTCGCGCCCGCCGCCGGTTGGAAACCAATGATGAGGACGTTCTCGCCTTCCGTCTGGACGCAGATTACGAATTGAGCAGCGGCTTTTTCACCAATCTGAAAACCGGAGTCCGTTTTGCAGACCGGAAACGTATAAATGACGACGGTATAGACACGACTATTTCAGATCTGAACGGCTATGACAGCGCGGAAGTTATTGCAGCCCGCCGCGATAGTTTCCCGGTCGAGGACTTGTTTGAGGGCGCGGAAGCTGGCGCCGGACTGGGAGATAACACCTGGGCAACTTGGAGACCTGAAGAACTCTTTGTCGCATTAACAGGTAGTCGGGATGCAGGCCTGCCTGATGGCTCAACCCTGGATACAAATGACTCTGACGTAGATGAAGTCACCTACGCAATTTACGCGATGGCTGATTTTGCAGGCGAAGCTGTAGGTCTGCCTATCTATGGTAACTTAGGTATTCGAGCGGTTCAGACCGAAATTGATTCACTGGGTGTCAGAAACTCTTTCAATACAGTTATCGACCCTATGACGATGGAAACCATGTTCGTCGCCAATGATGATGCGACGGGCGGCGTAGAATCAAACAGTTTCACCAACATCCTTCCGAGTGCAAATCTGATTTTTGAAGTTCAGGAAGACATGTTGCTAAGATTTGCCGCCTATCGAGCTATTGCTCGTCCGGATGTACGGGATATGTCAGCCGCTCTTGATGTAAATGATGGTGACGAATTCACCGAGTTTGAAGATGCTGTTAGTGCCTCGGGCAATCCCTTCCTGGAGCCACTGGAGTCGACCAACTTCGATATTTCCTATGAGTGGTATAAATCTGATGATACTGCCTTCTCTGCGGCGGTCTATTACAAGACGCTTCAGACCGGACGCGAAAATCAGTTACAGACTATTTCACTTGTCCTTGATGGAACGCCAACGGACGTCTTGATCAGCCGGCCAGTCAATTCAGACGAAGACAGTTCTCTTTTTGGTCTGGAGTTGAGTGTGAATCACAAATTCAACAGCTTGCCAGGCTTCCTGAGCGGTTTTGGCTTCCAAGCTGGGTATAACTACGCCGCTTCAGATTTCAATTTCCCTGATCCGGCTCTGGCACGCGGTATTCCGGTTGCTCCACTTACCGAACCTGCGAATATTCCAGGATATTCAGAGCATACAGGTAATATTACGGGATATTGGGAAAACGACGACATTACCATTCGTGTGGCCTATAAGGGTCGGACACCTTATTTCAAACCTTTCCGGACGAGCCAGAACCGCTTTACGAATTCTCAGGAATTCATTGACTTTTCTGCCTCTTACGATGTGACGGATAATCTCCAGGTTCGGTTTTCTGCCCTGAACCTGACAGATGAGCCAAATCTCTTCTTCCGCCCTACTCGCGACAGCTTGGCTCAAGCTGATTATTCCGGCCGTCGTTTCTTCGCCGGATTACGCGCACGCTTCTAGTCTCTCCCCTAGGGACTAGCCATCGGGCCGGGAGCGACGCGAGTCAAACCCGGCCTTTTTTATGGAGAATTTATGAAACCGCTTATTTTATCTCTCTTTCTAAGTGCTCTGGCAAGCTCGGCTATGGCACAATCTGAAACAACTAAGACAGATCCTGACATTTCGAAGACCTGCTCATCGACATCCTCCGAGACACCGGTTCTTTTCATTTGGGATGCACGTGATTTAGCTTTCACCCGCGAAAAAATCGCCAATGGGAATAAAACTTTGAAGCCCGCTTTTGACGCCCTGATGAAAGAGGCGGACGCGGCTCTCGAAAAGGGTCCTTATTCCGTCATGCACAAAACCAAAACGCCCCCCTCGGGGAACAAGCATGATTATTACAGTATTGGGCCGTATTGGTGGCCCGACCCTAAAAAAAAGGACGGATTGCCGTATAAACGCAAAGACGGCGAAACCAATCCCGAGCGCTATGACGACTCATTTGATAAGGTCCAAATCAGTAATTTCATGGATGATGTAGAAACTCTGTCGCTCGCAGCTTATTTCACCGGCAATAAAGCTTATGCCGAACATGCGGCAAAACTTGTTAAAGCCTGGTTTCTGAATCCCTCCACCCGTATGAATCCCAATTTGAATTTCGCGCAGGCCATTCCTGGAAAAACAGATGGACGCGGAATTGGAATAATCGACAGTTACGGCTTTGTGAAAGTTATCGACTCTATCGGCCTGTTAAATCATGCCGGGACCCTCACCTCGCAGGAAATTGACGCCCTGAAAGAATGGTTTTCAGAATATGCCCTCTGGATGCTTACTAGCGATAATGGAAAAGAAGAACGCGCGGCCACAAATAATCACGGCGTCTATTACGATGCCCAGCTCATGGCCTTTTCGGCCTTTGCCGGTGATATGAAGGCCGTGAAATTCTTTGCCGATGGCATAAAATCATCCCGCATTCCCGGTCAGATAAACAAGAAAGGCCAATTGCCTCTGGAACTCAAGCGAACGCGCCCTTTTCATTATACCGCTTATACATTGAATGCTTTTTTTGACGCTGCAGATGTCGCAGAATGTGTCGGAATAAATATTTGGGATTATGAAACGCCAAAAAGCCAGAGTCTGAAAGACGCGATACTTTATCAGGCTCAATATGCCTATAATTTGCAGGCTTGGCCTTTCAAGGAAATTCGGGATTTAAATCCTCGGGGTCTCTATCATAATCTGTTGCGCGCCGACTATGTCTATGACGAAAACATCATCGACAGCGGCATCGCCTCTCTAGACGGGAAATATGAGTCTGATCCTGCTAATTTGACCTACCCCACTGGTTCAAGACTTCTTCACCCGAACGAATAGAGAAAGTTTGCTAAGAGACCATCAAGGGGAGTTTTGGTGAAATGATTATTGAAAATAAAGTCACCAAACCTCGATTTAGATACTCTTGCATTTTGAAAATCCCCGAAAAATTGGGGATGAATATACTTTCATTGGGTATCTCGGTTTGGACAAATCAATTTATTTGATTTGAAACCACTTGTGACTTTTACGTTCCGACTAATCTCGCAAGGCTTTCAAGTCTGTCGGCTTCTGCTGCGGGTTTGTCCCAGCGAATTCTGTTGATCCGGGGAAAACGCAGGGCGTATCCAGATTTATGGCGCTTGCTTTCTTGCACGGCGTCAAAGGCGACTTCGAACACCAATTCTTTTTCAACCTCCTGAACGGGCCCAAACCGCGCCAGTTTGTGGCTGCGTATCCAATTGTCTATGAGTTTAAGCTCTTCATCCGTGAAGCCAAAATAGGCTTTCCCAACAGGAAGAATCGCGCCGTCATCGTTCCATAACCCAAATGTGTAATCAGAATAAAAGGAAGACCGTTTCCCTGTTCCTCGCCGCGCATACATAAGCACTGCATCAAGCAGAAAGGGATCGCGTTTCCATTTATACCAAGCATGTTTGGGGCGTCCCGAAACATAAGTCGATGAAAGGCTCTTGATCATCAATCCTTCAATTAGGCCGCCCGTGCGAGCCGCTTTCTCCCGAAGGGCGCGCAGGTCCTCTGTGCTGGAAAAGTCCAAGGTTTTCGAAACTTCAAAACGACCTTCTGAGTGCAGTTCGAGCGCACGGATCAGTTTTTTACGGCGTTGCGACAGGGGCAAAGCGCGCAGGGTTTCACCCTCCCATTCAATAATATCATAAGCGATAACATGAGCGGGTAATCTCGACATAAGGTTTTTGGCGGGTTTCTTTTTATTCAGCCGTTTTTGGAGGTCATTAAAGGACCCCACTTCGCCGTCTGGTTTCACGATGAGTTCGCCGTCGATCACCCCTTCGAAATCAACCGCCTCGGCGAGATCAGGAAAGGATCGAGATATATCTTCGCCTTTGCGGGAAAATATTTTTGTCTCTTTCCCATTGCTGGAGATTTGAACGCGAATTCCATCCCATTTCCACTCGGCAATATGGGACTCCGGCTTGATCGCCGCGAGGTCCTTCTCTTCATCAATGGGGTGGGCCAGCATCACCGGCGAAAACGTCACCACATCGCTCATATCGGGAAGCTCGGCTTTACCTTCCAGCCACGCGAAGAGCTCCGTATAAGGAGGCGTTAGTCCGTGCCAGATCGATTCAATAACATCAATGTCGACGCCTTTCATTTTGGCCAAGGTCAATTTTACGGACCGCGCTGACATGCCGATGCGCAAGCCCCGCGTCCCCAATTTTAAAAGCGCCCAGCGCTGCGCCGGCGCCATATTATCCAATAGAGTAATTAGATATTCCCGTATGCCCGCTTTGTCGCGTGATTTGAACTCTTCTATCACCTCATGCAAATCCGGCAGGCGGTTCAGGCGAACAGGCTCGGGCGATTGCGGCCAAGCCAGAGCAACTGTCTCGCTCATTTCGCCGACATAATCACGTGACATATCAAACAAGTACGGATCCATCCGCTCCATCATCAATGTTTTGATAAGATTGCGTTTGAAAAGATCGAAGGACAGGGTTCCGGCGATTGCGGCCAGAGCCCATCCGCGATCCGGGTCAGGCGTCTTGCGCAGATAGTTTGTTAAAATTATCTCTTTCGCCAAATTGGAATTGGTAAAATAGAGATCATCCAATAATTCCGAAAAACGCTCCATTATTCCACGCTCTCATCCCGGCCAATAAGATTCAGGGCCTTGGCGCGAATGCCGCGTTTTTTTAGCTCATACTCCAAGGCCTCAACCCGGCCATGGGTAATCCAGACATCCGGTGCTTTGGTTTCTTCGCAGGTGCGGATGAGATCCCCCCAATCGGCATGGTCGGACACGACGAGCGCCATTTCAGCGCGCTTCTGACGGGCGCGTGCGCGGATTTGCATCCATCCGCTCGCGACCGTCGGAAGCGGATCCGCAAAACGGCGCGACCATCGATCATTGATTTGAGCCGGAGGGCACAGAACAATTTTTCCTTGAAACACATGTTTATCTGCGCGCGGAATATCGCTGACCAAAATCCATTCGCCAAAGTCCTGACCGTAGCTTTCATATAGCTCCGTCAGTCTTTTAAGCGCGCCGTGCAGATAGAACGGCTCTTCATAACCGGCCTGACGCAAGGCTTTCATAACACGCTGGCATTTGCCGAGCGCATAAACGCCAACGATATGGGTGCGATGTGGAAGCGCCCGCATAGAGCGCATCAGTTTTTCAACTTCGACCTCAAGCGGGGGGTGCTGAAATACGGGAAGGGCAAAGGTAGCTTCTGTAATAAAGACATCGCAAGGCACAACCTCAAACGGCGCGCAGGTGGGATCAGGGTGACGTTTATAGTCCCCGGCGGCGACGACCCGCGTGCCATTATATTCAAGCACGGCCTGCGCAGAACCGAGAATATGTCCGGCGCTGGCAAACCATAAGGTGACCCCATTTCCGAGATCGTGTTTCTGGCCGTAGGTGAGCGCTGTCTCCTGCGTCTCCCCTTCAATATAATAACGGGTGTGCATGATTGCGGTTGTCTCGACTGTCGCAAAAATCTCCCCGTGACCTGAGCGCGCATGATCGGCATGACCATGCGTAATAATCGCCCGCTCGACAGCGTCATGCGGGTCAATATAGGCATTTGCGGGGGCGCAATATAGGCCCGCCTCGCGAACCTGCATCCATTGTTCGGCTGAGGCGTTTCCCATATGTAATCTATCTGCTTCCCTGATCTGAATTTATATAGCGCCTAATCTGAATTTATATAGCGAATGAGTATGCAAGACGTTCCCGTAAAATTTGAAAAATGGTTTACAGAACAAAATTGGCATATTCGCGATTATCAACGCGACATGATTGACGCATTTTCCCGGCGCGAAGATACATTATTGATTGCGCCCACGGGCGGCGGGAAAACTCTGGCCGGTTTCCTCCCTAGCCTTATTAACTTGGCCGTCAAAGAAGTTGAGGCAAAACCCAGGCTTCATACACTTTATATTTCCCCGCTAAGGGCGCTTACCAACGACATTCAGCGCAATCTAAACCGACCTGTCGCGGAAATGAATCTGCCAATTAAAATCGGCGTCCGAACCGGTGACACAAAACAATATCAACGGGCGAAACAGCGGAAGTCGCCGCCGGATATATTGCTGACAACGCCGGAAAGCCTCATGCTGCTTTTATCCTATCCGGATGCGGCGGAATATTTTTCAGAATTGAAAACTGTAATTATTGACGAGCTCCATAGCTTCGCCACGAATAAACGCGGTGACTTTACTGCTTTGGCTTTGGCGCGTTTAAAAAGCCTCGCGCCCGACCATATTCGCTTTGGTCTTTCCGCCACGATTGCAGATGCGGACTCAGCGGGAAAATGGTTGGGGCCAACCGGGTCCCCGGCGAAAATCATTGAAGTCACCGGCAGCGCGCCGTCCGTTTTGGAAATCATGACGCCAGAGACGCGCTATCCTCTTGGCGGGCATAATCCGCGCTTTGCCGTCAAAGATATTTACGCGGCCATCCAGACAGCGAAGAGCGCGATAATTTTCGTCAATACCCGCGCGCAAACGGAGCTTTTGTTTCAGGAATTATGGAAAGTAAATACCGGCAATTTGCCGATAGGGTTATATCACGGGTCGCTTTCGCGCGAACGGCGACAGATGACGGAAGCGTCGATTGCTTCCGGACATATCCGCGCCGTGGTGTCGACCTCTGCTTTGGAGATGGGGATTGATTGGGGCGATGTCGATTTAATTTTGCAGGTCGGCGCGCCCAAAGGCGTCAGCCGGCTCTTGCAGCGTATCGGACGGTCAAACCACCGAATGGATGAGCCTTCCAATGCCGTTCTCGTGCCGTGCAATCCGCTCGAAGCTGTCGAATGCGCCGTTGCGATTAACGCGATCCGACTGGGACAACGCGACGGTGAAGACTTTACCGAAGGCGCTATGGACGTCGCGGTGCAATATATTGTGAACCGCGCCTGCGCCGGGAAATTTAAAAAACGGCAAACCCTGAACGAAATCAGGAGCGCCTGGCCCTATCGTAATTTATCCAAATCCGACTTCGATCTTCTTGTGGGTTTTGCTGAGGATGGCGGCTACGCGCTACAGGCATACGACCGTTTTGCGCGTCTGACATCTACATCCCGCGGCTATCAGATTTCGAGCGTTCAACAAGCCCGTCGCCATAGAATGAATATCGGCACAATTGTCGAATACGCAAAATTAAAAGTTCGCCGCTTTCCCAATGTCAAATCCAAAAGAGGGCGCAATATCGGCGAGATCGAAGAGCGCTTTGTCATGGGGCTCACCCCGGGCGACAGATTTATTTTTGCGGGCGAGGTTTTGCGCTATCACGGCGTGCGCGATATGGCGCTCGAAGCCAGTCCGGCCCCTAAACGCCTGCCGCCCAAAGTTCCAGCTTATGCGGGCGGCATGATGCCTCTTTCGACATTTCTTGCCAAGGGCGTTCGCCGCACCTTGTCTGATCCGAAACTGTGGCAGGACCTTCCCGACCAGATCCAAAGCTGGCTGCGCCTACAGTCTGAATTTTCGCAATTGCCGAAATCCAAGGGCGTATTGGTCGAAGGTTTTTTTGACCGCGGCGTCCATGTCATTGTCATTCACAGTTTCGAAGGCCGTAAGGTCAATATGGCATTGGGTTTGCTGATGACCCGCCGTATGGAAACGCGCGGACTGAAACCGCTGACCTATTCCATAACGGATTACGCGCTCACGATCACTTCCATGGAACCAGTTAATGAGGTCGAGAGTCTTATGATCCAAGATATTCTGGATGAAGAATATCAGGCTTGGGTGATAGAAGCGCCCATGGTGAAACGGAGCTTTCGCAAGATCGCGACCATTGCCGGATTAACAGAACAACGTTTGCCCGGCGCCAAACGCACGATGAAACAGGTTACCTTCAGCACCGACCTCATTTACGATGTTCTGCTCAAATATAACCCCGACCATATCTTGCTTCGTATCGCCCGCGAAGAGGCGGAACGCGATTTGCTTGACCTGCACAGACTGCGCGATTGGCTTGCAGACGTCCAAGGCGATGTTAATTACAAGATATTACCCCACGCCTCTCCGCTGGCTATCCCCTCCATGATGCAACTTGGCAAGGAGACAGTTATCGGCGATGCGAAACTCGCCATATTAGAGCAGGCCAGCCATGATAGCCTTGCGAATTCACGTTTAGAGACCGTCAAAAATTATCTAGATGACAAGCAAACAAACCCTTAGAACCCGCGCCGGAGATATTGTCATCGACGCCCGCAAAGTGGCGTTCCTGCCTGAAAGTAAAACCTTGCTCGTGGCGGATATGCATTTCGAGAAAGGGAGCTATCTTCGGCGTTTTGGGCGCTCCATGCTTCCGGCCTTTGACACACATGATACAATTGAAAGATTGTGGGCCGTAGCGCAGGAATATAAGCCGCGCGAAATTATCGCTCTGGGAGATAGTTTTCACGACATTGACGCCTCTGCGCGGCTCTCCCCCAAATCGGCTGAGCGTCTAAACGCATTTAAAGAAGAGATGTGTGAAATCACCTGGATATTGGGCAATCACGACCCTGATATTCCTGACGCCGTCTCGGGCTCGCGCGAGGACCATGTTCAACAAAATAAATTTCTGCTGACCCATCACCCCTATGAGGAACCGAGACAATTTAATATTTGCGGGCATTACCATCCCAAGGCGAAGATTTCCTCCCGCGCCGGTTCCGTCACCGCGCCCTGTTTCGCGATTAGCGAAAGCCGTCTGATTATGCCCTCTTTCGGAACTTACACAGGTGGACTATTTGTCAGTGACCCTGCGTTCGCTAAAGCTATGCCAGATTTAACGAAGGTCGCAATGGTTTATGAAACTCAGCTTTTTTTTGTGGCTGCCGGAGGTTTATAGGAGGTGAGTTTCTTTGATAACTTAAAGCACACACCTTTCTAGTGAAACTTAGATATGTATCCCCTTTTTGAATATTAAATCATGGCTTTCACAATCATCCAAATTCCCATTCCCATCATTGCAAGGTTTTCGGACAGGGAGATGAAACCAAGCGGGACGTTGGCTCCTCCTCCGACGCAAGCACATTTGAGATCACGCTTATCTATATAAACGGCTTTAATGACCGAGACGGCACCAATCGTTCCGATAAAAAGAGCTACTGGCGCAGCAATCAGGCCAAACACGCCGCCCGCCACCATTAAAATAGCGGCAAACGCTTCACCAAAAGGATAAATATAAGCATAACGCACGGCCCGGCGGGCTAGAATATCATAACCCAAAAACATATTGGCAAAGGACTCCAGATCTCGCAATTTCAACATAGCGAGCATGCCCATGGAAAAGGCAATAAACCATTCTAAAGATCGAAGTGTGAAGATATTGCCGAGCGTGGCCCAACTGGCGGCGATAGCGAGAAATGCAGCGACCGCAAACACGACCAAAACTGGTGTGTAAGACTTCTCATCCGGATCTTTTTTCTCATAGCCAAAATAATCGCGCAGGTCATCAAACCCTCCAATGCGCTCCCCGCCAATAAAGGTTTGCGGAGTTGTTTTCACATCGTGCTTTTCCTTGAATTCGTCGGTTTGTTCGCGCGTTTCAAGCCAGTGGTCTTCCACCTCAAACCCTTTGCGCTTGAGCAAATCGACCGTCTTGAGACCGAAGGGGCAAATATGCTTTTCCATCACCATTCGGTAAACGACGGCCTTGCGACCCTCGTGACTTTCTTCAACGACTATTTCTTCAGGAATACTCATTTGTCTCTCCTTTTAAAACGCCCTTATATCTTAAATCTCACCTTCAAACTCAGGTACAGGACGGGCAGTTGCTTCGGTTTGATTCGATGCTTTCCCGTTCTCTTTGATGTCATCGATTAGCCATTCCATTTCTTTAATTTCTCGGCGCTGAGCTTTGATGATGCTGTTGGCCAGTTCACGCACTCGCACATCATCAATTTCAGCCCTTTCGCTCGTCAGGATCGCAATGGAATGATGAGGGATCATGGCTTTCATCCAAGCTTGATCTTGCACCGTCGTTTGACTGCGAACTAGAAATAGAGATGCAGCAAATATCAATGCAGAGCTTCCGAAAATTACCAGATTTACCTTTTTATTCCTATACATGCCCAGCATAAACCCGAGCATAATGATCGCCATCGAGGCTCCCATATAAATCGCCATATAACTACGCGTTTCAGAAAATCGAACATGGCTGAACTCGTAACTATTGAGATACATCAATCCGAACATGACAATCGTAGATGTACCAATCATGGCAAAAAACGTCCCGTAATTGCTTTTGTTTGACTGATTCATGATTACGCCTCTTATAGCTGATTACACAAATTATACCTTACTAGGGTATAATGAGGTTCTCGAAAATAAGTTCCAATTAATGATGGTGACCACCAGGACCTGTTAGAGTGGTTGCGAGTAATATAATAAGAATAACAGCGAGAAATAATATCGCCTCTATTGTCAATGTGCGCCGCAAAGCCGCGCGGCCCTTTTCTGGGACTATTTTCAAAAGTCGCGTCACATGTAGTTTATTTAGAGCGCCCAATCCGAGTAACCCGAGAGCTATTGAAAACTTCGCAAAAAGTAATTGACCGTAAAACGTCGTCCAAATGTCTGAAATCTGCGGGTTAAGACGCCAAAGAAGGTATATTCCAGTGACAAACAGGATCGGAATCATCCAAACGGCTAATCGGCTAAACCGCTCTGTTTTTACCATCACATCAACGTTGGGCAAGGAAGCATGTGGCCAAAGAGAAATAGGGGCAAAAACCCAAAAGCCCGCGATTAAAATATGGGGTATAATCCAGAACGGCAATAAAGGCGCGTCCTCAACAGATTGCGTGTGTCCAGAAAGAGCAAATCCCGCCGAGAGACATAAAACCGATATGGCAATGCCTATATAGCGACTCAATTTATGTTTTATCCAGGCCGAGAAGAGACCTGACAAAGCCCCTATCAGGAAAGCTAAAAATTGCGCGCCATTTGACTGCCAAACCCAATTAAAAGTGTCTGATTTGAAAAAGGCCGACAGCTCGCCTCCAAGCTGTGCATTTGCAAGACCCAGTTTCAGGCTTGCACCAACTATAACGGCTGAAAGAGCAAAATATAGAATTCGCTTTTTGTAATAAATATCCAAGGCAGAATGAATTTGTCCGCCTATAGAAAAAAGGGCTCCGAGATAGAGACTAAATTTGGCGAGAAGCGTAAGAGCTGTAAGCACGGATTAAGGCGACACTCTGAAGTTGACTTTCCCTTTTAAAACATGGCCATCTTTAGAAATAGCTCGCCAAGATAAACTATAGGCCCCTTTCGTCAATCGCGGTAAAGGGACTTTGAAACTCCCCTGCATTGAGGAAGGCTTCTTATACTCAAGTGAAACTTCGTCTCCCTGTTCATTTTTCAACTCCAAAGCAGCCAAGCCAACATCTTGGGCAAATACGAGATCAAATGTTTCCGGAACAGTTTGATAAACTCCACCGTCTTCCAAGCTTGCCGATTCAACCTTCGTATGAGCAAGACTTGATGAGGCCGTCACAAGGCAAATCATGGCAGAAAACATAAATAGGGTTGGTTTAAATTTCATCATGTGGTTCCTAGCGTTTTAATTTATCAAAAAGGTCGACCAATTCCGCCACTTTCTCACGTTGCGCTTCCGGGTTACCGGATTGAATAGCCATATTAACACACCCCTCGGCATGGTCCTTGAGAATCTCACTTTCGGCCCGCGCCATAGCGGATTTAATCGCCTGCATCTGAGTCAGAACATCAATACAATAGCGTTCTTCCTCTAGCATTTTGATAATGCCGCGCACTTGACCTTCTATTCGTTTCAATCGGTTAATCGTTTTTGCAGAGTGGGTTGTCATTTGTTCTTTCAAAAAAAGGGGTTACACAGAATTGTGACTGACAATGCCCTGTAGGGGTATTTGCTTTATTAACCTATCTGCGCTAAGTTACAAGTATGAGAGTCATTTCGACAGTCATATGCATCTTCACGGCGTTCATTTTGATGGCGACGCCTGTTTTGGCATGCTGCTTTACGGGCCATGCCAAAGCTAGCTCTATTAACATCAGCGCTCCTGCTGCAGAAATGCCAGCTTGTCATGATTCTGTGGCTACGCATTCTATGACAAAGACTGGCACAGACCTGTCGCAACAAGAAGTACCGGAAAAGTTTTGCACTTCCTGCGACGATTGCACTATGTCTCCTGTTGAAATGGAGGATATTACTCCAGCCGTTTCAACCAATACAAATATTGATATTTTTGTATTGGCGGTCACAACCCGCTTGCCATTCGGGGCAGATGTAGATTTGCCGGCAAGTACCGGACCTCCATTAGATCCACAATCACTTCCGGTTGATAAACCTCTCTACAAAACTGATATTCTTCACATCTGATCTCCTGACAGACCTGACGTCTCAAGCCTGCGCTTGGGATAATTATATCTGTTTTTATTGGAGACTTCTGGATGTCTATCCGCCCTCAAAACATTACCCCCCGAAGCCATTCGCCTGCCCTTGGCTGTTTAACACGCGTTGTTCGTCAAAATCGATCTCTTTCAAGAGCCTCAGTCGCTCTTGCCGTGACAGCTCTAGGCCTTGTTATGGCGACATCCTATCCGGCGGCCGCACAGGAAATAAATGATAAGGTAGACCTTATCTCTTCAGTGTCTGACCCTATTATTTCCGCAGCAACTTCTTCGAAAATTTCGGCCGAATCCGTGCCCATGAGTTTTGCAGAAGTTGAAAATATACTTTGGCAACACCCTCTTTTGGACTCGTTCTCACTTGGGGCCACGGCTGAACGCTCTCGCGCCGAAGGCGCTCTCGGACTTCCGGATCCAGTTGTTTCGCTACAGATCAATAATGTGCCTTTATTCGACCCTTCTTTTTCAGAATATTTGCCGTCCAATAAAGCTGTGGGCATTCGACAAGCTCTTCCAAGCCGGGATGAACGCAAAGCCAATTCCCTAAAATCACTTCGGAGCGCCGCTGTTATGGAAGGAGAGCGCGAGCAGCAATATGCGAAAATGCGCGGACAGGTTCTCACCTTGCTCATAGCCAAAACGGCAATAGAGGAACGCAGAAATCTCGTAATGATGCGTTCCGCTAAATATGACGAACTTGCTGAGATTATAGATATTGAAATCAATGCGGGTCGGCCCCTGCTTTTTCGACTGGCACAAGTTGATGTCGAAAGGTCGGAAGTCTCGACGAATCTCTCCGATCTCGCAACAGAAGAAGCCGAAATCAATGCAGAATTGGTAAATCTATTAGGTGTCATTCCCCATACGCCTTTACCCGAATTGAATAAAATTCCGCTGACTGGCAATGCTTTACAGTTTCATGGAGTTCGTCTGGCGGATCTCGCCGTCAATGTTTCAGACGCGGAAATTCAAAAAGCTGAAGCTGATTTCAAACCTGATTGGGGCGTAAACCTTACCTATCAACAGCGTGAGTCTGGCCAAGGACCGCGATCTAACTTTGATGGAGAGGATTGGATCTCGGGAGGTGTCACTTTTTCAATTCCTCTTTGGGCTGGGCAACGCCAAGAACCTAATTTGCGCGCCGCAAAAACCGATAAAAACGCGGCCATGGCGCGTCGAACATCTATTGCCAGAAAGCTTCAGTCTGACTGGCTGCGATATGATGCCCGTCAAAAATCCTCACAAGAAAATATTAAAATCTTTGAGGCGAAAATAAAGGCTATTGAGGAAAAGCAGGCGGCACAACTCATAAGTTATGAGTCAGGGGCGGGTGATTATTCCTCCATATTGGATGCTGAAATCGCTGTGCTCATGTTGAGATCCGAAATCGTCAAAGCACAAACCGAGCGCGATCAACTTATCGCAACTATGAACAGTTTATTGGTGACCCCGTCATGACCCTAAAACATAAATTGCTTGTCAGCCTCACTCTCATACTAACAGCCTGCCAAGGCGGCCAGGATGAAAAGGCCCATGATCACGCGGCCATGCAAGCCGGGAAAACCGATATGTCTTCGGCTGAAATGTCTACTGCAGAAACAGGCCAATATACTTGCCCTATGCATCCGCACTATATTTCTTCAGATCCTGACGGTTCCTGCCCAATTTGCGGAATGGATCTCGTCCCTGTTTCCGGCGGAGCTTCTGATAGTGGAGGCATCGCCGTTTCCCCAGAAATGATTCAAACGATGGGTATCCGCACCGTAAAAGTCGGAACATTTGACTTATCAAGTTCTCTTCGGGCTTTTGGCACAGTAGAGCCTAATACACGCCTTGAAACGATGGCCGCCTCTCGTTTGGAAGGTTGGATCGACAACTTAACAGTCAGAGCTGAAGGCGATATTGTTCGAAGGGGGGAGCGCCTCTATTACATTTACGCACCCGATTTGATAGCGGCGCAAAAAGACTTTCTAGCGTCACTTCAAATCGGCAATGAACGCCGCATAGAGTCCGTTCGTCAACGACTAAAGTCCAAAGGCATGCAGCAAAGCCTCATCCGGAGAGTCGAAACTGAAAAAGCAGTCATAGAAAGAATTCCAATCTATTCCGAAAGCGCCGGAGTTGTAACAGAGCTCATGGTCAGGGACGGAGATTACATTAAACCGGGCGACCCTATCATGCGGCTTCAGTCTTACGAGAAAATTTGGGTGGTCGCGTCTGTCCCGGAGTCACAACTCTCCCAAATTTCTGTCGGCCAAGAGGCAGATTTACAATTTGAAAGCGCGCCAGAGGCAAATCAGTCAGCTCTGGTTGACTATATTTACCCAACAATTGACAGCAAAACTCGCACTGCGGATGTGCGCCTGAGTGTCGACAATTCAGAAGGAGTTCTGCGGCCGGGAGCATATGCCAATATTGTTTTCGATAGCGCTGAGTCCGCAATGAAGAGCGAAAAAATGGCCGTTCCGACACAGGCTATTTTATACGACTCTCGCGGCGCACATGTCATCATCGCCTTGGGCGACGGGCGATTTGAATCTCGTGAGATCCGCGTTGGACGGACAACCAACGGCCGCACTGAAATTCTCTCAGGCCTAAAGAGCGGAGAAACTGTCGTGGCAAGTGGTCAGTTTATGCTTGATTCAGAAGCTAATCTTCGAGACGGTTTCTCTAAAGTTTCGGGAACATCCCTCGATTATGATCCGAATACGCCCCTTTCAGACTTACCTATCAATGAGTCCGTATTAAGTCAGATTGATCATATTGTTGACACGGCTTTGTACTTTCACGAAGCCATTATTGACGGATATGAAATTGATCCATATTTTCTTGATCCAACTCTAAAACTTATAAATGATCTTGAAATCCGCTTTCAGGAGTCTCGACTTTCTCCAATCTTGAAGAACGCGGAACAGGCAATTTCCGCGGCGCAAGAGGCAAAATCAGGTCAGGCTCTAGTCAACCAGCTCGCCAGCCTAATGACCGCTCTCGATCCTTGGCTTACGCTCGGCGTGCCGTCTCATTACAACTCCAAGGGACTTGTGTTCTATAGCGACATGAAGACTGGCAGACTTTGGCTTCAGGAGAAAGGGCTCCCAGCCAATCCTTATTCAAATGATATAGCCAATGAAATTGCCTGGCCTGATCCTATGGAAGGCAAAACTCCATGAGCTCCTTTGAACCCGATGATCTGGCTGGCAAAGATCCGTCCAAATCCGCTATTGCCCGTCTGATTGGATGGTCCGTCTCCAATCAATTGATAATTTTAGTCCTTGCTATCACATTAGCCATCGGCGGTTGGTTGTCGCTTAAAAATACGCCGCTGGATGCAGTGCCGGATCTGACGGACACACAGGTCATAATTAAAACCGAGTTTCCCGGACAATCGCCTCAAATCGTCGAGGATTTAGTCACTTATCCTTTGTCGACCAACTTGCTCGGCTTGCCTAAGACCAAGGACGTTCGAGGCTCATCCATGTTCGGAACCAGTTTCGTCTATGTCATTTTTGAAGATAGCGTCGATCCGTATTGGGCCCGGTCCCGCGTTGTCGAAGCCTTGTCCCGACTGGGATCTGAATTACCCGAAAATGCTGTGCCTCAAATAGGTCCAGACGCGACGGGGGTGGGATGGGTTTATCAATACGCCCTTGTCGATAAGAGCGGGAATACTGATCTGGCAGACCTCCGAAGTCTGCAGGACTGGTTCATCAAATTAGAGCTTTCCGGCGTAGAAGGCGTCGCGGAAATTGCGTCCGTCGGCGGGTTTGAGCGAGAGTATCAAGTCCTAATAGATCCGAATAAACTGCGGTCTTATGACATATCCATTGCTGAGCTTGCGCGCCTCATTCGCGCAGCCAGTAGCGAGGTCGGGGGCCGCGTCCTCGAACAAGGCGAAACGGAATACGTCATCCGTTCATCCGGGTATGTGAAAAAAGCGAGCGATCTAGAAAATGTGGTGGTGCTCGCAGAGGGCGGCGCTCCCGTCTTATTGTCCGATGTCGCCCGTATTGTTGAAGGCCCGGCCTTGCGCCGCGGAGTGGTCGAATTAAATGGCGAAGGCGAGACCGTCGCAGGGATTGTGGTCATGCGGGACGGAGAAAACGCCCTGGAAGTAATTGATCGCGTTAAAGAAAAATTGACAGAGCTAGAGCGCGGACTGCCGGAAGGTGTTGAAGTGGTCACCGTCTACGATCGCGCGCCTCTCATTGAAGGCGCCGTCTCCTATCTGGAAGATAAACTAATAGAGGAAGGGATTGTCGTCGCTCTGGTCATTCTCATTTTCTTACTTCATTTTCGCGCCGCTTTTGTTGCCGTCATTACACTCCCTCTCGGCGTATTGGGGGCTTTCGTGATAATGTCGGCTCAAGGCGTTACCGCAAATATCATGTCGCTTGGCGGCATAGCTATTGCGGTCGGAGCCATGGTGGATGCCTCTATTGTTATGGTTGAAAATGGAGTCCGGAAACTTTCGGATATAGAAGGGAAACCAGATGATAAGACCCGCCGCCGTGTTTTGGTGGAAGCAGCCCAAGAAGTCGGCCCTGGCCTGTTCTTCTCACTGCTTATTATTGTCGTCTCTTTCCTCCCGGTTTTTGCGCTGACGGGCGAGAGTTACCGATTATTCTCGCCTTTGGCTTTCACTAAAACCTATGCCATGGCATTCGGGGCCTTGCTTTCTGTAACTCTTATTCCAGTTCTAATGATTTGGCTATTGCGTGGGAAAATGCGCGCCGAATCGACTAATCCGGTCAACCGTTTTTTTGTGTGGATATACAAACCTGTTCTATGGGTAGCCCTTAAATTCAAATGGGTAACAATAGGTGTCACCTTACTCATTTCCTTCAGTGTCATCCTTCCAGCACAGAAGCTGGGAACAGAGTTTATGCCGGCTTTATATGAAGGGGAGCTGCTTTATATGCCCACCACTTTACCGGGGGTCTCAGCGACGAAAATGCGAGAAATCCTGGGCCAAACCAACCGTGTGATTTCAACAGTTCCAGAAGTCGAGTCTGTTTTTGGTAAAGCTGGCCGGGCCGATACGGCGACGGACCCTGCCCCACTCACCATGATTGAAAGCTGGATCAGACTGAAGCCAAAATCTAAATGGCGCGCCAATATGACATCAGATGATATTGTTGATGATCTCAATAGCCGCCTTCAAATGCCGGGGCTTGTTAATAGTTGGGGTTACCCCATCAAAATCCGTATGGATATGGTTTCAACCGGCGTGCGGACTCCCATTGGTATTAAAGTGACAGGAGACGATCTGAAAGAAATTGAAAAAATTGCGCGCGAAATTGAAACTGTTGTAACGGACATTCCTGGCACGCGTTCAGCTTTTGCAGATCGTGTATTAGGGGGGAAATATTTAGAGATATTGCCAGATCGTTCCGAGCTGGCGCGCCGCAATATTGATATGGGCACGTTTCAATCTGTTATTCAAACCGCCCTCGGCGGTCTGGCTCTTGCAGAATCCGTGCAAGGGCGAGAACGCTATAATATTATGTTGCGTTATGAACGGGCTTTCCGGGAAACCGGGGAAGACCTTGAGAACATTCTTATTCCTACACCGACGGGCGCACATATACCGCTGGATGAAGTCGCAGATATATCTTACGCTGAAGGGCCGCCCATGATCCGATCAGAAAATGCGCGACTGACAGGCTGGGTATTTGTCGATATTTCAGGTCGGGATCTTGGAGGCTATGTCTCTGAAGCCAGAGATATTGTTTCTCAAGCCATTACTTTGCCTCCAGGTTATGCAGTAGAATGGTCAGGACAATATGAACAATTACAAAGAGCCAAGGATCGATTGAATATCGCAATTCCCGCTGCAATCGGTCTTATTTTCCTTCTACTCATGCTTCATTTTGGACGCATTGACCGGACACTTATTATTATGCTCTCATTACCCTTTGGACTTATCGGTGGTTTATGGGCTGTTTACCTCGCGGGATATAATTTATCCGTTGCAGTCGCCGTCGGTTTTATCGCTTTGGGGGGCATTGCTGTCGAGACAGCTGTCGTGATGTTGCTCTATATCGATCAGCAGGTTCGAACCGATAAGCCGAAAACAAAATCCGACCTTTTTGACGCTGTCAGTCAGGGTGCCGCCTTGAGGGTTCGGCCAAAACTCATGACGGTTACCACCATCATGGCGGGACTGGCTCCGATATTTATAACCGAAGGGCTCGGATCTGATGTTATGAGGCGCATTGCCCTGCCAATGCTGGGCGGCATGGTATCCACCACAGTTCTGACGCTTATTGTCATTCCTGTGATTTATTTTATCTGGGTTGGACGACACCTCCCAAAACAAAATCTTCTCTCTCATGCAAGCTTAGAAGGAGACAAAGCATGAAACATATTTCCAAACTGGCTATAACCGCTCTCGCCATTCTGCCCCTCGCGTCATGTGGAGGAGAAAATACAGAGAAAACAGAGAAAATGGATCACTCAAACATGACCCATTCAGATTCCGCCAAAATGAACGTGACGAATGAGACAGGCCATACAAAGGGAATCATTATGTCAATCAGTCCAGATGGCAACGTGGCGACCATCAATCATCAAGCAATAGAAAGTGTCGGCATGAACGCGATGACAATGGGTTTCGGCGTTACGTCAGAAGTGGATTTGTCGGAATTCTCCAAAGGCGACAACGTCAGCTTCATGATCAAAAAGGGACGCGATAATAGCTACCGGATTATTGCTATTTGCAATACCGACCTAGAAGGAAATGAGTGTTTGAATTCCATTATGGATCATAACGACCACTAATCATGACGCGCCTTTGGCCAAGGCCAAAGGCTATTGGTATTTTGGGAGGGATATATGAAGACAGCTATATTAAACCGAAACTTGCGGAAACTTCACCTATGGTTTGGGATCGGAATAGGACTGCAACTTGGACTTTGGCTCATATCAGGCCTCTTCATGACAATTTTCCCGATTGATGAAGTGCGGGGCACTCATTTAAGAACAGCCGATGTTCAGCAAAATATTTCATGGAAAGAGGATCTCCTCCCTATCTCCACACTACTTGCGGCCCAAAATAATCAGCCTCACACAATATCTCTGAAAATGATTGCGGGCGACCCGATTTATATTTTGGAGTCGACAGGTCTGAAACAAGTCATTGATGCCAGAACTGGCGCGCCCCGTTTGCCCATTGATGAAACACTCGCAAAACAAATTGCTTCTCGAAATTATGCTGGCGGCGGCGCGGTCAGTGAAACAGCCTTTTTTAAAGACAACGCTCCACGCGAATATGGTGGTCACGGGCCGGTCTGGCGGATTGATTTCAGCAAACCTGATATGGCCAGCTTTTATGTTGAGGCCATGACAGGTGATGTCAAAGCCGTACGCACGGGCCTCTGGCGTGTATTTGATTTCATGTGGGGCCTTCACATTATGGATTGGACCACTCGGGAAAACTTTAATTCCTGGTGGATCAAATCTGTGGCAGGCCTTGCTGTCTTTTTCTTTTTCACCGGCCTAGGACTAGCCATTCTCAGATTAAAGACCTCTCACACGCGACGCCGTAATTCCAAGCGAAGAGCTTAATCGCGATCGCTACATTACCTTGCGCCAAATATCGCTTTCTTTGGACTCAAGGCCCAGGATGCGGCCTCGCGATTGGATATTAATAATCGCATGGGCGCAACACGAGGGAGTTACATGACATGGCCCATATTTTCCGTCATAACAGATATATGAAAGCACATTCCTTCCAGACGGTTTCCGATATTCGAATTGAAAATGGAGGCGCGGCGAAGCTTGATCAATATGTGGACGGGCTTTGCAAAAATAAACGTGTGGCGGTCATCACGGATAAAGGCGTCGCTTCGCTCGGCCTCATGGAGGCTGGTCTCGCCGCGCTCCGAGACGCCGGATATAAGGTCATGGTGTTTGACGACGTTGTGGCAGACCCGCCTGAAGCGGTTGTCCTTAAAGGCGTTGAAGCTGTGAAAGACTTTCAAGCGGGGCTCATTATCGGCTTTGGCGGCGGCAGCCCGATGGATACAGCCAAGGTCATTGCCTATATGGCCGCGCATGACCGTCCTATCAAAGAGGTTTACGGCGTCGGTAAGGCGACGGGGAAACGTCTTCCACTCATGCTTATCCCGACGACCTCCGGCACGGGATCGGAAGTGACCAATGTCGCCATCATCACCACGGGCGAAACGGAGAAAAGCGGTATTGTGGCGGACGCGCTTTATGCTGACCGCGTCTTGCTGGACAGCGCGCTGACGGTGGGCCTTCCGAAATCTATCACGGCGGCGACAGGCATCGACGCGATGGTCCACGCCATTGAAGCTTATACGTCGGTCAAACAAAAGAACCCGATTTCGGACGCGTTAGCGCTCACCGCGCTTGGAAAGCTTCGCAACTCTATCGTTCAGGCCTGTAACCACCCCGATGACCTTGAGGCACGTGAAACCATGCTTATCGGCGCCATGCTCGCCGGGCAGGCCTTTTCCAACGCCCCGGTCGGCGCGGTTCACGCCCTCGCCTATCCGCTCGGCGGTTTCTTCCATGTGCCGCACGGCCTCTCCAATGCGCTCGTTCTGACCGAAGTTCTGAAATATAATCAGTCCAAAGCCGATGAATGGTATGGCGAGATTGCAGGGAGCCTGGGTCTTGGAGCAAAGAGCGGCGCGCTGATTGATGACCTTATTCGGATTAAAAATGAAACGGCCGTGCCTCTCACTCTGACCGAAGTCAACATTCCGGCAGATGCCATCCCGATTATGGCTGAAGACGCAATGACCAAAGACCGCGTTCTTCAGAATAACCCGCGCGCCATGACCTATGACGCCACGGTCAAAATCTACGAGACAATTTTATAATGCGCGCGCATCCGAATAGTCTCTCCGACTACACCCATTTTTTGACTATTCCGACGCGCTGGTCGGATAATGATGTTTACGGCCACATCAATAATGCGGTCTATTATTTATATTTCGACACGGTCGTGAACGACTACCTCATTCAAAAAGGCCTGCTCGATATAGAAACGTCAGATATTATAGGGTTAGTCGTGAAAACAAATTGCGATTATTTTGCGCCCGCCAGTTTTCCGGATGTCATCAAAGCCGGGCTACGGGTTTCGCATATCGGAAATTCCAGCGTGACCTATGAAATCGGCTTGTTTCGAAATGAAGAGGAAGAAGCCTGCGCACAAGGGCAATTCACCCATGTCTATGTCGACAAACGGTTCCGCCGTCCGGTCGAGATTTCGGAGGACATGCGCAACGCTTTGAAAAAAATTAAACTCTAAAGCCGTTACAGTTTTTTGGCGAATTTGGCGCTATGAGGATATTTTCCCGAGAGGAGGAAAAACAGGCCGACAGAGACTATGGCGGTAAGGCCTCCCAGCCCAGTGTGAAGCATTCCGATCGGCACGTTGAAATATCCAAGCCTTACAAAGGTGAAGGCAATTTGCCAAACACCCGCAGAAGCGAGACCAAAATAAGCCCAGACCATACAATGTTGATGAATAACCAGGAAACGTCTACCGCCGGTTTGTTTATATTTACGGATAGCCCAGACACCCGGGATCAGCGTTGCTAAACTTAGAACAGCGAAGGCATGGAATAAGTTTGGTCCGCTGCTCATGTCGTACATGATCAGAGCGCTCCCCGAGACAAATAATAGGCATGTCGCCCAAAGCCGTCCTAACCAGCGATGGGGGCGGTCGCCTTTTCTCCGAATGAGAATAAAGGGTCCTAAAACAAGAGCAAACAAGGCCGCGGCCAAATGCAGACTTCCCCGTATTGTTTCTGTCCAAAATGCCCATTCCCACCAATTATCCATAGTCTGATGTATATAAAATATACTTTGTAAAGCAAACTAATTTTTATATAGGACTGAAATTATGAGAAAACTCATTAATTCATAAAAAAAGCGGCCCAAAGGCCGCTCTTTCATTCTAAAATATCAGATCAATCACCCCGTAAATTGCATGCCCATCCACTGGGCGATCAAAGCCGGTTTTTCGCCGCCTTCGATTTCCACAGTCACGTCATAGGTAATGAGCACCTGACCGGGACGCTTTTCTTCGACTGCCGCGACAACAAAACGGCCGCGGACTTTGGATCCAGAAGGAACAGGAGCAAGGAAACGGACTTTATCAAAGCCGTAATTCACGCCCATTTTGACGCCTTCGAGAGTAATAGAAGCTGTCTCTCCCATTTTGACGAGCATGGACAAGGTCAGGAACCCATGGGCAACCGTCCCGCCAAAAGGCGTCATTTTCGCCATATCCGGATTGATGTGAATGAACTGGTGGTCTTCGGTTACATCTGCGAACTGATTGATGCGGTCCTGCTCAATCTTAAGCCAGTCCGAAACGCCGGATTCTTGGCCGATCATGGCTTTGGCTTCTTCAAGTGAGACTGTTTTCATCGTATTCCCCGTTTCGGTTTTAATTATTTATGACTTAAGAGCCGCCGCGCGTTTCAGGAGCTTCTCGCCCTGCATCCCGCCTTGGGTCATTTCCACCATGTTATCTTCTGAAATGATCTTTGACCAGTTGGCGGCCACGTTTTCTGCCGTTTGTTCGCCTGGCGCAAAGCTCACGCCGTCCGTTTCGAAAACTTTCGTCGCCGCATACCCCCCGGCCCCGGCGACCAGAATAGTGCGGTTGGGCGCGTCGTCACAAACCAGATAGACCAGTCCCTGGCTGACGCTTTCCACATCCAGCATCGCCAGAATTTCCGGCGGCATCAGATCTTCCGTCATACGCGTCGCCGCCACCGGAGACAGCGCATTGACTTTGATATTATATTTCGCGCCCTCAAGGCAAAGCGTCCGCATAAAGCCCGACAGACCCGCTTTGGCCGCGCCGTAATTGGACTGCCCGAAATTACCATACATGCCGGAGCTGCTGGTCGTCATGGCAATACGGCCATATTCGCGCTCCCGCATATGCGCCCAGAGAGCTTTCGTGCAAATGGCAGACCCCATGACATGGACATCCAGAACCGTCCGGAAATCCTCCATCGCCATTTTGGCAAAAGACTTATCCCGTAATATCCCGGCATTATTCACAAGGATATCCACATGGCCGAAATGATCGATCGCTTCGCCGACCATGGCTTCCACTTCGTCCGCTTTGGTCACATTTGCCCCGTTCGCAATAGCGTCGCCGCCGGCGTCTTTGATTTCCTTGGCCACATTTTCAGCCATGGTCGCAGAAGATCCGGAACCATCCACAGCCCCGCCCAAATCATTGACCACAATTTTAACGCCGCGTTTGGCCAGCGCCAGAGCATGGCTTTTGCCCAAACCGCCGCCGGCGCCGGTCACGATCGCAACGCGGTCTTTAAACTCTACTTCGCTCATTATTCATCTCACTACTCTTAATCCAATTTACTTCACATCCCAGCGGAGGGGCTTTCGTTGTGGAGTTTTCTTTCAGCACAAACACTTCTATTGATGGACAATACCCTTGGTCGATCTGTTTCGGATGTTCCCATTGCTTAAACTTTCGCTCGCAAATCATTTTCACGCTATTTTTCGCTGATTCCTTGTCATCGGCTTCGACTGTCATTGAATTCTTAAATCCAAATTCTTCAAGGCGGCCTTTATTATCCAAAAGAAAGTTCCGACCAATTATTTCACAGAGAAACCAAGGCAAAGCGACCAAAGCTCCTTTTAAACAACTTCAAACAATCCAGCCGCGCCCATACCGCCGCCAATACACATGGTGGAGACCACATATTTTGCGCCGCGGCGTTTACCTTCGATGAGGGCGTGGGCAACCATACGCGCGCCGCTCATGCCGTAAGGATGGCCGATAGAAATCGCGCCGCCATTGACGTTCATTTTCTCCGTCGGAATGCCGAGCTTCTTCTGGCAATAAAGAACCTGAACTGCGAAAGCTTCGTTCAACTCCCAAAGATCAATATCCTCCATCTTCAGGCCAGTTTGCTGAAGCAGTTTCGGCACGGCATAAATCGGCCCTATCCCCATTTCATCCGGCTCCAGACCTGCCACCGCCATACCGCGATAAATGCCCAGCGGGGACAAGCCGCGGCGTTCAGCCTCTTTACGCTCCATAAGAACAGAAACAGACGCGCCGTCAGAGAGCTGTGACGCGTTTCCGGCGGTGATTGTTTTGTCAGGGCCACGAACAGGCTTCAAACTTTGCAAGCCTTCCAGCGTCGTTGAAGGCCGGTTACCCTCATCCTTTTCAAGCTTTGTTTCGGATTTGGAGATTTCGCCCGTTTCCTTGTTTTTGACCATCATGGTCGAAGCGAGAGGCACAACCTCATCGTCAAACTTTCCGGCTTCCTGCGCGGCGTGTGTACGCTGCTGAGACAGGAGCGCATATTCATCCATTTCGTCGCGCGTGACGCCGTAGCGCTCTGCCACGATTTCGGCCGTATCAATCATCTGGATATAGGCTTGGGGATGCTTTTCCAAAACAGTGGGGTCGGGCGCAATGCGCATTTCGGGTGTCTGTACCATGGAAATGCTCTCCACACCGCCGCCAATTGTAATGGTCTGATTATCCGCCATAATCTGTTTCGCGGCGACGCCAATCGCCATCATGCCGGAGGAACACTGTCGATCTAGGCTCATGCCCGGAACGGTGACCGGCAAATTGGAAGCGAGAACCGCATTTCGGCCGATTGTGACCTGAACGCCCTGCTGCATAGCGCAGCCCATGATCACGTCTTCCACTTCTGCGCCGTCAACTCCGGCGCGTTTAACGGCTTCGTCGATACAATGCCCTGCAAGAGTTGGAGATGGAGTCGCGTTGAAGGCGCCGCGATAGGCGCGTCCAATTGGGGTTCTGGCGGTAGAAATGAGGACGGCTTCACGCATAATTTTTCCAATCACTGTTTGCAATGTCTTATGGGCGCTTCCCCACGCCCTCTCAACCTCTTTGTAACGTTAGGGATTGAGATGTCTACGTCCCCAAAAATGAACGGGCCTCAACCATTTGTGAAGGTGCAAAAAGGGCCGGATGACCCTTTATTTTTGCACGTAAATACGGTCTAAGGAGGCAAATTCAAACAAGAATGAATAGAAGAAAGGTTCTCTCATGACTGAGGCTTATATTTATGACGCGGTCCGAACGCCGCGCGGCAAAGGGAAATCCGACGGCAGCCTGCACGAAATTACGGCGCTTAATCTGTCTGTTCAGGTTCTCCAGGCCCTGCGCGACCGGAACAATATTGATACCGCTGAAGTCGAAGATGTCGCCTTGGGCTGCGTCTCTCCTGTCGGTGAACAAGGCGCCGTAATCACGCGGACAGCCGTGATGAATGCAGGCTATGCCCAGACAACGGGCGGCATTCAGGTCAACCGTTTCTGCGCCTCAGGTCTGGAAGCTTCAAATATCGCAGCCGCCAAAGTCATGTCCGGCGAATGCGATCTCACCATTGGCGGCGGCGTCGAAAGCATGTCCCGCGTCCCTATGGGATCTGACGGCGGCGCTTGGCCGACTGATCCGGCGTCTGCCTTTCACAATTATTTTGTGCCGCAAGGCGTTTCCGCTGATTTGATTGCGACAAAATACGGGTTCTCCCGTGACGATGTCGATGCCTATGCCGTCGAGAGCCACAAGCGCGCGAAAAAAGCGTGGGATGAAGGCCGGTTCAAGAAATCTATTATGCCGGTTAAAGACGTCATGGGCGTCAATGTTCTTGACCATGATGAGACCATCCGCCCTGAAACAGATATGCAAAGCCTGGGCGCGCTGAACCCGTCCTTCAAAATGATGGGCGAGAATTTCGGCTTTAATGGCGTCGCGATCCAAAAATACCCCGAGGTTGAAAAAATCAACCATGTCCATCACGCTGGCAACTCATCCGGTATCGTCGATGGCGCCGCTGGCCTGTTGATCGGCAATAAAGAAGTCGGTGAGCGCCTGGGGCTTAAACCCCGCGCCCGCATTCGCTCTATGGCCTCTATCGGGTCAGAGCCGACCATCATGCTGACAGGACCGGAATTCGCGGCCAAGAAAGCGCTCAAACGCGCCGGAATGAACGTCAATGACATTGATATTTATGAGCTGAACGAGGCCTTCGCGGCGGTTGTCCTGCGTTTCATGCAGGCCCTCGACATTGATCACAACGATATCAACGTCAATGGCGGCGCGATTGCCATGGGTCACCCCCTTGGCGCCACTGGCGCGATGATCCTCGGCACGATGGTGGACGAGCTTGAGCGGGCCGACAAGGAAACCTCGCTCGTCACGCTCTGCATCGGCGGCGGTATGGGAACAGCCACAATTATCGAGCGCGTTTAATCGCAGCTGACGACAGGAGAATATTATGAGTGAGTATAAGACAATTTCCATGGATCTCGATTCTGACGGAATCCTGACACTGACAATTGATGTGCCGAACCAGGGCATGAATGTCTGGGACGAGCATTTGATGTCCGAATTCCCAGACTTTGTAGAGCGCTTATTGACCGATGATGAGGTCAAAGGCGCGGTCATCTGTTCAGGCCGCGAAAATGCTTTCATGGCCGGCGCAGACCTTCGCATGCTGGAACAGAATTCTGGAAAATTAAACAAAGACTCTTTTGAGCAAGGCATGACGCTCAACCGTCTCTTCCGCCGAATGGAAACAGGCGGCCATACCGTCCGCCAGATGCAGCGAGAAGGCAAAAAGGCCAAACCTGTGGCTGTCGCTGTCGAGGGCCTTGCGCTTGGCGGCGGACTGGAACTGGTTCTGGCCTGTCACCACCGCGTCGTCGCGGACAATCCAAAAATCAAGCTTGGCCTTCCGGAAGTGCTTGTCGGTCTTTTACCGGGCGGCGGCGGAACGCAGCGTACCCCTCGCCTCGTCGGCCTGCAAAATGCAGCGATGATGTGCACACAGGGAAAGAATCTCGACCCGAAAAAAGCTCTCGCTCAAGGCCTCATCAACGAGGTTGTCGAGCCCGGCAAAACGGTTGAGGCCGCGAAAGCCTGGGTCAAAGAAAATGCGAAAGGCGTGCTCCAACCTTGGGACGTTAAAGGCTTTAAAGTCCCGGGCGGCGCAGGTTCTATGAACCCCAAAGCCGTTCAGTTCTTCGTCGCAGCCAATGCCATGGCGCTTAAAGAAAGCAAGAATAACTATCCTGCCATCAAGGCCATCATGTCCTGCCTCTATGAAGGCACAATGGTTCCAATGGATACCGCCATCGCGATTGAGGTGAAATATTTCTGCAAACTTCTGGCTGACCCCGTTGCCAAAAACATGATCCGCACTTTGTTTGTGAACAAGCAAGCGGCTGAAAAAGGCGCGCAGCGACCAGAAGGTATTGAAAAAATCGACATCAAAAAAGTTGGCGTCCTGGGCGCAGGCTTGATGGGGTCGGGCATCGCGCATGTGACCGCCAAGGCCGGCATGGAAGTGATTTCACTTGATCGTTCCATGGAGGAAGCTGAGAAATCCGTCGCCTACACCAAAAAGATTTTGGACAAGAGCGTTTCTCGCGGCCGTATGACCCAGGAAAAGGCTGACGCCTTCCTCGCCCGGATAACGCCAACAGATAATTATGACGATCTGAAAGACGTGGATCTGATTATCGAAGCGGTCTTTGAACGTCCGGACGTCAAAGCCGATGTTATCAAAAAGACGGAAGCCGTAATCGGGAAAGACGTTGTATTCGCGTCAAATACCTCCACCCTCCCCATTGGCGGGTTGGCGGAGAACTCTTCCCGCCCGGATCAGTTTATCGGCATGCATTTCTTCTCCCCCGTCGAGAAAATGCCGCTCCTGGAGATCATCCCGCATGAAGGCACAGGCGATCTCGCTCTGGCCGCCGCGTTTGATTATAATAAGAAAATCCGAAAGACGCCTATCGTCGTGAAAGACGTCCGTGGATTCTTTACCAACCGCGTTTTTCCGCCCTATGCCAATGAGGCCAGCCTGATGGTCACAGAAGGTATCAGCATGGCGCTTATTGAAAATTGCGCCGCGAAGCTAGGCTTGCCAATTGGCCCGCTCGCCGTGACAGATGAAACGACGCTCAAGCTCGGCTATGACATTATGACCTCGACTAAAGAGGAAATGGGCGATGAATATGAGCCGACCGGATCCGAAGAGTTTTACGAAAATATGGTCACAAAATGGGATCGCGCCGGACGCCGCTTCGGAGCAGGGTTCTATGACTATGACGAAGACGGAAAACGTCTGGGCCTCTGGAAGGGCATGAGCGAGCATTACCCTCTGAAGGAAGAGCAACCGTCCGCCGATGAGGTCATGGAGCGTTTGCTGTACGCGCAGCTCATACCGACGGCGGAATGTTACGCTGAAGGCGTCGTGCCGGATCCGCAAAGTGCCGACTTAGGCGCTATCTTCGGATGGGGCTTCCCACCTTATACAGGCGGCCCTCTTTCCTATATCGACACAATCGGTCTGGAGGCCTTTGTCACCACGGCGGATAATCTGGCGCAGCGTCACGGCGCGCGTTTTACGCCGCCGCAAATGTTCCGCGATAAGGCAAAAGCTGGCGAAACGATATATGAGACAAAATCGAAAGCTGGCAAAAAAGCCGCCTAATTTATGTCTTAAATCAAATGACTTAAACGCCTCTTAGGAGGCGTTTTTTTTTATTTAGTGTCTATATCAATTCATGAGTAAAAATCAGCTTTGCTTTATAGCCTCGGCGTCAGCTTTTCGCCCGAAGAATAAAATCACAAATCCCACGATCCAGGACACCCACTTCTCTATAATTTCGGCGATGGGTCCCTCTATATTTGAAAATATGACGGCCGTGAAAAACGCAATAAGGACGGCAAAGAACACAGCGCTACCTTTCACTTTCCAGCCAAGGCATTTAGTTAAAATAGTGGGACCAAAGGCTGCCCCTAAAGCGACCCAACTAAACAAAACGCGTTTAAAAATAGTTTGATCGGCAAAGAGTGTCAGCAGAACGGCAAACACAGCGACCGCCACCATGGCTAATCGGCCAAAAAACAGCGCTCTTTTCGGGTGAGAGTATTTAATTCCAATATCATGAGAGACAGCAGAGGCGGCGGCCAGAAGCAGGCTATCCACCGTCGACATGACAGCCGACAATACGGCTGCCGTAATAATGCCCGCCAATACGGCCGGAAGAAATTCTTTCGCTGCGGCGAAAAACAAAGCTTCTGTACCCGTTTCTATCCCGGTCGCGCGACCAGCAAAGGCAAGGCAGACCAGTCCCGAATAGATTACTACGCCCCACAAAATCGTTATGAGCGCGCCTTGAACGCGTTCTCTATCCGTCCGAACCGACATGATGCGGTTCAATAGTTGTGGCTGCCCAAGCGCGCCTAATCCTGTTCCAAACAATCCCATCGCCAGACCAATGCCGGCCATCCCCACGGCCCCGCCCGTAAAGCTGAAATAACCTTCAGGCTGTGTGGTTTGTAGCGCGTCCATCAAAGAGCCAAGGCCGCCCGCAGCGCTCACAGCGGCAATCGGAACGAGGACGCAAGCCAGCATCATCACGACCGCTTGCAAGGCGTCCGTAATACTGGCGGCTAGGAACCCGCCTAAAAAGCAATAAATCACGATGATGGCCGCCCCCAGCAGAACAGCTTCGGTGACATTCATTCCAAAGACTTCAGTCAGGGCATTTCCTGCGGCCTGAAATTGCGAGGAGATATAAAAAATGAAACAAAATAGGATCATGGCGGCGCAAATAATGCCAATTCTCTTTTTCCAAACCGCCGTCACGTCTGACGTCATGAAATCAACGATTGTTAAATGCCCCTTGGAAGCCGTCTCGGCATTTAATTTTGGCCCCATTACCAGCCAAGTCAGCAAATAACCGCCAAAAATGCCCGGGATAAGCCAGAGCCCGACAATGCCTTGCGTATAGACCACTCCGGTAAACCCAAGGAGAACCCAAGCAGACGATGTTGAGGCTGCGTAAGAAAGCCCCGCCGTCCACGGCCCTAATCCGCCGCCCGCCCCTTTACCTGCGAGGAAGAAATCATCTTCGGAATTTACACGCTTTGACGCCCAAAAACCGACGCCTAACAGGATTACTTTATAAGCAATTAGCGTGATAAGTACGATTGTGGTCGATGACATAATATCCCCTTTCCTCTTTACTAGGCTAATTGGTTTTCGGGTGTCCAGCAAAACGACTTTGCCTTCAGCCCGAAATAGAAGCGGGTAATAAAAAAGACCCGACAGAGCGGGCCTCTTCTGAATTAATTCGATTTTTTCTGGCGGTTTATTTTCGCGCAGCGGCAACAGACTTTTCTATGTCCGGCAATGTAGCGTTGATCAGCGTCTTGTTCATTTCCAGCAAGATTTTGTCATTGACCTCTTTATGCAGAAGCGGTCGAATTTCGCCCAGAGTTTCCGGATCTGCGGCCAGAATAAGATTTTCAAATTTTCCTTTGTGAACATATTCATAAAGTCGCTCCGCGACTTGTTTGGAAAATGTGGCTTCCATCGACTCTTTATCCGAGCGTTCTGCCGGTGACTTTCCGGAGGGACCTTCATCAGCAAGGTTCTGAGGTGTCCAATGATCTTCCATATTCAAATGCGCGCCGTTTTGACGATATAATTTTGCTTCTTCGCCTGTTGCCGTCAAAATTAAAGTGTCCTGCGGTAGATGTAATTCAGTCATTTTGTCTCCTTTTTAATTATGTTAAACTAACGTAAGGGCGTTTCTTTTGTTGCAATAATTCGAAGGAAAGACTCAGGAAAAAACCCTGAACCAAAGTTTTCCCGCCAACTCCTTGCAACATTTTTGATATTTCTCTGATTTTTGGGGATTAATCTGAGGTTATTATGGACGCTGACGTCAAATTTTCGATGAGGACGGGCCAAGTTGGTCGGATTCTCTTAGCACAACCCGCTAAACGAAATGCGCTGAGTGCTGTTATGTGGAAACAGCTTTTGGGCTGCCTGGAAGAAGCGGCTGACACCCCGGCTTTGAAAGTTCTTGTTATTACGGGCGACGGCGAACATTTCGCTGCCGGAGCGGATATCTCAGAGTTCGAAACACTTTATGCAACACCGGAAAGCTCGAAAGCGATTTCTTTTACCATCGCTCAAGCTCTGGAAGCGGTGGCTATTTTCCCTAAGCCGACGATAGCTAAGATCCGCGGGGCTTGCGTTGGCGGAGGCTGCGGTCTCGCAATGGCTTGCGATATCCGTATAGCCGACGGCACGTCACAATTTGCTATTACCCCAGGTAACCTTGGTTTGGTTTATCCTTTTTCTGACATGAAGCGTTTAATTCAAGCGATAGGCATAAGCCGCGCAAAGGATATGCTGTTCTCCGCCCGGACAGTCTTGGCAGAGGAAGCTCTGGAAATGGGTTTGATTAATCGCCTCACCGATCAATATGAGCTGGATCAAGTTGTGCGGGATTATGCGATGTCTATTTCAGACACGTCCGGCGAGTCTCTTTCCATGACCAATAAAATGTTTATGGCATATGAAGCCGGACAAAGAGTGGAATCTCAAAAGACGAAAGATTGGTTTCAGGCCGGCTTTTCGAGTAAGGATTTCAAGGAAGGGTATCAGGCCTTTCTGGAGAAGCGGAAACCTGACTTTTAAAGAGTTCTGCTTGAAATGATTTCGATCTGGCCGGCAGCTTTATTTGTAATCTTTTGCCATGGAAGGCGAAAGGCTCTGAATAAATGAATCGGCCTGTTGCATAAGCTCTTTACGGGTATCTTTGTCCATTTTTTCCAGATTTCGATAGGGCATCGCCAAGCGATTATTATCTTGTAGCTTCTCTTTATTTCGGTCCAGGAAGTGCCAGTAGAGTGAATTATATGGACACGCATTCTCTCCGGTCCGCTCTTTCACATTGTAAGCGCAGCTTTTGCAGTAATCACTCATCCGGTTAATATAGGATCCGCTGCTCGCATAAGGTTTTGATCCCAGTAATCCGCCATCGCCATATTGACTCATGCCCAAAGTATTCGGCAGCTCCACCCATTCAAACGCGTCCAGATAAACTGACAAATACCATTCGTGCACATCATAGGGATCGACCCCAATGAGCAAGGCAAAATTACCTGTAATCATCAATCGCTGAATATGATGGGCGTAAGCATAGTCCAAGGTTTGGGTGATCGTTTGGGAGAGACAATTCATATCCGTCTGTCCCGTCCAGTAGAAATCCGGGAGTTTCAGTTCTGCTTCCAGAAAGTTCTTCGTTTCATATCCCGGCATTTCAAGCCAATAAATGCCGCGCACATATTCGCGCCATCCAATGATTTGGCGGATATAACCTTCGACCGCGTTGATGGGAGCCTTGCCCTCCTTGTAAGCCGCTTCCACACGCTCACAGACTTCCATAGGACTTAATAAACCCGCATTGATATAAGGCGAGACCAGAGAGTGGAACATGAACGGTTGATCCATGACCATGGCGTCCTGATAATCGCCGAATTGAGATAATTGGTTTTTGAGGAAGTAATCCAAGCTCTCAAGCGCCTGGTTCCGTGTCACGGCGTAAAAGAATTCATCCGTATTCCCCATTCGGGAATCAAACACCTCATTCACCATTTGAATGACGTCACGGGTCGTTTCATCCGGTTTGAATCTTATCGGCTCTGGGAAAGCCATTTTATCTTTCGGGGGCTTGCGGTTTTCCTTGTCAAAGTTCCATTTTCCCTCGACAGGTTTATCGCCGTCCATAAGCAGCTCCGTTTTACGGCGCATCTCACGGTAAAAGTGTTCCATGCGAAACGATTTTCGGTCTTTGGCCCAGTCGGAGAACTCGTCCTTTGTGGCAATGAAACGATCATCATGAGTGATTGAAACGGGCACGCCCAAAGCTGACTCCCAGCCCTGAACGTCTTTCAGAACCCGGTAGACAGAGGGTTCGCAGACCCGGATCTGGTCAATATCATGACGAGACAGGGCGCGCTTGACCTCCTTACGAAACGTGCCCTCATTTTCTTTATCCGTCAGTTTAACGTAATCGACGTCCCATCCTTGTTCTCTTAACTCATCAGAAAAATGCCGCATGGCGGAAAACAGAAAGACGAGTTTTGTGCGGTGATGCGGCACGGTTGTCGCCTCATTCATGACTTCCATTATCAAAACCACGCTTTCTTCAGGGTCACTCACGGCAAGAGAAGAAAGGGTATGGGAAAGTTGGTCAGCAAAAACGGGTATCAAAACTTTAGACATATTCTTGCTACGCACGTTTAAAGCCGAAGTGTCAAAATTATCTCGTCATAGGCCCATTTGGTCTTTAAGACACCCACATGAGATCTCTGCCGCCCCTCCCTCAAACTGTTATTGAACCAATTGTTCGTCTGGCCCTATCGGAAGATTTTGGGGTGTCAGGGGATCTGACGGCCAACTTACTGATACCCGAAACAGCCAATGGTCAACTGCTTATGAGAGCGCGGGAGAACGGCGTTATCGCCGGGCTTCAGGCCGCTGCGCTCACCTATGCCCTTGTTGATCCCGAAATGACCTTTACGCCGAAAATTCAGGACGGCGCTTCGGTCAAGGCGGGAGACATCATCGCCAAAATTAAAGGACCCAGCCGAAGTCTTCTTTCCGCCGAACGGGTTGCCTTGAACTTCCTTGGCCGCCTGTCGGGGGTTGCCTCATTAACCCGTCAATATGTTGATCAGGTCAAAGGCACGAATGTCCGCATCGCCGCGACGCGGAAAACCACGCCGGGATTGCGCGCCCTGGAAAAGCAAGCCGTTCTGGCCGGAGGAGGGTTTGCGCACCGCGAGAGCTTGGCCGCCGCTATTATGGTCAAGGATAATCACATTGCATTGGCCGGGGGCGTCGATGCGGCGCTCTCCACGCTCAAAGCCAGAGCCGATCACATGACCCGTATCAGCGTCGAGGTGGATACGCTGGAACAGCTTAGAGCCGTTTTGCCCTATGAGCCGGACGTTATTCTACTGGATAATATGGGCTCTGAGAAATTGCGTGAGGCGGTCAGTCTCGTCTCCTCGTCAAAGCACCGACGCCCAATTCTAGAAGCGTCGGGGGGCGTGAATTTAGAGACTGTGCGGGGGCTGGCAGAAACAGGTATAGACGTTATCTCTGTGGGCGCATTGACCCATTCCGCGCCAAACTTTGACATCGGCATGGATGCCGCTTGATCTCACCCTATTAACGCTGGGCAAAAGAAAAGCGTCTCCAAGGGAAACGCTTTTAAAATCCGTGTGTTTAGAATTCAGACCTAAGTCGGAGGCGCGACGCTCATAGTCGTGCTCTTCTGAACAGGCCTTTCCTGCCATTTGAAGCGATAAAATTTATGAACGCCGATTTGCCCGTTAAAGCGAAGCGAATCTGCCCAATGCGGGTTCACCCAAACCGTATGATAATGTGTCGCCTTATTGGTCAGCTCAGGCGCAGCGCCGGTTATGCTCAGTTTGGCAATCGCTTTTGCGCGGTCCCAAGCTTTTCCTTTCGGAAGGCGCTCATTGGAGCCGTCGCAGGCAAAGCTGAACTGGCAGCCTGTTCTGCGCTCTGCGCCCTGATAAACAACGCCGCAGATCGAATTCGGATAATGTTTGGACGCGACGCGGTTTTGAATAACTTCTGCCACGCCTATTTGTCCGGACCGGGTCTCAGAACGGGCCTCATAATAGACAGCCTCTGAAAGACAGTTAAACTCTTTCATATCATATTTCGCCAATTGACGAATAATAGGCTGTGTTTTTGTAAGAGCTTTAATCGTCGCATTGTCGCGCTGAGCGCCAGTTTGAAGATTTACATTCGTTGTCAGCTCCGTCATTTCAGAGGCAAATGTCTCATTGGCATAGAAGTCAGACGACTCGGCAGATTGCACAACGTCTGTAAAGACATCAGCTTTAATCGCCCATTCCGCAGCAAGACGCTGTGACTCCGCTTTTTGAGCGATAGCCGGAAAAGCCACACTTGCCGCCCCGACCGCAATAACGCCCAAAGACCAGCCCGCAAAGATATATCGTTTCTTAGCCATTGGCGCGCTCAATAAAGGTCTGCGAGAAAAGCCACAACAGTCGGTTCCATGCCCAATGCAGTTTTTTGCGAATATCGACGAAACTGTTGCAATCCGGTCACTCAAAACTACTATATATTGTGTCATATTTCCCCAAATAGCATATCTAGATATAATTTTAAGGTATAATAAGACTTATTTTACCTCTTTTTTCCCGAAATCGACCTAATTTTTTCCACCTAAAGTTCTTTTATACTCTTTTTCAGGTGAGATTCGGTTTTCTTTTTTGCCTGGAAACCGGCTTTAAATTGAAGTCTAAACATGAATTTTCACGGCAGTCTGATTGAGAAATTGTATTCTCTCAGGATATCTCCATAAGTCGGCCCCATGAAAATTGCACTCCTCATTCTGGTCTCGGCCCTTTTTACCGCCGCCATTTCCGGCGTCTTCGGAATGGGCGGCGGTTTAATCTTCATGGGCATCATCGCCACCTTTCTGACGGTTGCCGAAGCCATGGTCGTTCACGGCGCCGTGCAGAGCGTCAGCAATAGCTTCCGCGCCTACCTTCTAAGGGATGGGATATGCTGGAATATTCTCGGATGGCAGCTTCTTGGCGCATTACCTGCTATTCTGCTTTTGGCTATCGCCTCTGTCACGCTCAACAAGGGGCAGCTTTTTCTCGCCCTCGGCCTGCTTCCGCTTCTCCTCTGGCTGCCCAAAGGGTGGCTGCAAGGCGACGCCAAGAAACCGTCAAATGCTGTTCTTTGCGGAGCGATGGTCATGGGTCTGAACCTGACAGCAGGCGTAGCTGGTCCGGCTCTCGATTTCTTTTACGTCAAAACCACCCTGACCCGTCATCAGATCGTGTCGACCAAAGCTGTGACTATGTTTGCGTCCCACATGGTCAAAATTCTCTATTTTGGTCTTCCGCTGGCCGCCAGCGCCGGACTGGGCGGATTGCCGCCTTGGTGGGTCTTCCTCCTCGCTATCCCCGCGGTTATGGCCGGAACCTATATAGGAACGCGCCTGTTAAAACATTTCTCAGATGTCGGCTTTCGATCCATTAGCCGCTATCTCGTCACCTTTATCGGTTTCGTCTATTTGCTGAGAGGTTTATCTCTTTTGGGCTTTCTTTGATTAAGCCACATATAAAGGCTTATCCCGGATAGGGTGACAACCGTCCCTATGCCGTCCCATAAAGAAAAAGGCTCGCCCAATATCACGATCGCGGCGACAATCGTGGCCAAAGGCCCGATCATTCCCATTACGGCGACGGTCTGCGCGCCGATCCGCCCCATGGCGACGTTAATCAAAAAACTCGGCAATATAGTGGAGAAAAACGCAATCGCAGCGCCGAGAAAATAAATTCTCGGCGGCAAGTTCAGAGCCTCGACAATTCCCTCTTGGCTTAGGCTATAGATAACAAAATGAGTCAGGATAGCCGCTCCGGCGCCAATCATGGCAAGACAGGTAAATATCTTGGACCCGACCTTATCAATCAGCCGCTTGGCCAGGAGTTGAAACAATCCAAATAGAACGGCGGCGCATAATAGCAGAGCGCTACCCAAAGGCACATTCAATCCAGTAGCGATATCACCGCCCAGAAAAACAATCCCCAACCCGCTATAGGCGAGGATGATGGCGAGAATTCCGCCTTTGGTTATTCGCCCCCCGAAAAAGAGCGCGCCGAGAATGACCACAAATACGGGATAGGTGAACAGCAGAAGCCGTTCCAATTGCGCCGTAATGTATTTCAGACCTGAAAAATCCAGAAAGGTACAAACATAATATCCCATCACCCCCAAAAGCGCTGCCTGTAGGATGTGTTTGAACGGAATGGCCGCGCCGTCTTTCCGCAGGGAAAAAATCAAAATCCCTATATAAATCGGCAAGGCAAATCCCATTCGCAAAGCCATCAATGTAATTGCGTCCAGATCATTGGCATTTAATCCCCCGGTCGGAAGATAAGCTACCTTGACCAGGATTGCCTTCATGGAAAAGAGCATCGCCCCAAGCGCCGCAAAAACATACCCTGCCTTGGCTTTGTGCAAAGGCTCAGGAGAAGAGCCTCCTATAAGGGGTTGAACCGCTGTTTCCCGCCAAGTGGTTCTCATGTCGAGCGGTCCTTTTTGCGGCGGGACTTGAAAAATGCTTTCAACAGATCTGCCGACTCTTCACCCAATATCCCTGCCTGAGTTTCAGGACGGTGATGACATGTTGGCTGTTCGAAAAAGCGGACGCCGCTTTCAACAGCGCCGCCTTTGATGTCGACTGCGCCGTAAACCACTCGCCCAAGTCGCGCTTGCGATATCGCCCCCGCGCACATCGTACAGGGCTCCAAAGTAACATACAGCGTCAATCCGATGAGGCGGTAATTTCCGGATATTTGAGCCGCCTTTCGTAATGCCAGGATTTCTGCATGGGCTGTAGGGTCGCTTTCTGAAATCGGCGCATTGCCTGATTTCGCAACTATTTCCTGTGTGACAGGGTTGACCAGAACCGCGCCGACAGGCACTTCGCCCCGTAGAGATGAGGCTTGCGCTTCCTCCAGCGCTAGGCGCATATAGTCTTCATCCGTCATAGACGCTTCATCTGCGTCCAAACCCAAATGGTCAAGTCATGCCCGATATGCAAAAAAGAGACCCGTCCAAACCCAAAGTGCAAAGCAAGCCGAAACTTGCCGACAAACCCGGCGACCGGATTGCGAAGTTTCTCGCTAGGGTCGGCGTGGGCTCGCGCCGCGACGTCGAAAGAATGATCGAAGACGGCCGCGTCAAAGTTAACGGCAAAGTCCTGAACACCCCGGCTTTCAAGGTAACAGGCAAAGAAAAAATCCTCGTCGATAACGCCCCTGTCGAGGAACCGGACATTCCGCGTATGTGGAGATATCACAAACCCGACGGCCTGGTGACCTCTCACAAAGACGAACAAGGCCGGCGGACCATGTTTGAGGCCCTGCCCACCGATATGCCGCGCGTTATTTCCGTGGGACGCCTCGATTTGACCTCAGAGGGACTAATCCTGCTCACCAATGACGGCGAGCTTGCCCGCGCGCTGGAGCTCCCCAGCACAGGTTGGTCCCGCCGCTATCGCGCCCGCGCCTATGGTAAGGTGACACAAGAACAATTGGACACCCTCAAAAAAGGCGTTGTCATTGACGGCATTCCCACCGGCGAAATCATTGCCGCGCTGGATCGGCAGCAAGGCGATAATGCGTGGATTAATGTGACGCTTCATGACGGAAAGAACCGCGAGGTTCGCCGCGCACTCGAAACGCTCGACCTGAAAGTGAACCGCCTCATCCGGGTGTCTTTCGGCCCCTATATGCTCGGCGATCTTGGCAAAGGGGCGTGCGAGGAAATCAAAACGCGCGTTTTGCGCGATCAGGTCGGACATCTTATCGACATTCCCGAAGAAAAAACGACAACGCGCAAACCCAAACGCGGAAGTCATGCCAGCGCCAAACGGTTTCAAGAGAAACCGAAAGACGAAAACGCCCCTAAAGGCCGAGGTAAATTCGCCAAAGGCGGCGCAAAACCCGCGTCAAAACCGAAATCCAAACGCCCGGCCAAAAAGGTTGTCGGCAATGCGTATGGTAAGCCCGGCGGGAAAACCTCCGGCAAATATGCGCCCAGGTCTCATGGAAAAAGCGGGCAAGGAAAAGGGAAGACATAATGCGAATAGTCTCGGGATCATTACGGGGGCGAAACATCATAACCCCTGACGGGCGAAAAACTCGCCCGACAAGCGATCAGACCCGGGAATCTATCTTTAATATTCTCACCCACGCCGACTGGGCCCCGCCCTTGGAGGGCGCCATCGTCGCTGATATCTTCGCCGGATCAGGGGCTTTAGGCTTTGAAGCCATCTCTAGAGGCGCCGAATTCTGCCTCTTCGTCGAAACAGAACCCAAAGCCCGCGGCGCGATTCGGGATAATATCGACCAGATGAACCTCTTCGGCTGCACCCGCATCCACCGCCACAATGCTGTGAAACTCAAAATCGCACCAGGAAACCTCCGCGGCCCGTTCACGCACATCTTTATGGATCCGCCTTATAATAAGGGCCTTTGGCGCCCCGTCCTTTCCCGGCTCAAAGAATACGACCTCATCGCCGATAATGGGGTCATCATATTGGAAGACAGCGTCGAGGCCGAAATCGATATCAAAGGCTATGAAGTGCTCGCCGATAAAAGCTGGGGCGCAGCGCGGGTTTTGTTTTTAAAAGAGAGCTGAAGTCAACTCCTCAGCTTCTCTGAAATTTTGGTGAAGCAAAAATTATCAAAACGGTGGAATTATTGACAAATCACATTTCGTGTGTATATAAATACACAATATAAAAGTTCCGTAGGCATTTCGCCCGCTCTTTTTAAAATTGAAAGAGGTGCCAATGGAAAGAAATAGTCGTAAGCTTAAAAAACTTCTTGAAGCAGATGGATGGTATGAAGTTGGCGTTAGAGGCTCTCACGTTCAATTTAAACATTCAACAAAATCTGGACGAGTAACACTCCCTCATCCGAAGAAAGACTTAAAAGCAGGCACAGTCCGGTCAATCTATAAACAAGCAGGATGGCTCTAAGCAAAACCATGTTCTACATCGCTTTAATTCATAAAGACGGAGACTCCGATTACGGCGTTTCTTTTCCTGATTTTCCGGGCTGCATCACAGCAGGAGATACATTTGATCAAGCTATGGCTATGGCTAAAGAAGCTCTAGGCTTTCATGCCGAAGGTATGATTGAAGATGGTGAATCCCTTCCGGCGCCCAGCAGTTATGAAAAAATTAAAGCAGACAAAGCCGGTTTTTGGGCTGAAGACTTAGCCGATGCAGAAATCGCCCGCGTGCCACTTTTAATAAATATTGCCGCACCAAAACGGATCAATATTTCCTTAGATAAAAACTTATTATCCGCCATTGACCAAGCGGCAAAAGAGCAAGGCATGACCCGTAGTGCGTTTCTGGCAAGCGCCGCCTTACAACATCTGGGCTAACTACCCATCCACACCCTTGGCCCAAGTGGTCTGATACAAATCAAACCGCCGATCCCGCAGGTTTCGCACCGTGCCTTCCGCCCTCGCCCAATCCAGATCCGTTAGGTCGAGATTGGCCATAGCGACGGTTTCCACATTTTCCGTGCAGAGCGCGGCCACGCCGTCCCGAGCAAAAGGAAAATCGCAGGGCGTTATGATACAGCTTTCGGCGTAATTTATGTCCATATTCTCAACGCCCGGCAGATTGCCGACATTGCCGGACATGACCACATAGCACTGGTTCTCGATTGCCCGTGCCTGAGCGCAATAACGCACCCGCATATAGCCCTGACGGTTATCCGTACAAAACGGCACAAAAAGAATCCGGGCGCCCTCATCCGCCATACGGCGGGCCAGTTCAGGAAATTCGCTATCGTAACAAATCAACACGCCAATCGGGCCGCAATCCGTGTCAATTGTGCTGACCTCGTCCCCGCCTTTAATGTTCCAATGACGCCGCTCATTCGGTGTCGGGTGGATTTTTTCCTGCGCGTGGACAGACCCGTCCCGCAGGAATACATAAGCGATGTTCTGAATATCGCCGTCATCGGTTTGTGTCGGATGCGACCCGCCAATGATATTGATATTATATCCGACGGCGAGCTTGCGCATTTCTTCGATAAATATCGGCGTGTATTCCGTCAGCTTTTCAATCGACTCTCTGGCCGATAATCGGTGGTCTGCGAGCGCCAGTAAGGGCAGAGTGAACAGTTCAGGAAAGACCACAAAGTCCGTTTTATAAGCCGAGACACTGTCGACGAAAAACTCGACGCTGCCCATAAAATCTTCGAAGCTTTCAACCCGGCGCATTTGCAGCTGCACGGTCGCGACGCGTACCACAGATTTTTGCGCAGTTTCGGAATGCACCGTCTCCCGCGTTTCCGGCATATAGGGGTTGTACCACCGCATGAGAACGGCGTTGCCGCCTGAGGCCGGGTCTTCTGGTAAATAATTTGGAATAATTTGAACAGGCTCGAACCCTTGGCGGAGCTGAAAGTTCACCACGGAATCAATCACCTTCTTGTCTCTAACGGCCGCGATATATTCCATCTGATCCGGAAATTTTTTCTTGCGCTTGCCCCATCCCGGCATGCGTCCGCCAAACATGATGCCTTTTAATTCATAGCTTTCACAGAGAGCTTTACGAGCGTCATAAAGGCGCTCGCCGATGCGAAGACGCCGCCGCGTCGGATCTACGCAAACATCTGTGCCGTAAAGCCAATCGCCATTAGGATTATGCTGGGAGCCATAACCCCCGCCCGTAATTTCCATCCAGCTATGCGGGGTAAGCGCGCGCTTTTCACTGATGATAAAGCTCGCCGCATAACCGACAATTTCGCCCTCGGACTCAACCACGAATTGCCCTTCGGGAAAGTTGGAAATCTGGCCCCGCACTTCGCTGGTCTTATAGGTTTCCATGGTCGGATAGGCTTTCTCGACCAGTTTGATAATGCCTTTGATGTCTTTGAGCGACGCCGTCCGGATGGTCAGCTGCGCGCCTGCTTTGGATTTGGCCAAGGGAGAGTCCTTAAAAATTGGCGATAGATATATCGTCAGTTAAACTAAGTATCGTGTGTACAAAACTTAGCGACGCCCAAACAGTCTTTCAATATCGGCCAGCTTTAATTCCACATAGGTCGGGCGACCATGATTGCATTGGCCGGAGTGCGGAGTTGCCTCCATCTGTCGCAGCAGCGAGTTCATTTCAGATCCATTCAGACGACGACCCGCGCGAACGGAGCCATGGCAGGCCATGGTTCCGCAGACATGTTCGAATTTTTCCTTGAGGCTCAACGCTTCATCATATTCAGAAATATCGTCAGCCAGATCCCGCAACAGGCCCTGAACATCCATTTCGCCGAGTAAGGCCGGGGTTTCCCGTACGGCCACAGCGCCAGTGCCAAAGGGTTCAATATTCAGGCCCATTTCCGCCAGCTCATCCGCGCGTTCCAAAATCCGCGCGGCATCGGTTTCGCCGAGCTCCACAATATCGGGAATGAGCAGGGCTTGCCGCTCCACGCCTTTGCCGCGCATGGCGTCTTTCATCCGTTCATAAACGAGGCGCTCATGAGCGGCGTGTTGATCGACAATGACAATACCATCCAAAGTCTGCGCGACGACATAGGTTTCATGGAGCTGCGCGCGCGCCGCGCCGAGCGGTTTCGCCGTGAGGTCTTCCCCCTGCCCCTGCACGGGATAACCTTGCGGATTATAGGCTTGGGACGGACCATCAAAGGCCTCTCCACTTTCTTCGACCTTGGCGGAAAATCCGTCGACGAGAGGCTGCAAGGCCGGGTCATTCCGATAAGGCGGCTGATAATTGGGCGCGTAACCGCCGCGCTGCGGACTGTAATTACCTTGAAGCGGCATATGGCTCTGCCCGGTCTGAATACGGCCCAAAGCATAGTCGCTCACCGTTGTGCTGGCGCGGTGGCCGGCTTCCTGCAAAGCGTGGCGCAAGGATTTGACGATGAGGCCGCGCACGAGGCCGGGGTTACGGAAGCGCACCTCTGACTTTGCCGGATGAACGTTCACATCAACATGGTCTTGCGGCAGGTCAACATAGAGCGCGACCACAGCATGACGATCCCGCGCAAGGTAATCCTGATACGCGCCGCGCACGGCCCCGTGCAAGAGTTTGTCGCGCACTGGTCGTCCATTGACGAACAGATATTGATGTTGCGAATTTCCGCGAGAAAAGGTGGGAAGACCCGCAAATCCCGTCAGCGCAATATCTTCTCTGATTTGATTAATGGGAACGGCGTTGGCGCTGAAATCCTCGCCCAATATTCCGGCCAGACGCGCCAAACGGCCGTCCATATCGTCACTTTGGCCTGCCAGTTTCAGCGACACTCTTGAGGTCGACCCCAGCGTCATCCCAACATGTGGATTGGCCATGGCCAGACGTTTCACCGTATCCGAAATGGCCATCGCTTCGCTACGTTCGGATTTCAGGAATTTTAGGCGCGCCGGGGTGGCGTAGAACAGATCGCGCACTTCAACCCGTGTGCCGTGCAGGCCGAACCGGGCGGCAGGTTTAGGCGGCATGACCTTGCCGCCTTCGACGCGCAGGTCCCATGCGCTGTCTGAGTCGACCGTCTGGCTCAAAAGGGAGAGCCGCGCGACCGACCCGATGGAAGGTAAAGCCTCGCCGCGAAATCCCATGGTCGAAATATTCAATAGATCCCAATCCCCTTGCGAATTCGGGGAAAGCTTTGAGGTCGCATGACGTTCAACCGCAATAGGAAGTTCTTCGGAACTCATGCCTCGCCCGTCATCAGTAATCGAAATCAATGTCCGGCCACCGTCTTCATAGCGGATATCGACCTGTGTCGCGCTGGCATCAATTGCGTTTTCTACGAGTTCCTTAATCACGCTGGCCGGGCGTTCAATGACCTCGCCCGCCGCAATCCGGTTGACGGTTTCATTAGGTAGGCGGCGAATCGTTATCGGCAGAGCGCTCATTAAAAAAGCCTAGCGACTGCGAGGTCACTAGGCCATGATAAGCAGCAGGTTAAGCTGTGGACACTAAAGCCCAGGCAGTTTTGGTCCGCCGGGGCGTTTGGAAATCTCAACCTGACCACCACCGGTCGCCGCATTCACAGATTCTAGACGCTGGGCCTCACGTTCCGAGTCGAGCGGAACAATTTCGCCTTTATCATTGACCAGTTGGCCGTCTTGCCAAAATAGAATTCGATTTGCGAACCCTTGTGATTTGCGCTCGACAGAATTCTGACCGTCAATTTTTATGCGAATTTCAGGGTCGGCCCGTCCAACATTGGCCTGGCGCATCAAAATCGCTTCACCTTCACTCGGCTCAGCCGCATCAATATCGCCAATAAGCGCTTCGCGGGCAGCGCGCTGAGAATAATTATCCTCGGCTGAGCTTTCCCCGACACGCGGCGGACGCAGATTATATTCCGGCGGTATCACCAATGGGGCTTTGGTCAGAATGTTGAACTCGTTCGGGGCATTCTTACGAAGACCAAGGGCTTTCGATGTCGACGTGCATCCAATCAGGAAAGCCGAAGCGGTCGTTGCGAGAATAATCGGGGCAAAAATGCGGCGCATACTGTCCGTCCTTCATCAATTTTTTTAACGCCATAGCGTCTATCAAGGCATGCGCCAAGTGACCAAAGGTTTATTTCGCAGTTTTTGTCTCATCCCGGGTTAGAAAAGCCCCCGCAAAAAGCATGACCACGCCCACCGTAATGGCGCTGTCGGCAATGTTGAATGCATAATTAAAGCCGATATCACTGAAATCGATAAAATCTGTCACGGCCCCAAAGAAAAATCGATCAATGGCATTTCCCAGAGCGCCGCCAATAACCAGACCCAATCCCCATTGAGATAATCTGTCCCGCGTTTGACCGAGAACCCAGAATAAAAGCCCGCTCATTCCAAAAGCAAAAACCGTCAGAAGCCATCGTTTGAGCGGCGAATCACCCTGCAAAAGTCCCCAGCTTATGCCCTGATTGCAGACCAGAGAAAAATCCATGATGGGGCTGAGATCGAATTTAACCGCCGGCGTTGGATCTATTTCGCATATATTTAGCGGTTTCTCAAAAAAGCGGATGATTAAAAATTTTGTTATTTGGTCAATCAAAATCACGAAAAACGGCAGGAAAACTCCAAACCGCAGCCATATTTGCCCGCGATTATGCGGCAAAGCCTCTTGAGGATCCGATTGGGTCGTAGTTTCTGTCATGAGCGGGCGATTGCCACGAAACCGCAGATTTGGCAATCTCTGACAGGAATTAGAGTAAAAACACGCTGCCAACGCCTGTAATTGTAACCAATCTTTCATTGGCGTAGGGCGATGAACTCGTTAGACAGTTTCTAAAGATTAGACCGCAAAGCTGCTTTAAAAGGCCTCTTTCGGGAAGAACGGGACTTTATTCATGCCAAAACTTCAACCTTCCTCAGTGAAGACAGTTTCACGCTATCTCGGCAGCGTTTGTAGCGCCGCGATGATTTTGGGATGGGGGTCTCTGGCTTTTGCACAGCTCACGATTGAAGATGACCGCACCGAAGCTGTGGATACGGCAACTGCGGGTGAGGATGGCGGCCCGAGTGATGTGACAATTACATCAGATGGTAGCGTTATAGTTGACGATGCCGGCCCGGCTGTCACGCTAAATTCGAATAATGATCTCGTTAATGAAGGCGAAATCCGGATTTCCGATGTCGACGATGCAACCGCTGTTTCTCTTGAAGGCGGCGCGGATAGAAATTTCACGAATAGCGGCACCATTACGGTTGATGAAGATTTCACTGCAGAAGATACGAACGGTGACAATGTGGCCGACAGCCCCCGCGCACAAGGCTCTGGGCGAACGGGCATTCTAATTTCAGGGGCGTCTCCTTTTGAAGGCGATGTTACACTAGACGCCAATTCTAATGTAAATGTCGAAGGCAATGACAGCTACGGCGTAAATATTACAGACAATATGATGACCGCCTCATTAGACGGGAATTTCAGTAATCAAGGCCGAATATCTTTGACAGGCAACAATGGTGCCGGTGTCAATGTCGCAGGCGATGTCACGGGAAATATCACCAATAGTGGCTCTGTGTCAGCGCTCGGCGAAGGGTCCAACGCTTACAATATCAGCGGTGACGTACAGGGCGGATTTGTCAATTCCGGCACGCTGGGGTCCAATGGCTTCCGCCTGACAAGTCGTCCCGGTTTTCAAGGGGCCGGTACAGGCCGCGAAGACCTGACAGCTGAAAATCTTGAAGATGCCGGCTCATCCGTTTCTATTTCCGGAAATATTACAGGCGGAGTTCACTTTGATCTGGTCCGGGAACCTGTTCTGGATGCAGATGGCAATGAAACCGGAGACTTCCAGACAGTTCGGACATCAAACGTCACTCAGTTCGGGAGCGCCCCGGCCGTAGTTATCGACGGAAACGGCGTTCCGATTTCTATTGGCCGCGTCAGCGCCATTACCGACCCGTCAGACGAAAATTTTGATGAATCCCTTCAATTCGCTTTTGTCAATGAAGGCAGCATTACATCTCAGGGGCTGTTTGATGATTTCGACGCCACAGTTCTTTCTATTCGGGATGCTGAACTTGAGGGCGGGCTGAACAATAGTGGCAGCCTGACCGTCTCTGCCTTCAGCGGCACCGGCGCATTTGCAGTCCCCGGCGTTTCCGCAGGTGATGGATATGCGCGCGTTATCGTTCTTGGCGACGGCGCAATTGTCGAACATATCAATAATACTGGCGTTGTGTCGGCAACGGCTTCTGAACCTGCTGACGAAATCTTCGCCGATCAAGCCAATCCAGTTACAACCACCGTTAATCTTCGCGCAACTGCAATTGATATTTCAAACGCAGCCACGACGGGCTCTCTATATAACAGAGGCTCGATTTCTGCTGTCCTCGTTGGACGGTCCGGAGAGGCTTTCGCCATACGCGACGCATCCGGCTCGCTTTCTGATGTCACAAATGAAGGATTGATTTCGGCTGTAGGGCGGACTTCAGACCCGACAGAGGCCACTCCGCTGGACTTCACCCTTGTAGCGATTGATGCGTCTGCCAACACCACTGGTTTTACTTATACACAGCAACTTCGCGAAGATTCCGATCCTGACGATGATATCGATCCCATTGCGCCTAGAACAACCGGAGACATTCGCCTGGGCTCAGGAGATGATCTGATTGTAGCGTCGGCCGGCACAATCGACGGCGATATTGATTTTGGCGGAGGACAAGACACACTTACTCTTTCCGGCGGCTCTGCTTACACAGGTCTTATTGAGACAACCGGAGAAGTCACTTTGAACGTCTCTGACGGAAGCGTTCTCACCTTGACGGAAGGACAGCCACTCTCCGTCGCCGATGCGAGCTTTGATAGCACGTCCTCCTTTATTCCGACCCTCAATGGCGGAACAGGTTTGGCCTCCACTCTTAATGCCAGCGGAACAGTCAGTTTTGCTGAAGGCGCGTCAATTTCGCCGCGCTTTAACAATATTTCGGACAATATCAGTCAGGAATTCACTCTCGCAAATGCAGCCTTGCTGAATATCACCGAAAATACGCTCGCCTCGCTCAATGGCAACACGACTGACTCACAACCCTTCCTTTTTGACTTTGTCTACAGCCTGGACGGCGATAACGCTCTGGTTGTGACGGTTGATCTGCGAGATCCTAACTTGTCCATTGAACAGGGCGGCCTTGGACTGGACTCTGCGCAGGCGGCTGCTTTTGGTCCGGCTCTTGAAGCGTTCGTTGCCAATAGCGAACTCGGGACAGCGATTGCCAACATCACAAATGGCGCTGAATTCAATCAGGCCTATAATCAACTACTTCCTGAATTTTCTGCGGCAGCTCGAGAATTTGTTCTGGCCAATGTAGACGGAGCCACTGGCGCCGTTGGTACTCACCTCGACTCGGCCAGGCGCTCCCCTGACAAACCGGGCGGGGCCTGGATACAGGAATTTGCATATTTTGCGGATCGGGACCTGGCTGGATTATCCGAACAATATCGCGGCGAAGGCTTCGGCTTTACGGGCGGACTGGATACGGCTTTTGGACCTTTCCACGCAGTGGGTATTAATTTCGGGTTTGCCAGCACAGAAATCGAAGATGTCGTCGGGCAGGATGAACCTCTGGACGTCATTACCCTGCAAACCGGACTCTATGCAGGCTATGCTCAGGCCATTGGTCAAGGTGAATTGGGTATCGAACTCTATGCCGGCGGCGGATATAATAAATTCGAACAAGAACGCCGCGTCCTGATCAACAACTTCTTCGGACGAGCCTCTGCCGATTATAGCGGTTACCATTTGAACGGCTCCGCGCGGTTTGGATATGACCTTCCAATCTCTGAAAAATACTGGATACGTCCGGCTGTCTCATTTGATTATCTACGTCTCGACGAAGATGGTTATACCGAGGAAGGGACAGAAGGCGTCGCCCTTGACGTTAGCGGACGTACAACGGACCGCGCCTCCGCCACAGCGATGATGAACTTTGGCGCCCGTTTCCAGGGCAAGAGAACCTGGATCAGGCCCGCCCTTCGCGTGGGTTATCGCTACGCCTTTATCAACGACCCTGCTCTAACAGAATTTGGTTTTGCCGGCTTGAATGGTCAGAGAGCAAGTTTGGATTCTTTCGGATTCCCCGATAGCGGCTTCCTCGTCGGCCTCTCTGTGGCGGCCGGATCGGAATATTCTTCCATCGGCTTTGATCTGGACAGTGATATCCGTGACGGCTTTATCCGTCATACGGGCCGTGTGGTTATTCGTCTGTTATTCTAAACGCGTCTTTCATGGAGCCTCTACGCCATAGCCCCTATCTTTCGGGGCTATGGGAACGCTTAGGCGCCCCAACCGACTCCCTCGAAAACCTTACAAAACAAGCCAACCACGCCGCCTCGGCCGAGGCGTTACAAACTCTCAAAGACAAATTCGCACTGCGCTGGGCGCTGAGCAGTTTTGAAGACGAGACCGGCTTTGATGCTTTGGGAAAATTTCAAAGCCGCTTTGCAGACGCCACAGTAAACGCGGCCCTTCGTCTGGCTTGGGCCGAAACCGCCAAAAGATTCAAATTGAAGTCTCCGGACCCCAGAGGCCTGTTTCTCCTTGGCCTCGGTAAGTTAGGCGGAGATGATCTCAATTTCTCTTCAGATATTGACCTGATAGCCTTTTACGATTCAGGCGTCCTTCCTGTGCCGGAAAGCCTGGGTCAGAATTATGTTGTCAATCACTGCCTGAAAAGCCTGACCCAAATCCTGTTTCCGCGAAACGCGCCGCATCATATCTGGCGAGTGGATTGGCGGCTGCGTCCTGAAAGTTCAGGCTCCGGCCTCGCTCTGTCAACGTCGAAAGCAGAGAAGTTCTATTTCTTCCGGGCTCTGCCTTGGCACCGATTAGCCCTCATGAAAGCCCGCGTCATTGCCGGAGACAAAGAGGTTGGGGACACCTTTTTGGAAAGTCTTGCCCCTTTTATCTGGCGGCAAAACCTTGATTTTCGCGCTCTGGATGATCTCGCCGAGCTCAAATCCCGTATAAATACGGAGCATCCGGGACTAGCGCAGGAACGGCGCTCGCCAGCCCCAATAACGGATGATGCGAGAGGGTTTAACTTAAAGCTCGGCGCGGGCGGCATTCGCGAAATAGAATTTCTGGCAAATGCAAGACAACTCGTCTGGGGCGGCAAACAGGCCGAGCTGCAAACCACGAATACGCGCGCCGCTCTGCAAGAGCTGGCCGAGCTGAACCATCTTAGCCAGGAAGAAGCCGATACGCTGCGGGCGCATTACGCGACATTGCGACAAATCGAAAACACGGTTCAAATACTCCGTAACGAACAAGCTCATAAAATTCCAGAAGCAGAGGAGGATCTAGAGGCTGTTCTCGCGCTGCTGGAATATTCGCATATGTCCGATCTCGACATGGAAATTCTGGCCATTCGAACCTATGTGAACGAGCGCTTCAAAAAATTGTTTCAGGCCGAGACAAGCTCTCCGCGAACGCCTCTTGCGGACTACAAAATAGAATTGAGCCCTGTTGCAAAAGTCATTGCGGAAAGTTGGCTGGACGGCTTTGATGATCACGGCCTGCCGCAATCACTCAAAGGTCGATATCGAAATCTGGGCAAACGTCTCCTGAACCGGATTATACTGAGTATTGCCGATACAAATTTGGCCCTGAGTCGTGTCGATGAATTTCTGCGGTCGATTTCCCGCTCGGCGCAATATTTTGACCTGCTGGAACGACATGAAGGCCTGCTCGACACATTGATAACGCCGCTCCTTCATTCTCCGCATATGACGTCTATCCTGGATCAGTCCCCTCACATCATCGATATTTTTCTGACCCCGCAACAATCACTAGAGGAAAATGCCCAGACCGTCTTGGCAGAACCGGATTATGGCCTGCGCCTGGATCGTTTGCGGCGCTTCGTCAACGAACATATTTTTTCCTACTATCACGGCTTTATGGAGAAGTCGGACAGTCTGGAAACGCTGCAGCAAAACCTGACATTTCTCGCGCAAATTACGTTGGAAACCTCCATCCTGATTGTGAAGGACGAATTGGAACTTGGCGAACTGGATATGATGGTTCTGGGACTTGGCAAGATGGGGACTTCCACCATGGCGCCAAAATCTGATCTGGATCTGGTTTTCATTTTCAGCGACGAGACAGATAGCGAGCTTGCCTCGCAAATCGTGCGCCGCCTCCGGACAACACTGACCACGCCGTTAAAAGAAGGCATCGCTTATGAGCTGGATATGCGTCTGCGTCCGTCAGGTCGAAGCGGCCCGCCCGGCGTAAAATTCTCCAGCTTCAAATCCCATCATTTAGAGCGGGCGCATAGCTGGGAGCATATCGCTCTGGCCCATGCCCGCCCTGTCGCCGGGAGCAAGGCTCTGGGAGAGAAGGTATCCGCCCTATGCAGAGAGATTCTCACAAAAGCCCGGGATGAAACGCAATTTCTGCAGGACGCCCGGATCATGTGGCGGCGCATTGATGAACAGCGGATTATTGAAACCCCGCACGATCAATTTAATTCCAAACTCCGTCCTGGAGGGCTCATGCAAGCGCAATATATTCAGGCCTGCCGGAAGGTTCTTGGACAATCGAGCAATTTCGAATTAGAGAGTGCGATAAAATTCTGGCAGTATCAGCAGGTGTGGGAACGCCTTCTTGGCCTTAAACTGCAACCCTTCGAGAAAGTGGCAGAGCGATTTAAAGGCGGCGTCTTCAAAGAAAATGGCGAGAGCCTGAGCATTTCCGATTATGTGAAGCGTAGCGCCGTGCACGCCCAATTTGTGGAGGAGAATATGAGAGAAATATTCAATAAAATTCCCGCCCCGGAGACTGAAGACGGCCGGCCTGTCCTCTGGTCCTGAACTTAATACACAAACCATCTGTGAAAGCGCTTGCCAGACGGCGCTGAGCCTTCATATTAAATCTGATTCACCGAATGTTCTGACTGAAACTTATGAGCAAATCCAAAGACGATTCCCTATTTGACGGCAAACAAGACGCCGCCAGTAAAAATTATTCCGCCAAGGATATCCAGGTCCTGGAGGGGCTCGAGCCTGTGCGCCTGCGACCGGGGATGTATATTGGCGGCACGGATGATCGGGCGCTGCATCATCTCTTTGCCGAGGTCATTGACAATTCCATGGACGAAGCGGTGGCCGGTCATGCCACAAGAATAGAAGTTGAACTGGAGGCGGATGGGTATCTTTCCATCTCGGATAATGGACGCGGCATTCCCGTGGATCCGCATCCGAAATATCCCAAGAGGTCTGCTCTCGAAGTCATTATGACCGAGCTTCACTCCGGCGGGAAATTCTCCTCCAAAGCCTATGAAACGTCCGGCGGCCTGCACGGGGTCGGCGTCTCTGTCGTCAACGCCTTGTCCGACCATCTGGAAGTTGAAGTGGCGAGAGACAAGCAGCTTTACCGCATGACGTTCCGGCGCGGCAAACCGGACGGGAAAATTGAAAAACTGGGACCCATCAATAACCGCCGAGGCACAAAAGTTCGCTTCCATCCTGATCCGGAGATTTTCGGGGCCAAAGCGCAATTCAAAGCCCCCCGCCTGTTCCGCATGGCCCGCGCAAAAGCTTACCTCGAACCCGGCGTCGAAATTCGCTGGAAATGCGCTGAAGAACTGGTCAAGCAAACCGACGATATTGAGGCCGAAGCGGTTTTTCATTTCCCCGGCGGCTTGGCGGATTTTCTGTCAGAGACCATTGGAAAAAAGGCCACAATTACGTCCGAGCTTTTTGCCGGGCGCGCCAAGAAAAAAGATGGTCATGGACGCGTCGAATGGGCCGTCACCTGGAGCCCTGAAGGCTTTGGCGAGGCTGACAGCTTTATTCGCTCCTATTGTAATACGGTTCCGACTCCCGAAGGCGGCACCCATGTGGCCGGCCTTCGCGCCGCCATTACCAAAGGCCTTCGCGCCTATGCCGATATTGCGGGCATGGGGAAAAAATTCAGCCATGTGCAACCGGATGACGTCATGTTCGGCGCCGGCGCGCTCGTCTCCGTCTTCATTTCCGACCCTGATTTTGTCGGCCAGACCAAAGATCGCCTGTCCAGCTCAGAGGCAACGAAACTTGTCGAAAATGCGATGCGCGATCAGTTTGATCACTATCTTGCCAGTTCCCCCAAAGATGCCAATTTGCTTTTGGAGTGGGCGATTGAACGCGCGGATGAACGCGTCAAACGCCGCAAGGCCCGCGACGTCAAACGCAAATCCGCCACGAAAAAGCTCCGCCTGCCCGGCAAACTCGCAGACTGCTCCCGTAAAGGATCAGATGACACCGAAATCTTTATTGTCGAAGGGGACTCCGCGGGCGGTTCGGCCAAACAGGCACGCTCGCGCGACACGCAGGCTATTCTGCCTCTAAAAGGGAAAATCCTGAACGTTGAATCCGCGACCATGGACAAGATTCAGCGCAATGCCGAAATCACCGATCTCTGTGTCGCTTTAGGAGTCGGTCTCGGCAAAAAGTTTGAAATGGATGACCTCCGTTATGAACGCATCGTCATCATGACTGACGCCGATGTGGACGGCGCGCATATTGCGGCGCTGCTCATCACCTTTTTCTATCGCTATACACCGGGCCTGATCGAGGAAGGCCGCCTGTTTATGGCGATGCCGCCGCTTTATAAAATGAGCGCCGGCGGGACGACCGCCTATGCGATTGACGACGCCCACCGCGAAGAGCTGATGAACACGGTTTTCAAGGGCAAAAGCAAAGTTGATATCGGACGCTTTAAAGGCCTCGGCGAAATGAACCCGAACCAGCTTAAATCCACGACAATGGATCCGAAAACCCGCACACTCGCTCGCATCACGATCGACCCCAGCGCCCTGCCCACAACAGAAGCCCTTGTCGAAACCCTGATGGGCAAACGCGCCGATTTGCGCTTTCAATATATTCAGGATCACGCGCAGTTTATTGAAGAGGTGGATGTCTAAAGCTTACCTCTCCAAGATTGGCCTTGCTAAGAATAGTACTGTCTTTAAAATTATCGTCGATAAGGCAGCTTCAAGGCCCAGTGATGACGTTTTTCAGAATCTTTCTCGCCGTCATATTTATAAGCTTACTTGCTTATACGCTGGTCACTATCAGTCAGCATGGATGGAATCTTCTCCCTATATTTTTCGGCGATATGAAAGCGATGACTTGGCCAGGTCAGTTTAATTTCGACTTTTTCGGCTTTTTGCTTTTATCCGGCCTTTGGGTCAGTTGGCGCAATCACTTCTCCGGCTTAGGACTTGCCCTTGGAGTATTGGCCGTCTTTGGCGGGATGCTATTTCTGTCAGCTTATCTATTTTATCTCAGCTTTAAGGCAGACGATTTAAAGATTTTATTGACTGGGTCCTAACGCCGCAAAGCGTCTTCCATCGCGCTCTCAGGCACCTGACATTCAATCACCCACACATCATAGACGCGGTGATCCAGCGCGCTGATGGCGGGGTCGGAGCCGAACATCCAGCCGGAGAAAATCGTTTTCTGCGCTTCTTCTTCTTCGTCCGAAGCTTCGACAATTTTGCCCTGCCCGTTTAGCTGCGTTTCTTTAATCTGAAGAAAGGCATAGGTTTCAGGAATTTCCGTAGGGGGCTTCTTCTCGCAATGACGAACCGCAATCGTCAGATTGCCATAGTCCAGCGTGTCACCGATTTTTACAGTGTAATCCTTCGTGGTGGCAGTCACTTTATCCAAAGTCCGCAAAACTACGGCGGTGCCAATCAAATTTTCAACTTCGTTCTTATCCGTATCATCTGTGTCTTGCGACAAGGCTGATCCCGCCATGATAAGGGAGAGGCAAAGCGTTAGAGACAGGGAGGCCTTTCTCAACAGGCTCTTTGATAGTCGACTGGACTCAGGCATCCGGCGACCAGGCCTCGTAATCCGCCGCAACCTTCTGGCGGTCTCCGCCGCGGTCCAAACTTCCTTTAGGCTTATAGGCGTGAAGCGTTCCGGTCATATTCGGGATATGCTCTTTTTCCCAGGCGTGAATCTTATATCCGTCTTCTGTCGGCGGGAGTTCGCTGGTATGGGTGAGCCAACCCTGCCAAGCGGCCGGCACGCGGGACGCATCGGCATAGCCGGTATAAGTGACCCAACGGCGTTTACGCCCGTCATAGGTCTCTTTTTTCTCTTCATAATAGATGTTGCCGAAATCATCTTCGCCGATTTTTTCTCCTCGGCGGCCAATCATGAGGTTGGTCCCGAAGGTCGAGCCGTTCCACCACGTAAACAGGCGTTTCAGAAAAGACATTTGCTGTGCTCACTTTATAGCTTGCGTCCAAGACGCGGTCTTTTGCGTCCAGGACGCTTAGGAGGCGTTATGCCCCTGCAGAGCGCCAAGGTAAAGCCGAGATGTGACTGAATTAGGGCCATCCTGCTGTGAAATTATGGTTTGACTGTGATGCGAATATCACAGGAGGCGAGAAACTACAGCACCTTACGACTTATTTAGTCTACCCTAGCCTTTCAGGGCTTTATACGGGCGGGTGATGAAACATTATACCTATATCCTGACCGGTTTGGTCTTTCTTTTCACCACGCCCGCTTTGTCTGCACAGGCGCAGATTCGGGTAGACGCGCGGATGCACGCCTCTTCGGGGTCCTGTTCCCAATGTGATCTATCAAATAAGCGCATGAACGGCGTGAAATTGAAAAACGCCGACTTTACCGGATCTATTTTTAACAATTCCAACCTGTCGGGCGGGCAGATAGACGGCTCGAACCTCACCGGAGCTCATTTCAAGAAAGCGCTTCTATACCGCATCGAAGGTCAGAAGGTGATGATGGATGAGGCGGTTTTCGAAGACGCCACCCTAACAGAGGCAAACGTCACGCAATCCGTTCTGCGTCAGGCAAACCTGCGACGGGCAGACCTGTCCCGCGGTCAGTTCCAGCAAAACGATTTTAGCGGCGCAGATCTGGAAAGCGTCAAAGCCCCTGACGTGAATTTCAAAGGGTCTATCTTTGAAGGGGCCCATCTGGATCATATGAATCTGGACAAAGCCATTCTGGATGAGTCCAAAATGAAAGGCGCAAGTTTTGGCTATGCCCTGATGTCCGAAGTTTCGCTGAAAGGAACCGATCTGTCCGATGCCAAACTCGCAAATGTTCAAGGCTTGAAACAGGAACAACTGGATCCGGCCTGCGGAAATATGAATACGGAGTTACCCAGCGGTCTTTCCATCTCATATTGCGAGGGGTCGCTCGACAAAGTTGCCGAGCACAATCATGACAATGTCGATCCAAAGTTCGTACAGGCGGCCATTCGGCTGGATCGCGCCATTAAAGATGTTGAATTTATTCTGGATGCAACCCCAAAGGAAAATGGCGCCATGCGTAAAAAGCTGGAAAGCATCCATTCCGATTTGGTCAGTTCCAAACGCGTGATCGAAAAATAATTATATAATAGCTTTTGTCATTCCGCGCGAAGTCGCGGAAGTTCGAAAGTAGGGTCTTCATTGGCCGAACTCCTGCGCAAGTATTGCGCAGGATGACAAATCGGCTTGGTTATTTCTGCTCGACCACAGGCACGAGCTTAAGATTCAGCTCTTTCAACTGAGCCGGATCAGCTTCGCCAGGGGCGTTCATCATCAAATCTTGCGCCTGACCGTTCATCGGGAAAAGGATCACGTCGCGAATGGTGTTCACACCCGCGAGCAGCATGACAATACGGTCAACGCCGGGAGCGATCCCGCCATGCGGCGGCGCGCCATATTTAAACGCATTGATCATGCCGGCGAATTTATCTTCGACCACTTCCGGCCCATATCCGGCCATTTCAAAGGCCTTATACATGATTTCCGGTTTATGGTTCCGGATCGCGCCGGAGGATAGCTCCACACCGTTACAGACGATATCATATTGATAGGCCAGAATATCGAGCTGCTTTTCAACCGTATCGGCGGCCTTGAGCACTTCCATTCCGCCTTGCGGCATGGAAAACGGGTTATGCGAGAAATCGACCTTTTTATTATCTTCGTCCCATTCGAACATCGGGAAATCGACAATCCAGCAGAATTTAAATCCGGCCTTTTCATCAATCAGATCAAGGTCAGCGGCAACCTTATTCCGCGCCGCGCCGGCGAGCTTATAAGCGTCGCCTTTCTTGCCGGCAGAGAAGAAAATACCGTCGCCTGCGCCGAGGCCCATTTTTTCGAGGAGCGATTTCAAATGCTCCGGCTCGAAGTTTTTAAGAACAGGATCTTGGGAATCAACGCCGCCGCCCTCTGCCTCTTTCAAGCGGGCATAGCCGAGGCCCGGCGCCTGCATTTCTTTCTTCGCCCATTTATCCAGATTATCAAAGAATTTGCGGGACTGGTTTGCCGCCGCCTGCGGAGCCGGAATCGCGATAACCTTCCCGCCGCCTTTTGTAATCTTGGCAAAAATACCAAAGCCGGTTTTAGACTCGTCCGTGAAGAATTCGGACACATCGGTCAGCTCAAACGGAATACGCAAATCCGGCTTGTCAGAGCCGTATTTCTCCATGGATTCCTTATAGGGAATACGCGGGAACGGGGTCTGAACTTCGCGGCCATCGGCGAATTCTTCGAACACGCCCGCCATGACAGGCTCAATAGCGTTAAACACATCTTCTTGCGTGACAAAGCTCATTTCCACATCAAGCTGATAGAACTCACCCGGTGAGCGGTCCGCGCGCGCGTCTTCGTCGCGGAAACACGGCGCGATCTGGAAATAACGGTCAAAGCCCGCCACCATCAAAAGCTGTTTAAACTGCTGCGGCGCTTGCGGCAGCGCGTAAAATTTGCCCGGGTTCAAACGGGACGGCACGAGAAAATCGCGCGCGCCTTCGGGCGAACTGGCCGTCAGGATCGGCGTCTGGAATTCGGTAAAGCCTTGGTCAATCATGCGGCGACGCAGCGAATTAATCACCTGACCGCGCAGGATAATATTCTTATGCAATGTCTCGCGGCGCAGATCCAGATAGCGGTGCTTCAGACGGATATCTTCGGGATATTCCTGCTCGCCAAACACTGGCAGAGGCAAGGACTCAGCCTGGCTTTCGATATGGAAGGTTGCGGCGCGAAGTTCGACCTCGCCCGTCGGGATTTCAGCGTTTACCGCCTCCTTATCACGCGCCAGAACTTCGCCTGTGATAGTAATAACGGATTCGGACGGGCAACGCTTGGCCGCCTCGTAAAACTCGACATCCGGATAGATAACGACTTGCGTCAGTCCGTAATGGTCGCGCAGGTCAATGAACAAGGCATTGGCATGTTCACGTTTACGGTGAACCCACCCGGAAAGTTTGGCGGTCTCGCCGACATGGGACTGGCGTAATTCACCGCAAGTATGGCTACGGAAAGCGTGCATTTCTGACTCCTCAGCCCGTCTTCAGGGCTCTTGAGGCGCAAGACGGAGAAACGGTCCGCCGCGCCGGGTTAATGTGTGCGGGGACATCGGGAAAATCGGGCGAAAAGTCAAGTAGGCTTGGCGGTTGAGAAAGCTTACTCTTTGCTTTCAATTCTCCTGCATAGAGGAATATATCAATTCTGAATCCGAAAAAATTTTGGCGAGGACATAGCTATCTGTTTGCTCTAGGCTATCTATGACTTGTCTTAAGTTTATTCTTTTTTGTTCAAATTGGTTTTCATTCAAACCGAATCTAGCGGCGAGAATTTTAACATCAATGCGATCCCAGTCATGATACAACAAAATAACTAATTGAGATATATCATCCGAAACATGAAAGCTATCAACGGGACCTGGTGAGACTCCATAAGGGATAATTTGAATTCCAGCCGCTTCAAATGCGTCTTCTAAAATTTCGACTCTTTGTTTGGGACTGTGGTTTGTAATATCCAAGATATACGTATCGCTCGCCACCGTTTTATATTTAAGGGCTGTTTTGTAGCCTAAGCCGTAATAATAAAAGGCTGCAATAACACAAAAAATTATACCTATAATAAGACTAAAAACGAGAGTAAGGCGCCAATTCGTCATGTTATATTTTAAAACCTTACAATTGCCCCCTCGAGTTAGAACAATGCTAAATAAAATTTTACCTTATAGCAGTTTTGATATTTTTTGAAAAACACCCCGGCGCCGAGCTCAAATCAGAACAAGGCGCCGGTAAAGGTTTCTTAATTCAGTCTCTCTGCAATGGCCTTTAATGAATTGCCAAGAGCTGTTTTTTTCTCATTTTCTGCGGCATTTGGACCATCTTTTTCAAGGCTCGCCGCCAGTGATTCAAGCGCTTCCGACAATTCGGCATCACTCTCACCCGAATTCAGTTTAACCCTTGCCTTGTCCAGAGCCGAGGTCATTTCCGTCATCATGTCCGACGACATCATCTCTTCGCGTTCCAGCTGATCGATATAGGCCAGCGCCACTACGGGGTCAGCGGGCCAGGTGACAGAGAATTGCTGTTGCGGGTTAAAGACGCCGCCCTGATTGGCCAGGCTCGCCGCCGCAATCTCGTTTTCGCTCAGATATTCACTGGGCAGGAGAGAGAGGACGTCCAGTCCGCGGGCAATTTCTGTCCCGTATATTTTCCCGTCATACCAATAGGTTGACCAATAGCCGCCCAGCACAAGTTTGTCTTCATGGATAGGCCCGCGGTCAAAATAGGCAATTTCGACCGGGTTGGCTGAGTCCGTGAAATCAATGACGGACAAACCGCCCTGATACCAGGCCTGCGCGAAAATATCGCGGCCCGGAACCGGAATAATGGAGCCGTTATGGGCCACACAGTTTTCTGAGTCCGTTTGCGGAGCGGGCATTTTGTAATAGCCCTTAAACTCCAATTCCCGGTTATTGATGTCGTAAATGGCATCTGCGCCCCAGTCTTTCGGGTCATAGGCCCGGCAACGGGCCCGGCTGCCGCCGCCCCACTCATCGGTGAACAGAACCTTGCTGCCGTCATTATTGAACGTCGCGGAATGCCAATAGGCAAATCCCTTATCCACGACCTCATCTATCCGTGTTGGCTTGAGAGGGTCGGAAATATCAAAGATAATTCCATTCCCTGAGCAAGCCCCGGCCGCGAGATTGGCTTCCGGAAAGACGGTAATGTCGTGGCACTGATTGGTTTGGCGCGTTTCCTGCGTATCCTCCCCGTGATCGCCGCCCTGCCATAGACCGGCCAATCGGCCCGTTTCCGGGTCGGCAAAGACGGCGGGGCTGTCTACGATGCGCGCTTTTGACGGATCCGCCACGGGAATTTCGATAACATCAATTCGGAACAGGGCCGTGCGGTCATCGCCCGGAATATTGCCAATACAACCGGCGAGTTCTTCTTCGTCGCGGACCGAAGACGTCCCGGAATTATAGACGATGATTTTATCTTCATCACTCGTCACGACAGAATGGGTGTGAGAACCGCGACAGGTCTGAACCTGTCCGACCTGAACGGGCGCGGTCCAGTCACTGACATCGAAAATGCGCAGTCCGCGAAAGCGTTCGTCGCTCACATCCTGGTTAATGCCCTGCAGACCGCAATCCACACGGCCCCGGGTTTGCTCGACGGACATGATCAAAAGATCGCCGACAATCGAGACATCCCCCTGCCCGCCCGGACAGACAACGGAACTCAGTAATTTCGGAACGCCGTCGTCCTGAAGTCTATAGGCGTTAAAGCCGTGATAGCTGCCTGCCACCATCACATCGCCTGAAAACGCCATATCGGTATTGGAGAAGCTCAGCAAAGGCGACCGCTCGCCCCATTGTGTATCTTCATTGCTCTGGCCGTTATCCCGGCCTTGTGTCTCATCAGACATATTGGCTTCACCGGACATGTCAGCCTCATCGGACTTTTCCGCCATGTCCACGGAGTCAGACGCCTCTTCAGCCTCTTTTTCTTTTTTGGGCTTTATCGGCGGCAATCCGGACGGGTTTTTCGGATCAAAAAATCCAGCCGGTTTGGGTAAGGAGGCGACGAGTTTCAGATTCATCGACGCCTGTCCCGCATCTTCAAACCCCGGAGATAAGGTCGCGCGCGGATCGGTTGAGAGACTGCCGAGCACGGCGTTCATCCGTTCGATTTCGGCGATCTGATCTGTCCTCACATCGGAAATGAACTCATACAGAACCGGATCATAGGCAGACCCCGGCTGATCGGTGAGGTCATCCACCATGGTGACCGCGCCTTCGTGATGCTCAATCATCAATTCCAGAAAGAGGCGATCAAATTCGGTCGACTCTGCATCCGCCAAAGCTTTCAACTGTTCGGGCGTCGCCATGCCCTCCATCATGCCATGGTCATGCATTGACCCCATCGTGCCATGATCCATTTTGGGCGGCGTGAGTCCCTCGCCCCGGTCACTCAGCCAGCCTTGCATGAACTCGATCTCATCCGCCTGAGAGGCATCAATCCGCCCCGCCACATCGCGCAATTCCTCTTTATTCGTCCGGCCTTCGACCAGCGCCGCCATCTCAACCGCCTGAGCGTGATGAATAATCATATTCTGCATGAACAGAACATCGTCCAGAGAATAGCTCGTATCGGCAATATCAGTGGCTTCCTCGGCGCTGAGCGTGCGGGCGGACTGGCCCGGCGCGCCGGGTTGAACAATAGGGGCGTCCTGCGCCGCGGCAACACTCGCCAGGCTGGTCATCATGACAGTGAGAGACCCAAAAGCGAGGGTCCTGGCGAAAGTGTGAGAAAATGTGGTCAATGAATTGGCTCCTTGAAAATTATTATACGGCGGCCGCCGGTCTTTATTAGAAAAACAGGTTATCAGATAACATTGCACAAGGGAAAGGGGTAACGTGCGAATTTCCTAAGGCGCGGGGGTAGGCCGGTTTACGGGATTAGCGGACATTAAATTCATAGAAAATGTCTAGCTACATTATGTTGAGTAGTTCCAATTTTAACAATCGTAGTTTTGAACACTAAAGCGTATCATTAACCAACGCTTCGATTATTGGACAGTCTGGTGTGTCGCCTTTTCCGCATTCATTCGATATTCTGGTCAATGTATCTTCAAGCAATTGAAGGTCTGAAATCTTTTTTGACACAGAGTTGAGGTGAGTAGTTGTCAAGGCGTGAATGTCGCCACAGGTGTAGTCATTAGCATCGACCATTGACAATAGATTGCGAATTTCTTCTATCGAAAACCCCAATTCACGGGTCCGTAGAATAAATCTCAATCGAGACTGATCGTCTTTTGAATAAACTCTATGTCCGGCCGGAGTTCTGTCCGGCGCATGTAATATCCCGATATTTTCATAGTACCGAATAGTCTCAATATTACATCCTGATAACTTCGCTAACTCACCTCGTTTCATCGCATCTCTCTTTTTTGTGAACGCATAACTGATTTAATCGCTTGAACCTGTAGTTAGTACAGGGCGTACAAAGCTCAAAGCAGAATATTGAAGTGCACTACGCTAGATTTAAAGGTTGCCGATGAACCGTACCAAGCAATTTCGCTCAGAACCGCAACGGTCTATCCGGAGACGCCGGCTGTTTGCTACAGGCGGCGTCGTGGGCGCACTACTCGCCTCGTCCTGCTGTATCGTGCCGCTCATTCTTATCAGCATGGGGGTTTCAGGGGCGTGGATTGGTAACTTCACCGCGCTGGAACCGTACAAACCTATCTTTGTTGGAATCGCGGTTTTGTTTATTGGAGCGGGGTTTTGGCACGTCTATTTCAAGAAAACCGATACCTGCGAAGACGGAAGTTATTGCGCGAAACCCCAATCCTCCCGCCTCACCAAACTTGTATTATGGCTGGCGACCTTCGCAGTAATATTAGCTCTGACCATCGATTATTGGGCCCCCTTATTTTACTAGAAAGGTAATATAATGATTAAAACTCTTTTGATTTTAACGAGCATCGCCGCCTTGGTAGCAGGAGCGGTTGCAGTTAGTAGCGATACACTCATGACCGCGAACGCTCAAACTCAAGTGGTGGCGACAGAGGCCAGTTCATCTTTTGCAATTGATAAAATGACCTGTGCCACATGTCCAATCTCGGTCAAGAAAGCCATGAAACGCGTTGACGGTGTTAAATCAGTGGAAGTCGATTATAAAACCAAAATCGCAACCGTTGTTTATGACCCGTCAAAAACGACGCCCACGGAAATAGCGGCAGCCTCCACTGACGTTGGGTATCCGGCAAATGAAGTGACGAGCTAGAGCATGAAAACTCGCTCATTGCTGGGTGTCGGCCTTATCGGGACGATTGTCGCCGCTCTGTGCTGTTTTACACCCGTCCTTGTCGTGCTCTTCGGCATTGTCGGCTTATCAGCGCTAACTGGCTATATAGATTACGTCCTTTTACCGGCCCTTGCCCTCTTCGTCCTTTTGACGATTTACGCCCTATGGCGACGTCAAAAGAACTCGAATTAATTATATTCTAAAAAGGAAATTACATGTCAGATTGCAGCGCCGTGGGCGAAGAAAATTCGTTTGACCTTATCATTGTCGGGGCCGGTTCCGCAGGGTTCTCTGCTGCCATTACCGCCGCCGAACTGGGGAAAACTGTGGCTGTTATTGGCGGAGGCACGATTGGCGGCACATGCGTTAATGTCGGGTGCGTCCCGTCAAAAACCATGATCCGCGCAGCCGATGTCATGCATGCCAGTTCTGCGGCAAAACGTTTTAACGGGGTCAGCGCAGACGCAAAACTTGATAGCTGGGGGGATGTTATGGCCCATAAAAATAAACTCGTCTTGGAGTTACGTCAGGCCAAATACGCCGATTTATTACCGCAATATGAGACCCTCAAATATATTGAAGGTATGGGAAAACTTGTGAGCGGCGGTGTGGCCGTTGATGGAAAGCTTTATATATCTAACAAAATCATCATCACTACAGGATCACATTCGCATCTTCCGCTTATTCAAGGCATTCAAAACGTCCCGCATTTGGATAGCACGAGCGCACTTGACCTGCCTGAACTACCGAAATCCATGATTGTCATTGGCGCTGGCGTAATTGGTTGTGAGTTAGGACAGATGTTTGCTCGCATGGGAACAAAAGTAACGCTACTCTGTCGGTCAAGGGTTCTCCCGGGTGCAGAACCAGAAATTAGCGAGGCGCTTACCGGATACCTAAGAGATGAAGGCATTCAAGTGCACTGCGGCTCTGTCTATGAATCCATAAAATCCGACGGTGAAATCTGCCTGAGTTATCAATACAAGGGTGAAGTCCGGCAGTTACGTGCGGAGCAAGTTTTACTGGCAACCGGGCGTAAAGCCAATACGGCTGGTCTCGGACTTAAAGAAATAGGCGTTAAATTGGCCAAAAACGGCGGTATCATTGTCGATGATTCCATGCAGAGCAATATCCCTGGAATATATGCAGCGGGCGACGTCACAGGACGAGACGAATATGTCTATATGGCAGCTTATGGAGCCAAGCTCGCAGCGCAAAACGCCATAAATGGGAATACCAAAACATATAATAATAATACGATGTCTGCGGTCGTTTTTACCGATCCAAATTATGCAACTGTCGGCCTTACGGAAGCACAAGCGCGGGCAAAGGGAATAGAAGTTAAAACCTCAACGCTTGATCTCAAACATGTCCCACGGGCTTTGGCCGCGCGTGATACGCGCGGCTTAATCAAACTCATCGCCGACGCGCTTGATGGCAAGTTGCTTGGCGCGCATGTTCTGGCACCTGAAGGCGCTGATACGATACAAACCGCTGCGCTTGCAATAAAAACAGGTATGACTTTCAATGCACTCGGAGAGATGATTTTCCCCTACCTGACCACCGTAGAGGGGTTGAAGCTAGCGGCGCAGACTTTCGATAAGGATGTCACCAAGCTTTCATGCTGTGCGGGTTAATTCAATCTCGGACGAATAAAGGACGATCGTTTGTCATGGGCCAAGGACTTAATGCTATAGAAAAGAGGACGTAAAATGCAAATTCAAAAGTTTGACCTTATTGTTTTGGGCGTTGGTATGGCGGCTGTTAACGCGGCAAATAAATGCGCGTCAGCTGGCTGGAAAGTGGCCGTCATAGATGAGCTGCCTTATGGCGGGACATGTGCATTAAGGGGATGCGATCCCAAAAAAATGTTGAGGCGTGGCGCCGAAATAATTGATGCCGCAACTTTGATGAAAGGCAAAGGGATTGAGGCCGGCAATCTCGCGATTAATTGGTCGGGCCTGCTTGCATTCAAGCGCACTTTCACTGAAAAAATGCCCCCAAAAATAGAATCTGGTCTTGATAAAAAAGGGGTTACCACACTGCACGGAAATGCAAAATTTGTCGCTGAGAACGTCATTGAAATTGACGGCGAAACCCGTTTGGAAGGAAAAAATATACTCATTGCAACAGGTGCGAAGCCTCGGGAAATGAGCATGCCGGGCGCAGAATATCTTACTGAAAGCACTGAGTTCTTAGAATTGGAAATTCTTCCTAAAAAAATCATTTTTGTTGGCGGCGGGTTTATCTCATTTGAGTTCGCCCATATCGCAGCTCGGGCTGGCAGTGATGTTTATATTATCGACCGCGGTGAGCGGCCCCTCAAAGGTTTTGAGGTTGCCCACGTAAATAAATTGCTGAAGCGAAGCGCAGAGGCCAGGATTAATTTTACTCCGCTAGCCAATCTCGTGTCTATAACCCCACAAGGTGACGGGTATTCAGTAGTATTGGATACTGACGGCAAGCAGCGAAGCCATACAGCTGACCTGATCGTGCATGGTGCGGGACGAACTCCCGCTATTGATAACCTTGATTTGGATAAGGCTGGTATAGAGTTCGGCACTCACGGTGTCGCGGTTAATGATTATCTCCAAAGCAAATCCAACCCTGCAGTTTATGCGGCAGGAGATGCCGCCGATACAAAAGGCTTACCCCTTACGCCTGTTGCTGTATTTGAGGGTAAGGTCGCTGCCTCAAATATGATGAGGGGTAATCACATTAAACCCGATTATAATGGTGTGCCAACAGTCGTATTTACAATTCCCGAATTGGCACGCGTTGGGATGACGGAAGAAGAAGCAAAAGCGGCTGGCTATAAGCTTCGGATTGCCACGAACGACACAAGCAACTGGTATTCTAATCTTAGAATAGGAGAAACTTGCGCAGCAACTAAGGTCATTATCGATGATGAAACCGATAAAATATTAGGCGCGCACCTTCTAGGGCCCGAATATGCTGAAATTATCAATTTTTTTAGTCTCGCTATTCGGCTTCAGTTAACGGCGAGTGATTTGAAAAAGATGGTGAGTGCTTATCCGAGCGTCGGCTCTGATTTAGGATCGATGTTGTAATCAGAATGAATATAACGGTATAATTTTTCCAAACTTTAGTTGCTCAAAAATATCGGTTTTAAAATTACTGCAACTAAATGTCCACTTCGGGGATTAAACCGCAAAATTTCTCCCATTGAGAAATGATTTAACCTATTAAAAAGCCCGCCGAGAGGCGGGCTTTTTGTTGTGAATTATCCGAGGCGGTGTCGCCTCGGCGCTTTGCTCACATCAATCCGGTGGATTGATGTCGGGCGTTAAGCGTCTTCTTTCGGATTATCCTCCGGAGACGGGAGGCCCTTGGATTTATCCGGGCCGGACAGGCCCTGCTTGGCGGGCGGGACGATTTTGAAGGTCAGTTTTTCCTTCTTCTTGTCCACGCCGACTTTGACCAGGCCGCCATTTTTCAGCTTGCCGAACAGGATCTCATCCGCGAGCGGCTTTTTGATATGTTCCTGTATGGTGCGGGCCAGAGGGCGGGCGCCGTAGCGCTTGTCATAGCCTTCATTGGCGAGCCAGAGATTGGCCGCTTTGGACAGGTCAAATTCGATCTTGCGGTCGGCGAGTTGCGCCTCGAGCTGAATAACGAATTTGTCCACGACCTTGGCGATATCTTCAGGCGTCAGCGCCGCAAAGGAGACCACAGCGTCAAGGCGGTTACGGAATTCCGGCGTGAAGCGGCGTTTGATCGCCTCTTCCTGCTCGTCTTCCTTCAGACCGCGTCCGAAGCCAATTCCGGCCTTCGCCGCATCCGCTGCGCCGGCATTGGTCGTCATGATGACGATGACATTGCGGAAATCGACCTTGCGGCCATTGGCGTCTGTCAGGAAGCCGTTATCCATCACCTGCAACAGGATATTGTAAATATCCGGATGGGCTTTCTCAATCTCGTCGAGCAGCAAAATGCTGTGCGGGTTCTGGTTTACGGCATCGGTCAGAAGTCCGCCCTGGTCATATCCGACATAGCCGGGAGGCGCCCCGATAAGGCGCGACACGGTATGCCGTTCCATATATTCGGACATGTCAAAACGCAGCAGTTCCAGACCCTGCGTCATGGCAAGCTGTTTGGCGACTTCGGTTTTCCCGACGCCTGTGGGTCCGGCGAACAGATAAGTGCCAATCGGCTTATCGGGTTCGCGCAGTCCGGCGCGGGCGAGTTTGACCGCAGAGGTGACCTGCTCGATCGCCTTATCCTGACCAAAGACCATACGTTTCAGATCCATAGAGAGGGATTTGAGCGCCTTTTCATCATCCCGCGAAATGGATTTCGGCGGAATGCGGGCAATCTTGGCAATGACAGATTCGATTTCCTTGATATCGATCTTTTTCTTGCGCTTGGCCTCTTCAACCAGACGCGTCCGCGCGCCTGCTTCGTCGATAATATCAATTGCCTTATCCGGTAATTTCCGGTCCGTTATATGACGCACAGACAGGTCAACCGCGCCCTGAAGAGCGGCAGCGGTATATTTCACATTGTGAAATTCCTCGAAATAGGACTTCAGCCCCTGAAGGATTTTCACAGCGTCTTCCGGCGTCGGCTCGGACACGTCGATTTTCAGGAAACGGCGGGACAGCGCCCGGTCTTTCTCGAAATGCTGACGATATTCCTTATAGGTCGTGGAGCCCATGCAGCGCAGTTTCCCGCTTTGCAGAGCCGGCTTGAGCAGGTTGGAGGCGTCCATCGCTCCGCCGCTCGTAGCGCCGGCGCCGATGATGGTGTGAATTTCGTCGATGAACAAAACCGCGCCGGGTGTGTCCTGCAATTTGTTCACAACCGCTTTCAGGCGTTCCTCGAAGTCACCGCGATAACGCGTGCCCGCCAGGAGCGCGCCCATATCGAGCGAGTAAATTGTCGCGTCCAGGAGGACATCCGGCACTTCTTCATTGACAATGCGGCGTGCAATACCCTCAGCGATGGCCGTTTTACCTACGCCGGGATCGCCCACGAGAAGCGGGTTGTTCTTGCGGCGGCGGGACAAAACCATGATGCAGCGCTCCACCTCTTCATCGCGGCCGATAAGCGGGTCAATATTGCCCTCTTTCGCCTTTTTATTGAGGTTGACCGTATATTCCTGCAACGGGTCTTTCTGCTTGGCGTCCTCGCCGTCCATCTCTTGCCCAGCGCCCAAAATCGGCTTGGACACATTCGCGTCGCCGTTTTTGGAAATGCCGTGGCTGATATAGTTCACAGCGTCATAGCGCGTCATATCCCGCTCCTGCAGGAAATAGACCGCGTGGGATTCGCGCTCGGCAAACAGAGCCACCAGCGCATTGGCGCCCGTGACTTCTTCGCGGCCCGAAGACTGCACATGTATGACGGCGCGCTGAATCACCCGGTGGAATCCGGCCGTCGGGCGCGCTTCCTCGAAATCGTCCACGACAAGCGAGGCAAGATCTTCATCAAGATATTTCGCAACATCGGTGCGAAGAGGTTCAATATCCACGTCGCACGCCTTGATGACGGCGGCGGCGTCTTTGTCATCCAACAACGCAAGCAGCAAATGCTCCAGCGTGGCCAATTCGTGTTTACGATCCGTGGCCAGCGTCAAGGCGCGGTGAATGGTGTCTTCCAAGACTGGAGAAAATGAAGCCATTTAATTTTCCTTCCTTCTGATAACCAGATTTGGGGAGGGTCAATCCGAAATCAAGGCATATATATGTCGAAGCTGCTTTACGTTTTTGTGAGCCATTTATGCCTCGTGGCTCATTTTAAAGGTCAAACTTTCTCAAGCGTGCACTGCAAAGGGTGCTGATTGCGTTTTGCCGCATCCATGACTTGCGTCACTTTTGTTTCAGCCACTTCGAAAGTATATACGCCGCAGGTTCCCATGCCGGATTGATGGACTTGCAACATAACCTGCGTGGCCTCTTCCTGCGTTTTTTTAAAAATCCCCATCAGGATGGAGACCACAAATTCCATCGGCGTGTAGTCATCATTCATCAAAAGCACGCGATACATGGACGGTTTTTTTGTCTTTGGCCGGACTTTCGTCGCAACGCCGCGTTCTGGCGCGTCGCTGTCGTCGTCATTGCCTGCGCCGTCTTCGGGCCCGGCAAGCCAATAGGGAATCATCTCTGTCATTCCATATAATGTAAGGCGTCTCTGTGAATTTGCAAAGGGCCGGAGTGCGCAAGAGATGGGGATGTTATGGTCTGGCGCGGGCTTCAATCGCCGTCAGTTCGGCCTCTATTTCCTGACGGGAAAGCCATGTGCCTCTGACCATGACGCCAGCGGGTGACTTCAAATTATCAAGATCGTCCAGAGGACTGCTTTCCAGTAAAATCAGATCGGCGCGCATATTCGGGGCTATGGTTCCAAACTGGTCAACGTCTTTGAAATACGCCCCGATGGCAGATGTGCCGCTTCTTAAAATATCCATGTTCTTCAGACCGGCCGCCTCCATAGCGTCAATTTCATGGTGAATGGAAAACCCCGGAACGCTGAAAAGCTGCGGCGCATCTGTTCCAAACAGAATTTCAACGCCCTCCTCTTGAAGAATCTTCAGCAGTTTAAGGCGGTTCTGCTCATGGATTTGCGGATCTCCTTCGGTGAGAAACCCGATCCGGTCGCGCCAGCTCTGGACGACATCAGGTCGAATATATTTTAATTCATCATATTGATTTAGATCGTCCAGACTCCCGGCCCCGATCAGAGTTTTCCAAAGCGCAGAGGTTGGCACCACTCCGACATTTGCATTTTTTGTTTTGCGGGCAATTTCGCGGAAGTCTTCATCGGAAATCAGTTTCGAAAACCCGTCGAGATACGCCATATAACCATCCAGATGGTCCAGCGTTCGTTGCCCGGCGACCAGAGAATGGATCAGTCCAACGTCCTCTGGCACATGGCCTCCAAAATCGATTTCGAGTGCTTTGGCCCGCAAAGCCATGGCGTCATATTCCTCGCGGGTCAGACCGGGATGGACTTTCAGCAAATCCCACCCCTCGGTGACCTGAGATGTGACGGACTTCTCTGCCTCCTCTGGTGATGAAATGCTGTTTCCGTTAAAGCTGGGACCGGCCAGATAAAGCGTCGGAGAGAGGCGCGCGCCGGACTTGGCGTCTTCGCGTAATTGCAACTGCCCCGGCGACCCCAACATGCCCCGAACAGTTGTGACGCCATTGGAAAGATACAGAAAAAGCGTATCATTGACCTGTTGCTCGCCTTGCGACAACGGCGGAATATGGCCGTGCATTTCCCCGAAACCGGGCATAAGGAAACGCCCTTCGCCGTCAATCAGGATTGCGCCGTCGGGAATATCTGTCGTCTCCGCATCTGAAACGCTCAGAATTCTGTCGCCTGAAATTATAACGGTCTGATTGTCCAAAACATTCAGACCGTTGGAGGTCTGGCCATCCATCGGCAGAACGGACACATTCACAAAAGCCGTCACAGCGCCGTCCTGCGCCAGGGCAGAAGGGCCAGACAAAAACAACACCGTCAAAACGCCAAGGCTGATAATATTGAGTAATGACAGGATTGTGCGGCGTAACATTCTGACCCCCGAGTTATAAATTATAATCCAAACTTACCCATTCTGCACCTGAAAACCAGTGACATTTTCTTTAGAGAGTTCGTCAGATTGAGAAAGATCCCCACCTTTCCCTTCAAAAACCCAAGCCCTTTCAACCTCTTATAAAAAAACCAAGAGATAGATCCTCACTTTCCCTTTTGCCCTTATATTCAGAATTGTTCTTTTGCTCATGGACAGGAAGACGTCACCTTCTGGAGTA
>JAPYSU010000116.1 GCA_029936425.1 Litorimonas sp.
CAACAGAACAAAAACTGAGACAGGGGTGGTCATTATTATCGCCTTCCTCTACTCTACTCTACTCTACTCTCTCTACTCTACTCTCTCTCTACTCTACTATCAGAAGCTGTGCCTCCTTCATATCTGCTATAACTCAGTCAAATCAAGTCCGATTGAGCTGAAATTTTGCATGTGACCTCAGTATACCTAACTGATTTAACCTAATTTTGTTAATTTTTTGGTTTGGTTTGGTAAATTTTGGTGCTAGACCAGTTTTGCTGCGGGCTCATTTTTTCAAACATTTTCAAAAAATATTGCAAATTCATACCAAAATCTATCTAAAACTATCAATCAAAACAAAAAACTTGTTGAGACAAAGTTGTAGCTCTGTATCTCAGCTTTCATTTCGTGGGAGTTACATGTCTGTAGCATAACAACTTTGGCCGCTAGAAAAGTTAAGCTAACTCCGTCCTTCTTTTTGGATCAATCGGAATTTGTCCCAAAATTTCGGACGACTTCATATCTGCTATAACTCAGTCAAATAAAGTCCGATTGAGCTGAAATTTTGCATGTGACCTCAGTATACATAACGGATTTAACCTAATTTGGTTCATTTTTGGGTTTTGTTGGGTCCATTTTGGTGGTACACCAGTAAAAACAGAAAATTCAGGGCCACTCAGCTAAACCAAATTATGCCCAAATTGGTTGGTTTTGTTTTGTTTTTGTATATAAAACTACTGATCGAAAAAACCAACTTGTTTAGACAAAAATGTAGCGATGGGTCTCAGCTGTATTTTGTTCATGTTTTGGTTTTGTTTGGTCAATTTTGGTGCTATAACAGTTTTTCTGCGGGCAAATTTTTCCGAAATTAGCCAAAATTATTCGAAAATTATAACGAAAATCTTTCAAAAACTATCGAACGAAAAAAAACACTTGTTGAGACAAAGTTGTAGCTATGTATCTAAGCTTTCATTTGCTGGGGGTTACATGTCTGTAGCAAAAAAAATTTGGCCGCTAAAAAAGTTTTGCTAACTCCGCCATTCTTTTTCGATCAATCGGAATTTGTACGAAAATGTTTGACGACTTCATATCTGCTGTAACTCAGTCAAATCAAGTCCGATTGAGCTGAAATTTTGCATGTGACCTCAGTATAACAAACTTATTTCACATAATTTTGCTCATTTTTGTGTTTGGTTTCGTTAATTAGGGTGCTAGACCAGTAAAAACACTAAATTCTCGCCCACTCCGCGAAACCAAATAATGCCTAAATTGGTGTGTTTGGTTTGGTTTCTATATCTGAAACTACTGATCGAACAAAAAATACTTGTTTAGACAACAATGTAGCGATGGGTCTCAGCTACAATCGGTATTTTGTTCA
>JAPYSU010000117.1 GCA_029936425.1 Litorimonas sp.
TATTAGATTTCGTATTTTTTCATTTTTAAATTTACGATTTTCAAATGTTCAACTTTTGAATTTTCTAATTTCTAATTTACAATTTTCGGATTTTTTATTTCTGATAAATAAGAGGTGGCTGATTCTAACTATTAAGCATAGGGAGAGTGCTGTGTGTGACCGCTGCGCAGCATTTTTGTTGTTGTAACAAAATGTTATAACTCAGCCCCCGACCTCAGAATCTGAATCCATTGCCCATGCTCATCCCATGTGCGCCATGTGCTCATGTGTGCACTTTTCTCAGGGCATGCGCCAAAACGAAATTCCAAATTTTAAACCTTATAACTCAGCCCCCTTACCTCAGAATGTCATTCTACTGATCCATGTGTCCATAATCTATGTGCGCATGCTCAACCCATGTACACTGTGTGCATGTATATGCACATGCACATGTGCATGCATGAACTATGTACAAATTGTACATATGGGCGCATCAGACTGAAACTTTGAAACCCAGACATATGCACCATTTTGGAATTGTCAGAGCTTCGGGAATTCAAATTTGACCATCCCACACTCACCACACACATGGATGTGTGTGTGCATGCACACATGTGTTACATGTGTGCATGCACTACATGGGCGCATCAGACTGAAAATTGGAAACACAGACATATACACCATTTCGAAATCGTCAGAACTCATAGAATTTGAATTTGACCATCCCATGAAGAAGGGTCAAAATGAGGGCTGAAGGCCCGAACGAGCAGTCCTCCACAGAAGTTAGAAATGTAGTGCACGTAGTGCGTGGAATTTCTAGTCCATTCAAATACACCATTTTGGAATTTTCGCGACCGATGGAATCTCAATTTGATAATCCTTCCTTGGTCACACACTGCCGACTCCCTATGTCTGAAGTCCACCCAGGGTTCAAATATTGCTGGAATAGGGTAAAAAATGCCGCACACGGGTCATACACAGCACTCTCCCTATGCATAAAGTCCACCAAGGGTTAGAACCAGCCACCTATTATTTATCATGGGTCTCCTATTTTTGGGTCCCAAATTTGGGTACGCAAAATTATGACGGAGGATAAACGAGGTGTAATGAAGCGATTTTGGAAAGTTTTGTCACTGATGGAAAAGTTCTCGTCAGTAGTCTACAGAAAATTATTTGGACGAAAGTGGTGAAATGGTCCAGGAAGACGAAACTAGAGTCAAAGCGATGCACGGTGGCGACGAATTCGAAGTTGATGAAGAAGAAATTTAAAGATTTTTAAAGACGAAACTTATTTGACAACATAGAAGAAGAAGGAAGTAATAAAATGAGAAGGATTACAAAATGGAGAATTCAGAAGAAGGGAGTGA
>JAPYSU010000118.1 GCA_029936425.1 Litorimonas sp.
GTGTGTGAGAGTATAGGATGGTGTGTGTGATGGTGAGTGAGAGTGTAGGATGGTGTGTGTGTAGTGTGTGAGAGTATAGGAGGGTGTGTGTGATGGTGTGTGAGCATATAGGAGGGTGTGTGTGATGGTGTGTGATTGTAGAGAGTGACTGTCTCTGCCAGAATGTGTTTGTCTGTCTGAAAATGTAATTGTTTGAAAAGGTGTGTTGCAGTGTGATAATGTGTGGCTAGAATAGAAGGGTTAGGGCAGTGTGATAATGTGTGAGGACATGAGAGAGCATGTGTAACAACAGTATGAGAAAGTGTGGAAGTGTCAGAGGGTGTGTGGCAATTTGAGAACATGTGTGACTGTCAGAACTTGTGTTCCTGTGTGAACATGTTTGGCAGTGTGAGAGGGTGTGTATAAATGTTTCAGAACATGTGTGAGATTGTGTGTGGCTGTGTTATTATGTGTGAGACAGTGTAAATGGGGTTGTGAGAATATTTGGGTTGTGTGCGACAGTGTGTGGCAGTGTGATATTGTGTGTAGCTGTATGAATGGTCTGTGGTTGTTTTAGAAGGTGTGTGGAAGTATGAGAAATTGTGTGACAGTTTGATAATTGTGTGTGAAAGTGTGCCCAGCTGTGTGATTAGATATGTGTGGCAGCTTGGAAAGGTGTGGGTATGTCTAAGCATGCATGTGAGAAGCTATGTATCATTGTGTGTGGTAGAGTGTGAAGGTGAGTGATGTCTGATCAGATGAGTGACTGAGTGAGAATGTGTTCTGATTTGTGGTGGCCTGTGTGGCTGACACTATGCTACCAGGTGGACCTGTTCCTTATGATGCTGCACCAGCTGGACATGTGGTGGATCGTTAGTATGTACATTTATGCTATTTTTGTGCACAAAAATATACTATTTCCTGTTTTGCAGGTGGCCACACTGTTTCGAGCATTGGCAGGAACAGGAAGTAGAATCTTGATAATATTATTCTATTGAAATATTAAAACAATTATATTTCCTGTTCCCATCACAGCTACTGTTCCTTTCACTTTCCTTAGTCTGCTCAATCCAATGTCAGACATCCACTGATGCTAGCACTGGAGTGGCAGGCTAAGGAAAGTGGAAGGTACAGCAGCTGTGGCGGGAACAGGAAATAGAATCATTTTAATATTTCACTAGTGTAATATTATACAGATTCTATTTCCTGTTCCCGCCAATGCTTGAAACAGTGTGGCCACCTGCAATATATTAGCTTTTATTCCACTCCAGGCAAGGGGAAAAGTAATGATAATGTTTAGTATTCTCACATAATTACTTCCCTCATAATAGGTTAGTTGGACTCCCTTGTCACTGCCACCAAG
>JAPYSU010000119.1 GCA_029936425.1 Litorimonas sp.
TCCTTCAGGAGTTCGATGGTGGCTGGGCGAGTCTCTCCTGGATGGACCGTCAGCTTGACTGTGAAGCCGCAGACGCTGAGAGTCCTGGCGGCTGTGTCGAGGCACTTGGTGGACCCGTCGACCGAGATGGGCTGCTTCACGCTGGTGAGGGCAGTCGGGTCGAGGTTGTGGGCTGACTCGGACTGAAGGAAGTCCGTAGCCGGAGTGGGCGGCCTCTTGTTGGCGAGCGTGGAGGAGTCGAAGCAGCGGGCGAGCTTGGTCGCGATGGCCTCCTCCTCCTGGTCCCGCGAGTACTCGTACGCAGAGTGGTCGAGGCGCACGTTCTTGTTCTCGGGGATTCTGATCCTTGGGTCGCATCCGTCCAGCAGCAGTCCCGTTCCGAAGAGGGAATTGCAGACGCGGAGCTCTCCCACGATGTTGCACGCGGAGACGGTAGGGTGCAGGCTCGCTAGATGGATTCCTAGGAGCAGGTCGATCTCTCCCGTTGGCCGCTGGACCCGGCTTGGATCCAGCTGTGGGAAGATCTCAGAGAGGGCGGAGAGGTCCACCTCGGGCTGTGCTGCGGCGAGCTGCTCCATCTCCATGACCACCACCTCGTGGATAGTGTCCTTGCGGTCCACGAGGCGGATGGTGTACTCGTGAGTGCTGAACATCCTGCGGACCCCGCCGGTGGTGGTGAGCTGAAGGTCTACTGGCCTCCCCTCGAGTCCCAGCTGCGAAGCGTAGGCTGCACGGACCAGGTTCACGTTGGAGCCGTTGTCCCAGAAGACGGCGGCGGGTCGAGGCGCGTGTTCCACTTGGACGAACTGGAGCTGCAGGAGGGCATGGGCGGTGTTCTCGTCTCCGTGGTCCACCTGCCTGGGGTTGAGGGTGGCGTTCACGGTGTTGCAGAAGCGGACTTGAGTCCCGTGGAGCATGTGGTGATGCAGGAGTCCACAGGGCAGCCCTTGCACTAGTTCTTGGCATGGCTCGAATGGCTTGTCCTTGTTCCACTCCCTGCAGTTGTCGCGCAGGTGGCTGCCGGACACGTCCAGGCACAGCGCGCAGCCCCCGGCCTTCTCCAGAGCCATGGCGCGACCGGAGGGCGTCATCTGCTGGAAAGTCGGGCATCTCGAGAGGCGAGTGGCGGGCAGCGAACCGGACTGGTTGGAGCGGCGGTGCTGCAGGTCGCAGACAGGGCAGGTTGGGGTCCCTGGCTGGCCGTCAGTGTAGTGGACGGACTTGGCTCTCCTGGACACGTTGGGCGTCAGGAACTGCGGCTTCCCGGTGCCCTCAGGCTTGTTGGAGCCGGAGTCTGGCTTGGCGGTGCCGGTGGCCTGCCTCCCGGCATCTTGGTGAGC
>JAPYSU010000120.1 GCA_029936425.1 Litorimonas sp.
CACTCAGCGTGTGTAAAAGAAATGTGGGGAAATTAGCTGGACTGGGCTTATCCACAGCACTTCATCGGAGGATCCTCCTAGAAAAAGTAGGAGGACGCGATAAGGAAGCAATCAAGAAGAACTACATGGCTCAATATGAAGCTGAACTTGGTGAGAGGAAAAACACCATAAGCTGGTTTATAGACCGAATTGAAGACCAGGTCAACATCCGCACCCTGTACAAACCAACACGGGCAGCCTTTTGTGCCTTCAATCAGAAGAAAATAATGCAATCAAAGGGCATTGCAACAGTTGCACCGGAAATCAAGGGAGTCCAGACTGAAAGACTCATGCAGCTCAGCCCATATGGGAAGGACAAAACTTTGGACGTCAGAAGCCTGGCTTTTTATAGAGAGAAGGAGGAAAATGACTTAATGGAAGGAAGCCTCCCAGATGAAATCAGGACATACATACTGGAAGATCGACACATCAATATCCAGAAAGAATGGCCTACTTGGGTGGAACTGGAACGCCTAGTTGAGGCATATTTCAACTGGGCCCAAAGGAAACGGACCCCTATGTGGAAAGCTAAAGAGGCGGAACTCTTTAATATAATGACAGAGCATAGAAACTGTAATGTATGTGGGGAAGCTCACTTCACCGACCTATGTTCGGCTTGGAAAGGAAAGTCAAGGAAGGGGAATCTAAGCACAGTTCGTGAGCACAGTTTGTGCTGTTTGTGCTTGGCACCTGAGGATTCTGGACATGAATGTGCCCAAGGAAAATGGCGCTACGTGTGTGAAGCTCATAACTGTCAATCAGCAATTTGTGCTGAGGAGTGGCATGGGCAGGACGGAGGAGGCCACTCGGATAGAGGCCGGGATGAAGGTTACTGGCAAGATGAAAGAGGCCACTCAGATAGAGACTGGGGCCAGTGGTCTGGGGTCCCAAGAGGAGTCAGATGCGACATCTGCCAGGAACAAGGCCACTATACAGACCAGTGTCCAAAAATTGTGGGCCTTCGAATGGAAACCAATCTGAAAGGATTGGATAGGCATGGATTGTGCAAGTGTTGCCTGGCCCCGGAAGAATCTACTGGACATGAATGTGGCCCGAGAAAGTGGAGATTCATCTGTGACAGGCACAACTGTCATTACAAAATTTGTGCTGAAGAGAGGCACAACGATGGAGAAACCGAGGAGGAAGGTTAACAAAGAACAAAGACTTAAGGTTAACAAAGAACAAAGACTTAAGGTTAACAAAGAACAAAGAAATTATTGTTATGTGTGAAGTTTTGTAACGTCTCAGTTCAACCTGCAACAGAATGTCACTTATGTATGGTGAAGGTTACGTACAACAA
>JAPYSU010000121.1 GCA_029936425.1 Litorimonas sp.
AAATCAAACATATTCAATTCCTCCCTCCCTGTACTAGAGTGAATTAATTGGGTAATGCACTTTCTTTGCTGTACCTATTAAATCAAAACAAACCAACATCCAAGCATTCTGCTTGGCCTGTCAAGGGTTTGCATTTACTAAAACAAAGGTTTCATGACAAAAACTATAGGAGTGTAGGAGTCATGTAGGGGCCGGAAAATAGTTGGGTTTCCAATCCTCAGTGCACACGGAGGGTAGTTTTATGTGTACAGTACAGCAGCTGCTCATTCACTGTCCCAGTGTTGTGGGTTCTCACCCCCCAAGGCTGGGTAACACAACACTTGGATAGTGCAGGAACAAAACAGTGGGCAGCTGCTCAGCTTGGGATTTCAATCCTAAAACATCCTATGCCCGTGTACCCTCGCACTAGTGTGGCGGTACTCGTTCTGGATCTTTTATGAAAGGAAGAGTCAGCTGTTAGTATAGGAAAGAAAAAACATAAATGGAAAAAAAATAGTAACAACGAAAAACACAAAAAAATAGAACAAAAAAGAAACGCACAAAAAAATGAAAAAAAAATAAATGCGTCAAACACTTCCATATAATGTGAATGTAGATGCAGTATAAAACATCTAGTCAGTAGGGCGGAGTGTCGCAACACCACATTATTCGATGCGAGGAAAAAACTCGGCGCGGAAACTCGGCGCGGAAAAGTTCAAACATTTTAGCGGAGTTTTCCATCCGGCAGGCAGATATTTTCCAAGGGACACAAATAGGGAATTTCCACTCTTTTGCCATTTTCTCTGTAACTACCCAACACACAGAAATTCTTTGCATACCAATCTTTACAGAAAATGGCTAGTAATCAGATGGTGTTGCTATATTCCATGTTCATGACATTATGTTTTATACAAAACCAGTAAACAGGTATTGATGCATTTTCCACCAGGGAAACACATTAATACCTGGACTATTGTGCTCCTGCATAGCCATCTTATCAATAGTGGACCTGCAGTTCAGGTGAATGCACAAGGTCGTCCTTCACAGCAAACACACATATGTGTCATCCAATCAGATAGCAAACAGAATGGGAAATGACCAACAGGGGACAGCATTAGCATCAGCAGTTCTGTTCAAGCCAATCACAGGGTTCAAGGTGCCATGGTAACCAATGCAAAGCCAGGTTTGGCCGGGGCTGCTCGGCACAAGGGTATAAAAGGGTTGGGGGTGGTGGTAGGTCTCCAGTGAGTATCGAGGAGTTCCTTTGTGTTCGGGAGGTGCAACCTTGGTGAGTTGTATGGTTGGTGGTTGGAAAGCAGTGGTAACATTATTTCTTTCAGTTTGAAA
>JAPYSU010000122.1 GCA_029936425.1 Litorimonas sp.
AGATAATCCAGTGCGATCTGCTTGGAGAGGAGAGTCTGCAGCACATCGCCATCACGATGTGATGGGACGGAGGAGGAACAGTGCGACAGTGAGGTGACGGAGAGCAGCGGACCGGGGGGAGGGGGGGGGGAGGGGGAGGAGCAGGAGTAGGCGGCCAATGAGAGGTCCTCAGCCGAGGGGATCCTGGCCAACAGTGTACGCGGGGACCCACACAACCTCTTATATTTTACAAGAATGATGAAAGTGTGATTTCGTGTCCCCGTTGCGCTGTACGATGGACGCATTCTTTAATGTGTGTGATCTTTCAGAGACAGGGACCAGCTGGTGGAGTTCCTCAATGATGACCTGGAGGTGGTCAGCCTGTTCGTGGTGGTGATCAAGGAGACGGACAAGTCGGGATGTTTCGTGCCAGCCCGAAGGTCGAAGAAAACGGCGAAAGAATTTAAGAAAACGGTCAGGAAATTGATGTTTTGAAGACAGGAATGGAAACCAAGGAAGAGACTATTTAAATTGTGCTCACTGCGGCAAATAATTTGACTTCACTGCAACTTTATGAAAGCACAGTAAATCAGTTCATTGGAGAGACCACCAAGGAAACAAACCTTAGAAATGTAACGGCAGCAGAAAATTATTAGACTTCACCACAACTTTATCCAAACACAGGAAAGTCGACCATGAAAACGCCGAAGCTCGAAAATGCTCCGAAACTCCTTGATAACGAGTCCCTGAAAATCAAGGTTCGCCAGGTGGGGAACCGTGACGAGGACAGGCTGCTGGAGTCAGAGGACAATGACATAGAGCTCCTTGAGGTGGAGGGCAGGGGCGACCAGATCAACAACAAGGCCAGGAAGCTGGAGCCTGAGGATAACAGAACCGACGACCAGGTGGATAGGGAGGATGTGGTGCAGAACAGCATCGGGCAGCAGGACAGACACGGTGAGGAGGTTCCCGATGCTACTACTCACCATGAGATTGAGATTGAGAGCCTATGAACCGTGTTCTTGGCCACATTATTATTTGTTTCGTCAAGTTCTGAAGGATTTTCTTCTTCAGGATGCACAGATTCTGAATAAACTTTATGTTCATCAACACCATCTCTCCGGAGAAGGGGTTGAAGTTAGTGTCACTCACGCTGCCGGCGCAGGCGCGCCGCAGCGGCGTCTGGGGCCACGGTGCACCGTTGACGCCGCGGCCTGGAGAGGAGCCTGGGTGGACAACCTGTCCACCCAGCCTCCTCTCAGAGACTGAGGGATGTTCTCTAAAACAGCTGTATACAATAGTCTAATACACTACTCACCAGTCACCACCAGGCAGGGGGAAAGG
>JAPYSU010000123.1 GCA_029936425.1 Litorimonas sp.
AGTCAACACGGTGGCCCGCGATTTCTTTGTCACACCTGCGGCTCCAGCTTTACTAGAAGCTGGGGTCTGCAGAAACATGTGAGGCGGGTTCACGAAAGCAACATAGTTAATATGTGCGAGTACTGCCCGTATCGCTTCGAATCGCGGGCCAAATGGGTTGACCACATGAATGAAAATCATCTCCCCCCATCTTCTGACGGTTTTCAAGTTACCAGCTCGGCATTTGAAGGAACTATCTTCGTTCTGTCATATTTCTTCTTCCAACATACTTTGGACACTAGCCTAGGTAAGCACGCCATTTGTCCAATGACATAACCGCCACAAACCGACAATTGTTTCAGACGGGGACATGCTGGAGCGAATAACAGAGCGGGTTATATTTTACACGCGTTTATTAGGTGGGTGAATGGTGCACACACACATACACACACATACGCACACACACATGCGCAGGAGCCATTCAGTATTCTCTGTCCTTCTCCATCACCATGGGACGAGGAGTTGGTGGCGAGGGCGGCGACGAGCCTGTCTCAGTAGACGCATTTCACTTTCGCACTGAGTTTCCCGTTCGTGAGCAGAGCGGGTCATTGCACGTTGAAAGAAGAGTTCATGATCAGCTTCTTGAGCTGAGAGGGCGAGTGGATGAGTTGGAAACTCTTGGAACAGGGCGATCTCAGTGGTTCTTCATTTCAAGCAATGTTCTTAGAATTCACATTAGCAAAATTTCTACTCCCACCATAGGCAAGTTTATGACTTTTTCACCTGTTGGAGCCACTAGAAGTCTTGCCTACAGAATAAAGCTTTACATGATCAATGTAAAAAATGTAAATGACGATTTTTGTGTTATTTATAACATTATTCTCAAACTTTTCCAGCGTGAGCTGATTGGTTTTGATAAGACTAATCCTAAGAATTTACGAAAATATTTCAAATTCATAAACAAAAAAGGAATCAAATTCCCAATTTGCGCGGCCGGTCTGCACCAGCTTGAAGCTCAAAACCCGCAACACAACTTGTGTTTAAATGTTTGGAATTTGCAAAGCGATACTAATGCGCTGTGTCCGTTCTATTTATCCAAAAACAGATCAAAAAACCGGTGCTGTGTGCACATGATTATGATGTTTGGTGGCACCACTCAGCGACCAAACAGCCACTCTGTTTATATTACTGACATGAGCGCTTTTTTACGATGTCATAAGTCTGGCGGTCAGGCGGGCAAAAAGCACCTGTTTTGCACTTCTTGCAGCTTTTTCAAAACGGCCTCACCATGCAAAATGCGAAATCACTATCGCGCGTGCAC
>JAPYSU010000124.1 GCA_029936425.1 Litorimonas sp.
ATTGAGATGGTGTGAAAGAGAGTCCAAGGCTTTCGTGCGCGGATATTTGTTAGTTCGAGAAAGGAGGTCTGACTGTTATCGGGCCATATGATAAAGCAATGGAAAGGTGATCTGAGTGCCGGAAACTAATCTAAGCTCTTGGGATCCGCTTGCAGTGCAACCGGACCCGGGTATTCTCATTGCGTCACAGCGACGTGAGATTCGAAATATTCTTAAAAGCTACACGGGGTACTACGATCTCTTTTCGGAGCTTTTTCAGAATTCGCTAGATGCAGTAGAAAAGCGTTGCTCTGAAAAAGAAGATTCGTTTGAGCCGACCATTTGGGTGACGATTGATCTCCAAGGTAAGCGTATAGCCATTACTGACAACGGATGTGGTATGGCTGAGTCTGAATTTCGTCAGTTCCTTCGCCCAAATCTATCTTTCAAGAAGGAGGGCGATACCCGAGGGCACAAAGGAGTAGGGGCGACATACCTCGCATACGGCTTCAATCATTTGGAAGTGGCAACCAAGTTCGAAGGCCATTTTGCATCAGGCGTTCTGAAGCGAGGGCGGGAGTGGGTAGAGGATGGCTCCGACACCGTCCCTAGACCCAAAGTGGAGCCAGTGATCCCCAGTCACGACCCTTTCAACGAAATTACTCGTGGTACTTCGATGGTAGTCAGGCTCAACGGGCAGGCAATTCGGCCTCGTGATCTTTCTTGGCTCGGTGCAAGTGACGCAGATAGATGGCTTGCAGTACTTCGGTCTACAACGCCGCTCGGGGGGATATATCTATGTGATAGCAAAGCCCGAGAAATTAGTATTCAGTTAGAAGTGTTTGATTTGGAAGGAGTAAGAACGGAGGCCAACCTCAATCAGCCGGAATATTTGCATCCTAACGAAGTACTAAATCGCACGGTAGATCTTCGGGGTTATCTGGCTGATAGGAAGACGCGTGTTGAGAAGGGATTAGATGTTTCCAAGCCTCCAGCCAAATTTCGTGCTTTACATGGAATATGGGGGGAGTGGACAGGGAGCGAGATTCTCAATGGAAAGTCTCCAATCAGGCCTCGTTTGGAAAAGTCGGAGGAAAAGCTAATAAGTGAGCTAGGAGTATCGTTGAGAATATTTTTGGCTTTCTCGACCGATCTATGGGACACATATAATGATAAAAAACTTGGCTTGAGAAAAGGCCACCGGCTTCTTCGGGGTGGGCTGCAGCTTTGTACGCGGCACATGCCCCAAGGCCAGCCAATAACCATTCCAATGACCAATAATATTGGTTTTCAAAATCTCGCTCATGTACTCGT
>JAPYSU010000125.1 GCA_029936425.1 Litorimonas sp.
GCAGGGACGAGGTGATGAAATCTATTCCAGCAAAAGCAAAATATTTCTTTAAAGCGGACATGACTCAGGGATACCACCAGTTACTTCTTGACGAAGATTCACAAAAGAAATGTTCATTTTTGTTACAGTCCGGCAGATATGCATACAGAGTGTTGCCAATGGGGGCGTCACCAAGTAGTGATATATTTAGTGCAGTAACAGATCAAATGCTTGAAGGGATAGAAGGCATCAAGAAGGAGGTTGACGATATTTTGGGGTGGGCAGAGACAGAAGAAGAATTGGCTGATATATTGAGGAAGGTTTGTGAGAGGTGCAGAAAATGGAAGGCAATATTGAGCAGAAGAAAACTGGAGGGAGGACCTCAGATAAAGTTCGCAGGATATGTCATTTCAGAAAAAGGCGCACATCCAGATCCAGATTCAGTGATGGGAATCAGAGATTTCCCAAAACCAAAATCAGTTGCAGATATTAGGTCATGGCTTGGTCTCTGCACAACTTTCAGTCCATGGTACTCAGGAATCACAGAAGGGAACAGACACATGAGAAAAATGTTACTAAAGGATGCTGTATTCATTTGGAGCCCAGAAATGGAAGAAGAGTTTCAGAATATGAAAATCATTTTGACCAGTGACTTGATAGTTAAACGGTTCGACCCCGAGTTGGAGACAAAGCTCATGGTGGACGGGACGCGGTTGTCAGGCATGGGTTATGCTCTTGTTCAATATGAAGAAAGCGGCAAGCCAAGACTAGTCTTCTGCGGAAGCAGGCGTGTGTCACCCACAGAAAGCAGATATTCGATGACGGAATTGGAACTGATGGCCGCGTGGTTTGCTGTGGAGAAATGTTCCTACTGGCTCAAAGGGTTGGATTCATTTCAAATCCTTACAGATCATAAGTGTCTGGTGGACATAGAGGGACACGAAATAGGCGAAACTTCAGACAGGTTGCAAAGGCTAATGGTCAGAATGATGCCTTATAACTTCAAATTCAAATATATTCAAGGAAAAAACCATCAGTTTGCAGACGCTTTATCAAGACATCCGGTTTCAGAAGCAGCGGACGGCTCAGACCCAATAAAGGAAGGAGAAAGGCTAATGTCTATTAGGGCATGGACCCCTGACTCAGAACATGGGTTAGAGACGATATACAATGAAACAGGAAGAGATGAGAGCTACACAGACGCAATGGTGAACTTCAAGCTGGGCAAGACACGCCAGCAGATCAAGAAGCTGCCCGTGGAGGCGGGGGCGAGGAACTTCATGCACGTGTGGGACAGGTTGGGCACCATG
>JAPYSU010000126.1 GCA_029936425.1 Litorimonas sp.
TATCCCTGTTGCCCACTCTACCCACTGCTTCAACAATGAGGTGGTGTATATATTCCCGGTTCTTGCCGAAAAAATATTGTAATTGTATTTTTTTGCATTTTCCTGCGAGAGCCCCTTGGGTGGAGTTTCTGTCGAGACCCAGTTGAACCCTCTGCTATCAAGAGCATTTCCAATATGTTGCGCAAAGCAGGAACCGAAGGTAACCACTTTACTATCCTTTGTGATCTTGAACTTTGGAGACCACAAATTGGATATGTCAAAAATTGACTTTTCGGATACAGCTTTTTTCCAGAAGGCACGGTCTGGAAGTGTCGAATATGGATTCATCTTACTCACCTCAAATATAAGATATAATATCGGTCGCGAACGAACAAAATTGATAACGTCTATCTTAAATCACCCATTGCCACGACGAATAGGAATGTTTACGCCAACACTGGCATCTCGTCTTCCTTTCTAAAATATTTGCATAAAAAAAGATAGGCGAAATATTTGTCTATTGTGTTGAGAAACGAGCACTGACAACGGCCCCGGAACCCTTCATAAAACCTTTCCCATGCACCATTTCCCTGACCCATGGGGGGTTCAAAAGAGAACAAAGCAAGCATTTTTAGCTTCCATGAAAACTCGGCGAACCAATGCTTCCAATAAAACGGGACCAACACACCTTTCACTTTCTTCCCTTCTTCACAAAGGAGTCGTCAAGCGCACAACGAATGTCAGAATATCGATAAAAAAACGTACTTTTTTCACTCTAGATTCTCTCACATCTTCTCTATCAGGCAGCCGCAAAACACGCAAATACAATCCAGAGAACATCCAAGAAAAACCACGAAAATACCCCTTTAAACAACAACAAAATCGTCGAAACTTTGTCGAATTGATCAATCAGGACTCTACTTCGCCACATTTCCTCAATCGGATAAAATGCATTCTCAACCATGCGGAAACTTCTCCAGATATCTGGGCAGTTGCACTCTCGCGATATCGTGGGAACCTCCTCCCCCCAGCGGCGTATCTACTGATCGGGATCGGTTCTTGCCAAGCCGAGGTGGACTCCCTTCGAGGTCATGCTAGACTCGATTCAGACTCGCTTGACGGGGTGCCGGTGAATCCGGCTGAGATGGCGCAGGGCCAGGGTGACGAATCACCGGCCGCCAGCGCCGATCCCGTGGACCCTGATCCGGGTGCGGTGTGGCTTCACACCTTGAACCGGCGTAGGGAATCAGGCGGTGGTGTCTGCCCCTGCGCGCGCACCTCCCTCCTTTCTCGTCGCCGTGTCCTTG
>JAPYSU010000127.1 GCA_029936425.1 Litorimonas sp.
GGTTAGGTTGAGTTGAATGATACTCCCTGTACCCTACTCCCTGTACCCTACTCCTTGTCGCAGCATCACCCTGTGCTCGGAACCCCGGAGCCCCACAGACGGCCTCGCGGAACTCCGGAGCCCCACAGACGGCCTCGCGGAAAAGTTCAAACATTTCGGCAGAGTTTCCGGCCAGTATGAAAAGTTCCTTCAGAAAGTCAATACCAAAATAAACATTCAATTGGCATTTTCTCTGCCAGTTTTCATGCCACCATAATTCTTCTACATTCAAACTTTGCAGAATTTACTGTGTTATAGTGTGGTGCTGCTATTTTTCACGAACATGACATTTTGTTTCATGCAATAGTTAAAAGTAGATATTAATACATTTTCCCCTAGGAAAGTGATTAATATCAAATGTGTTCTGCTGAGGTGATGCCAACCTTATCAATAGTGTGCCTGATGCACAGGTCGTCCTATTCTCTCCAGCACACCTTGTGTTGACCAATCAAAGCTCCCCCAACAGCCCATGCAGCTCCAGTGGCTGGGCAGGTTGACACTCAGGTCTGATAATCCAATCACAGGCCTCCCATGTATACACCAACCAATGCTAGACCATGTAGAGCCGGTGCAGCTTCGGCCAAGGGGTATAAAAGGGGAGGCTCACCTGGTTCGCCAGTGAGTACAGAGTTTCTCTGCTGAAGGTGCAACCTTGGTGAGTAGTGGGTATTCAGGTGGCATAAGTGTGGTATTGGGTTTGGGAGGTAAGGTAGTGCAATGGGGTGACACATTCTGTTTCAGTTTGAAACCATCCGTGGCATCAAACAAATGCTAGCCTAGACAGAGGGGAATATGTATGGAGGCAATCAGGGGAAACAGGCCTGGCAGTGACAGGGGTCTGGAGGAATTTCTGAGGATCAAGGGGCAAGTTGCATTGCTCCATGCAAGCCTGTTGTTAGTCATCTGGGCCTGGGTGAACGGACTAGCATTGTGGTTGGTCATACAGGGAGTGATGAATTGGAAGACAGGAGTGCTGATCTTACTGTGCTGCCTGAGCCTAGCCTGGGCAGCAATCGCCACATCCTTGCTTGTGGCCTTTCAAATGTGTGCAGTGGTCCGTGTCCAGGCCATTCACAGTGTCCAGGCAACACCCCAGCAGAACAGAGGTGTGTGGACTGAACATCAGGCTGGAAATCGTTAAGAAGAATAAATAAACAATTACGAACCTCCAACCTGCATCCTTATTCCTCCGTGTACACAAACTTTGGGCAGTGTCTAATGTAGGAAGGAAGTGGTGCTTCCACA
>JAPYSU010000128.1 GCA_029936425.1 Litorimonas sp.
GCACAAAACTGAAAGTCCGCTTGTTTTTGTTCTTCCGGTAGCTGTAAGCATTCCATGCTCGTTTGATGCGTGCAAAAGCATCTGCCCCCAATCCGTTATTCCAAATTCTTTCCAGTGTCATCAAGGTCGGCTCGTTCTCTTCGTGGGGAGCTTTTACTGAAAGGGCTGATGGGGGGTTGTTTCGCAAATAGTGCCTGGCCCAATCTGACTTGTCCTTGTCGGAGCCAAGCCACTCTTTCGGTGGGATTGGTTTCTTCACTTTCAATGCTCCTAATGCTTGAGATTTTCATGACAAGTAAATCATACCGTATGAATTGACGTAAATATGATCATAATTGATAATGGGCAAAAATAGATATCATTTGTGCAAATATGTACCTTGGCAATGCTCTAGTATCCAGCTTTAACTGCTTGTCGTCTGAAGAGCTGCAGGCCGCTGAGCGATATTTTTTGACTGCCTTTATCTATCAATTTGGTATAGGCGAATGGGCTCAAACGTCTCTGGACCGTTTGGCGGGGAAGTTGGGAGTTAGTGAGAGATTAGCCCGTCATTCGATAGGGGTACTGGTTGACCAAGGTCTTCTTGATGCCCGGCGCGTTGAAGGTAGGACCGGAAGGCCGTCTTACGATTATCGACTTTCAAAGCTCGTTGCCGATCGGTTGAATCTCCAGGTTGGGCCAGTGAGTGTGGGACATGAGGGGCTGGTAAAGTCACTGCTCAGTATTCCCTCACCTGGAGGGTTGGAGGTCACGAGAAAGAAAGGTCGTACTTTTGGCCCTCCCAACCCTGATGCCCTGAGTGTCGGTAGCAAGCTGGTTCTTATAGTGTTGCTGACTGAGGCGGATTCCTGCGGTGTAGTCAGAAATTGTTCGACTTTTGGCTTGGCCAAGCAGGTGGGGATGTCAGTTCAAAGAGTACGCCGGCATTTGAGGAAGCTTTGGCGCTTAGGGTACATGCGAGATGTGGTTGCTGGGATTGTGAGTGATATAGGAATCGGCAAGTGCCCGAGCATCTATTTTCTCAACCTGGCTCACCCTATTTTTGAGGCTAGCTGGTGTGGTCGGGCGTTTGTCCTTCATATACAAAAAAAAGATCAGTACCACCCGGGCCGAGAGATTCCTCAGTTGATAAGGATTCTCAGTAATGGTTGTGAGGATGATTCCTACGTTGCCATTGAATATGACCGTAGAAACTATTTGTTGCCGGTGAAGTGTGAAGATGACGTTGCTAAAAGACTCAAAGATGCTGTGCTCGATGGGCTTGAAGAATATCTGCAGGC
>JAPYSU010000023.1 GCA_029936425.1 Litorimonas sp.
GCTGCGATATAAACCGCCGCCGCGTGGTGAGAGCCGCGTAAAACATATTTCCCTTGGTCTCCATCGCGGAGATCACCACGCGGGCAGTCCACTTTATTCAAGGACGAACGCAAAGGCTGACCCCAAGATGGGCAGCAGGACAAAACGCTTGGGCGCATGATTTCTACCTCCTCAGATTTCCCTCCCTTTAGAGAAAGGCCCCCATGAAAAACTTTTCCCGCATTTTACGACCCAAAGCTCATGAAATAGAGGCCGTGCGGCTTCAAACAGAAAAAGCGCGTCTGGACAAATTGGGCGGGCGCGCCGGATCAAGAAAAGAGAGGGCCGCCCGGCTGAGTCACGAAGAATGGGCCCGACAGCTCCCCGCGCCCACGGCCGAAGAAAACCGCGAATTTATGAACCGGACTGAAAACAAGGCCCATGAAATCGTCATGAGGGCCGCACAGGAGATTTTGGAACACTATCGCGAGGCAAAGGAAAACCTCGGCGCAAAACCCCATCACGTTATCGCCGCTCTGCAATTGACGGACAGCGTCGCGGCAGAGCGGGACGCTCTTTTAGCCAAATATGGTCACCCTCACCGAAAGAACGCAAAATGAGACACACCCTTTCCAAAAAAGAGGCCCTTCGCCGCGAAAAAGAGGCGGTGCGCCTTGAGGTCGAGAAAGCCCGTTTTGCGCAAACCCGCTTGAACGACCCGTCATCCGAAAGGCTTTCCGACGGGCTGACCTATAGCCAGTGGCATGACTATCGCCCGGACACGCCAAGCGCGGAATGGGATCACATTGTCGAAATGGCGGAAAGACGCTTTTACGAACTGATTCTGGAGGTTTTGGAAAACCTTCTGACATTTTACGACTTTCAATGTGAGCGGGGTCATACCAATATTGCCCGCCTGCTTTCAGACTTACGCGAGACTCGAAGCCGAGAGGATCGCACGGCTTTTTTTCGGCAAGACGGATTTAAATCGAAATGTCGTTTTTATTGGTCCTGAAGGTGTCGGAGCAAATCTTAAGACGCAGGGGCTTTTTCGAACACCAAGACGGAGATTTTCTACCCATCCGGGTGAGGGTTCTAAAACTTATGCTTAATAACTCCCCAACGCCTGTTTAATTAAATTTTATCGCTCTTTGTGTAGAGACGGAACAGGTTGGATCGGTATTGCCGGTTTGACGGACTGGGCGGCTTTTGCGTAATATCGGGTATGACAGAAAATTCCCCCGATAAAACAAACGAAGAAAAGCCGGAGAAAAAGGTTTTAAGCCCCGCCGCAAAGCGGGCCTTGGCCGAAGCCGAAGCGCGCCGCAAGGCGCGTGAGGACACAGACCGTCCGGCGGAAACCTCCGGCCCGAAAGGTGTGGAGCCCACGCGCTACGGCGATTGGGAACGGGGTGGCATCGCCTATGACTTTTAAGTCAGGGCGAAACACGTCCCGCACAAGTTAAAGAGCGGGTGAGCAGGCAGGAGACCTTCCATTCGCAGGTGAAATGAAATGGGAGTGGCAAATGCCGATTAAATCTATCATGGGCGCCGTCAGCGTACTGGGTCTGTTAAGTCTTGGCGGCGCGGCAAATGCCGGACATTGTAATGGCCCGGACTGTCGCCCGGGGGTCAGCTATATTCAGGGGCCGCCCTTGCAGTTCGGCCCTGTGACGGTTCAGGACAATCGTCCGATGGGACATTTGCGCAGCATTCAGTTTCAGCGGTCGCCCCATATTTCCATCATGCGCGTGCATAGCCTCGAAGCCGGTCCCGGCCTGTCGGATGCCCCGGTCGCCTTTACGGGCGGATGTCATCCAGAATCGACGCAATATTGCCGACAGGATGCAGGCATTCCCGTGGATGTAGAGCTCTTTGCAACGCCGCAGCCCGCCCCTGGCTATACGGGTCAGGTGTCCATCCCGACGACATATAGCTATAGTTCGCAACAGGTGGATCGATCTTTATTCCAGCCCCGCCAATATGGCGACGCCGGATTTGTCCCGGGCATTGCTCATATCCCGACCTCTATTGTGGATCGCAGCGTGGAAAATGCGGATCGGGCGCTAAATTCAGGCCGAACTGTTCCGCAGCCCCATGTCAGCGGCGGATATGCCCCCCGCCCCTCCATGATGAGACAAAATTTTGGCCGCGTTCAAGCGCCGCCCCCGCCGCCCGCCTATTCTCAGCAGGTGGGCATTCCTGAAACCTATGCGTTTGGGCAAACGCCTTCCTATTCACCGGCCCCGCCGCCTCCGGCCTATTCGCAACAGGTCGGCATTCCGGAAACCTATGCCTTTCAGCCTCAGCCGCAATCTCTTCCGGCGCCTCGTTATAGCGCGGGCGGATTAGCCGGCGCTCCGGTGCTGCAAAAGAACGGCACATATGGCTCCACCGTCGGCGCGGACGGAACCTATTGGGAAAAAGTGTCCGGCCCGACCTTTTTCGGAGATACAATGGCAACGCAGGTCATCTGTAAACGCAAGGTCGAAACTCAAGTCGTCAATCCTGTGGTGGGCGTGCCCGTTCCAACCTGCGACACGGCGCAGCCTCATGCGCCGCATCAAGGACATGTGTCTCCGTCCTATCCCGGATGGACTTATTAAGCGCATCGGGACTTCAGGGCCTGGATAACCGGCTCTGATTCCCGCGAAAAGAGAATCAAATTGTGCGCGGCCCAGCGCCGCGCGATACTCCAGTCAGACTGTGAGCCCGGCAGGACGCCGCTCCGAAAGATCGCTGCCCAAGCGGGGTCCTGTCTGACGTTCAACAAAAAGGTGGATGATGATGTCCCGAATTTTAAAAACAGCAATCTTAAGCGCCGCCAGCCTGGCTTTAGCGGCAGCGGCAAATGCAGGCGATTACGGTCAGACCTATGGCCCGTCTGTTTATGGCCAGTCCTCTTATAGCCAATCTACTTATGGCGGCGTCATGTCACAATATGAGGCCAGCGCCCGTTACGGATCCGGCTCTATCAGCGACAGCTATACAGACGGCAATGTCGAGATATATGGCTTTTCCGGAACTCTGCCCGGTTTGGGCCATAATGAAAGCCTGCAGGCAACAAATTGCCCGACGGCCGTTTACAATCCCGAAGGCGGACGGGTTCTGGGCTGCTATAATGTTGTGAAGCCTGTCCCGAAGACAACTTATTACCGCATTGTGCGCCCGGTGATTTATGTGCGTTACCCGGTTTGCTGCGCGCCGATTTCGCCGCCGCCCCCGCCGCCGCGCCCTTGTTGTATTGCCCCTCCACCTCCGCCGCCCGCTCCAAAGCCGTGCTGTGTAGCGCCCCCGCCCCCGCCGCCGCCTTGCTATAGCGGATGCGCGCCGGTGCATATTAGCGCCAGTCGTTACGGGTCAGCTTGGTAAGAAATTTTTTGATCCCTCAGCCTTTCGGATTGAGGGGTCTTTCATTTAGGATTTCATGTTTTCAAGAACATTGATCACGGCTTGGCGCGGGTTGCTCGCCGCGGTGATCGGACGGCCCACGACCAGATGCGACGCCCCGTTTTTCAGCGCGTCTCCGGGTGTGGCGATCCGTTTTTGATCGCCCGCCTCTCCGCCCGGCAGACGGACGCCAGGGGTCACAATCAGGAAATCTTTGGGAACCACAGCTCTAATGGCGGCGGCTTCGAGCGGCGAAGATACCACTCCGTCCATGCCGGCTTCGACCGCTTGCTCCACGCGGCGCATGACGAGCGTTTTTGCATCCTCGTGATATCCGATCGCTTCGAGAGCCGATTTATCAAGAGAGGTCAGAACAGTGACGCCGAGAAGTTTCAGCGGGCTCTCGCCTCGCCCGGCGACGGCGCTTTGCATCACATCCGGACGGGCGTGAACAGTCAGCAGGTCTGCGCCTAATCCGGCAATAGACCGCGTGGCCTTTTCAACGGTCGCCCCAATATCATGGAGTTTGAAATCATAGAAAACGTTTTTACCCTGCGCTTTCAGGCGCTGGCCAAATTCAACGCCCCCGATGGGCAGAAGCTGGAGCCCGACCTTATAGCTGGACACCGTCTCGCCAAGGGCCTCTACCATGCCTTCCGCTTCAGAAACTGTCGGAAGGTCAAGCGCGACATATAATCTGGGATCAGCCACCGTCATGTCAGACCTTTCGGAATTTCTCGGAGTTCTTGGACATTAATTTCTGGGTGACGGTCATAGGAAGCGCCCGTCCTAAAAGGGCGATGAACTTATTTACCCGTCCGGAAATGAAGACGGCCCGGTTTCTTTCCAAGGCTTCATATCCCATCTCGGCACAGACATCGGCGTCCATCACCATGTAATCCGGCAATCTGTTGATCGCCTCTCTTGTGCCGTTCACATCGTGAAACTCTGTAATCGTAAAGCCGGGACAAAGCGCGCTGACATGAACGCCTGTGCCTTCCAATTCCATATTCAGGCTCTCGGAAAATTTGATAAGAAAGGACTTCACTGCGGCGTATAAAGTATGGCCCTTGGATCCCGGCATGTGTCCGGCCAAAGATGCCACGTTCATTATGCGGCCAAAGCCCCGCTCTACCATACCCGGCGCGAGTTTCCGGGCTAGTTCACAGGGAGCCGTCGCCATAAGCTGGATAAAATTGGCATGTGCGTCCCAATCGCTCTCCAGATACTGACCGGGATGTCCATAACCCGCATTATTGATCAGGCCGTCAATCTGAATGGACTTTTTATTGATAGCGGCAATCAGTTTATCAATGGCGTCTTTCTCAAATAGATCCGATTTAAAGACATAGCTTTCCGCGTCAAAAGAGTCTTTTAATTCCTTTGCCAAAACCTTCATTGGCGCCACGCGCCGGGCGCATAAGACAAGGTCCCATCCGCGAGAGGCATATTCCCGCGCCAAGGCCGCGCCCAATCCTGCAGAAGCGCCGGTTATGAGGATAGTAGGACGAGTCATAGAGGTCACGGTTTTGTAAGTGGTAAATTATGTTCAAGCTGTTAGCTTATCTAACAGGAGTTTCAAGTGCGGAGCCAATTCATGTGGAAATATTTAATAGGTCTAGCAAGCATTTTGATGCTCCAAGCTTGCCAGACAACGGCTAACCCCGACCCCTATATGGAGTTTGACTGTGCGCAATTGCGCGCCTTGTCAGACAGTGAAAGACCTGTGGATCCCTTCCTGTCCCATCAGGTTGGGCCTGACCCCCAATCCGGCCTGATAGGGGACAGACAAGGGCTTCAGACTGAGCGAGATGTTGCCGTGTCTGATCGCGATGACGAAGCGCGAGCCATTCGCGCCGCTTACCGTACGAAAAATTGTCATTAATTTTCGGATAAATTAAATGGATAATTCAGCCCTCATCCGGATCGGCATTTTTGCCGGAGCGCTCATTCTATTTTCAAGCCTGGAAGCACTCTTCCCTCGCCGTGAACGATTGCAAGGAAGGTTTCGGCGGTGGGTCACGAACCTCTCGCTAGTTATTTCCGGTACGCTTAGCTTGATGATACTAGGCCCGTTAATCGCTGTCGGCGTCGCGGCTTGGACGGCGCAAAATGGATGGGGCGTGTTAAATTTAATCGATCTGCCCCTTTGGATGGATTTTATAATAGCTTTTCTAGTCTTGGATTTTTCGATTTGGCTACAACATGTGGCGACGCATAAAATCCCGATCCTTTGGCGCCTCCACAAGGTTCACCACGCAGACCGAGATTTGGACGCCAGTTCAGGCGTCAGGTTTCACCCGATTGAAATTTTATTTTCCATGCTGTTCAAATGCGTGATTGTTTTATGGCTAGGCCCGACTGTTTTTGCTGTTGTCATTTTCGAAATTGTCCTCAATGCAACCGCAATTTTCAGTCACGCCAATTTGAAGCTTCCGCAACTTCTCGATAAAGGCTTGAGGAAATTAATTGTCACGCCGGATATGCACCGCGTCCATCACTCTGTCATTATGCGCGAAAGCCAGACCAATTATGGATTTAACTTTTCATTCTGGGACAGGCTCTTTGGTACCTATCAGTCTGAGCCCGCCAAAGGCCAGACGCAAATGATTTTGGGTCTCGAAGAAGCCCAGGTAAAAGCAACCCAGTCTCTTGGCTGGAGCCTTTGGCTCCCCTTCAGACGGTCAAATCCGATGCTATAATCTCTCTTGAGGAATAACTTCATTTAAAGGATAGTTCAGCAGGTCCTATTCTGGAAAGTCAGGAGATAAGTATGCTGTGGGTGACTCTCGGAATTTTGATGTTGCTGTCCGTTCTCGTCATAATCATCTATAATCAACTGGTGCAAAGTCGGCAGCTCGTTGAAAATGGATGGTCTGATATCGAAGTGCAGCTTAAACGGCGGGCGGATCTTATTCCCCGTTTAGTAGATACTGTAAAAGGATATGCCGGCCACGAGCGCAAATTATTCTCCGAGGTTATTGAGAAACGCAATGCAGCTTTAGCAGCCGGAGATAAAACTGATGCCCGCGCCTCCGCTGAAGGAGCTCTACAAAAACCTGTCGGACGTCTCATTGCTTTGGCAGAAGATTATCCGGAGCTTAAAGCCTCTGGCAACTTCCTGGATCTACAAAATGAACTTTCTGAAACCGAAGATAAAATCGAAATGTCTCGGCGTTTCTATAATGGTGCAGTTAGAGCGCTGAACACTAAAATAGAATCTATTCCAAATAATTTCGTGGCCGGGTCATTTGGGTTTAAAAAACGCGATTATTTTGACATCGACGACTCCGACTACACCGTGCCGGAGGTAAATCTGTGAGACAGCTTCTTATCTTATTTTTCATTTCCATTTTCTGGAGCGCCCCGGTCTTTGCTCAACAGGTGAATTTAAGCGGAGAGCATATTAGTCAGTTTGATGTTCAATTAGAGCTACTGAAATCCGGCGACGTCAAAGTTATAGAGAACATCACTATTGTTGACAGGCCGGGGCAAAATCGGCGGGGTATATTCAGAGAGCTCCCCGCTGAAAAATACGTCGCCGAATTTGATGTGACGGATGTCATTCAATACGATATGAAATCGATCCTTCGGGACGGAAATCCCGAACCCTATCAGGAAAATAAAATCCGGTCTGCGTGGCAATGGCGTATCGGCGATGCGGAAATTTATTTGCCAAATGGCCAGCACAATTATCAGCTCACTTATACGGTTGAAAATGAAATTCGATATCGCGAAAAATTTGACGAGCTTCTCTGGAATGTGACTGGAAACTATTGGAATTACCCTGTGAAAAATGCGCGTATCAGTGTCAAGATTCCTCAAGATGCCAATATAATAGATTTTAACGCCAATACGGGACGAATAGATGAAGGGGGTCAAAACTTTACATCTCGTAGAGTCGGCGACGAAATTGTTTTTGAAACGCAGCGTCCGCTTGCGGCCCATGAAGGCCTGACCGTATCTATTTCCGTTCCTAAAGGTCAAATCGACGGCCTGACCAATGCAGATCTGCGCCGTTATTGGTGGCTTAAAAATGGCGCTTTACTCTTAATTACTATTATTTCGCTCTGCATTTTCGCCTTTTATTACTGGCAGTGGGATAGAGTCGGACGCGACCCGGCCAAGCAGCCCGTCTTTGCGCGATATGAACCCCCATCAAGGGAGGGCCACATTTATTCTGCGGCGGCCGCGCAGCGCATTTTCAAAAGAGGACTGTCCGGGAATACGGCCCTAATCGCAACGCTCATCAGTCTTTCCATCAAAGGGTGGATAGATATGAAAGTGAATAAAAAATCGACTGTTTTTACCAAAAGGCCTGAATCGCGAACAAAGAGGCCTTTACTGGATGATGAACAAATTGTTTTTGATAATCTATTCAGGCCTGGAAAAGATACGGTCAAAATATCTGGTAGTCCCAGCACGCATTTTGATGAAATGCGTCAGCAGTTTGAAGATCATGTGAATACGCATTATTCCAAAGCTTATCACAGAGTGAATGCAGGATGGATTGTTCTAGGCATACTTTTAAGTGTGGTCGGCATTATTATCGCGCTCACTCAATTAAATAGCGGCTCTCTTTATTTCACACTGGCGATATTAGCCCTTATTGTCCTGAACGTCGTCTTTTTGTTTTTGCTTCCGGCGCCGACAAAGCTTGGGCAGTCCATTAGGGCTGAAATAGAAGGTTTCAAGCTCTATATGGAAACAGCGGAGAAGGGCCGCTTAAACGCTGTCCAGGTTGGATCAGGCCAGCCGCCGGTTATGACAAAGGAAAGGTACGAGATGTTTCTCCCTTATGCCATTGCTTTGGATGTTGAAAAACCCTGGACGACTTATTTTGAGAAGACCCTGCCGGAAATAGCAAAAGAATATCAACCGAGCTATGCCCATGGTGATGCTTTGAAAGGCGGTCTCGGTCGGCAGTCTTTGAACTCTATAAACCGCTCCATGGTCAAAAGCCTGTCCACTGGCGTTCAATCCGCCCGCCCCGTTAGCACATCCAGCTCTGGAAGTGGCGGCGGAGGTTTTTCCGGCGGCGGCGGTGGAGGCGGAGGCGGCGGAAGCTGGTAATTCCACCCCCCTATTTTTACAGGCAAATAAAAAAACCCGCCTTCAAAAGCGGGTTTTCTAAAGTAATTAATTTAGGAATACCTATTCAGCCGCAACAGCTTCCTGAGCCAAGTTCCGAAGAACGTAATGGAGGATGCCGCCATGACGGTAATATTCCATTTCGTTTTCTGTATCGATCCGGACTTTCGCCGTAACAGACTTTTTTGTTCCGTCAGCGAATGTGATGTTAACTTCAACCGTGCTTCGCGGGGTGATGTCTTTTAATCCAGAGATATCGACTGTTTCAGTGCCGTCCAGACCAAGTTTTTCCCAGCTATCACCCTCTTGGAATTCCAGAGGAAGAACGCCCATGCCGATCAGGTTGGAGCGATGGATACGCTCGAAACTAGCGGCGATAACCGCTTTAACGCCGAGAAGAATTGTGCCTTTGGCGGCCCAGTCACGGGAAGAGCCGTTACCATAAAGCCCGCCGGCAAAGACAACCAAGTCTTTATTGTCGGCTTTGTATTTTTGGGCGGCGTCAAAGATGCTAATGACTTCGCCTGTCGGAACGTAAGTTGTCACGCCGCCGACCGTGCCGGGCGCCATAAGGTTCTTAATCCGGATATTGGCAAATGTGCCCCGCATCATAACTTCATGATTACCGCGTCGAGAGCCGAAGGAGTTAAACTCGGCCCGTTCGACATTGTGATCTTTGAGATAACGACCTGCTGGGCCATCGGCTTTGATGGAGCCGGCCGGGCTGATGTGGTCAGTCGTAATGGAGTCGCCAAGAAGCGCCAGGATATTAGCGTTTTTCACGTCCTCAATCGGATCCGGCGTCGTGGTCATGCCCTCGAAATAAGGGGGGTTACGTACGTAAGTGGAATCAGGCTGCCAATCATAGGTCTCGCCGCCCGTCACTTTGATTTTCTGCCACTCTTTGTCCCCGTCATATAGATCGCCATAACGGTCCGTAAACATTTTACGCGTGATGATTTTGCGGACGACCTCTGAGATCTCCTTGGAGTTCGGCCAGATGTCTTTCAAATAGACATCATTGCCGTCTTTATCGACACCCAGAGGATCTTCTTCGAAGTCATGATGAAGGGAACCGGCCAGTGCATAGGCCACGACCAGAGGCGGGGACGCCAAGAAGTTGGCCTTGATATCTGGGCCGATGCGGCCTTCAAAGTTACGATTACCCGAAAGGACAGAACACGAAACAAGATCGCCTTCTGCAATGGCTTCGGCAAGCTCCGGGGCAAGCGGGCCTGAGTTACCGATACAGGTTGTGCAGCCATAGCCAACCACATCAAAGCCGAGCTTGTTTAATTCTGTCTGGAGCTTGGATTTTTCCAAATATTCACCCACGACCTGAGAGCCGGGCGCCAAGGAGGTTTTAACCCATGGCTTAACGGTCAGACCGAGCTTGTTGGCTTTTTGCGCGACAAGACCCGCTGCCATCATGACAGACGGATTGGAGGTGTTCGTGCAGGACGTAATCGCGGCAATAAAGACATCGCCGTGATCCACGGAGTAATCTTTTCCCTTAACCGGAACAGCAGAGTCGCCATCAGGCGTTTTTTCAAATTCGTCGCGCAGAATTTTAGCAAAGGTTTTATTGGCGCCTTTTAGATCAAAGCGATCTTGTGGGCGTTTAGGTCCGGAAAGAGAGGGCATTACGGTTGTCATATCGAGTGACAATGTATCCGTATATTCCGGCGTCACTTCATCGCGCCACAGGCCTTGAGCCTTAGCGTAAGCTTCAACGAGCTCAACACGCGATTCTTCGCGGCCTGTTGCTTTCAAATATTTAAGCGTGTCGGCATCGATGGGGAAAAATCCACATGTTGCGCCGTATTCGGGCGCCATATTGGCGATCGTTGCCTGATCTTCGAGAGACATGGAATCAAGTCCGTCACCATAAAACTCGACAAACTTGCCAACAACACCTTTTTCACGCAGCATTTGCACAACGCGCAAGACGAGGTCAGTGGCTGTTGTGCCTTCAACCAATTTGCCTTTAAGCTCAAACCCAATCACCTCCGGGATAAGCATGGAAATGGGCTGGCCGAGCATAGCTGCTTCGGCCTCAATTCCGCCAACGCCCCAACCTAAAACGGACAAGCCATTGATCATGGTTGTATGAGAATCAGTCCCGACCAAAGTATCCGGGAAGGCATATGTTTTGCCGCCTTCGGTTTTGGTCCAGACGGTCTGCGCCAAATTCTCTAGATTCACCTGGTGACAAATACCGGTTCCAGGCGGAACAACGGCGAAATTATCAAAGGCTTCCTGACCCCATTTTAAGAAATCATAACGCTCGCCATTGCGCTCATATTCACGTTTCACATTTTTCTTGAAAGCCTGCGGCGTGCCGTAATAGTCCACCATAACAGAGTGGTCGATGACCAAATGAACCGGGTTGAGTGGGTTAATGGCTTCGGCTGAGCCGCCGAGATTGACCATAGCATCGCGCATAGCGGCCAGATCCACAACCGCCGGCACGCCAGTAAAATCTTGCATAAGCACGCGGGCCGGTCGGTAGGCAATTTCGTAAGTAGAAGTTTTTGGACCGAGCCAATCTGCAATCGCTTGAATGTCTTCTTTTTTGACAGAGCTACCATCTTCGTGGCGAAGAAGATTTTCAAGAAGGACTTTCAAAGACCGAGGTAGTTTGGAGATACCTTTCAATCCGTTCTTTTCTGCTTCTTTCAGATCGAAATAGGTATAAGTGCCGCCGCGCACTTCGAGCGTGCGTTCGCAATTAAAACTGTCCAGTGAGGCCATGGGAAATCCTTAGTCTTGAAATATCATCTAATATAGGCGGTCTTATAGCAGGAATGGGGCCGCATTCAATTGTAAAGCACGGCCAAACCTAGCGCGAATAGCCGCTAAACCAATGTGAAGGTCAAAGAGACTGAGCGAATAGCCGCCACGCATAATCACATAAGCGTCGCCCGGCCAAACGTTCCATTAAATAGGCGTTTAGCGCTTTTTGGTCTTCGGTGAATGGCTGAGACACACCTACATTATGGGCGGATCGAAGTATGTAGAGAAAGGTCTGTGAGGAAACCTGAACGCTCTCCCATTCCCGCTGCGAGTCAGCACCCAATTCAATTGACTGAATAACACCCTCAAGAGGGCTCATTAGCACCTGTTCAGACCTCGAATCATTTTGAACAAGCAGTCTCATGCGTAAGTCCGATATCAGGAAAAACCGGCGTTACAATCGGCAGGATCGTTTAGGGTTAACAGGGCCTTAAGTCGAGCTTTCCCCGCTCGTTTTCATTTTTCCGAAACGTTGTATAAATGGGATTTGAGTAAGCGTGAAGACTATCGTCAAAGGCAGGAATCCGAACACTTTGAAACCGGCCCAAAAGTCCTCCGAAAAGTTTCTCCAGATAATTTCGTTCAAAACAGCCATGGCAAAGAAGAACAGCCCCCACCGAATCGCCAGCACATTCCATTTACTCTCTGGCAGCTCTATGGCGCTCCCCATCAAGAGCTTGACCACATTTTTCTTGAAGAAAACCCCGCCGATTACGGCTAGCCCGAAAAGAGTGTTCAAAATTGTCGGCTTCATGAAAAAGATGACTTTATTCCCTGTGAAAAACGCAAGACCTGCGAACAGAACAACGATAGCCGTTGTAAACACCAAAAGCCCCGAAACATGGCGGTGACGGATCCAGGAATAAAGTAAAGCCAAAGTGGCTGTAACCCCGAGCACCCCGGCCGCATAAACCATGGCGTCGTCGGGCTGCGTTCTTTTAAAATATTGAAAAGCCGCAAAGAAAATCAAAAGAGGACCAAAATCCAGCCAAAAACTTTGTGGTTTTTTAGCGGGTGTTGGGAGTGTCGGATCAGTCATAGGAGACTCATATTCTAGGTCGGGTGTTTCAGGCCGTGTGCATGAGGATTAAATTGATAGCAAGAATTATGGCCAGAACAATAAAAGAGGCGGAAACCGAATTTTTCTCACTCATTCATCTCATCAGCCACGCCTGAAAGCGCTGCCGCGAAAACAGGGGCGGAGAAATTTTCCAAATCCTCAATACGCTCTCCAATACCTATACAATGTATAGGAAGTTTATATTTATCTGACAGCGCCACGAGTACGCCGCCTTTGGCCGTACCGTCCAGCTTGGTCATAATGAGACCGGAGACTTCTGCCGTCTTGGCAAAGGCCTCTGTTTGCATCAGAGCGTTCTGACCCACTGTCGCGTCCAGAACCAGAATAGAATGGTGCGGGGCCGTTTCATCCTGTTTCTTGATGACGCGAAGGATCTTCGAAAGCTCATCCATCAGTTCGGTTCGGTTTTGCAGGCGGCCCGCCGTATCGATCATTAGAATATCAAACTCTTCACGCCGGGCGCGATCAATAGCGTCATAAACCAGACCGGCGGCATCCGAACCGAGCTTGCCGGACATGACCGGCGCATTGGCTCGTTCTCCCCAGACGGAAAGCTGTTCAAAGGCTGCTGCTCGGAAAGTATCCCCCGCCGCGATAAGAACTTTCTTGCCTTCGTCGGTAAAACGTTTGGCAATTTTACCTAATGTTGTGGTTTTGCCAGAGCCGTTCACCCCAACGAATAACATGATTTGGGGTTTCACGCCGCCAAGAATTATAGGTTTTTCAAGCGGCGTCAAAATTTCCGATATTACATCTGCAAGCGCGATCTTTATTTCGAGATCCGTAATCTGTTTGTCGAATTTGCTTTCTGCCAAACGCGACGTCACTTTCATGGCGGCGCCTGTGCCGAGGTCGGAGGCAATGAGAATATCTTCTAAGTCTTCAAGTGCTTCATCATCCAGTGTGCGTTTGTTAAAGCTCGCCGCCATACTGTCTGACATGCGGGAAGTAGATTTCCGCAGGCCGGCGGAGATCCGATCCAGAAAATTTGTACGAACAGGGGCCGATTCCACCTGCGGCGTCAGTTTCCCTTCGGCCTCCAGCTTGGCGCGCCGCTCGGCTTCGACTTTGGCGAGAGCCTCACGTTCATTGGCTTCGCGTGTCGCCCGCTCTTCAGCAATTCGAGCCCGTCGTTCTGCTTCTCGGGCTTCTTCGGCAAGCTGTTTAAGCCGTTCGGCTTCTGCCTCTTTCGCCTGTTTCTCAGCTAGTTTTTTGGCGTCTTCTTCAGCGGCCTTTCGCGCGGCTTCTTCTTGGCGCGCCGCCTCGGCCTTTTTTGCGGCTTCCGCTTCGGCGCGGGCTTTTGCTTCTGCCTCTGCTTTAGCTTGTAGCGCGGCCTTTTCTTTGGCGTTTTTGGCCGCTTTGAGCGCAGCCTCTTCTTCGGCTTTTCGTTTTGCCTCTGCTTCGGCTTGTTCCTCTGCTTCTCTGCGCTGCGCCTCCGCCCGTTCCGCCGCAAGCGCCGCTTGTTTTTCAGCGAGCGCTTTTGCTTCGGCCTCGGCTTTCTGCTTGGCTGCTTCCGCTTTCGCTTCCCGCTCTGCTTTAAGCGTCTGCTCGCGGGCTCTTTCTTCGGCCAATTGCTTGGCCCGCGCCAAATCTTTCGCGGCCTGAATTTCAGACTGGCGTTTATCTTCCACCTCTTGTCTGGCTTTGTCTTCCTCGGAAGTTTCGGTCTCGCCTTGACCGTCCATCGTTCGGGCGGATTTCAGCGCGGCCGCATTAATCGCTGCCATGCGGGCAGCCATTTGTTCGTCAACGCGCTTTTGCTCTTCGGCCCGTTTGGCCGCTTCTTCGGCGCGCTTGTCATCCTTGGACTTGAACCCTAATTTTGACAGAAAGCTTTTTTTCTTTTTTTCTTCAGCCATTAAATTAAAGTCCCCGTTAAATGTTCGGAGGTTGATCCTGTGATTTCAACTTTCGCCAAGCTACCGCTTTTCGGAGGCCTGTTCACCTTTACAAGAGAGAAGTCGGGGAGCCTGCCAAAGCCTGTTTCTTCAAACAAAGCGACATCTTTAGACCCAATGCGCGTTTTCAAATGTTTCGATTTAAGGTGCGCGCTTTCTTCCCGAAGAATTTTGGCGCGGGCTTTGACAATATTACCGTGAATAGGCGGTATTTTTGCAGCTGGCGTGCCTTCGCGGGCGGAATACGGAAAGACGTGGAGCCAAGGAATTCCGACCTCTGAAATGATGGAGCGTGACTTTTCGAACATGTCGTCATCTTCGGTCGGAAATCCCGCGATTATGTCCGCTCCGAAGGTCATTTCAGGACGGGCGGATTTTAAACGCTGACATAATTTAATCACATCCGCTCGGCTATGACGCCGCTTCATCCGTTTCAGGATCATGTCATCGCCCGCCTGTAAAGACAGATGCAAATAGGGCGTCATACGGTCCTCTTTCACGAGAAGATCAAATAAAACCTCATCCACTTCTGCGGGATCAATTGAAGAGAGACGTATACGCGGAAGTTCCGGTACGAGTTTTAAGACGCGCCGCACCAAATCACCGAGAGGCGGTTTACCGGGAAGATCTCCGCCCCAACTCGATAAATCGACACCTGTAAGCACAACTTCTTTGTAGCCTTGCGCGACGAGGGAGCGGACGGAATTAACGACCTCTCCTGCGGGGACGCTGCGCGCATTGCCTCGGCCATATGGAATAATGCAGAATGTGCAGCGATGATCGCATCCATTCTGGACTTGCAGAAAAGCGCGGCTTCGACTTTGTGATTTTTCGAGAAGTTGATTGCCGCCGCCCATAAATTGCGGCGCGGTTTCGGCAACGCTCATAATGTCATTGACGCGAATAGGCTCGGAACTTTCCAAAAACACTGGATCAAAGCTTAAGGGCGACATTTTTTCGTGATTGCCGATGACTTTGTTTACGCCCTTTATGGCCGCAAAGGCGGACGGGTCTATTTGGGCCGCGCAACCTGTGACGATAACAGTCGCGTCTGGGTTTTCGCGGCGAGCTTTCCTGACCTGACGTCGGCTCTCAGCAACTGCCTCATTCGTCACGGCGCAGGTGTTGATAATGACGGCCTCTTTCAAGCCCGCATCGCGTGCGTGGCCAGCCATGACATCACTTTCATACGCGTTTAGCCGACAGCCCAACGTAATGACCTTCGTCTCGCCGTCCTGTTCAATTTTTGGGCTGCTTGCCATGCCGCGCTACATGGTCATTAAATTATATATGGTCAAGTCAGGCACACATGGCTATGGCGTAATTACCATGAGAACGCTGGTCAAAAAATTCCTCCCACTTCCTCTTCGCGTGCGCTTGAAGAAAATGTGGTATTCTTTTATGGATCTATGTTATCCGAGAGCGGCGAAGCGTGTGCCGGCCCGGGCCGAAACCTTCATCGGAGAAGGAAATTTTATCTGGATCGGAGACAGTTTTTTCAGAACTCTGAAAAAGCATGGTTTGAAACCCGAACATGACGTTCTGGATATTGGCTGCGGACAAGGGCGGATGGCGCGGCCAATGGTTGGGGAATTAACTGGCCGCTATTGCGGGGTAGATATCAATTCGGATGGTATTGAGTGGTGTAAATCCCAATATGACGATGTCCCTAATTTCAACTTTCGGCACATGGATGTATTTAATCCTCTTTATAACAAGGGAGGAACTCAAGCGGCGCAGGATTTTGTGTTTCCCTTGGAAACCGCCTCTTTTGATGTCGTCTTTCTGGTATCTGTCTTTACGCATATGCGCGGTGTTGAGGTCGAGAATTATTTACGAGAAGCGGCGCGGTGCCTGAAAAATGGCGGACAGGTCTTGGCGAGCTGGTATTTGTTGGATGAGGTAAGCACGAGGGCAAACAAGCCTCATATAGATTTTGCCTACAATCTTGGGGAAAATAGTCGAACGTCACTTAAATGCACGCCCGAGGCCGCAATCGCCTTTGACTTTGATTTTGTGAAATCTTTATATCAGAAGGCCGGCTTGGAAATTATTGCTATCGAATTTGGTACCTGGGCCCGCCCCGATAGCCAGCATATGCTACAGGATCTTATTGTGGCCCGAAAAACCGATCGGAAAGCCTAAGAACAGGTCGACTTTACTTTTCTTAATGCGGCGGTGATGCCGCTCAAGGAGAAGACATAAGAGGTTTCAGTCCCGCGTGAGCTCACGGCTTCAATCCGCATATTTGCCCCAGCCCGCATTTTAGCCACAAGATTTCGCTCATCCGCGCCTGAATCGACGAAGGCCTCATTTTCTGAAGGGTACATGGTGACTTTTGTTCGTCCGACATAAGCGGAAGGAGATCGAGTTGATTTGAGCGGATAGCCTGCGAGAAGGCTGGGCTGTTCTGTGGCGGCGCCTGACTTCCAGCTCGCGACCATGAAATAGACATCCCCGTGATTGACAGAGGTTGGCGCGCTAACTTCGGGCTTGGCTAACGCGAAGCAAATCATGTCAGTACCTTCAGCGCGACTATAAACTGTCCAATCGGAATAGGTTCCTTGTAGTTTTTGTTCGGCGGCATGAGCCGGCAGGGACGTCACGGTCATTAGCATTAGGGCGGCGAGAACGCGTTTCATAACAAATACCTGTTGATCAAAGATTGGACCCATTAGCGCAGATTTAACGTTAAAACGGCGTTAATAACAGTTAGATTTAACTGCCATAGGTCGGGTGCTCTATAGGCTTTATACTCCGATATATAGCATAGGCGGCCACAATAGCACTGCCCACAACCACCATAATAAAAGGAGATTTCGGCGGGAGCCGTAGAATGGCCAAACCAATGAGGCCGAAAGTGGACAAATTGACAAATAAATTAAGCAGTACTGCCCCCGCGCTCATAAGACGGGCTCGATTGGCGGGGTCCGCCCGCCTCTGCGCCATTGCCTGTAGAGGCACAACAAAAATCCCGTTGAACACTGACGATAATATCAAAGACCCCAGAAATAAAGGCGTCTGAGAGTTAGCCAGAAAATCCTCTGCTGTTCCCAATCCCTCTCCTGCAAATGCGGGACTTGGTAGAACGACTATGGCACCGATGAAAATGACGACTCCGACGATGCCTAGAGCCGACAACCTAACCGCTTCAGGGCCCCATATCGACCAATTCCCGAACAGCATGACAAATATAGACCCGGCCATAATAGATAGGGTCGAGAGGACGAGCATCATAATGAGGACGCTGGCATTATAATTCATAACGCTTGCCACATAATCCGGAAATGTTGTGACAAAAACTGTCGATAATCCGTAAAACCAAGCAATACCGAGCATGGGGCGTAAAACAGCGGGGGCTTTAAAAGCTTTACCAATAGCCGAGAAGGTTGCCGTGAAAGGTTCAAAATTAATTTTTAGATCCGGTATCGGTGCCGGCGCTTTCGGGCAAAATTCTGACGCTATCCAGCCGACAACAGCGACCCCGAGAAGGAATACACTCGCCAGTTTTGTGCCAGACACGTCAATAGCGTCCATTGTTCCGTTTAGCACGAGAAACGTTCCGCCGATCTGGCCAACGAGAACCACGACAAAGACAAACCCGTTTAGTAAAGCATTGCCGCGAATGAGCTCTTTTGGGGTGAGCCATTGCGGAAGAACTGCATTCTTCGTCGGGGAGAAAAATCCCGATTGCGCGCCCATTAACCCCAATGCGACAGCGAGGATGCGAATATCCACGAGCCAAAACCCCAGCGCCGCGATTAGCATGATAACAATTTCTGCCCGCTTCACCCAACGTAGAAGCATGCCGCGATCAACTTTATCCGCAATCTGCCCCGCAATCGCGCAAATTATCAAAAAGGGTCCGGTAAAGATCAGACCTGCGACGGGGACCCGAATAGCGGATGGCAAGTCCGACAAAAAGGCGATTCCGCCAAATGTGATCAAGGCTATCAGGGCATTTTTCAGAGCATTATCATTAAACGTCGCTGTTTGAAGCAGAACAAAAAGCGGCGCAAACCGGCGCTTTAATATGAATCCGAACTTGCTTTCTTTTATGGCCTGTACAGGTTCGGACGCTACATCAGTCATGCCGTCTTCTCTTCCGCTTCGCGTTTTTCCCGATTGGCCTTTGCCACAGGGTTTTCGCGTTCCTGACCGACATCGGCCGGATTCAAAGCGCCCATATTCTCATAATCAAGTAATTCTTTCGAACGGGTTTCTATCCGGTCCTGTAAAAGCTTCATGAAAGCGTCCTTTTCCATACCGGGGGCAATGGGCTCCATAAATTCGACAGTGGCAGAGCCGGGGTGTTTTTGCCAGTCAGTTTGGTTCCATCTTTGGCCGAGATTACTTGCGACCGGCACAACCGGGCATTTGAAATCGTCATATAGATGCCAGACGCCTTTTTTATATCGATGATGCGTTCCGATTCGGCTGAGATGGCCTTCGGGAAAAATGAGGATGCGCCGTCCCTGGTCCTGGATCAATTCAGCCTGCTCATCCATTTCCTGGCGGGCATCGGACCCCCCGCAACTGTCAATCACGACGGCATTCATCTTTCGTAGAATACGTTTCAGGAGAGGAATTTTGAGAAGCTGTTCCCCGGTCACAAAAGACAAGTCATTAACGACGGAAAAAATGACATGCCCGTCACCATAACTCAGATGTTTTGATGCAATTATACAGACACCTTCCGGCACGCGGCTTCGGCCTTCCACGTGAACGGTGATCCCGGCAAACACTTTCATTCCCCACCGGATAACCCGTGTATAGCGTTGCAACGCCATCATCATCATTTTGCGGCCCGGGAGCAGGGAAAAGAGAACGCAGGCAACCGCGTAAAGACCCGTCATCGCGTAAAAGAAAACATTGAAAAAGAGAGAGCGCATATTCTAGTCCTCCAAACCCAATACCGACAACACACCCCGCGTTAATCGCCCGGCATGAGGCATAAGGGGGCCTGAGATAGCCCCCAGAATTTTGGCCTGAGCGGCCTGCAATACAACGCCCAACGCCATAGCCGCGAGAAGGTTCGAATTCTCACTTGGCAGCTCGCCTCGTCGCATCGCCTTTTGCAGGAGAATGGCCGCGGCGCCTTGCGGGCTTTTTCCGGGGCGGTCTGTTAAAGTGGAGAATCGGTGGAGATGCAGGATATGGTATTTAAAAAGGGGCCAATCCGCATCGGCAACGTAACAGTAATCTATGACGAGGCGCCTTACCTTTTCTTCAATTGTTGCATCCAGCTTATCAATATCGGTTATCATCCGGGTGAGCCGGTTATGAATTGTCAGCATCAAAGCCCGCGACAGATCTTCTTTATTTCGAAAATGGCGATATAAAAGACCTTCAGAAACCCCGGCCTCCTCGGCAATCCGTTTCGTCGAAACGCCTTCTATCGTGGACTCTGAAAACAGAAACAGGGCCGCCCGTTCGATACGGCCCTTTCCACTCTCAGACTCAGCTATGATCGCCGGCTTGATCTCCATAAACTTTAAACTCAACTAGACTTCTAGGCAGCTGACTTCTTTCCTCCCAGGTGAACGGCGCGCCAGCTGACATTTAATTCAAGCTAACAATTTTAATTGTAAGTGATTGCTCACTTTGAAGCTATTAAGATTGAATAGAGCTGATGTCAATTTGTTTTCGGCCTATAAGTGATTAATCACTATCAAGTTTTAATTGCCATGCAGATATGGGGCTTTCATTCTCGTCTGGTATAAAATATGAAAAGCCATCTTTTAAATTTATTCCAGGCAGGCCCCTCCCCTTCTGACGAGGGTCGCAAGACTTAAAAATCATATAACAGGATAAGCCCATGAAACTTTCTTCAAAAATTTCCGCCATCGTCACAGGCGGGGCGTCCGGACTGGGCGAAGCTACGGCGCGCGGTCTGGCCGCCAAAGGCGTCAAAGTCGGTATTTTCGATATGAATGAAGAGGATGGACAGAAAGTCGCGAAAGAAATTGGCGGTGTATTCGCCAAAGTCAATGTGGCCGACAATGCGAGTGTCGATGCTGGTTTTAAAGCAATCCGCGCGGAAAATGGCCAAGAACGCATTATGGTCAATTGCGCCGGTATTGGCGGCGGAATCAAAACTGTATCTCGCAAACGCGATACCGGCGAAATCGTCCCCCATGACGTGGAAGCCTATATCCGTATTATCAATATCAACTTGATCGGCAGCTTTCTCTGCGCGTCCAAATCAGCCGCCGGTATGATGACTCTCGACCCGACAGAGCCGGACGGCGAACGCGGTCTTATCATCAACACTGCATCCGTTGCGGCTCAAGACGGCCAAATCGGACAAGTCGCCTATGCCAGTTCCAAAGGCGGTATCCTCTCAATGGCGCTACCCATGGCGAGAGATCTGGCCCGCGAAGGCATTCGCGTAAATACAATCCTGCCTGGCTTTTATGAAACGCCGATTTATGAACAAATGAAGCCGGAAATTAAAGAGAACTTGAAAGCCCACTTGCAATTCCCGGTTCGTTTCGGCCAGCCAAAAGAATATGCTGAGGTCGTCGAATTCATGTGTGAGCATGGATACATCAATGCAGAATACATCCGCACGGACGCCGGCGCACGGATGCCGCCGCGCTAAATCCGCTTTTCTGAATTAATATTCTAATAAATCGGCGCCCCTCTTTCACCGAAGAGGGGCATGCCCTATAGCCAAACCCATGGCAAAGCTGAACATTTTCGAGACCGACATTTCCTCTCTTCCAATTATGGAAAATGTTACCCGGCAGCAATTTGACGAAACAATACGGCCTGCCGGCAAGCCGGTTATTCTCCGGGGACTGGTTAAAGACTGGCCCGCTGTTCAATCCGGTCAGAAATCGCCTGACGAGATTGGAAATTACCTCAAACAAATGGACAATCAAAAACCGGCCATGACGTTTGTCGCGCCGCCGGAAGTGAAAGGCCGGTATTTTTACGCCCCGGATATGCGGGGATTTAATTTTGAAAAGAGACAGATTCCACTTAGCGCGACTATAGATAAACTTCTGGAGCAAAAAAATACTCCTGATCCTTTGTCCATTTATGCAGGGGCAACTTCTGCATCAGATTTACTCCCCGGTTTTGGGGTAGCTAATCCTATGCCTTTAGTCAGTGACGAAGTCTCGCCACTTGTTTGGATCGGAAATTCCGCTCGAATCGCGCCGCATTATGACACTTCTGAAAATATAGCTTGCGCTGTAGCAGGCACTCGTAAATTTCTTGTTTTTCCGCCGCACCAGATCGATAATCTTTATGTAGGCCCTTTGGAACATACTGTCGCTGGACAACCGGTTAGCTTAGTGGATCCGCAACATTTTGATGCGGAGGCATATCCAAAATTTGAATCTGCTATGCGCGAGGCTCGTGTCGCGCACTTGAAGCCTGGAGACGCAATATACCTCCCAGCTCTCTGGTGGCATTATGTCGAATCCGCTGGTCCGCTTAATGTATTGGTCAACTACTGGTGGAATAGCGTTGATAAAGGCCCACCCATGTCAGCACTGGCTTTATCTATGCTCATCCTGAGGGAGCTCCCGCCCGCCGAGCGCGCGGCGTGGAAACACATATTCGATCACTATATTTTCAAGGAAGAGGCGCAAAACGTGGTCTCCCACCTACCCGAACATGCACAAGGCGTACTTGGAAAGAGCACCCCGCAGCGCGACAGCACAATTAAAAACTTTGTGGGGGCGCAGTTACAGAAACTATTTTCAGAAAACTAAGACTGATTAACTGTCAAATAATTCCGCAAGCTTATCAGTCATAGCGCCGCCCAGCTGCTCAACATCCATGATAGTCACAGCGCGTTTGTACCAACGCGTTACGTCATGGCCGATACCAATGGCGACCAGCTCAACCTCGGAGCGGTTTTCAATCATGTCAATCATCATGCGAAGGTGATTCTCTAACAGCCCGGATTTGTTCTGACTTTGCGTGGCGTCATCGACGGGCGCTCCGTCTGAAATGACCATCATGATACGGCGCTGCTCGGGCCGCGCCATGAGCCGTTTATAGGCCCACTCCAAGGCTTCGCCGTCAATGTTTTCCTTAAGCAGTCCTTCGCGCATCATCAGGCCGAGGTTTCTCTTCGCCCGCCGCCACGGCATGTCAGCGCTCTTGTAAACAATATGGCGCAGGTCATTCAGCCGACCGGGCTTTTCGGGTTTGCCTTCTGCGAGCCAGTCCTGAAATGACTTCCCGCCTTTCCAGGCGCGAGTCGTAAAGCCTAAAATTTCGGCTTTTACACCGCAGCGCTCAAGCGTTCGCGCCATAATGTCAGCCGTCACAGCCGCGACCATGATGGGCCGCCCGCGCATGGAGCCTGAATTATCTATCAGAATAGTCACGACCGTATCGCGGAAATCGGTTTCTTTTTCTTCTTTGAAGGTCAGCGCGCTCATCGGATCAATGATCACCCGCGTGAGGCGCGCGGTATCTAAAACGCCCTCTTCCAAATCAAATGTCCATGAGCGCTGTTGCTGCGCAAGCAGGCGGCGTTGCAGGCGGTTGGCAAGCCGCGAAATCGCGCCGGAAAGCCCCTGCATATGCCCGTCGAGATACCCGCGAAGCCGCTCCAGCTCTTCCGGCGGGCAAAGATCTTCCGCTTTTATTATCTCGTCGTGAGTTGTGGAGTAAACGGTATAAGGCGGCGTCGCATTGGACATATTCGGGCGCTGCGGAGAGTTTTCCGGATTCTGCTCTGCATCATCCGGTTCGCCGTCGATATTTTCGGCGTCCACCATATCCTGAGCCTCGGCGGACTCATCTTCCAACGCATCGGCGTCAGAAACTTCGGTTTGGCCGGGCTCATCTTCAGATGGACTATCTTCGGGCTGATCTGGAGAGTCTTCTTCGTTTTCTGAGTTTTTTTCCTGATCGTCTTCCTCTTCGTCCGGATTGGCCCGGTCATCATTTAATTGAAAATCGGCAATCAGGTCATTCACGGACTTTCCATACGCTTCCTGATCGCCCATCAGGCTCCGCAGCCGTTCCATATAATCGCCAGCGGTCTGTTCAATTTCCTCCCGCCACGCGTCCATAATCCCGTCAGTTGATTTCGGTAGTTTCCGACCTGTCAGGACTTCGCGCGCATAAAGCCCGACCGCTTCGGCAAAGCTTGTGTCATCTTTTGCAATGTCGATTTTATCAAAGCCCTTGCGCTTGGCCCTATCTGACAAAGCCGCCTGAAGGTTATCGCCCAAACCAGAGAGGTGCCGCGTTCCGACCGCCTCAATCCGCGCCTGTTCCATCGCCTCGAACACCATACGGGCCGGGCCGCTCTCAGGCTGGTTTTTCCGGTTCGTGTCTTTGTCGTGAAGCGCCATCCGCAAGGCCAGACCATCCGCTTCGCCGCGGGCCTTGGCCACCGCAAAGGATTTGGGCTTGGGCGGCAAGCTTGGCAACATGACCTGGTCGCGCACTATCCCCGCGACATCCCCGCCATAGGAGACCTCCAATTCCGGCTCTCCGGAAAGGGCTTTCGTCGCGGCGGCGAGCGAGCGCTTAAAGTTATCAATAGGGGTGGAAGTCATTTTTAATTTATGATGTCCATAATTCCTTGGTTAGATGATAAAGCCTTTTGAAGCGGCTTCCTGAATGACCGGAAGCTGCCTGCCATTGTATTTTTCTTGCGAGTAGTCTGATGCCAAACGGGCCACTCGTTTGTTCTTTTTCGGGTCGCTCCCGGAGGTTAGAAGATTGTGCGCGAGCCCGTTCGCTTCTTCCGCTGTCTTTCCGTCTTCAAGGCAAGATAAAAAGTAAAAGGATTGAACGAAGTTTTTGCCGCGATTTTTACTGGCGCGCAAAAACACCCATACCAGAAGAACAAAAAACAAAATCACGGCGAAAATCATGAGATATCACCTTCTACCTCTCGCACAAACGATCACTAAGCGACCATGACCGTGGCGGAACTTTCCGGCAGATCTTCTCCAAAAGCTCTCTGATAAAACTCGGAAATGATCGGACGTTCCAACTCGTCGCATTTATTCAGGAATGTGAGGCGGAAAGCCTGCGCAATATCACCGTCAAAGATGCGGGCATTTTCAGCCCAGTTCATTACAGTCCGAGGCGACATAACCGTAGAAATATCGCCGGCAATAAAGCTGTTCCGCGTCATATCCGCGACGCGCACCATAGAAGCAATCAGGTCGCGGCCTTCGGCATTATCAAATGTCGGAGACTTGGCGAGAACAATGGCTTCTTCTTCGTCATGCTCCAGATAATTAAGCTGGCAGACAATTGACCAACGGTCCATTTGACCCTGATTGATTTGCTGGGTTCCGTGATAGAGCCCGGACGTATCGCCGAGACCGACCGTATTGGTCGTGGCAAAAATCCGGAAAGCCTTATGCGGCGTGATGACCCGATTTTGGTCCAGCAAAGTCAGCCGGCCCTGAGCCTCCAATACGCGTTGAATCACAAACATCACATCCGGACGGCCTGCATCATATTCATCAAAAACAAGTGCAACAGGGTTTTGAAGCGCCCACGGCAACAGGCCTTCGCGGAACTCCGTAATTTGCTTGCCGTCTTTTAACACGATGGCATCTTTGCCTATCAGATCAATCCGCGAAACATGAGAGTCGAGATTGATCCGAACCATTGGCCAATTCAGGCGCGCGGCGACCTGTTCAATATGAGTGGATTTGCCTGTCCCGTGATACCCTTGGACCATGACCCGACGGTCATGCGCAAAACCCGCCAAAATGGCCTGTGTTGTCTGGTCATCAAATCTGTAGGCGTCATCCACAACCGGGACATATTCAGACGGTTTCGAAAACGCCGGAACCTCCATATCGAAATCAACATCAAACACCTCTCGGGCCGAGACCGTCGTATCAGGTTGGAATATTGGGAATTTATCGTCTGTGTCAGTCATTCTTCTCTTCTTTGTCCTATCCTTTTCCTCGCTGCATTTTTCGGGGAAACGCAGGAGGTTTAGCGCCGCAATTGACGAATGTTCTTTTCCCATGTCAGCAACTTCACGCTAAATAACAAGGGTTTAGTCATACTCTTCGGTATGCAAATATTTCTGCCCTATCCCAAGTCCGTGGTTTTGAGGACTTTATACGCTTTCACAACGCGCGAGAAACTCTCCTCTGTGTTACGCGCGCCCTGATTGGCGTCGGGGTGGAGTTGTTTAACAAGTTGTGTGTAGCGTTTGCGAACATCTTCTTTTGTTGCGCTCTCATCCATGCCCAAATCATTGAGCGCTTTGAGCTGCATTTTTGAAAGACGGCGACGGGGCGCTTCGGTCTGATCCGGAATGCCTCCGGCACCAAATATCGAATAACCTTCAGAGGTTGCCGAGGTGGAACCAGCCTTACGTTTCTTTTGAGCCGACGCCCGTTCCCCCGTATTCTTTTGCACATCCCAAGTCGGGCGATGTCCGTGGCGGGCGCCGACCTGCCATTCTGCAATGTCCGAATCTGTCATACCGGAGAAGAAATTCCAGTTTTTATTATATTCGCGGGCATGTTTTTGGCAAAAATTGAAATAATCACGTAGGCGGTCCGGACTCTTGGGCGCTTTACAACCGCCCTTGGCCACACAGCCTGCCCAATCACATTCTTGTTGGTTCGGTTTTGGCTTCTTTTTCGTGCGGGCAACACGAATATCGATGCCTTTAGGTTTGTATTCGAAATTATCGGGCATATATCTACTACGTATTCAGACAATTTAAGGACTGCGCAAAATGGGCATTATCGCAACGGCAATCAAGGAAAAACTCACGCAAAAATACACTCCGACACAGTTGGAGGTCATTGATGAGTCTGCAAAACACGCCGGTCATGCCGGAGCAGCTGCGCATAAAGAGGCCGGAGGCTCCACCGAAAGTCATTTTCATGTCAAGATAAAGAGCAAAACTTTTGAGGGCATGAGCCGTTTAAGCCGTCACCGCGCCGTCATCGAGACGCTCGGCGAGACAGTTGAACAAATTCACGCGATAAGTTTTGAAATAGAAGCGGATTGACGTTAATAAAGCTATCGTGTCTGAATATATAATAATTGGCCGCTAAGAAATAAATTCGCAACCATTGGAGACTTTGGAGCGTAGATAAAATTAGCATCCGAATTTTGTACTCATTTTCAAAAGGTATCTTATGACATTCCGTACCCTTCTAGTTTCTGCCGCCCTGATAGGCACATCAACTGCAGCCTGTGCTGACATCGGTGATACTCAGACGATTACCGGAAGCGATGATGTCAAATTAACGGCAACGCATTTAGAAACGTTTGACAAGCCTTGGGCCATGGCGACCTTGCCTGACGGCAGATCCCTAGTAACAGAAAAGGAGGGAACGATTTGGCTTTTGAGCGCAGAAGGTAAAAAACTGGCCGAAATCACGGGCGGCCCAGAGGTGACAGAGCGCGGCCAAGGTGGACTTGGCGATATTTATGTCCCCGCTGATTTTGACCAGAGTGGCGAAGTCTATATTTCTTATGTCGAACGTGACGCCAAGGACGACAGCCTATCCGGCGCCGTCGTTCAAAGCGCAACTTTAACCCTCACCCCAACTGGCGGAACGCTGTCTGATATGAACCGCGTTTGGACGCAATCTCCAAAAGTCACCGGGAATGGTCATTATGGCCACCGCATCGGTGTTTCTCCGGACAATTATCTCTATATCAGTTCCGGCGATCGCCAAAAATTTACGCCTGCCCAAAGCATGGATATGAATTTGGGTAAAATTATTCGTCTTAATCGAGACGGCTCTATTCCAGAGGATAATCCCTTCGTAGAAAATGGAGGTATTGCCTCACAAATCTGGACACTCGGCCACCGTAATCCGCTCGGTCTTGATTTTGACGCTGAAGGTCAGCTCTGGATTCATGAGATGGGCCCCAAACACGGTGACGAATTAAACAAGATCGTTCGCTCAGAAAATTATGGCTATCCAATGGTGTCCAATGGCGACCATTACAGCGGCGTCGAAATTCCGGATCACGAAACAATGCCAATTTTTGAGGCCCCTTCTGTTTATTGGGTGCCAGCAATCAGCCCTGCCGGTTTCTCAATCTATAAAGGCGATGTCTTTGCTGATTGGAAAGGCGATGGGTTTATTGGAGGTCTAAGTTCTCAAGCGCTTATTCGCGTTGACATGGACGCCGAAGACGGCCCCGTCGAAGCAGGACGGTATGAATGGGGCAAACGGATCCGCGAAGTCGAAACCGGAATTGACGGCGCAATTTATGTTCTGGAGGACGAAGAAGGCGGACGGTTGATGAAGTTAATGCCCGCCGCAGAATAAAAGCATTCAGAATAAAAATATCAAAGCAAGTACATAAAGGCCCGAAAGGGCCTTTATTAATTTTCGCCTCTTTGATCCGGTTCATAGGTTTTGCTAACCCGCAGAGTTTGAATCTGGTTACGTTGCCGTTCCATCACCTCAAACCGGTAGCCATGATAGGCAAAAGCCTGTCCAACAGTTGGAATTGTCTGGCTTTCATGGATAACAAGACCGGCAATCGTCACGGCTTCATCATCCGGTAATTTCCAATCCATTGCCCGGTTCAAATCGCGAATAGCAACGTCGCCGCGAACCGTGACTGAACCGTCTTTTTTGCGTTCAACGCCTTTGATTTCCTCGTCATATTCGTCCTGAATATCGCCGACGATCTCTTCCAGAATGTCCTCAAGCGTAATCACGCCCATCAACGCTCCATACTCATCAACAACAAGAGCGAAATGTTCCTGTTTGAATTGAAATGCTCGGAGCTGTTTCACGACAGAAGTGGTTTCAGGAACGAACCAAGCTTCGCGCGAAATCTTTTTCATATTAAGAGAGTTGAGGTCCCCATCAAGACGCGCCAGAGATTTAAGCAAATCCTTGGCATGGAGAATTCCGATGACATTGTCAGGGTCGCTGTTAAAAAGCGGAATACGGGAGTGGCCGCTTGCTAGAACTTCCTTAATGATCATTTCCGGAGACAGATTGATATCTACCATCGAAATATTGCGGCGATGGATCATTACATCCTCGACCGAAAGCTCTCCGATTTCGAGGACGCCGTAAATTTGATCCCGAGCGCGTTTCGCCACGCCGCCTTCTTGCAGATGAAGGTCCACGGCCCCTTTAATTTCGTCCGCCGCCGTCCAAGCTGAAGCGTCCGTATCCACGCCGAATAAACGCAATACAGAATTAACGATTATCTGAACAATCGAAACAATCGGCGCAAATATTTTAATGGTCCATGTGATTGGCCGGGCGACAATCAGAGCCAGTTTATCCGGTTGGGAAATTGCATAAGTTTTTGGCAGGACTTCGGCAAATATCAAAATCAGAACGGTCATGGCGACCGTCGCGCCGGCCAAGGCCAAGCCTCCTTCTCCAAACAGCCGGGTAAAGAGGGCCGTGGTTAGAACAGAAGCAAGAATGTTGACCAAATTATTGCCGAGCAAGATACCGCCCAGTAAGCGCTCCCTCATATTCAAAAGACGCGTCACCATCGTTGCGCGTCGATCTCCGCCTTTTTCGGCAGCATGCATCCGCACGCGTGATGCAGCGGTCAGAGAGGTTTCAGAACTAGAAAAAAAGGCGGAGCAGATCAGAAGGAGTAATATAATTCCTACCAGGATAAGATTACTCGGCTCTAATAAAGCACTCATTTAAGTCGATCCATTTTCAGAAAGTTCACCTTCAGAAAGTGACGTCAAAAAAGTCATGACATCTTTATCCGAAACAGCCTTTTGCACAAAAGCCTCACCAATTGCACGTGCAAGGATGAGCGTAATTTTTCCATCTTCGTTCTTTTTATCCTGTCCCATAAATCGGGTTACCTTTCCAGGGTCAGTAAGGCGCTCCCCTATTGTCGTAATACGCGGCATGTCAAGCTTTGCCAGATGACCAGAGAGCTTCGCGGCCTCGTCTGCCAAGCAATATTCCTTGTTAACAGAAAAAACGAAGGCCATGTCCATTCCGGCGCTCACGGCTTCGCCGTGCAGCAAATCACCGTCATATCCGGCGTCCAGCTCTAAGGCGTGAGCAAAACTATGTCCAAGATTAAGCAGCGCCCTTTGACCGGATTCCCTTTCATCCGCCGCCACGATCCGTGCTTTGGTTTGACAGGATATAGTCACAGCTTTTGACAGAGCTTCGGCGTCTAAATTTAAAATTTTTGCTCCCCCTTCCTCGTCAAGCCAATCGAAGAAAGCTCGGTCGCCCAATAATCCGTATTTCAGAACTTCCGCATAGCCGGCCTTAAGCTCTCGCAGAGGAAGGGTGGAGAGTAAGTCCGTATCCGCAATAACGGCCTTTGGTTGGTAAAAAGCGCCGATAAGATTTTTTCCAAAGCGATTATTTATTGCTGTTTTTCCGCCGACGGAACTGTCCACCTGTGCGAGCAAAGTTGTTGGGATTTGAACGAATGGCAGGCCGCGCTTATATATACTTGCGGCAAACCCGGCCAGATCACCAATAACCCCGCCGCCGAAAGCGAGCAATAAATCTGATCGATCCAAACCCGCTTTAAAGATTGCTTCCAATACAGTCTCAAGACCGTCCAGACTTTTCTGAGATTCGCCCGCCGGACGGACGATCATATGCGTCGTATATCCAGCCAGCGCGGCCTCGAGCTTTTTCCCGTAAAGCCCATAAACTGTTTCATCCGTCACGATAACAATGCGTTTGGACGGAGCAAAACTCTCTATCAAACTGCCTGTTTGTTCTAAAACTCCCGGACCGATATGAATGGGATAGCTTCGCGCGCCAAGGTCGACCCAAAGAGGGTCACGAGCAGGCACGGCTTTATCTGATTGGCTCATGGGTAAAAAGACTCACTCGGCGGGTTTGTGGCTTTTGGACTGATAACGATTAATAGCCCGAATGACGCGGTTGACGGTACGAATATGAGGCCCCTTGGCAATCGGCACATGGATATGGGCCATAGCGTATAAAGGATCCCGTTGCTCCACGAGCTCCTCCAATTTGGCCCTCGGATCCTCGACCTGCAAAAGCGGGCGTTTGTCGTTTCGCTTAACCCGCTCTAAAATGACGTCGATATCACCTTTCAGCCAGATCGTCAGGCTGTGCGCCCGTAAAATGTCACGCGTCAATTCATGCGTGAAAGCACCGCCTCCTGTTGCCAGAACTATGGACGTGTTGTCCGCCCCCGTTTCAACAAGACGGGAAATGACCCGTTTTTCGCCAGCCCGAAATGCGTCCTCTCCATGGTCGTTGAAATATCCGCTCACAGTTCGCCCCGACGCTATTTCTATTTCTTCATCTGAATCATAAAAATCACGTCCTAGCCGTTTTGCCAGTCGACGACCAATTGTCGTCTTCCCAACCCCCATCATCCCGATGAGGGCAATATGGGGCGTGTTAAACGCCACTTTGTCCTGTCTTGGCATGACGGCCCTTTTTGCCTCAATTCAACGGCTCAAATAAACGCATATGAGACGCACTGCGTCTTTCTGAAAATTTAGGCTTAATATGGTCACAAATAAGGTTATGCTCAACCGTTAATGCAAATAGTGGACAGTCATTATGAAAAAAGCCCTTATTGCCATTTTATGCCTCCTCGTCCTTTTTATAGGCGGGTTTGTCTGGCTTCTCGCTCAGGCGTCAGCAGATAATGCCCCGCAGGAGGTTAAAGTCATTGAGCTTCCTGATACCTATGAAAAATAAATTGCCGGGAAATTTTGGACATATGAAACATTTTCTTCTTGGAACCCTCGCCGCTTGCGCCTTGAGCGCCTCCGCTTTTGCCCAGACAATTGAGCAAAGCACGCTGGACGCCCCGACTGCTTACGATACGGGCATTCTCGATAGCCAATCCGGCGGATTGGATCCGAGCCTTTGGCAAGGGACCTCCGCAAACCTCGCTGTTGAACTTATTGAAGGCGCGCCTCTTAATAGTGAAGACCCCTTTGTCAGAGATATTTTGCGGGTTGTCTTGCTCTCCTCCGGCGTTCCGCCAAAAGGAACCGAGCCAGAAATGAGGGCCTATGAGTCCGCCAAGCTAGAGGCGATCAGCCAAATCGCCGGTTCGGAAACGCTGAAAACCCTTATCAACCGAAGCGGGGCCGCAGGGCGCGCTCCGGCGGTGCGCGCGGAGCTGGCTCTGCGCGGCGGTGACGTGGCGGCTGCATGTAACCTTTCCGACACAATTACAGAAAACCGGGCAGATATTTTCTGGTCCCGCCTCAGAACGCTCTGTCATTTGCGCAGAGAAGAATTCGCCGCCGCCGAGCTGACAACAGAATTACTTCGCTCCGGCGGGTATGAGAATGACGCCTATTATGAACTGGTCAGAGTCATGAGCGGCGCGGGTCAGACGCTCCCCAAAGCGAAAAACGTCAACGACCTAATTACGCAAACCCTGTATGATGAGGCATCCGTCAAGCTGGATGCGGCCCGCCCATCGCAAGCCATGGATCCACAGGCCGATCCAGACCTTCGCCTCTCCGCGCTCTATACATTTGCCAACCAGTTAACGGACGAGCAAATCTCTCAGATTTTCTCCGACCTCGCCTTTGACTTGGAAAACCCCGTCCTGGGCCCGAGTTTCGATTTTGCCTCCGCCTCTGCTGACCCCTCGGCACAAGGCACGGCGCAGCTTTTCCTTTTAGCCAATGCCAGAGGTGATGTTGAAACCTCTGCCAGATCTTTTGCAGAACTACTTGATCGCGCGCCGGATCAGAATATGCGGCAACGTTATATGTCCCTTATGGCGGACACGATCCAAAGCTGGCCTGCAGAGGTTCTCGCCAATTCCGATCTTGGGCTCTACGCACGCGCCGCCGTTCAGCGCGGAGATTTAAGCTTATTACAGGACCTTTACAATGCCTTGCCGCAAGGCCAGGAAAAATCCCGTATCGCCCTCGCAGCCGACGCTCTGGGAAATGGATTTCTCCTCGGGCAAATGGGAAGTGATATTGATGAACGATTGATATCCACCAGTAATGAACGTGCCAAACGGGACGCTCTCCTCGCGCTGGCTTTAGGTGCGCAGCTCTCTGAAAATGCAGCTCAGGTTCTGCCGGGCGCAGAGTTTGAAGACGGCGACTCGACCTTAACCGCTGGGCAACGCGCCGTGATCGATGCCAACGCCAAAGCGGCGGCCAGTGCGCAGCTTTTGCTTCGGCTCGCGCCGCATCTGAATAAGCCTGAGCTCAACGCCGCTGAGCTGGCCTTCATGGTCAGCGCCTTACAGCAAGCAGGGCTCACCGATTATGCCGGGCGTTTGGCAGCCATGGATTTTCTTGCCCCGCTTTAACTCCCTTTCAGCTATTCGGCATTACGCTGCGATGGCTTGTGAAATGCGCCAGACCGTTTATACGGCGCGCTTAGAATTTATTTCGGAGCCCCTAAATGGCGAAATCCTATTTGGAGTTTGAGCGGCCTCTTGCCGAGATTGAGGCCAAAATCGCAGACTTGATTGCCAGTGATGGCGAGGAGAGTGCGAATCTGGAAGAGCTGCGCGCCAAGGCACAGGAGCAGCTTAAAAAACTCTATAAAAATCTTGGCCCCTGGGAAAAAACGCGTGTTGCCCGGCATGAAAGCCGTCCGCATTACAGCTCTTATATTGACGCTTTGATCACAGATTATACGCCCTTGGCCGGTGACCGGAAATATGGCGATGATCAGGCCCTTCTCGGCGGATTGGGCAAAATACGCGGGCAGTCCGTGGTCGTCATGGGGCATGAAAAGGGTCACGATACCGAGACCCGCCTGCATCATAATTTCGGCATGGCCAATCCGGAAGGGTACCGCAAAGCGGTGCGCCTGATGGATATGGCCGAGCGGTTCTCTCTTCCGGTTATCAGCTTTGTCGATACGGCCGGCGCCTATCCCGGGCGCGGCGCCGAAGAACGCGGTCAAGCCGAAGCGATTGCCCGATCTATTGACCGCGGGCTTTCCCTGCGCGTCCCGTTCCTGTCGATCATTACCGGTGAAGGCGGCTCAGGCGGTGCTGTTGCGATTGCCACGGCCGACCGGGTGATGATGCTCGAGCATTCCATTTACTCCGTCATTTCGCCCGAAGGCTGCGCCTCCATTCTCTGGCGCGACGGTAAAAAGGCAGAAGACGCGGCCAAAGCTATGAAAATCACAGCGCAGGATCTCAAACGCCTGGGCATTATCGATACGATCATCAAGGAGCCGCTCGGCGGCGCGCACCGGACGCCAGACGCAGCGGTCAAAACCGTGGGCGCCGCCATCATGCGGGGATTGGGCGAGCTTTCAGAGCTTTCCGTCGACGAGCTGATAAAACAGCGCCGCGAGAAATTTCTCAATATCGGGCGTTCGCTAATCTAAAAGCTATGCGGTGACCCCTAAAAGGATAAAACCCCGCCATCCGAAAATGGCAGGGCCTCCCCCTCAGAATTTCGTCCCGGCTAGAAGCTGGTAGAAATACCGGTTCCGAAAAAGACCATATTGTCATCTGTCGTCTCCAAACGACGGGCCGTCCCGATTGCGTTGTTAAACTCTTTCAAATCCAATGTATTGTCATCGGAGTTAAGGACATAATTCGCGCCGATGTAAAGCGAAGCGCTGTCCGTCACGGCATGAGAAATCGCGGCAGACGCCTGACCCCATTGATAGCCAAAGCCGTCGCCTTCGACCAAACCGATCGTCCCGCCCAGATCAAAGCTCACAGTCTTGCCCAGCGGAAAGCTGTATCCGGCAGACCCTTCGAGGGTGAAAGCTTCAAGCGTAAAGTCATAATAGGCGGTCACAGACGGGGCGAGAGGCACCGCGCCGAAACCCACGCTGGCGGAAACTTCATAACTACCTGCCCCGCCATTTTCCGTCTCAAACAGCGCGCCGCCTTGCGGGTAATGGTAATAGGTCGCGCCCAGATCAAGGCTGACATCGCCTTCCAAAGGCACACTATAACCAATATATAAATCAACTTCATCGCCGGAAAGTTCGGAGTCCGCCCCGACGCCGGTCGAGAACCAGGCTCCTGCCGTGAAGTTTCCGGCGGAGACTTCGGCGTAAGGCTGAATGGATTCCTGACCCAGGCTTGTGCCGCGAAACACATATTCGGACACGAGGTCCACGCCGACGGAATAGCCGAGTACTTTATCCTGCGCCGTAGCGGCAGGCGCAAGCGCCGTGGCGCCGAGTAAGGCTGCGATTGAAATTAATTTTTTCATTATGGTCTCCTCATAAAACCTGTAAATTTAGGCACCCCTTCACGGATACCGTGCGAAAAACACGGCTCTGACTAGGCAAGGGAGAGGGTTATGGCGATGAAACCAGACGGGAAATGGATTGAATGTCGGCAAGCGCACCGCTTTTGTGCGCGATTGAGCAGGAAATGGACGGCAATGCGACGAAAGGCATAAATTTACCCCAACCGACACAAATTGTTCATCTGTTGCGCATTTGCACTAATTTGGGAGGCTTAAGAGGTAATTTTTGCCTTAAGCGAGGGACGACTCCCTTTTTTATTGCCGTCATTGTAAGGTATGAGCCCAAGCGACATGAAGTGTCATGACGCGATTGGTTCTTGCAATGACGGGGGTGTGCATCATCCAAGCGCTCTACCGTCACACCGTCATTCCCGCTTTCGCTTGTCATTCCGCACGTAGCGAAGCGAAGATGCGGGCGCTCTGCGTACCCACAAGGGGCAAGGTCGAGGGTTTGCGGACAGACTTGGAGGCGGCTCACAACCTCTCGACCTTCCGGGTTCGCTTCGCGCCCCGGAATGACAGGAAAATATTGAAGTGTGCATTGCTCAAGCGTTCCTTCCTGCTCGCCATCAGGTGCGGAGCTATTGCGTTCGTCCTTGAATAAAGTGGACTGCCCGCGGGGTCGGTATCCTTGCCGGA
>JAPYSU010000129.1 GCA_029936425.1 Litorimonas sp.
GTCCAGCCCGTGAAGGTAGTGAGCAATCTTTGCGGTGGAGCCCTTACCAAGAATTTGGCGGACCTGGTATGGGTTTACTGGTTTCCGGCTTTCCTGCAGCTCTTCAACGGCTCTGATGATGTCTGCTTCGCTGATACTGGCTGGCCTACCCATACGTGCACCTTCCTATCTATTAAAAACAATAACTTAGACAACTAAGCGCGGACGGCGAGCTGTCTTGGTCAGTTTCTGAGTTTCATTTTATTAATTATATACTAACGAAACAAAAGAAACACAAAAGAAAACAAGGAAGAATAAAAGCGCGATAATAGGCATTATCCCACCTTATGGGTGTATAATGGTGGGAGAGGGCGTTTTTTGAGGCTTTCTGGAGGGTAAGACTAAAGAAATGCAAATAAGATCGTCAGGCTCGACCAGGAGTAATCTCAACGGTCTGCTCGTGCGGGGCCAATTTCTTCACACCAGGCCTGGAGGAAGTATCAGGCCCAGCCAGTATAGTGATGGGGTCTGAAGACACCAATCCGCAATGTTTTCGAAAAAAATAGCCTGCGGTATTTGGTTAAAAAAGCAACCAGACCTTGGCGGCCATGATTTCCAGTGTACTGTGTTCGTAAATGACTGATTGGAGATGTACTGATGGCTCTGGGAAAATTTGAGAATGGAATCGCGGCCCATAAGAACGCAGTGGCGGATGCGATTGAACATCATGGTATCCATGTTCGGCATGTACCAGGCTACGCCTACACGGTGGGGTGCTCAGATATAGGATTGCCAGAGCTGCTGGTCGAAAAGATGCCGCGCGAGCAAAGTGATGAACTGCTGAGGCTTTTGTTTCTCGCGGCTGAACGGCGGGACACCCCGGCTAAGTCATGGGATGAGGTCGCTGTGGTCACTCCAAAGCCAGGTTTTGAGTCACTTTCGGTTGATCAGGTTAAGACGCGGTTGTTTGATGCGAGAACCCACTATGGGCATTGGAAGATTTCTGCAGTGAAAGTATTGGTGCCGGGAGTGCCTCGTGACTGAAGAGCGATTAGTGGATTTTCAATCTGCGAAAGAGGCCAGAGAGCGTCTCCGGGAAATCATCGCTTTTAACAGCCAAAACGGTTTTATTTTTGTTGAAGAAAGCTGGAGAGACATAGGGTTTGCAACGGTGTACGTGGTGGACAGAGATATCAACACTATTCATGTGTTCCCCTGGGCGCCGGAGAAAGTCTCTATAGAAATTCCGGCGGAATCGCTGCCTTGGGAGCTTCTAAATCTATCCTTTGAGGTAATTG
>JAPYSU010000130.1 GCA_029936425.1 Litorimonas sp.
ATTCTGATTCATCCTTCATTTTGAATGAACCAGAATATCTCCTCCCCCCCAGTCACATGTACTGGCACCATGCCATACATTACACTACAAAATGCCATGTGTGTGTGTGTAACCCACAGTCAAGGAATATACTTGGCACCTATAGTAACGTGGGAAGTCGGCAGTCTAGCCCTGTCCTCTAAGAGGACAGGGTCTGCTGCTGCTTGACTAAGCCAGCCTATGCAGACCCATGATCCCATAGCAGGGATAAGGCTGCAGTAGGCAGGACACAATGTCCTAACCCACAGACCCACATAAGAAGTGTAAGTACTCAGCCAACAGTTAACTGTTATGTTCCGTACAAAAACCATACACAATCCATACACAAACTTGTATCGCAGCATCACCCAGTGCTCAGAGCCTGTTTAGTGTTGCCTCCATATCTTGCAAATATAATAAGCAGAATGGCAGGCAGAGCCTTCGAGGGTGGTATTTATCACACCACCACTCAACAAGTCACAGCGGCCTTAGCTAGGCTAGATATAGAAGAACCTGACCAGTTGATTTTAGGCCAAGAAAAAGTCACAATTCCAGATTTAATCAGGCTCCAAGCCCGTAACAGTAATGAAGCAATGCGGGGCATTGCAACGTTTTTAGGATCAATCAGGGACATTCAAATAACTTTGCCTGGCACTCATGGCATCAATGAGCCGGCAGATGTGCAACAATTCCTCCAGGAAACAATTGAGAAACACACTTTGATTTCTCAACAACTAAGTCTGCTGGCCTATGGGCAGACACAAAGACAGGATGCAGGATTCTTACCAGGCAGCTATGAAAGTATTTCACCACCTTTAGTTTTTGATGTCACTGATTTGGAAACAAGAGTCCAAGATAGTAGTTTGAAAACAATCCATACTTTTAATGGAGAGGATGGAATGGTTGCAGAAAATCTAGAAACATTTCTAAGGTCGATCGCAGATGTCCAAAATACGGCTAAATTGACAGAGGAAGCAACCATTAAAGTGTTAATAAGAAAATGTGATAAAAGTTGCAGAATCTTAGTAGAGAAATATGTAGAAGGAAAACTTTTAGCAAATGTGACCTTCAAGGAACTGGTTCAACTCTTAGAAACCACTTTCGCAGTCGAGTGGTCGCCAAATGCCGCCAAAGGGAGATTATATTCACTCAAGTCTGCAGATTTTCCAACTATTCAAAGACTTGAAAGTGCAATAATCAGACTCGCTAAACTCGCTTCCCGGGACCTTCCAAAGACCCAAAGATCAGATTTTGTT
>JAPYSU010000131.1 GCA_029936425.1 Litorimonas sp.
ACGTGTCCGCACATACAATATGGAGTCCAGGAAAAGCACACGGAGATGTCTGCGCGCAACGGATTTACTTTCAGTCATGTCGAAACATGAGACTGATGTTGATGGTCAAACCAAAGGCATCCATTTCGATCAAGTGGGCGCCTTCAAACCAACAACCAGCAGATTTTGGGACAAAGAACCACAAGAAGGACATCCCCGCCATCATTCTCAGCGACAAGTGGAGGAAAGGCTGCCCGGAGTACTGTGATCCTGTATGGAGAGGGCAGCATGTCTGGCTGGTCATGGAGCAGGGACTCTTTGAGTTCACTCAGCTCCCAAGGAATGGACTCTATGGTCAACAGGAGGAATCCGAACAGACAGATGGTCGCGGGGTGCTGGAGCATCAGATGGAGACCGGCGCCCAGGGAGTTCAGCAGGAGGCGGGCGCCCTTGGAGTGCTGGAGGAGGAGCATGAACAGGAGATGGACTGGAAGCTCATGCTCTACACTGACAGGGAACTGTACCTGCATGCGAGTCTCAGCAGAGAAGTGGTTATGGATTCAACTAAGGGAATTGTAGTTCTGCCGAAGTACAATAGCGCGAGGCCAGAGTCTGCTGTCATCGCAAGTGGGGGCCAAGTTACCACAACCCGGCGAGAGGAGGCTCCACTGCAGAGGATTCTACCAAGAAAGTGGTATGGGAGACTAGTTCAGAGGCCATTCAGGAGAATTCTTAGAGTTCTTGAGCTCCTTCACAAAGTGGCTGACATGAGGAGGAACAAGACGGCTGCTGAGATGGTGAAGTGTACAGGAGGGATGGGTCAGTACAGAGAACGCGCGCTCTGGCAGCTTGTGGCCAGCAGTCAGGAATACTTCAGGTCTGAGAGGGTGGCCGGGTGCAACCCTGTCCAGGTCGAGGGGGTGTGGGTGACCAACCTGCGCCTGGAGTACGGGAAGAAGCTGGACCCGGGGTTCGGTATCAGGAACCTCCCCATCCTGTCTGCCAAGGACCCATTGGCCAAAACAATCCTCCACAGCGCCCATATCGTGTATCTCGGGACTGTGACCAGTGGCTATCAGACCATACATCGGGGAGTCCAGGCCACCATCGCAGCATCGAAGAGCGGGGAGCTGGGGGTGTACATCAACGGGGCCCGCAACCTGGTGATCGACATGATTGACGAGTGTGTGGGGTGCAAGGGCCTGAAGAAGAAGTTCTTCTCACCCACTTTGGGCGCGGGCAGGATGATGGCAGGCTTGGGGCAGGCCTTCGGAGTGTGGGAGTACATCTCGA
>JAPYSU010000132.1 GCA_029936425.1 Litorimonas sp.
GCGTGGGAAGCTTATGACCGAGTCGTATGCGAAGGTGATCCACAAGCTGAGAAACCGTCAGACGCTATTGCGAGCACAATCATCAACGCACATTTCGAGGGTCGTCACCTTGAGCCTTGGTCGGTTTGGGCTGGCGACAGCGAACATGGTACCGCGTTGCTGGTGTCTGAAATAAATTATGACCTGCGAGCGCAGCTCCCTAGTGTAGAACCCGATGCTAACGTACGGGGCATCAAAGAAGCATTTTTTGCGACACTTTCTGCCTTTACTGACCCATATGTGGATGAAGCAGCAAATGAAAACAATGCCTTTGACCCCGAGTTTTCATATGAGGTGACTACTTGGGCGAAATCTGTTCCGACGCCAATTGTTGAAGACGAGCGAGATGCGATCAACCGCTCAACAACGGAGCAAATGGAACATGTTCTGAGCGGCAATATTGATGAGGATGGCGTATTTCGCGGCCAGATTAAGGCGTTTGGAGAGTGGCACTTACTTGGCTCCGAGTACGTAATTTATCCGCCTGAAGATTTTAAAATGCCGAAAGGGCAGACCACTTTTGTTGGGCCATTTAGCTTGCACGTTGCCACTTTTGAACTTAGCAGAAGTAATACAACGCTATCGGAGTCAGATCACAGCTGGTTTTCTGGTTTGGCATCCCAACATAGTGGCTTTCTGGTATTCCGGAATGGTCCCCGCGTGTTGCCCTATGGTCGGATAGATAACGACTTTTTCCAAATCGAGACTCGCCGAAGTATCTCAGCCGGACGTGAATTCTGGAATTCACGTAGGATGTTTGGACGAGTGGCAATATCTCGAGAGGAGAATCCAAATTTACGCGATAAAGCAGGCCGAGAAGGCTTTATCGACAACAGAAGCGCCAAAGCTCTACGAACACTAGTTATCCACATTCTGCGTCGAGCTGCATATGAATATTTTGGGCAAGCATCTGATGTTCGGAAGCATTTGCTGCCAGATATTCAAGAAAAAAATAGCAAGGCTAGGGCCGAGGTTGAGAGAAAAGAACTCTCGAAGAAAAATGCGAAGAAGTTTAGGAGTCGTTTGAGAGCAAATCTTCCATTGCTCTCGGACCTTTATGAGAAGTCCCGCGCGACGATCTCAAAGCTTGAAGTAAATAACCAGCAAGACCTAGAGAAAGCGCAATCGTTAATCAACGATATCAGCAACCACCTGCGTGATTTGCGGATTTCAGGAGCTCCTGCGAAATTAGGTTCGAGCGAGGATGATTATCGCGCGTTTCGAGTTA
>JAPYSU010000031.1 GCA_029936425.1 Litorimonas sp.
GTAGTACACAGGTGTACTACTTGTTGTTTTCTTCAAAAAAGGTCCAAAATTAGGGGGGTAAGTTGGTGTTTTTACCAAAAAAGCCTAAATTAGCGTTGTTTTGGGTACAAATTGCTTCAAATTAGGGGGGTAACTTTGACTTGTGTTCTTAGTTTCATTTCGCTTCCCCATTCAGGGCATTTCGTCCCCCCCCCCTTCCCGAATCTTGAAGAATATATACCCCTGAAGATGTATGAGTAGTAGTAGCAGTAATCCATTAGATCAAAATGGGGACAGACCAACATACTAACCAACCAACGGACAGACAATACCTCTTATGGGGAGGGCTAGGCCTCCGACCATGCCCTCTAAAAATGTGACGGAGGACGGACGAAGGAATTGGTGTTTCTAAGAGCAGTGCCAGAATTTACACTTATCGGAAAAACAATATTGAAATACATTTTAAGACCCATTTTTAATTCAAAATTATTAACTTTTCACAAAACTAAATTTGCACTTAATCGGCTCCTGGTCTCCTGTGGTTCACATCGAGCTTCCATGAGAAAACTATCTTCTGCCAGACTTTCGTCGTAAGCTACAACAGTTTCAAGGAGGAACGAATTTTCTTCATCGTTTTCAAGTGTTGCATTGAAAGAAGCGACCTCTTCATTTTCAGCGGCAGCAATGAGGAACCACTCGTCTTCTTCGGGCATCGTCACTGGCATCATAGTGCTGTTATCTGAAATGACAGTTTTAGTTAAGTTTGGACTATTAATTCAAAATTATTCACTTTTCACAAAACTAAATTTCCACTTAATCGGCTCCTGGTCTCCTGTGGTCCAGGCTGTCCAGGCCCAGGACATTGATGAAGTGGCTGATCATCTCCAGCTTGTCAGCGGTGACAGTTGCCCTGCGGACATGACAGGCGGTCAGAAAATATTTTCTTCATGATATAATAATTCTAGTTCTACTCTCACCTCGTTGTTGACTGCTGCCATGAAGTTGACCTGGGTGGCTATGCACAGGTGCTGGATGGGATCAGCTGCTCACCCCCCGTGGCTGAGAAGTCTCAAGTGGTCATCTTTGGGCTGCTCTACCTGAATTAAACAATAATGCATTAATTTAGAAGAACATTTGAATTTTACATGAAAAGGGTCCATCACCATTTTGATTAGTTCATTTTTAATTATTATTAAAATTGAACTAATCCCGCGTTTGGACGGTTGACATTTAAACATTCTGATTGGAATCACAATATTTAAATACCACGGGTTTACCCCTTTTAATGTTAAATGTGCTAGCGGGGAACAAGTACTAAGTACTTGTATTTGCTAACACTTGAAGACTACACACAGTATTCTGTGTCTTCGCATAAATAATTGCGGAAATGAATTGAACCACAGAGATACGATAATTCTACTCAAATACATTGTACTGGATAAACTGCTTTGTGTAGCTACCCCATAAAACCTGCACCCTCCTTTCATAGATTTCACTTGGGGAAGCTTTCGATACCATTCCGGGCACAGTGACAGGTTTTATAGCTACACAAAACAGTTCGTCCAATACAATGTATTTGTGCAGACAACGCAATGGTGCATAATGCTACCATAATATGTCCTCTCTTAGTTTTCAAGGGTTAAAATTTGACCCAAGAATTTATATTTTTATCTCTGTGGATTGACAGAACCACTCAGTGGTGGTCTGCCAATACTAACACTTCTTTAAACGTGATGTTCAAAGCAGTGTTAGGGTCCTTGTTATGCCCTGGCTGTATGGCAAACTTAATGTGGTCGGGTGAGCCAACCCTTGAAGCCGCCACATAGAACTGCCCGTGTGTGAATATCTCCCTACGGAGCCACACACCAACTCGTTTCAGAGATTGACCCTGGGACTTATTTATCGTGGTCGCAAACGCCGTCCTGACTGGGAACTGACGGCGGGACCAATTAAATGGAAAGGCATTTTCCTTCGGCATAAATGTAATTCTCGGCAGGAGAACTTGCCTATCTGTCCCTGCAATGGTGCAAACCAAGACTCTGTTGCCCTCTCCAACTCTCCTGAAGATCAGACGGGTGCCATTGCACAGACCCGCCTTCAGGTTGATGTTCCTAAGGAGGGTCAGGGGCTGGCCTGGTTTTAAATTGAGCATGTGACGTGGAAACCCGCTGGGTTGAAGCGTGTTCAGATATTCGACACTGTACCGAAACGTTTCACCAGGATGATCACTGATCACAGTGTCTGCAGAGCAGAGTTTCAGTGCATTTCCAGACAATTTGCTTTCCATCAGATCATTTATAGAATCCACCTCTACATTTGTGGGAGCAAGGATGGCTCGGCCATCAAGCCAGCTTTCATCTCCGATGTTTGTGTCAATGTCTGGGAATATTTCGTCACAGAAATCATTCATAGATTTTCCCTCCCTCCACCGTTCTTTGTCCGTGTTCACGTCAATCTGGAAACATATGTCAGCAGGGATGGTCACTCGACCCTCAGAGTTGGTTTCTGCTGTTCCGTCGCCAAGACTCAGAGTCCACTGGTCAAAGGCTTCCAGTTTGGGGTCACCACTGGCCGACACTCTGATGTTCTCTGTGAGTTGGAGGACACGGAAGTGTTGCCACAGGTTGGACTTGTTGACACATGCATCCACCAACTCTGCCCTGGAGGCACCGGGCACAACAGGAAGAATCTGTCTGAAATCGCCGGACAACACGACAACTTTTCCTCCGAATGGTAGGTCAGGTTTTCCAGTGAGGTCTCGCAAGGTTCTATCCATGGCTTCAATCTGAAACCTATGGATCATCGTTGCCTCATCGATATACAGTAACTTTGCCCGTCTCACGAGGTCAGCTGTGGCACTCTGAGCTGTAATTGACAGCGTGGACTCTGCATTCGGCGACAATGGAGCCTTCATCCTGGAGTGGAAGGTTCGGCCCAGATGAAGCATGTTGGCCGCAATTCCTGTGCTCGCCATGGCCAAGGCTATTGAGCCGCCAGGTTCCAAGGTTCGGACTGCATCTAGCACCGCGTTCATTGTGAATGTTTTACCGGCTCCACCTCTGGCAGAGAGGAATGCCTGCAGCGGTGTCTCAGACTCTACGGCCTGCATGATGGTGTCAAAGACGCGTCTCTGGTCTTCAGTGAACTGGTTCTTAGCAGTGTCCACATTGACAGTCAACTCCTCAACTTCAAAGTCGAGTTCCTCTCTTATGACCGCAGGTTCGTCTCGTGTGAAGCACGACACCTGGGCGAGTTCTTCGGCCGTTGGTTTAGGCAGACCAAAGTGTCCGAGCTGTTTCTCAAATGAGTCTAGCCTGTGCTCAATATCTATCAGGACCAGTGTCTTCAGTTGGTCAGATTGAAGGTGGATTCCTTGACGGACTGCCTTCTGCAGGAAGTCATCAGTCCATGACTCCCAGAAGTGGTCAAAAAGATCTCGCGGGTTGCTCGCATCACAAAACATTAGTATTGTGACAAAAAGTTCGCGCAACTGCGGGCACCCTGCAGTGTGACTCTGTTCCTCCAGGGCAGTCTGCCACTCAAGATCGTCCCCGAGAAGGCCAATCTCCCGGCAAACCTCTTTATAGGTTTCACACACCCTTCCTCCAGGAACTTCAAGCATGTCCCGGAAGCTCTCTTTACCACGACAGTGATCGTTGTGGAGGAGCATTCTCAAGAAGAATGCGTCCCCAGCTATCGGATGCAGGCTGTGGACCCGACCGAGGCTGAATTTATTATTCGCTCTCTCCATCCAGACAGTCTCACCGTCCGCATTCTTATCAAAGACATGTCTCTTAGGCATGTCCACATACTTTGGCATTGGATCACATTGGCAGTCTCTTTTTTCAGCCGACCGACCCTGCCTCCTTCTCTCATTTTCACGTTTGTTAAACTCGAAAAATTTAGTGAGAGTTGTATCTTTGTACGTCTCAAGAGCAGACTCCTCTTCACCAGCATCAAAGACCATTCCCTGTTGATCTTCTAGGTGAACTTTAAGATCCTTCACAGGCGGGTAGTGAGTGGCAATCGGGTAGCCCAAGATGTGCCACATAGCTTCACAGGAGCCCACTGACCTCAGGTCCTCATATTCCTGTATTTCGTCTCTTTGCTCACCCTCCACTTCAGTACGCACCATAGATCGGTCATGACCTTTGGTGATGTATTTGTATAAATACTTTGCAGCCATAGGAGAAAGGCAACTTTCAACATTGATGTGACAGTTGTATCGGAGTAAAAGGAGCGGGTTGTATGGGACAATGTCTCGGTTGTCCACCTCAAATACTGGGCCACCACGCCTTCTCTGAATGTCAATCTTACGACCACCGTGGTCAGGATGCCTTCTCCTGTAAACTGGAAAGTTATTTTCCGGATTCAGAATTGTCTCAGACTGAAACTCCTTGCGATACTTTTTGGTGCAAACACCATCCTCCATGCAGACACACTGTGGATTCCTATCCCCACACGGACCATGGACCATGTTGTCGGTCACAATTTGCTGCAAGCGCTGTCTCTGCAGCTTCTCCTCAGGATCATCTGTATCCTCGGGGTCAGGTGGCAACTCTGCACAGATGATATTGTCTATATCCTGTGGAGTTTTTGGTCTGTCAGAGTTATCAAGGATCAGGAGTATGTGCACGTGAGGTAGACCACGTTTCTGAAACTCGATTACACTCAGGTGGGCTACAGTGCGCCCCAATACTCCACCTTTGATCAGGTCATTTAGCAGCTGATCTTTTGCCCTCTTAAAGACTCTGGCCACTATATCAGGTCTGTCCTGAGCAGCCTGGCCTGGCTGCAGGTGGTCGGTAATTTCTTTCCAGTGAGGATTGCAGGTCATTGTAATAAAGTAATCTGGCTTGTGATACTCTCTGACAACAGCCATTGCATTTTGAAATTGCTTATTATACCATCTAGGGCTTCCCTCTAATGAACTGGAAAGAATTTTCCGACCAACTTGAGCCTGAGGTTGAAGGTGATCATCAGGATGCATTCCATCCTCCCTTGGTGCCAAATCCCGTCGCCTGGCATCAGTCAACTCACGCACATTTCTGTATGTGTCTGCCCTGAGAGCCTTCTGGTTCTGGCGCTGGAAGTTGAGTCTCTGGCTTTCGATCATCACAAACGCCATCACGATGTACTCCTGGAACAGTCTACCTGCCCTAAAGATGTAATCCATGGGCACTGAACGGATATTTAGGTGATACACATAATATTCCCGTGGGCTCACTCTCTTTCTATTATCAACATGCTTTAAGAATTGGCTATAACCGTAATCACCATGAGGAAAAAGAAGTGTAAAGTGGAGAGGGGTGGCGGAAGGATTTAGGTCAGAAATTCTTTGAATCCCACCACCCCTTTTCCTAATTACCAAATCGTGAGGTTGAAAATTAGTTAACACACTCACTTCTTTTAAGTTAGATTGAAGATTGTAAGTCCTTGGGTGAGTGTTTGCTGGTCTGTCTCTACGATCAGCACTTATGACCAGATGGCCTTCTCCCAGCTCATCATCTGGGATCTCCAAGATCTGCACAAAATCCTTGATATATGGGTTTACTTGCCGCAGCGCAGTCTCGACCCTCTCCACAAGGTTTCGCATCATTTGCCTTTTTGGGGCACTCATTGGCTGAATAACCATGTTCATGTTCTCAAGCCTATTTGCAGTTTCCAGTTGCGGGTCGTGTAAAAAAAGTTGCGCAAACACAGGTTTCTCGCCATGGTTGGGTAAAAGTGGCCCAGACCTCTGTGTGACCCGACCTTCAAAGGTGACAGTTGGATTCCACGAACTACGAAATCTCCTTTCCTTGACTTCCACACTGGCCAGACATACAGCATTATTCAATGGCCGGGCATTATCGCGGAATAATTTGGCTTCAGGTGTCTGATCAAACCATAACTTATTTATTTCTGGTGGTGGAGTCTTAAAGCTAGGAAGTTTGACTTTGCCACCCATGCAACACGTGGAAGGTGTTTCACCTTTGAACTTGAGGGCATTACAGTGCTTACAAACAACATCCATGCTCCCAATGGCGTCAAGGGTATCACGCAACTCAGGCACCTTGAAGGTTCCGTTCAGTGTGTCAATTCCTTGTCTCGCATCATGAGGTTTGAGCTTGGTTTGCTTTAGTAACCGGACATTAGCCTGACACTGGC
>JAPYSU010000009.1 GCA_029936425.1 Litorimonas sp.
CGTCCACTCATATGCCGAAATTTAACTCCATCTCGATTTCCGGATATCACATGCAAGAGGCCGGCGCGTCCGCCGATATTGAGCTAGGCTATACGCTTGCGGATGGTTTGGAATATGTCCGTACAGGCCTCAACGCCGGGATGAAAATTGACCGCTTTGCCCCGCGTTTGTCTTTCTTCTGGGCAATAGGCATGAATTATTTCATGGAGGTCGCAAAGATGCGGGCGGCGCGCCTCTTATGGGCACAGCTCATCAGTCCGTTCCAACCTAAAAATCCGAAATCGACTATGCTCCGCACCCATTGCCAGACCTCGGGCTGGTCTTTGACGGCGCAAGACGTATTCAACAATGTCGGGCGCACCGCCATTGAGGCCATGGCCGCAGTGGACGGAGGAACGCAAAGCCTTCATACAAATTCTCTGGATGAGGCTCTGGCCTTACCGACAGACTTCTCGGCCCGCATCGCCCGAAACACTCAAATATTCCTTCAGACCGAAGGCGGACATACGCGCCAAATCGATCCCTGGGGCGGGAGTCATTATGTTGAAAAACTAACGCATGATCTCGCGCAAAAAGCCTTGGGTCATATCCGGGAAGTTGAAGAGCTGGGCGGCATGGCCGCGGCTATCGAAGCCGGCATCCCCAAGCTCCGGATTGAAGAATCCGCCGCGCGAACTCAGGCCCGAATTGACAGCGGCGCGCAAACAGTTGTCGGCGTAAATAAATATCTCTCTGATGAAAAAGACGACATTCCGATTCTGAAAGTCGATAATGATACCGTCCGCAAAGGCCAAATAGCCCGTCTTAACAAATTAAAAGCGGAGCGCGATACAGAGGCCACTATGGAAGCACTCGACGCCCTCACACGCGCGGCAGATAGCGGGGAAGGCAATCTGCTAGAGCTGGCTATCGACGCGGCGCGAAAAAAGGCCACAGTCGGAGAAATGTCGTCTGCGCTGGAGAAAGTTTATGGCCGCTTTGACGCAAAACCGGCTGGCGTCACCGGCGTCTACTCTTCTTCTTTTGATGAAAATAATCCAGCCTTCAAAGACGCCAAGTCCAGGATCGACGCCTTTACGGAGCTTGAAGGCCGGAAGCCAAAAATCCTGATCGCCAAAATGGGGCAGGACGGGCATGACCGCGGCCAGAAAGTTGTCGCCACGGCATTTTCCGATATGGGCTTTGAGGTTGTTATTGGCCCTCTCTTTCAAACGCCCGAGGAAGCAGCCGAGCTTGGCATTAAATCCGATGTCGATGTCATTGCGGCCAGCTCCTTAGCGGCGGGGCACCTAAGTCTTGTTCCAAAGCTCCGTGACGCGCTCAGCGCTCAAAACCGCAAGGACATTATGATAATTGTCGGCGGCGTCATCCCGCCCGAAGATGTCGAAACGTTAAAAGAGATGGGCGCGAAGGCTGTCTTTCCTCCGGGGACAAATATCCCTGAGGCCATTCTCGAAGTGTTGGAGGTTGTGAACAGACGCGTGAGTCAGGGAAGCTAAACCCAAGAGGACATTGGTGCCCTTCGTATTTATTGCGAGCCTGAAACCGCCTCTTCTGAAATGGCGTTCAGAGTCATGTCGATTTTCTGGATCCGTTTCTCCTGATCCGTCAAGTCATATTGAGCGGCCAGAGCCTTTATATCGGTGCGGCGCAAACCAATTTCCCCTCGTCCGTTTTCAAAAATCAATATTTTCATTGGCAACTCCACCCCCATCTCGCGATTTGCCACCATTAACGGGGTGCCGGATTTCGGATTACCGAAAATAAAAAGTTTTGACTGACCTATATCCATCCCAACTGACTCTGCTCCTTCACCGTGATCGACAACGGTAAACAGTTTTAAGTCTCGCTTTTGTAAGGCTTGGCGAAGATTTTCTTCTACAGTTTCGAATGACATATTTTCTGTCATGGTGACCGCTGAAACAGATGTTGCCTTCGTCTGATATTTTCCATCAGACGGTGAGCAAGCCGAAACCAACGTGGTAAGGCAGAGTGTTGTAAACAGGTTTTTCATAAATCCTCCGAGTAGATCGCATCAGATTTACCCTCTTCACTTTGTTCTGTTCCCAACAAAAAACCCCGCCAAGGCGGGGCTTAATTTTAGTGTCTTTGGAAGTGACTAACCGCGAATGGTTAGCTCAAGTCCAATAACCCGACCTTTTTTGAGCGGGCTGAGCGTCCCGACTGCTGGGAAACGATCATAAGGACGGTTCAAACCGTTTGCGAGGTTTTGGGACCCCGGAATGAGCGCGCTAAGATTACCGCCAAAGGGAAGCTGTGTATCGTTACCGGCCTGGACTTCATCCAAGAGGTTTTGACCGTATAGTGAAAGCGATACGCCTTGGACGGGAGTATCCCATGTGAGGTTCGCATCCAGAATGTCTGCGGCCTGAATATAGCCGAAGTTTGTGTCTGTATAAGCGAACTCGTCACGGCGTTGGAAATTCACACGGGTTGTGAGCGCGCCTGATGCGCCCAAATCCAAGTCATGAATGACGCCTGCTCCGAAAGTAATGGGCGAGACACGCGGAATATCTAATGCTAAATCAGCCTCATCGACTACGCCGTCACCCGAAATATCGAACAGGACAGAGTCATAATCCCCGTCGAGCAAGCCGATATTACCTGTAAACAGAATGTTATCCGTCGCCTTTAAGCGGCCTTCAACTTCAAGGCCTTTTACAGTCGCGTCGGCTGTATTGATGATTGTCTGAAGAATACCTGAAACTGGATCCGAGAGGTTCAATTCCCGCTGCATATCCGAGATATCGGTTAAGAACACAGACGCATTAATTTGAGCCCGCCGGTCGGCAAAGTCTATTTTTGTGCCCAATTCATAAGAATCAACCTGCTCTTCATCTGTTGCCCGGTCTGATCCTGGCGGGAAAAGCGCCTCGAAAGGAGCTGGCGCCGTAATCCGGAAGTTATAACCGCCGGAGCGATACCCGCGGGTCCAATTTCCGAAGAACTGAGAATTGTCATTTGGCGTGTATTGGAAACCCACTTTAGGAGACCAGTTGGTCCATTTGTCGCTATCCGTAAAACCATTGTTTTGACCAGGGACAAAGGGGTTTGTTCCCGTTACCGGACATGTGCCGCCAACAACGCTACATTGCGGGCGAGGCTGGATATATGTAATTCCAGCATCTTTCTCTTCTTCTGAATACCGAATTCCCAAAAGAATTTTTAGTTTTTCAGTTAGGCTATAATCAACCGCGCCAAAAATACCTAATACTGTATGATTTTGAAAACCCCCGCCATAAAAGATAGGCAAAGGTGTAGGAAGGAGGTCGCGTTGAAGCTCTCGCGTCTCAGTGTAGGCCACATCCTGTTCAAAATAGAAAACGCCCGTTGTCAGATCAATTTTCCCGAAAGTACCGTTATAACGAAGCTCGTTTGAAATCTGATCTTGCGCGTATTCAGTCGTAGAGTGGAAGAGATTCAGCGGAGTGGAGTCAATATCGCCAATTGTAGAACCTTCTGTGTCCCGATAGCCAAAGATGTTTGTGATTTGGCCGTCTCCGAACGCGACATCAATTTCGGTTCTCAAAGTCCCGAAATAGGCTTCGGATTTATAATCGCCTTCTTCATCAATCGCAAAATCAAATGAGTCCCGTTCATATAAACCCCGGTTTTGGCCTGCGGGGCCTTGGCCATCACTATCGAAATACTCTCCTTTGGCGAGGAAACGAATATTATCAGACGGTGTAAAATCCAATGCACCACGCAGGATATAAGTTTCCGCTTTGCCGAAATTATTTCCTGTTGCGAGATTTTTGAAATACCCGTCATCATTATTATAGTAGGCGGCAATTTTACCGTTGAGTTTGTCTTCAACCAACGGACCAGACACAACGGCCTGCGCGAAAGTATTAATGCCGCCTCGGCCCTCGTCAACTGGACCTTCAACCGCAAATCGCGCGCTGTACTCGAACTCGTCGGTAGGATTACCTGTGTTGAGCAAAATTGCGCCGCCTGTTGTATTCCGGCCAAAAAGAATGCCTTGAGGACCACGCAAGACCTCAACACTGTCTAGGTCGAATACATCGAACACAACGCCGGTATTTGTCCCCAAATAAATGCCATCTACAAAAACACCGACAGTCGGATCAATCGACGGAATAGAAGAGTTTACCCCCAGGCCTCGAATAGAGAAGTTTGCGCCGCCTCGGGACGTCCCAATATCATCAAGGGACACGTTCGGAGCGGAAAAAGTCAAATCTTCAAGTGTCCGAACCTTTAAGGCTTCAAGGGTTTGTCCATTAAAAGCTGTAATAGAAATCGGAACGTCCTGGACGTTTTCAGCGTCGCTTTTCTTTGTGGCCGTTACGACGATTTCATCTGTAAGAGCATCAATTGCAGACTGGCGCTCTTGCGCATGAACTGCGCTCGTCGCGAGTAGTGAAGCCGTAATTGCAAGTACACTGGTTGTAAAAACGGAATGTTTGAACATGATTTCCCCTTATGATTTTGTTATAAACTTAGTTAAACTCATTTATTATTATCAAGCGATTAAAAAATGAAATGACCGTCTCTTTCTAAAAATTAGTGACAAATTCGCAACGGTTACAGTCAATTATGTTGCCATATAAGCTTAAAATTTAGGCGAAATAAACTTTGTGAATTGCCTCCATTCAATTTTATGCGGCCTAATTTAGTTCTCAGTTTAATTTCAATTTCAAATTCTTATCGAAACAGAAGGTTCAATCTTACAAGAAACTCTCTCTATTTCTGGTACAAAGGATGTTTGAGAAATTAAAAAAGCCCGCCCTGGGAAGGGCAGGCTAAAAACACATAATTCTTATAAAATCCGATTTTCTTGGCAAACCGCCAAATTACATCTGCATCGCCCAGCCCTCGATATCCATAGCGGCCTGACGGACGGCTTCAGATACTGTTGGGTGAGCATGACAGGTCCGAGCGAGGTCTTCGGAGGCGGCTTTGAATTCCATCGCTACGCAGACTTCGTGGATCATATCGCCGGCCAAGGGACCGATGATGTGGGCACCGAGAATTTCATCCGTTTCGGCATGGGCCAGAACCTTGGCAAAGCCGTCTGCTTCGTGATTACAGCGCGCGCGGGAATTGGCCGTAAACGGGAATTTCCCTTTTTTATATGGAATGCCCGCTTCTTTAAGCTCCTCTTCCGTCTTGCCGACCGTGGCAATTTCCGGATGCGTATATACGACCCCAGGGATAACGTCATAATTCACATGCCCGGCTTTGCCTGCAATGAGTTCGGCCACAGCAACAGACTCTTCTTCGGCTTTGTGGGCGAGCATTGGACCTGTTGTACAGTCGCCAATGGCCCAGACATTTTTGGCTGAGGTTTTGTGACCTTCTGTTTCGACAAATCCGCGCTTGTCCGTTTTGATGTCCAGAGTTTCAAGACCCAGCCCTTTGGTAAAAGGACGACGCCCGATGGACACGAGCACCACGTCAGCTTCAAAGCTTTTGGCTTTCCCGCCTTCAGAGCTTTCCGTCTCGACTTTCAATCCGGATTTGGACTTCGTAACTTTTGTCACTTTGCGGCTCAGCTCGAACTTCATCTTCTGTTTCTTGAAAGTCCGCAGAGCTTGTTTCTGTAACTCACTATCAGAGCCGGGCATAATAACATCCAGAAACTCAATGACGGTCACTTCTGCGCCAAGGCGGCGCCAGACGGAGCCAAGTTCGAGACCGATAACGCCGCCGCCAATAACGATCATTTTCTTGGGCGTTTCTTGTAGATCAAGCGCGCCGGTAGATGAAACAATCTGCTTTTCGTCAATTTCGACATTCGGAAGCGTGGCCACTTCGGAGCCCGTCGCGATAACGATATGTTTCGTCTCGTAAACTTTGCCGTCAACGTCAACTTTGCCTTCACCCGCGATCTTCCCGAAGCCTGTAATGTGATCGACATTGTTTTTCTTAAAGAGATATTCGATTCCTTGCGTCAGGCCGCCGACAATCTTGTTCTTGGCTTCAATCATGGCCGGCACGTCGGCTTCGACGGTGGCTTTCATGCCCATGGCCGGGAAGTCTTTTTGCGCGGTCTCATAAAGCGCCGTAGCGTGAAGAAGGGATTTTGACGGAATACAGCCGACATTGAGGCAGGTTCCGCCGAGGGTTTTACGGCTCTCAACGCAGGCTACTTTCAGACCGAGTTGTCCGGCGCGTATCGCGCAATTATAGCCGCCCGGCCCGCCGCCGATTACAATGATATCATACTTGTCTGACATGGATAACTCCGCACTTAAATCTGGTCTCCGTGACTTAGGGGCGCAAAGCTTTCAGGTCAATCAGACTTAGTGCAATAGACCTTTCTGAGCGAGGCTTCTGGAGACAAAATATTGCACGATACCCATAACGGCAACGAAAACCATGATGCCGAGATAGGCCCCGCCTAATATGGCAAAAGTTCCGCCAGTTATGTCTATGATCAGCGACAGAATTATAAAGACCAGACTAAAAAGAAATGCCTTGGCCGCCCAGGCTTTGCGAAGCAAAAACAACACGGCCCCGATCACACCCGGCCACACAGCTAAAGCGAATACAGCTGTATAATAGGCGGGCGCTTCCATCAGGAAGGCAATCTGCTCTTCCGTATAGCCTTGCGCGGCATAGCTTTCAGGATCTGCCATAACGCTCGTCAAATAATTCATAGCCCCCATTAGGTTCCAAAGCAGAAATACGACGCCCAATATCCAAAACCAAATCGGTGTTTTTGAAGTCTTATTCATAATTCCCCCGTTTTTCGAACTTTAAAATACCATAAAATTGAAATTTGAACAATTACGGAAAGACTCACTAAAAAAGGCCGCCAAAGGCGACCTTTTCGAAAATTATAAATCCAGAAGCAGTCGTTCCGGGTCTTCCAGACATTCTTTCACCCGCACGAGGAAGGTGACCGCTTCTTTGCCGTCAACAATACGGTGGTCATAGGACAGCGCCAGATACATCATGGGGCGGATAACAATCTGGTCATCTACCACAACAGGGCGTTTTTCAATCTTGTGCATGCCAAGTATGCCGGACTGCGGCGGGTTGAGAATCGGGGAGCTCATCAGAGAGCCGTAAACGCCGCCATTTGAAATCGTAAACGTACCGCCGGACATATCATCCATGGAGAGTTGACCGTCGCGAGCTTTTTCGCCCAATTTACCGATGGCTTTCTCAATTCCACCCAGCGACAGCTCATCGCAATCGCGCAAAACGGGCACAACAAGGCCTTTATCCGTGCCGACAGCAATCGAGATATCATAATAGTTTTTGTAAATGATATCTGTGCCATCAATTTCCGCATTGACGCTCGGGACGTCTTTAAGCGCCTGAACGCAGGCTTTGACGAAGAAGCTCATAAAGCCGAGCTTGATGCCGTGTTTCTTCAAGAAGAGCTCTTTATAATCGGAGCGCATAGCCATGATCTGGGTCATATCCGCTTCGTTATAGGTGGTGAGCATGGCCGCCGTGTTCTGCGCGTCTTTCAAACGGCGGGCAATTGTCTGGCGGAGGCGCGACATGCGAACGCGTTCCTCGCGCTCACCGACTTCACGAGGAGCAGACGGCGTCTTTGGCGCCGCATCCGATTTTTCAGAGGAAGACTTTTTCGCCGGCGGATTCTCCTTGGCCTTGAGCGCATCCGCTTTGGTAATGCGTCCGTCTTTGCCTGTGCCCTCAACGTCACCGGCGTCAATTCCGCTCTCTTTAAGGATGCGGGCTGCGGATGGCATGGCAACGGCGTCTGATGATCCAGAGTCTTTGTTCACAGACGGCGTTCCGCCAACCGCGCCCCCTTCATCCCCCTTGGAGGGCGCGTCAGGCGTGCCTTTGGCAGGCGCAGAATTGCTCTCGCCAAGGCGAGCAATCGTCTGGCCGACTTTTGCCGTATCGCCTTCGGCGACCAAATGCTCGACAATAACGCCGGAGCGCGGCGCGACGAGTTCCTGAGCAGCCTTATCCGTTTCCAGCTCTACAATAGGTTCGTCTTTTTCAACAGTGTCGCCCACCTGTTTCATCCAGGACGCGATGGTCACTTCCGAAACGGATTCGCCCACATTCGGCACATCAATATCCAGAGCTGGACCAGAATCACTGGCGTCATCAGAAGACGGCGCTTCGGTTTGCGATTTCGTTTCCGCATCACCCTTTTCGGCCTCATCCGACGTGTCTGCTTTTTTCTTATCTTCTCTTTTGGATGTCTCTTTCTTCGCGCCCTTACCGGAACCAAGCTTGGCAATCACTTTGCCAATTTCAGCGACATCCCCTTCCGCCACCAGAATTTCTTCCAGCACGCCGTCTTCGGGTGACACCAATTCCTGAGAGGCCTTGTCCGTTTCCAGCTCTACAATAGCTTCGTCTTTCTTGACGCTGTCCCCGGCTTTTTTCATCCAGCTCGCAATTGTGACTTCCGAAACACTTTCGCCGACATTTGGAATTTTAATATCTGTCATAATTTTCGTCTTACCTTTTAAGGAGCCGCCTATTTGGCAAACGCCCCGTCAAGAATGGCTTGTTGTTCTTTTTTGTGTTTAGCGCTGATACCGGTCGCCGTCGAGGCCGCAGCGCCGCGCCCGATATATCGAGGGCGTGTGTTCTTAGCGCCGATCGCCAAAAGGCTTTCCTCAAGAAATTCATGAATGAAAGACCAGGCGCCCATATTTTTAGGCTCTTCCTGACACCAAACCATATCGGCATTTTTGAACCGTTTTAGTTCTTCCTGAACGGCGTCATCCGGATAGGGGAATAATTGTTCCACCCGTAGGAGATAAACATCATTGATATTCTGCTTTTCGCGTTCTTCGAACAAATCGAAATACACTTTACCGGAGCAGATGATAACGCGTTTGATTTTAGAGTCAGAGACCAGTTTGATTTCTGTTGTCCCCGGACGGTATTCGGCATCATCCCAAAGCACGCGGTGGAATTCCGTATCCTTTGCCATTTCTTCCAATGTCGACACACAAAGCTTGTGGCGCAATAGGCTTTTCGGACTCATATTAATGAGCGGTTTGCGGAATTGACGTTTTACCTGACGCCGCAGGGCATGAAAGTAATTGGCCGGCGTTGAAATATTCGTCACCTGCATATTATCTTCGGCGCACATTTGAAGATAACGCTCCAAGCGCGCGGAACTGTGTTCCGGCCCCTGCCCTTCATATCCATGCGGCAAGAGCATGACGAGGCCCGACATGCGTAGCCATTTTTGCTCAGCCGAGGAAATAAACTGATCCACCATAACCTGGGCGCCATTGGCAAAATCTCCGAACTGAGCCTCCCAAATCGTCAGCGCTTTGGGCGCCGCCGTTGAGAATCCATATTCAAAGCCAAGAACCGCTTCTTCGGACAGATGCGAGTTGAGCACCTGATAATATTCCTGATCATCGGACAAATTATTGAGCGGGGTATATTTATGCCCGTCCGATTGATCGATGAAATGCGACTGACGCTGTGAAAATGTTCCGCGTTCCGAGTCCTGACCGGACAAGCGAACCGGATGACCTTCGAGGATAAGCGTCCCGATGGCAAGGTGTTCTGCAAGGCCCCAATCGATATTTTCGCCGGTTTCAATTTTTTCGGCGCGGGCTTTGATAATTCGTTTCAGCGTTTTATGAATATTGACGCTATTCGGAATAGTCGTGATTTTCTTGCCGATGTCCTTGAGAGTCTCCAAAGGAACATCCGTATCGCCGCGGCGCTTTCCGTCTTTTTTAGTCGGAAGGCTCAGCCCCTGCCAGACGCCCTGCAGCCAATCGGGCTGTTTGGTTTCATAGGTTTTGGCTTTTTCAAATTCTTCATCCAGATAGCCGTAAAAATCCTCAACCCGTTTTTCGTGATCTTCTTTGGTCAGGTCGCCTTGTTCGATTAGGCGCTCAGCATAAATCTCGCGTGTTGTCGAGCAATCCGCGATGGCTTTATACATGAGGGGCTGGGTAAAGGAGGGATCATCACCTTCATTATGGCCGTAACGGCGGTAACAGGTAATATCCAGAACCACGTCCTTGCCGAATTTCTGGCGATACTCCGTGGCGATACGGGCGGCGTAAACCACGGCTTCCGGGTCGTCACCGTTTACATGGAAAACCGGCGCTTCGACCATAAAGGCCACATCCGAACAATATTGACCGGAGCGGTATTCCCCGGGAGTGGTCGTAAAGCCAATCTGATTGTTGACAATAACGTGGATCGTCCCGCCGGTACGGTATCCAGTGAGTTGAGACATCTGGAAAGATTCCATGACGACCCCTTGGCCCGCAAATGCTGCGTCGCCGTGGAGTATAACTGCCATGACTTCTTCGGGTTTGTGGGAACGGTATGTGCCGGACGCCATTTGCTGCTTGGCGCGGGTTTTCCCGATAACCACCGGGGCCACCACTTCCAGATGAGACGGGTTCGGAGCGAGCGAGAGGTGAACGGAATTTCCATCGAATTCGCGGTCATCCGAAACGCCCAAATGATATTTCACATCCCCGGAGCCGAAGTCTTCGCCGCCGGCCGCAACGCCGCCCAGGAATTCATAAAAAATCGCGGAATAGGGTTTTTGCATGACGGACGCCATGACATTGAGACGTCCCCGATGCGGCATACCAAAATTAATGTCTTTGAGGCCAAGCTGACCGCCGCGTTTGATGATTTGCTCCAACGCGGGGAGAAGGCTTTCGGCGCCGTCCAGACCAAACCGTTTGGTGCCGGGGTAGCGTTTATGCAGGAGCTGTTCAAAGGCTTCGCCTTCAATCAGTTTTTGTAAAATCGCCAGACGGCCCTCTTTGGAAAAACTAATTTCTTTTTCAGGGCCCTCGAGGCGTTCTTGAATCCAGGCTTTTTCGTCCGGATTAGACACATGGGTAAATTGAACGCCGAGAGTTGAACAATAGGTACGTTTGACGACATCGATGATTTCGTTAACGGTCGCGTACTCCAGCCCCAAAACGCCGTCGATAAAGACCTCTCTGTCCCTATCTGATTCCTCAAACCCGTAAGTCGAAGGGTCGAGCTCGGGATGGTCGCCCGGCTCGGCAAGACCCAAGGGGTCCAGATTGGCAATACAATGTCCGCGAACCCGATAGGCCCTTATCAGCATAAGCGCGCCGATGGAGTCTTTGGCCGCCTGCTGAACTTCATCCTTGCTGAGATTTGGATTGGCGTGAGCTACCGCTTTTTCGGCGGCTTTGGGGTCCGCGCCCCAATCCCCGGTCAGAGCCGATGTCAGCTCGCCATTTTCCGCAACAGGCCAGTTCTTTTGTTTCCAGGCCGGGCCTTCCGCAACGTGCCGGGCGTTTTCGCTCTCCTCGCCCAAATCGGCGAAGTAAGCGCGCCAACTTGGATCGACGCTTTTCGGGTCGCGTGTATATTGGGCTTGTATCTGTTCCAGATAGGCGGCGTTTCCGCCGTCTAGGAAGAGGGTGTCCAGGAACTCCTGGTTTTGTTCGGAACGGCTCTTGTCCGCCATAGGTCGACCTCTGGGTCAGGTTAAAAGGCTCAAATGAGTTACGTCTGAGCCTTACATAAGTATCCGTAACTAACTGTTTAAGACGTCCATCATGGTTTCACCCAGTCTGGCCGGAGAGTCAGAGACGCGAATGCCAGCTTTTTCCATGGCCGCAATCTTGTCATCCGCGCCGCCTTTGCCGCCGGAGACAATCGCGCCGGCGTGACCCATGGTCCGTCCGGGAGGAGCGGTGCGGCCCGCAATGAAACCAACCATCGGCTTTTTGATGCCTTTTTTAGCCATATGCGCGATATATTCCGCGGCTTCTTCTTCGGCAGAGCCGCCGATTTCGCCGATCATGATGATTTGCTTGGTTTCGTCGTCATGCAGGAACAGCTCCAGACAATCGATGAAGTTGGTCCCGTTGATCGGGTCGCCGCCGATACCGATCGCCGTCGTTTGGCCAAGGCCGACCTGAGTGGTCTGGAACACAGCTTCGTAAGTCAGCGTGCCGGAACGGGACACAACACCGCATGTGCCTTTTTTGAAGATCTTGCCGGGCATAATCCCGATTTTGCACTCATCCGGGGTAAGAACGCCGGGGCAGTTCGGGCCGATGAGGCGGGATTTGGAACCTTGAAGCGCGCGCTTGACCGGGATCATGTCAGAGACAGGAATGCCTTCGGTAATCGCAATAATAAGTTCCATCTCGGCGTCAATCGCCTCAAGGATAGAGTCCGCTGCGAAGGGCGGCGGTACGTAAATCACAGAAGCGGTCGCGCCGGTTGCGTGTTTGGCCTCGGCCACCGTGTCAAAGTTCGGCAGATCCAGATGGGTCGTGCCGCCTTTACCGGGAGTTACGCCGCCCACCATTTTCGTACCATAGGCAAGGGCCTGCTCCGTATGGAACGTGCCGGTCTTACCGGTCATGCCCTGCGTAATGACTTTGGTGTCTTTGTTAATTAATACTGACATTTCGAGGTTTACCTCTTTTCCAATAGATTTCTGATGGCTTTCATCTCTGAAAGCATGTTTTTATTCAATTCGAGCGTTTCGCGACAAATCCGCATAGCTTCTTCTTGCTCTCCCATCGCCCGCTTCTGCATTTCAATGGATGTATCCATTCCAGTATGGCTCTTACGAAGCAAAAACCTAAGCCCAAAGAACATCAGCACCAGGAAAAGGATTAATGGTAGGAATCTCAAAGCAACTTCTACGAGTTGATCTGACATGACTACCCCTTCACCGCAGCAACAATCTTCTGTGCCGCATCATCCAAATCATCGGCGGCGATCACGTTCAGGCCGCTTTCATTGATAATTTTCTTACCGGCTTCGACATTTGTGCCTTCGAGGCGGACGACGAGCGGCACTTCAAGGCCTACTTCTTTGACCGCGTCCACAGTCCCTTGGGCGATGACGTCGCATTTCATGATGCCGCCAAAGATATTGATGAGGATGCCTTCGACTTTATCGTCGGAGGTCAGGATTTTAAACGCGGCCACAATATTTTCTTTTGTCGCGCCGCCGCCGACGTCAAGGAAGTTGGCCGGCTCTGCGCCGTAAAGCTTGATGATGTCCATAGTGGACATGGCCAGACCCGCGCCATTGACCATACAGCCAATATTGCCGTCGAGAGCCACATAGGACAGATCAAATTTCTTGGCCTGCGTTTCTTTTTCATCCTCTTCGGTGATATCGCGAAGTTCCTGAATATCAGGGTGACGGAAGAGCGCGTTTTCATCAAAGCTGATTTTTGCGTCGAGGCAATGCAGGCGGCCATCTTCGGTGACGATGAGCGGGTTGATCTCGAGCATGCTCATATCTTTGGCAAGAAAGCCTTCATAAAGCGTCTTGCCGAGCTTACCGGCTTGCTTTGCGAGATCGCCGGAGAGATCAAATGCTTTGGCCAAAGTCCGACCGTGATGCGGCATGAAGCCTGTCGCCGGGTCAATGTCGAAATTGACAACTTTTTCGGGCGTGTCATGCGCAACCGCCTCAATGTCCATGCCGCCTTCGGTGGAGACGATGAAAGAGACGCGAGAGGTTTCGCGGTTGATGATGATGGAGAGGTAAAGCTCTGTTTCAATGTCGGAGCCGTCCTCGATGTAAAGACGGTTAACCTGCTTGCCCTCATCATCTGTCTGGGCCGTGACCAAATGCGCGCCGAGCATTTGCTTGGCATTTTCGACGACGTCTTCCACAGAACGGGCCAAACGAACGCCGCCGGCCTCGCCCGCGCTTTCTTCGATAAACTTCCCCTTGCCGCGTCCGCCGGCGTGGATTTGGGATTTGACCACCCAGAGCGGGCCGCCAAGGGCCTCTGCTGCCTGTTGGGCTTCTTCCGGTTTGAAAATGGCAATACCTTTGGAAACTGGCGCGCCAATCTCCTTGAGGACAGCTTTGCCCTGATATTCGTGAATGTTCATGAAGTCGTGTCCGCTTTAGCTAGGGTTCCTGGACTTGGCCCCGTAAGAGGCCAAAAATCTCATACCGTATAGTCAGTGCAAACGGCCCCCGCAACCGTGGATTCTGCATAGCGGCGTTGAATTATTTTGCAGTGCAGGCGGAAATTGGTGCTCCAAAAGCGGTAAGTCGGCGTTAGGCCCCTTTCCAGGCGCCGTGAAAACCCAGAGGTAAAGCGTAAGGCAGTTCAAACACGGCGGTCGGGCCGTCGGATATCCGATCGGCGCGGAGCACGTTCAGACGGGTCACTTTATCTTTATAATCCAGACAAGTCCCGATGAGATAGCCATCATCTTCCGAGCTAGGATTTGCGGCGGAAATAAAGACGTGCTCCTCGACCAGGCAGTCTGGGCCGTAATCATAGAAGTCTATCTCGCTGGTACTCAGATCGTGCCTCAATATAGCGGTCTCGCCCGGGCGTCCGGCCACTGAATTCCCAACTGTATAGAGATAGCGTGCAGCCTTCCCTCCAAAAGCTGGATTAAACTGCGGGAAGTCATGACTGGCGAGATTATCGGTAACGGCTGCGAGAGACGCTTTTCCGTCAGCCTTCAAGATGACTTCTGACAAAATAGTCGGGCCGTGCTCCGGCAGGTCACCGCGCATCAGAGCCTTGGCGCTATGAGAGACAAATTCGTCCGCCTCCGTTTTGCAAAGCGTAAATCGGATATCGCCAGAGGTTTCCTGATAGGCATTGCCAAAATGAAACTGAAAGCCGGGCGGCAATTCGTAATCGCGGCGGTTGTCCAGATTATCCATATCCAGAACCACAACGCGCTGCGGGGCGTCCTTCTGATAATCGAACCGGCCCAAATAGGTCAGATCCTTTCGAACGGCGCGGAACGAATTGGCCACAAAGATGAGGTGCCGATCCGTGATGCAGAAGTCATGTATCATTCCGGGCGGCACATCTTTAATCAGCTTCGCCTCAAGCAAGTCTCCTTTTGGGTTCAGCTTGTAGATAATCAGAGCTTTCATATCCACGCTCTGACCGAAATTCCAGATATGGCCTTTTTGATCCACTTTCGGATGCGCCGAAAAGGGCATGCCATGTAACTTATCTGTCCATATTTTTGGCCCATAGGTTTCCAGAGTCTCTGAATCCAGACGATAGGCAGACCCGCCTTCCCAGAGGGCCCAGACCTCGTCCCCAACAGGAAGCACGCTCGTATTGGCGGCGTTAGCACTGTCCGGCCCGTTCAATGGATAGGGATCTGCAACACGTGTCCCAAACCCGCCGACAGTGAAACGACCCGCTTTTTCGTTTCGTTTGTAAAGCGCGGTCTCAACCGGACGGCCGATATGAGAGACTTGTCCCCCGCCGATCCGAAACGCCTGAACCATTCCGTCGCCGTCAAACCAGTGCGTCATCCGGACGCCGCCGCGTTCATGAATGGCCGGGCCATTGCGGTAAAACGTACCTGACAGATCAGACGGCAATGTCCCGCTAACCAATTTCAGTGACTCTGTCTGCAATTGTCGGCGGGCAGGGTTCTGCCATCCGATATGCCAGTCCGGCATTTTGGGGGCTTGAGCAAAAGCAGATTTCGGCAAGGCGGCTGTCGCTGTCAACGCGCCAAAGGCCTGAAGTATATTGCGTCGATTCAACTGGGGCATAGCGTCCTCCGGGGTTTGGGTCGGTTGGATTAAAAGGTGATGTCTTGAACAGCGCCGTCTTCGGTGACATCGAACTTGGCTTTGGACCACGGGGCCGGACCCATCGTGCCTTTCGCGTTATTTGAAAAAGCATAAGGTTCTGTCGGAATGCCGAAAACATTCATGTTCATTTCGCCGTTGCCATCTATGTCGTGATACATCCGGATGGCATAGGTTCCGACGGGCAGATTTTCGAATGTCAAAGTGACAGTGTCGCCTTTTACGGGTTTCATCGCGCCGCGAACGGGCTTGCCGCCGCCATAGCTTGCCTCATCCGACAAGGCGGCCATCACCGCACCTTGCTGAACTTCAAAGCCGGATACATTCACTGTCAATAGACTGGAAGCCGCGCTCATATTAGAGGGCGCAGTCTCGGCGGAAGAGGCGGCGACGGGGTCGGCTTTTGCCTCCGTCGTCGAACACGCATTCAACGCCAAAGCGCCGACTGCCGCGCTGATGAGAAATGTGTTTTTGATGAGATATGTCATGTTTAATCCTTTGAAATTTTGCGTCACGACCCGTTTGGGTATGAGCGAATACTGCACGGTAAGAGGGGGCAGGAAAGCTGAAATTCGTGAAGCGGCAAGCCTGCGTCGTGAATAGACGCGGATTTCGTTCACGGTCCGTCAAATGCACGGTTTATGTCTTGAAAAGCCCCGATGAACCGTTCACGATACGTCAATGACCGCCGATGTTTAAGGGATAGTCCACGTGAAAGCCGTGCTGAAACACTTTATTCCAATGATCATAACCTCGGCAATTGCGGGTGTAATCCTGTCCATTCTCGGCCCTTTCGGCACTATCCACATGCCTTTTACCGGGCGCTTTCTTTACTGGGTCGGACTGTGTGTCGCCGGAGGATTTGGCGCAGGAGCCGTCGAATTGATATCTCACAAATTCGGCCGGAATATAAAAATATGGCAAGAGGCCATAGGTCAATCCATAGGCGCAACGCTTTGCGTCGCGGCTCTCATCTTTATTCTCTTCCCGCCCAATAATTGGCAGAACATTGTTCTTACCTTTTTCTATGTCTGGCTGATTTCCATCATTCTATGCTCGATCGGCCTTTTACTCGGGAAGCAACGGTCGGAAAGCCGCCTCGAGACGCAGGCAACCCGGCCCCCGCTTCTCGACCGCCTCCCGCCGAAACTCCGCCACGCCGAAATTTACGCCATCAGCGCCGAAGATCATTATGTCCGGGTGCACAGCTCCGCCGGTGACGAAATGATTTTAATGCGGCTCTCTGATGCGGTGCGCGAAGCGGCGGCGCTTTCGGGGGTTCAAACACACCGATCCTGGTGGGTGGCCGAAAAAGGCGTTGAAAGCATCAACAAAACGGGCGGTAAAATCGACCTTGTCCTGAAAAACGGGCTCAGCGCTCCTGTCAGCCGATCCGGTCAAAAGCAGGTTCGCGACGCCGGCTGGATTTAATCCTTTTTTCGCGCGCCCCAATCTGCGCGGTTTTGCGCGTAAACCCAGCACAATTCGTCAGTAATGGCGGGAATGCCTTGCAGGGAATAGTCGCGTTTAGAGCCCAACGCCTCGGCGGTTTTCATACTCGCAATATTACCGTCCTGAATCGTGTGAATGACGCGGTCCCAGCCCAAGGTTTCAAACGCGTAGTCAATACAGGCCGCCGCCGCCTCTTTAGCGAAGCCTTTGCGCCAGTGGTTTCGGTGGATGGTCCATCCGATTTCCGGCTCGGGCCATTCTTCGGGATACCACGGACCGACACGCCCGACCCATTCCTTCGACGATTTTTCAATAACCGAGAAAAAACTATATCCCCTTATCTGTTGGTGACCGATCGCCGTTGCCATACTGCGCCAGGCTTGCGCGCGGTTATATCCCGGCCCGCCGCCAATATAGGTCATGGTGGATTTGTCCGCGAAACAATCCGCCCACGCCTCAAAATCTTTCTCGGGGTCAATGAGTCGGAGAAGGAGACGGTTCGTTTCGAGGGTAGTTTGGGTCATGAATACCTCATGCAGGGAAATGTAAAATCTGGCAAGTTTAGGTTTTCGCACGCGCAAGCGCTCCGCCAAGACGCGCTCGGCGGAGAGCGGTTTTTGGTGAGCCTCGGATACGGGGCGGCGCACGTGAGGCGTAGGCTTTTCCAGTGTCAGCTGGAACATTGTCATTTTGTGCCGGCTGAATGGGGGCGGGCCTTCGGTGGTATTGTATCCGCAGCGTGGCGAGGGCTCTCGGATCGGTGTCCGGAGCGATATGTTTCGGAGTTTCCTCCTCTACATAAGGCCGCACCTCGGCGGCCGCTCTGAACTCTTCCGGCCAGACGGTGATGGGGGTTTTAATACCTCTGAAATCGGCCATGCGTCTGGGATCGAAATCATAGTCGTAATCCGGATCGGCGATGGGATTTACCAATCGGGCTTGCGGGGGCAGCCGGAACCATCCGTCAAAATCCATGCGGCACGGGTCGCGCAGGATGAGCGGGTGGGCATTGGCTTTCATGAGCTCGCGCATATGGGCGCGCCGCGCCGTTTCTTCTTCGTCCGCCGCGGGGTGGCGTATTGTTTGATAGGTTTTCTCCGGCGGAGCCGCGTCAATCACGGCCTGGCGCTTTGTCCAGCGCCTTATCCGCTTCCATCCGCCGAGATCGGCAATCACCCGCTCCCGCCACTCGGGACGCAGGAGCATGGCTATTTTCTGGCGCCGCCGGAAATGGGCCTGCGAAGCTAGCACCATGACGCGGACATGCCGGCAGAGCTGACGCGCCAGAGAAAGCGCCGCCTCAGGACGGACAATGGCGGCGAGCAGCTGCGCGCAGAGAAACACGTAGTGCGTCCGAAGGGGCGCGAGGTCGGGGAGTGGTTCCCGTTGCGATATGCGGTCTTCAAACGTCACCAAGCTGAGTATAGGCCCGGTTTGGAGAGCGGGGACGGGATTGTTGAAAGCGGCGTAAAGTCAGAAGGTTAGGCAAGTATGAGAGGCGATCATTATCCCCTTTCACATAGTGTCATTCCGAGAGTGATCACCCAGCAACAAAAATAGGAACCACACCACCCCGTCATCCCCCGGCTCGACCGGGGGATCCATTTGGTGTCCTTGCCGGGATGGGAATTTACTCGTTAGGTACAATCTTTCAGATCAGGGGCATTCGCGACCTGACCAAGGGTTGGAGAAGCGCCGCATGGATTACCCGGTCAAGCCGGGTAACGACGTTATTTAGAAAGGTAAAAACAAACCCGCATAAAAAAACGGGCCCGGAGGCCCGCTTTTCACATTGGTTTTATCCGTCACGGCGAGCCGCGACGACGCTTATGGAAGATTAATCCTTAAGCTCCGGTTCCATCTCTTTACAATCGGCGATGATTTTCTCGACCGCTTCGACGGAGTTCATGAACATTTCGCGCTCGTCCTGTTTGAGACGGATATTCATGACCTTTTCCACGCCGCGCGCGCCGATCATGGCCGGGGCGCCGACATAGAGGCCGCGAACGCCGGCAATCTGGCCGGAGAGACGCACCGCGCAAGGCAGGATGCGTTTCTTATCGCGCAGATAAGATTTCGCCATTTCAATGGCGGATTCTGCGGGCGCGTAAAAGGCCGAGCCATTTCCGAGAAGGCCGACGATTTCGCCGCCGCCCTTACGGGTGCGCTCGACGATGGCGTCAACGCGTTCCTGCGTTGTCCATTTCATTTTAATCAGATCCGGCAGAGGCACTCCGTTGACGGTGGAGTAGCGTACGAGCGGCACCATTGTGTCGCCGTGGCCGCCCAGAACAGAGGCGTGAACGTCTTCGACAGAGCAGCCGAATTCATCGGCGAGAAAATAACGGAAACGGGCGCTATCCAACACGCCGGCCATGCCGACGACTTTGCGCGGCTGAAGGCCGGAGAATTTCTGCAAGGCCCAGACCATTGCGTCGAGAGGGTTGGTAATGCAGATGACAAAGGCTTTCGGCGCGTGTTCCTTGATGCCTTCGGCGACCTGTTTGATGACGCCCAGATTTTTGCCGATCAGCTCTGACCGGTCCATGCCGGGTTTGCGCGGGAAACCGGCCGTGATGATGCAGACGTCTGCGCCCGCGATATCGGCATAGTCATTTGTGCCTTTGAGGTTGGAGTCCTTGCCGAAAACCGGCGCGGCCTCGGAGAGGTCAAGCGCCTTGCCTTTGGCGGTGCCTTCGAAAATATCAAAAAGAACAACGTCCCCCAGCTCTTCGCGGGCCGCGATGTGAGCCAAGGTTCCGCCGATCATACCGGCGCCGATAAGGGCGATTTTTGCGCGTGCCATAGGGATCTCCGTTCAGGCGAGTGAATTTGGGCGTGGTTTAGCGGGGCGCAGCGGGCGTTGCAATGGCAAGTAAGCTGCTGAAAGCTTACGAATTTGCATATTAACTGTACCAATAGAAATCACAGCATCGAGACATTATACGCCTCGTGTAGAAAAGAAGGATAATAAAAACTCCACGGGAAACGTGTGACTCGTTTGCGCATGGACTTAAAGTGAGGTTCAGCTCGCTCAAAATCGTCTCGGTCAGCGAAGAATGCAGCCATCGCATTATGAGCAAAGACGTTTTCAAGTGCAGCGGTCTGTTTCAAGGCTAAAAGCCGCTCACTCTGCACCAAAACTTCATTCAATACAGATTTGTCAGCTCTGTAGGCCTCCCCACCAATCTTATCTTCGTCAAAATTGTCAAAAAATAATTGTCGTTCAAAATGTGCCAAGGCAATGAGCCCGCCCATATGCGGGTGCTGGTCGTAGTGTTTAATAGTTGCTCTTGCGAACTCGAACATTTCCTGATGAGATCCAGACCATTTTTCGCACACAGCCACCATATAATTATGCTCGCCGAACATGTGTGGACGCTCAAATTCTCTCAAACGTTTCAGATAAATTTGAGTTTGTTCAATTGGCTCTTCCAAGCCCATTGATATACGGATCAATCTGGCAGCAGCATTTTGGCCATAATCTGGTAGCTCTAAAAGTGGCAATAAAGAGCTTTCTGCCGCTTTGAGAGTTTCGTGCATTTTCTCTCCGGCAGCCTGATCCACATCCTCACCCCTTCCCCAACCACGATAATGCCAAGCCCTAACCAACAATAAAGACCCCCTGAGAAGGCATATCTCTTCCGGGCCATTACTATTATCGAACCACTTGTCATAAAAGTCATCCTCCGTAACAAGATCGCTTAGAGCTTCAACTAGATATGGCCGGTCTTCAGGAGTCACTTGTTGGAAAAGGCTTAATGCCGATTTCAAATCACCCGCATTCAAATGCGCAAGAAATGGAAGCGCCTGTCGATGAAGGTTTTCTGGATAGTAACCATACCTTTTCGGCGTTAGGAGCTCTGTAATTTTAGTGAAAAAATTCATGCCGACACTTTTTTACTCGGCTTCCTCTTCCCCCAGGCCCAGCGCCGAGAGCTTTGCCTTGTCCCATCTTTGCGCGCTAGAGTCGTAGAACGGGAAGGTGGCCGTGAAATTCCAGACGCACCAGGCGATACCCGCCTCTTCAAAAGCCTGTCTGGTATGTTTGGTATAGTTCACAACGTCTTCATAAGGCGCTTTTTCATAGGCGCCGGTTTCGCCCAGAAACAGCGGAATACCGGTTTCGTCCTGAACCTGTCTGGCGTAGGCGGCCGCGTCTTTAAGCGCCTTTTTATCTTCCGCGCTGCCCCATTTGACCACGCCGCTATCTTTTAAATCTGTCCAGCCCGCTTTTTGATGGGTGAATTCGAACGGGTCATAATAATGGAAGGTGTATACCTGATTGGGGTCTTCAATAGCCGGGATGCTCGGCAGGCTATCAATGCCGGACCAATTCTCACCGCCCAAAATTAAGATGCGTGTCGGATTGGTTTTCCGGATTAGCTGAAACGCCTCTATCAGCATCGTCCGCATCAAATCACCGCCGAGGTTCTGGTTGGGCTCATTCAGAATTTCGAAATAAACGCTGTCGGGGAGCGAGGCATAGCGCGCCGCGATCTGCGACCAAAGCGACATAAACTTTTCAAAGTTACCTTTGGGGTTTTCATTAAGCTCTTCAAAATGGTGGATATTGAGAATGACCTGTAAGTCCTGCGCGAGGGCCTGATCCAGCACCTCTGTCACGCGGGCAAAAAATTCGGGATCAATGGTGTAGTCCGGCCCTTCGGCGGTGTGGGCGCTCCAGCGGACGGGGATCCGCACCGTATCGAACCCGGCCTCTTTGATTTTGCGGAAAGAGCTCTCTTCAATTGTGTGGCCCCATTCGCCTTCGTTCGGCGCGTCCAGAGCATTACCCATATTGATGCAGCGCTCTGTCTCGAACGTGTCGGCATGGCTGGCTTGAAAGCCTGCCACCAGAGCGAGCGTGAGGCAGGTGCTTAAAAGATAACGGGTCATGTGGCGTCCTTTATGTTCGGGCAAGAGTAAGAATACTGTGCCTCTATATCAACGGGATTGTTATGGCTCTGATTTATTATCATCAGGCTTACTCATATCTGACGGCGAGGTTTCCATCTGGCGCCGCTCAGCCAGATAGTCATGGCTTCGCATTTCCATCAGGCGGCTGACCGTCCGTTCGAATTCAAAAGCGCCGTCGCCGTCCTGATAGAGGTCTTTCGGCTCAACCTCGGCGCTCATAATTAATTTGGTGCGCGTTTCATACAGGGCATCGATGAGCGTGACGAAACGTTTGGCCTCATTCCGGCTGTCTGGGCCCATTTGCGGGACGTTTTCCAGAATGAGGGTCTGAAAGGCATGGGCGAGACGCAGGTAATCCGCCGCGCCGAGCGTGTTGTCGCAAAGCCGAGCAAAGCCCGCGCGCGCCGTCCCCGCCGCTGTTTGTTTCAAAACCAGATCCCGCCCCTGCACGGACAGAACCGTTTCGCGCGGGCTCGCCCCGCCGATCAAGCGCTGCCAGGCGGCTTCAATGCCCTTATCCGCCTCCTCGCCCAAAGGCGAATAATAGACCGGCGCGGCTTCGAGCTGGCGGAGGCGGTGATCCGTTTCTCCGGCAAATTCGTGAATGATGAGGTATTTCGGCATGCGCTCTATAAACGGTTCGAACAAAGCGCGGTTAAGGCCGTTCTCATAGAGGTCCCGAGGCGGCCGGTTGGACGTGGCCACGACAATGACGCCTTCGGCCCAAAGCGCGTCGAACAGGCGCGACAGGATCATGGCGTCGGTAATATCGGTAACGTGGAATTCGTCGAAACAGAGCAGCTCCGCCTCTTTTGCAATCTGTTTCGCCACAGGCGCAATCGGATCGCCGTCATTGTCTTCGGATTGGCGGCGCGCATTGATCCGCGCGTGGACATCGAGCATGAAAGCGTGGAAATGCACGCGCTGTTTCGCGGCGACAGGCGCCTCTTCGAAAAACCAGTCCATCAGCATGGATTTGCCGCGCCCGACCCCGCCCCATAGATAAAGCCCTGTTACCGGCTCCGGTTTTTTACCGAAAATCTTACCCAGAAAATTGGGCTCCGGGCGGGTGTTGAGCCGCCCCAAAAGGGCGTCCAGCTTTTTGGCCGCTTCGATTTGGGCTGGGTCCTCTTCCAGCTCGCCGGCCGAAATGCAGGCTTTTAGCTTTGCAAGGACGCTCATTTCATACTCAGCAAAACAATCGCCAATGCAAGCAGGCCAAAAGAAAACAGGCACAGCCCGTAAAAGAGCGCTTTATGTCGAATAGGAGCCATAAAGCTCTCCTTGCTCACCCCTTGGCGAAGGTCAAGATAGTCTGGGATCTGACCCCGCCCTAAATGACTATTTTCAAGAATTTGGAACTTCGCCCGTGCTTCGACGTTGAATTTTTGTTAATGTTGTCGACAGGAGCCGGTTGCCCCGTGTTCTGAAGGACGCATTTTTATTTTAAGGGCCACAAGGCCCGGCTCTTACACAGCTTCTTTTTACTTTGGAGGGAACACTATCATGGAACAATTTGACCGCCTATTTGACGGCATGCCCCCGATTGTGGGCAATTCGATTTCCGCGGCAATTATTCTGCTTCTCGGCTTTATCATTGCTTTCATTATTAAATCTGTCGTCGCCGGCGGCATTAACCGCACAGGCCTTGGCAAAAAAGCCCAGACCAGCGGCGGGAATATCGGCAACGCCATTGGCCGCGCGCTATTCTGGCTCGTTGTTTTATACGCCGCCTATCTCGCGCTTGGCCGCCTCGGACTTTCCGAAAATCTCGGCCCCGTAAACGGCTTCTTTGACAATATCGGCAGTTACGCCGCCAATATCCTCGGCGCAGGTCTGTTGTTCATCATCGGTTATTTTCTCGCCAAAGTGGCGCAGAATGCCGTCACCGCGACATTAGAGGCCGCCCAGCTCGACTCGCTGGCCAATAAGTCCGGCTTCACCTCGGCCACCGGCTCTCAGGGCTCTATCGCGCGGGCGCTCGGAACATTGGTGTTTGTCGTGATTATCGCGCTCTTCTCGATTGCCGCGCTTGACGCGCTGGATATTTCGGGCGTCTCTGATCCGCTCAGCAGCATGCTCAGTGGTTTCCTGAACTTTATCCCTGAACTTATCGGCGCGGCCGCTATCTTGGCTGTGACCATTTTCATCGGCCGGTTCGTGTCGGAATTTCTGCAGGACTTCCTGCCGAGCCTCGGCTTTGACCGTTCGGTAAATGAAATCATGATGCTCGACGATGGGGAAGGCCTGAAAACCTCTCCGTCCAAAGCGGCAGGCTATGTTGCCTTTCTAATCATTCTGGTCATTGGCGTCTCTGCCGCCGTGAATCTGCTAGGCAATGACAGCCTGTCCTACGCCTTTGGGTCGGTTCAGGAATTTGGCGGATCGCTGCTTGAAGCCGCCATTCTGATTATCATCGGCGTCTTCCTGGCGAGTATTCTCGGCCGGTTCATGTCTTCGGTCATCAGCCCGCGCATTGCGACCTTTGTCAAATATGCGGTGATGGTATTGTTTATCTTTATCGGCCTGTCTTCCCTGGATCCCGAAGGTCAGATCGTCCCGATCGCTTTCTCCTCCCTGGTTATCTCTGCTGCTGTGGCCGCCGCGATTGCCTTTGGCGTTGGCGGACGGGACTGGGCCGCAAAAGTGCTCAACAACGCGCTGCCGCCCAGCAATGTCAAACCTCTTGGAAAAGACCAGGCGGCTTCCAAAAAAGCACCTGCCAAACGCAGCACGCGCAAAACTACAAAATAGACTTTTGACAGTCTGATTAATTATGAAGCCGCCTTTCGAGGCGGCTTTTTATTTGCTGATTTATGGGGACTTTTTTGCTGATTTATAGAAGCTTAACGCCGCCGGTAATTAATAACCCATCGGTCGGCCCACGCGCTCTCGGCCTCACCTTTGCCTTGCCAGCGCCAGGTCAGGCTGTCGGCTTTGATATCTTCAAACACCATGCGCGAAAACGGACCTTTATCGTTCAGGCGGTCCATTTCCAGAATAAACGTTCCGTCGTCCTGCAATCCGCCGTGTAAAGAGAAATAGCCGCCTTGGTTATCGACCCAGGTTTGACGCCATTTCCCGTGCGGTTTGGAGTAGGTTGAGACGCTCATCCCTTTGAGCGTATTGCCGGGGGCGCCGTCAAAGTTTTCGGTGATGACGCAATCGCCAAAGGGCGATCGCGTAATGACGTTCTGGCCGGACCGGGTCGTGCCGTCCGCCGCCTGCCACGTCAAGTCCCACTGGCCGATCCAAAAATCCATTTGCCTGTATTCGGCGGACTGACAGGGAGCCGGAGACTGAGTAGACGGATTTATCTGCGTTTGCGCCGTGGCGTTCGCCTCATTTGCAGTCTGCGCCAGAGCTGCGCCGCTCAGACAGATCAGCCCTATCAGGCTTGCGCTTAATTTCAGACGTTTCATGTTTAGTCCCCTTTTCTGATATTTATTCCTCATTTCCCTGCGGATTAAGACTTTTTATTTTGCCTTATATCGTCTTTATAGGCCCTCATGCATATTGTGGAACAATTAATTGCCGAACGGGCGCCGCATCTTATGGCCCGTCCCCGTCTGTTTCGGGCGGTACGCCCGGCGCTTTACCGCATGCTGGCCTATGACGCCGCCGTGTTTCTGGCCGATACCGTCCGCCATTTGACGGGGCGGGAGGCCTTTAAACGCGTGGCCAATCACATTAGTCCGCGGACCGCTGTCAGAGGGTTAAGCCGCGTTCCGAAAGAAGGGCGCTGCGTGATTATTTCCAACCATCCGACAGGGTTGGCGGACGGACTGGCCGTGTTTCAGGCCATTCGGGACCGCCGGCCCGATCACTGCTTTCTGGCCAATGCGGACGCTCTGCGTGTCATTCCCAAAGGCGAGGATATTATTATTCCTGTTGAATGGGTCAAAGATAAACGCAGCCATGCCAAGACCCGTGAAACTTTATTGTTGATGAAAAAGGCTCTCGAAGCCGGGCGCTGTATTGTGATTTTCCCCAGCGGGCGTTTGGCGAAAATGTCCTGGACGGGACTGAAAGAGCAGGAGTGGGAAAGTTCTGCCGCTATGGTCGCGCGGAAATATGACGCCCCGATCATTCCCCTGAACATCAAAGCCAGAAACTCTTCCCTTTATTATCTCTTCTCGAAACTCAACGCGGAGTTGCGGGACATTACTCTATTTCACGAATTGTTGAACAAGAAGGGTAAAACCTTCCGGCTGACATTTGGAGAGCCACTGGATCCGAGAGCCCTCTCCAAAAACGCTGAAAAAGCCACTGAACAGGTTAGATCCGTTGTCTCCAGGCTAAGAGGCTGAGCCAAAACAGCCCCTCTTCACGGCCCCGTTTCATTTACGGCGACCGTGGTTTCTGCATATCTATTCAATGAAATATTAAGGTCTATTGGTGATTTTACACGCGAGAATGGATTGGTCGGAACATGGCTGATCGCCGGCTGACGAGTGGAGCATGCTTCAAAAGACGATTATTTTAGGACTGGTGACGCTCGCTTTGGGCGCGTGTTCGGCTGCGCCCTCCTTTAAACCGGATCAAGGCCGCCTTCTGGCCACAGGCGCCGTCAGTCAAGTTGAAGGCTCTGCGGGCTCTGGGCTAACAAACTGGGCCGTTATCTCGGGCTATGGCAGCAATACCTCCTGGGGCGGAAACACGCATTACACACAGGTCGAGCTTCCGGACTTTCAACTCAGAAGCTATGGCGCGTCTGTCGGGATAAAGAACCGGGTTGAGCTGTCTTATGCCCGTCAGGATTTCGATCTCGGCGATACAGGTCCGAAACTGGGGCTGCGCGATGGATATACATTTTCGCAGGATATTGTTGGCGCGAAAGTGCGGCTGATCGGGGACGCCGTTTACGATCAGGACACGGCCTTGCCGCAAATCTCTATCGGCGCGCAATATAAAAAGAACCAGAATTCGGATTTGGTACAGGCCCTTGGAGCTGAAAGTGATGAGGGTGTCGATCTCTATGTCTCCGGCACGAAGCTATTACTCGATAAGAATCTTATTCTGACCGGAACGGCGCGGGCGACCAAAGCCAACCAGCTCGGCCTACTCGGCTTTGGCGGAGATCAGTCAGACAATTACCAAATCGAATTTGAAGGCTCCGCCGCCTATATGTTCAACAAACATCTGGCCGTGGGGGTCGATTACCGTACCAAACCCGACAATTTGGGGTTTGCCGAAGAAAATGACGGGGCCGCCGCTTATGTGGCCTGGTTCCCGACCAAGAATATTTCCCTTACGGCCGCCTATGTCGATCTCGGCGATATTGCGCTTCAGGAAAACCAGCGCGGGGCCTATGGCTCCATTCAGATAGGATTTTAATATGTTAAAACTCCGATACACACTTTCCGCTTTCTGCGTCATGTCTTTTGCCGCATTTGCGCCCCTTTCCGCTTCCGCCGATGAGGTGACCCTTTATGACAAGCTGGGCGGCCATGACGGCGTGACGGAAATCATCTCTGACATGCTGGATTACTCCTTGGCGAATCCACGCATTTCTCACATTTTTGATAATTCCAATATTCCCCGGCTTCAAAACCTGCTCGTCGAACACATTTGCAGCCTGACAGATGGCGGCTGCGTCTATACCGGGCAGGATATGGATAAATCCCATGCCGGGCTCGGCATTGAAAACAAGCATTTCAACGCCTTGGTGGAAGATTTGCAAAAGGCGATGGATGATAACGATATTCCATTCCGCACACAAAACAAACTCTTGGCCATTTTGGCCCCGATGCATGGCGATATCACCAAATATTCTGATTACTGAGCGCAGGACACAATGATGTGCTAAATAACGCTTTCAGAGTTTTAATATCCGTCCGGTCCAAGCTGTTTTTCAGCTTTCTGGCGATGAGTGCCTTATTGGCGCTGCTCGGAGGCTATGCCTTTCACGCTATTTCCACGACCGGAGCGGTGGTTGAAAATACCTTTGATCGACCGCTTATGGCGATTAATTATGCGCGCTCTGCCGGTCAGACCTTCACCCAGATGGAACTGGATCTGGTCAATGGCGCAGACCGGGAAAGCCTGTCGGAAACGTTTGAAACCTTTCAGAGCGATCTTACTGTTGCCAAAAACAGATCCATCTCTGACCGTTCCGTCCCTTTTTTCGAGGATGTAGAAAAACTGACGGCGCGCTGGGCCAGAATGGCAATGGCCGACCAAAGCGCGCTGACTGAGGCCGAGAGCCAGCAGCAAGCCGCGCTTGCCTCTGAAATCGAAGATAATCTCGATATTATCGTGGAGCTGCAAACCAATGAGAGTTTCCGAAACCGCGAAACGGCCCTTGAAGGAGTTGGCAAAGTTGAGAGCTACGCCCTCTGGGCGACAGGATTGGCCCTTGCGCTATCGGTCCTGCTGTCCGGCTGGCTGGGCCTGACGATCATCAAACCGCTTAAAGCCGCCGCTCTGGCGGCGCGAAAAATTTCCGCCGGAGACCTGAACACGAAAATTCCCGAAGGCGGCGATGACGAGACCGGAGCTTTGCTGAAAACGCTTGGCTCCATGCAGGAAAATATCAGGGGCCGTATGGCGCGCGAGCAATCAGCACGGGCGCTGGCACAAACCCGCTTGGCGGAATCTCTGGAAAACTCCAAGGACGCTATAATTTTGACGGATTCAAAGGGTCAAATTATCGTGGCCAATAATCAGGTTCAGACGATGTTCCCGGATTTGGAAAACACCCAGGTTTTGGCCTCCAATCTGGACGCCCTCTTTACCCGTCGCGGCGTTCCCAAAAATATTCCGCATATACATGACGAAGCGCAAAACGAAATCCGTTTCGAGGACGGGCGCTGGGCCCGAGTTAACGCCTCGGATACAGAGGAAGGCGGACGCCTGATTATCTGGACGGATATCAGTCAGGCGAAAGCCGCGCATCGAAACCTGATGATCGCCAAGGAACAGGCCGAAGCCGCCAACCGCGCCAAGACTCTTTTCCTCGCCGCGATGAGCCATGAACTGCGCACCCCACTCAATGCCGTTATCGGGTTTGCGGACGTTATGTCCATGCAACACCAACAAGGCGGCGATCCAAAGCAGCTGGAAATGTGCCAGCTCATCTCCAGAAATGGCGCCCAGCTTCTGAAAATTGTTCAGGACGTCCTGAATATTGCCGATACGGAAGACACCGAAATTTTGTCGACGAGCGAAGAGATTGTGGACCTTAAGGAGGTCGTGACCTTCTGCCTGAAAACAATCGCCGGAGAAATGCAGCCCAAACGCTTGCGGCTTATCTGGGATAGCCAGATGAGTCCGGTCCGTGTGCGCGGAGACCGCGTGCGCCTGCAACAGGCGGTTTTGAACCTTCTCTCCAACGCCATCAAATTCAACCAGGAAGACGGACGCATCAAGGTTGATATCCGCCTACAATCGGATGGCTCTGCCGCGATAGATGTGATTGATGACGGTATCGGGATTAAGTCCGAAAACCTTGCGCGCATGGTCGAGCCGTTCGAGCAAGCCGATAATAGCTATTCCAGACGGTATGAAGGCGCGGGGCTCGGCCTCTCCGTCGTGCAAAAGATCATGAAGCTTCATAAGGGCGAATTGCGTCTGAGGTCTGCTTACGGAAAAGGCACGTGCGCCACGCTCATACTGCCGGAAGCTCTGGTGAATCCGGCCGATAACCCGCAAGTTCAGCTGCAGGCCGAAGATTCCGAAAGTGTTAACATCTCTCAGCTAGGGTCCGCCGCATAACCTAAGATTGTTTTTAGAGTTCGGGCTTTAATCCAATCTTGCGACGGCGCCGTGGAGGGCTTGAAGATGAACATCAGGATATCAAGACTTCGGGATATATCGAAGCACCGGGCTTTTTGATGTGCTGAAAACTGTTTTCCGAGTTCTCATTTCCGTCCGCGCAAAGCTATTTTTTGTCTTTCTCATGATGGCCGCTTTTCTGGCTTTGCTGGGAGGATATGCCTATCACGCCATTTCAACGACCGGAGCCGTCGTTAAATATACCTATGACCGTCCCCTCATGGCGATTAACTACACCCGCGCCGCTGGGCAGACATTTAGCCAAATGGAAACGGAGCTGATCCGCGGAGCCGACCCAAGCACTCTGGCAAATCACCTCAAAGTTTTCCGAAGTGACCTCGCCGTCGCGAAGGAGAGGTCCATATCGGCCCGCGCCATAAGTGACTTTACGGATATAGAAACCCTGACCGCTCAATGGGTTGATATTTCTCTGGCGGGCAAGCTCCCCTTGACGGAACAGGAATTGGCGCAGCAGGCAGAATTGTCTTCGCAAATTACAGACAAACTCGGCGTCATTGCGGAGCTGCAGACCAATGAAAGTTTCCGAAACCGAGAAAGCGCCTTGGCGGGAATAGACAAGGTTGAACATTACTCTGTCATCGCAACGGGGCTCGCTCTCGCTTTGTCCATTCTTCTAGCCAGCTGGCTCAGTATGACCATCATCCGGCCGCTCAAAGCCGCCGCGCAAGCTGCGCGAAAAATTTCCGCTGGCGATTTAAATACGCAAATCCCCAAAGGCGGAGAGGATGAAACCGGCGCCCTGCTCAATACGCTCCGCTCCATGCAGGAGAGCGTGCGAGGGCGGGTTGACCTGGAACAGGCGGCGCGGGCGCTCGCGCAGATGCGGCTTGTGGACTCTCTGGAAAATTCCAAAGACGCGATTATTCTGACGGATGCGGATGAACGCATTATCGTCGTAAACCATCAGGTGCGAACACTTTTCCCGGATCTGAAAGGAGCGACGTTTTTGGGCGCGAAGCTGCAGACCTTTTTCCATCGTAGCGGCGTGCCCAAACACATTCCGCATATTTATGACGAAGTGCAGAATGAAATCCGGACAACCGACGGCCGGTGGGCGCGCATCAACGCCTTTGACACGGCCGAAGGCGGGCGCCTGATCCTCTGGACGGATATCACAGCGGCGAAAAAGGCGCATCAAAACCTGACCATCTCCAAAGACCAGACCGAAGTCGCCCACGCCAAAACGCTTTTCCTGGCCGCCATGAGTCATGAATTGCTGACGCCGCTCAACGCCGTTATCGGTTTTGCAGATGCCATGGCCATGGAGCACAAACAAAATGGGAGTGATCCGAAACATGTGGAAATGTGCCAAATCATTTCCAGAAACGGCGACCAGGTTTTAAAAATCGTTCAGGACGTGCTGAATATTGCCGATACGGCCAATGCTAGAATTCTTTCGGCTCATCAGGAAATAGTGGACTTGAAAGAGGTCGTGATTTTCTGTTTGAAAGTCATCGCCAAGGATATGAAACCAAAACGGATTCGCCTTATCTGGAACCCCCAAATGGCCCCTGTCAAGGTTCGCGGAGACCGTATCCACCTGCAACAGGCCGTTCTCAATCTTTTGTCAAATGCCGTCAAATTCAATCATGACGGCGGACGCATCAAGGTTGATATCCGCCTTCAGACCGATAATTCCGTAGCGCTTGACGTTATTGACGACGGCATTGGAATCAAAGCCGGGGATATAGACCGGATGATCGAACCCTTTGAGCAGGCCGATAACAGCTATTCCAGACGGTATGAAGGCGTCGGCCTCGGCCTGTCTGTCGTACAAAAAATCATGGCCTTTCATAAGGGCGAAATACGCCTGCGGTCTGCCTTGGGCAAAGGGACCTGCGCGACCCTTGTGTTTCCCCAGGCCTATACGGAAAGCGCCGATCAGAGCCGCTCAATAAATTCCGAGAAAATTAACAATTCTTCGATAGGGTCCGCTGCATGAAACTGAAACTGCCTCATGCCATCTGTCTTGTTAGCGTCATTGCCTTTCCAATCGGCGTTCTCGCTCAGGCCAATAGCGATATTGTGATTTCGCAAAAAAAGCGCACCTATGCGCCCGGTCAGGTGACAATTCAGGCCGGACAATCCCTGAAGATTGTGAATGATGATATTTTTCTCCACCACGCCTTTATTGACGCGGATCAGATGGAATTTGACTCCGGCTCCATGGAAGAAGGGGAAACCCGGACCGTGCAGTTTAACAAGCGCGGCAAGTTTCAGGTAAAATGCGCCATTCATCCGAAAATGAATCTGGACGTCACCGTCGAATAGACCGAATTTCCGATCTCATTGCATGTTTCCCCGAGGTCTGGTCTACGACCGATTTTTGTCATTTAACTGTTTTGAAACATCACTTGACGCCACCTTAACACTTTGCAACAAACTTCCTACGCGAAGGGAAGCGTCCGAATAAGATCTAGTTGATAGCATCGGGGCGGACGGCCAACTTCACACTCGCGAGGGGAAGCGTGTCCCGCCCAGGCCCGATAAGAGGCCATGGCATTTGACACGGCCAACTTCATAACATTGCCGGACCAACCTGCGACTAAATATGGCGCGAGGGGACATCTATTTTGGCACCCGGCGAAAGCAAAGGGAGGGTGTTATGACACTCTATTTAATTCTCGCAGCGGGCTTACTCGCTGTTATTTACGGCTTTGTGACCCGTGCCGGGCTCATGAAAGCCTCTACAGGCACGGAGCGAATGAATGAAATCGCAGGCGCGATTCAGGAAGGCGCGAAAGCCTATCTCAATAAACAATATAAGACGATTGCCATTGTCGGCGTCGTCGTAGCGATTCTGCTCTTTATTCTATTTGGAAACTGGATCGCCCCGGTTGGATTTATCCTGGGCGCGGTACTTTCAGGCGCGGCCGGTTATATCGGCATGCTCGTCTCCGTTCAGGCCAATGTCCGCACGACCGAAGCCTCTCGCGAGTCGCTCGGCTCGGGTTTGCGTGTGGCGTTTAAAGCCGGCGCGATTACGGGTATGCTCGTGGCCGGTCTGGCCTTACTCGGGATTGCCGGGTTCTTCTGGCTCCTAACCGAAGCTCTAGGCATTTCCTATGACTCCCGCGACGTGATTGACGGTCTTATCTCGCTCTCACTCGGCGCGTCTCTTATTTCCGTCTTTGCCCGTCTCGGCGGCGGTATCTTTACCAAAGGCGCCGATGTTGGCGGCGATCTGGTCGGGAAGGTCGAAGCCGGTATCCCGGAAGACGATCCCCGCAACCCTGCGACTATCGCCGATAATGTCGGCGACAATGTCGGTGACTGCGCCGGTATGGCTGCGGATTTGTTCGAGACTTATGTCGTGACTCTTGCCGCGACCATGGTGCTCGCCGCGATTTTGTTTGCCGGAGACGCCCTCACCGGTCTTCGCCGCGATATGATGATGTTGCCTCTTGCCATTGGCGGGGTGTGTATTGTGACCTCTATTATCGGCACATTCTTCGTCAAGCTGTCCAAAGGCTCCACCAATGTCATGGGCGCTCTTTATAAGGGCCTGATTGTGACGGGTGTTTTGTCCATTCTGGCCATAGCTGGCGTTATTTACACCATGTTCGGCTTTGGAGACATTCGCGGAACGACGATTTTCAATGGTATGGATTTATTTATCTGCGCAGTCATCGGACTCGTTATTACCGGTCTTATCGTCATGATTACCGAGTATTACACGGGCACGAAATACCGCCCGGTAAAATCCGTGGCCGAAGCCTCTGAATCCGGACACGGCACAAATGTCATCCAAGGCCTTGCCGTTTCCATGGAAGCAACAGCGGTTCCGGCCTTGATTATTATTGCCGGTATCATAGCCACTTATACGCTCGGCGGTTTGTTCGGGATTGCGATTGCCGTCACGGCTATGCTCGGCGTGGCCGGGATGATTGTCGCGCTCGACGCGTTCGGCCCTGTCACCGACAATGCCGGCGGCATTGCGGAAATGGCAGAGCTTGAGCCCGAAGTCCGCAATACAACGGACGCTCTCGATGCGGTGGGCAACACAACCAAAGCGGTGACGAAAGGCTACGCCATTGGCTCTGCCGGTCTCGGCGCACTTGTGCTGTTTGCGGCCTATACGCAGGACATCGCCTTCTTCTCCGGACAGACGGGCAATCCTCTGACGGGGGCGGTGGCTGATTTCAGCCTGACCAATCCTTATGTCGTGGTCGGTCTCTTATTCGGCGGCCTGCTGCCTTACCTCTTTGGGGCCTGGGCGATGCAGTCTGTCGGACGCGCGGCCGCCTCTATCGTTGAGGAAGTGCGTCGTCAGTTCAAATCCGATCCGGGCATTATGAAGGGCACATCCCGTCCTGATTATGCCAAGGCGGTTGATCTTCTGACCGGCGCCGCGATCAAGGAAATGATCAAACCGTCGCTCCTGCCTATCCTGTCGCCAATTGTACTGTTCTTTGCCGTTCAGTTCGTGGCCGGGACGGAAAATGCTCTGGCCTCGCTTGGCGCGATGCTCATGGGCGTGATCGTAACAGGCCTCTTCGTGGCGCTTTCCATGACCGCCGGCGGCGGCGCCTGGGACAATGCCAAGAAATATATCGAAGACGGAAATCACGGCGGCAAGGGCTCTGAAGCTCATAAAGCTGCGGTGACAGGCGACACAGTCGGCGATCCTTACAAGGACACAGCCGGCCCCGCCGTCAATCCGATGATCAAAATTACAAACATTATTGCAATTTTGCTCTTGGCAGTGCTCGCGCATTGATTTAACAAAAATGTCATAAAGACAGTCTCGCAAAGACGAGGGGAGAACGCCCCGCTTCCTTGGAAGCGGGGTTTTATTTTGGGATTTATCTATTGCCCCTGTTTCAGCCCTGCTTTTTACTCATTAGTACAAACTCAAAAAGCCCGTTAAATCTCTTAATGGGCTCCGCTTTAAATTAATTGTTTCAAGGTTGCGTCGTTATTCGGCAACCTCTTCCCTTACAGCTGCATAGAAAGCCTCCGGCTGATCCAGCATGATAAAATGGAAACTGTCTTCGATCACTTTCAGAGTGACATTCGGAGCGCTTTCATATTGCGCGGCATAGAGATTTTCCAGCTCTTCCAGACTGACGCCCATGACATCCGAATGAGGAATGAGAACGGTTGTTTCTAGAGTCAGGTCTGACATGGCGTTTCTCATATCGGTGCCCATCAACTCGCCCATCATGGTGGCGACCGTTTGCTGGTCAGAGGTTTTCCCCCATTCGGCCAGCTCCGGCATTGCTTCGGCATTGTTGGAAAGGCGCGCCAGTCCGGCCTGTTGCTGGGCGTCGAATTGCGCCCTCGGCAGGGAGGCGAGTTGTTGCGTCATTTGGGCGGACATGCTGGCCGCCTGCTCCGGTGTGGCTTCGGGCATATAGAGCCCGGCTAGATAAGGCAGGCTGTCCACGATAATCAGTTCGTCCAACTGTGCGGCGTCATCCAGCCCGGCTTTCAGCGCGACGAAACCGCCAAGCGAGTGCCCGATGAGCACAGTGTTATTTCCGGGCTTCTCTCTGAGATGGTTTGAAATGTCGTCAGAGATTTTCTCTGCCGAAATGTTGTCGACGGGTTTAGCTCCGGCAAACCCGGCGACCTGGACCACGCGCAGGTCGTAATCACTAAAGGCGTCAACCGTGCCGTCCCAAACGTCATCACTGGAGGCAAGGCCCGGAATGAGTACGAGCGTGCGGCCATCGGCATTTCCGGCGCGGGTGACCGTGATTGAAGAAGGCGCCTGCGCCTCTTGACTCTGCGCGTCGTCCATTGTGTCCGCCCGAGGCGTTGTGGCGCTCTCCGCCTTTTCGGCTTCGGTTACGTCATTGGCCTCATTCCCGGCGTCCGGGCTGCACGCCATCAGCAAACCCGCCATAGCGGTGCACAAAATTGTCGAATTTAAATAACGCATCATAATATTTTCCTTTTTTAATCTACTGGTAGGGCGGGTTAAGGTTCCGGTGTGAATATCGTCTCTATTGAGGCGCCAAAAACGCGGCCAATCTTGAAAGCCAGATCCAGGCTGGGGTCGTATTTTTCCCGTTCAATCGCGATAATCGATTGGCGGGACACGCCGAGCCGTTCGGCCAGATCCTGTTGTGACCAGCCCCGCTCTTTTCTCAGCTCTTTCAATGCGTTCTTCATTTGTAACGCCGCATTACAAGAGGCAGACACGCGCCCCAAAGACCGACCAGGGCAGGGCCAACCCAGATAGTGGGAATGGCGGGCCATCCGGCATTTTCTCCGAACCCCCAGATGATGGCGGCAAGTCCCAGAATTAACGCCCCCAGGGCAAAAGCCTCGGAATGGATGCGTTGGTAAAACTCATCCATCCGGCCATATTGGCGGATGATCGCCCAAAACCCGAGGAGCACAGGCAAAACCGGAAGAAGTTCCCAAATTCTCCATCCGCCTTCGGGCCGCGTCGCGACCACGCCGCACAGAATAATGACATAGAGGACCATCGACCCTCCGAATTCGATAAAATACGGCCTCATATTATTTGACGTTTTGTTCGTCATGATTTACCCCCTATTTGTAAAGTGACCTTTACATATAAGAGGTGCCGAAGAATGTAAAGGGTGCTTTACATAAAAAGACGCCGCTTTTTCAAACAGCGTCTGGACAATCTTATTTTATGTTCTTTATCCCCACATGTCGAAATAGATGATTTCGGCTTTATCTCCGTTTGTGAATTCCAGGTGGCCGCCTTTTTCAATCGCGAGCCCATCGCCGGTTTTTAGCTTTTGGCCATTGACGGAAAGGGCGCCGCGCGCGACTTGAATCCAGGCTCCGTGACCGTCCTCCAAAACCGTCTCAATGGACTGATGCCCCTCAAGGGTGGCGGCATAGATGTCAGCATTGGATTTGATCCGCATGGAGTCGCCCCGCCCGTCATGGGAGAGGAACAGAGCGAGCTTTCCGTCTTTTTCTTCGGGCGTCAGATCCTTGGTTTCGTAACGAGGCGTTTCGTTTTTCACATTTGGCAGGAGCCAGATCTGCAAGAGGTGTACCTGCTTCGTTTCGCTCGGATTATATTCGGAATGCCGCACGCCGGTGCCGGCGCTCATATATTGAACGCCGCCGGCCTTGACGGTCGAGCCATTACCCATGGAATCCTTATGCGCGAGCGCGCCGTCCAGAATGTAGGAGAAAATCTCCATATTGTCGTGCGGATGGGTCGGAAAGCCCTTCCCGCCATCGATATAGTCATCATTGATAACGCGAAGCGGGCCAAAGCCCATATGCGCCGGATCGTAATATTGCGAAAAGGAAAAACTATAGGCAGTTTTCAGCCAGCCATGATCGGCTTTGCCGCGCTCTTCCGCCGGGCGTAGATGTAATCCACCTGCCATAGCCGGGGCGTTTTCCTGTGTGACGTCAGTTGAAAGTTGAGGGGTCATAACGCGTTTCCTAATCTAATTCTTCGATAGCTTTAAGGGCGCTCGAAATCTTCTTGTCAGCCTCTTTGCCCAATCCGTCCGCCGCGATGAAGGTTACATCCGTGATTCCTATAAAGCTCAACGCATGGCGCAGGTAAGGCGTTGCGTAGTCAATCTCGCTGCCCATCGGCGTCCCGCCCGAGGCCAGTAAAATAATAGCGCGTTTGCCGTCCAATAAGCCGACCGGGCCGGACTCGGTATATTTAAAGGTCAGCCCGACGCGGGCGACCAAATCTATCCAGGCCTTGAGCGCCGCCGGGATGCCGAAATTGTAAATCGGTAGAGCGATGACGAGCGTCTCCGCTGTTTTGGCTTCCTCCACCAGGCCATCAGAGAAGGCCAATTTGGTCTTTTGGGCCTCAGTTCTTTGATCTGCAGGGGTGAAGTTCGCGCCAATCCAGGCCTCGTCGACGAAGGGCAGACCTTCGCTTAAGTCCCGCAGGTGAACTTTCACCGCTCTTTTCGCTGCCAGATGGTCGACGGCATGTTTTGCAAGCTTTCGGGAAATAGACCCCGTCTTCCGGCCACTGGCGTCAATTCTCAATATGTTTTCTATTTTGGACATGGTGTCTCCTTTCTATGGGCCAGATATAGTCTGTCTCGCAGAAAGGGATTAGAGGCTTGTTTTGAATTACATTGTTGCGTAAATCGAAACAATGAGCCGTTATGAGGAAATAGAAGCCTTTGTTCGAACCATAGAATCCGGGAGTTTCACCCAGGCCGCCAAACAATTGGGCCTGTCGAAATCCGCGACCAGCCGGCGCCTGTCTGATCTGGAAAACCGCCTTGGCACTCAACTCGTTCTTCGTACGACGCGGAGCCTGTCTCTAACGGAGGCGGGAGAGGCCTTGTTTCAGCGGGCGGTCGGATTACTCGCCGACTGGAACGAGGCGGAGGCCGACACGGCCTCTGGCAGCTGCGCCCTGGCCGGACGCATTCGGCTGGCGGCGCCTTTATCTTTCGGCGTTCAATATCTCGGCCCGGCCATTCTTGATTTTCTGGAGCTTCACCCAAATGTCGACTTCGATGTAGATTTTAGTGACCGGCAGACTGACCTTATTTCCGAAGGTATAGATATTGCCATCCGGATCGGGCAGCTCACGGATTCCACTTTGGTCGCGCGCAAGCTTGCCCCAATAGAGATGCTGGCGGCCGCCAGCCCGGCCTATCTCGACAGACAGGGCCGTCCCAAGGCGCCCCAGGACCTGAACGGTTTCGCCGAGTTACGCTATACCAATAAACCTCGAAAGGTATGGCGTTATACAGGCCCGAACGGCGTCAGCGGCGAGATTGAAATGATGTCTAGCCTGAAAGCCAATAATGGCACCTTTCTGACCGAGGCGGCGATTGCCGGACACGGGGTAACCATCGAACCGGCTTTTCTGCTCTGCGACGCCGTGCGCTCCGGCAAATTAGAAATCATCCTAGCTGATTATAGCTGGTCTGACGTGACAGTCTATGCCGTCTATCCACCAACCCGGCATTTGTCGCTCCGCGTCAGAACCTGGGTCGACTTTCTGGTGGAGCGATTCAAGGGCACACCGCCCTGGGCGATAGAAAATTATGGATTGAAATCCCGGTTTCGATAAGAGGATTTAATTTGCGCCCGCCGCTACGGATCGCCATATCTGCCTCCATGGACTCTGAAACTTTAACACCTGTTGCGGACAGACCGCAGCCCAAACGCAAGGGCGTCAAAGCTCCGGTCGCGGGCCGCCCGGCAGATTTGCTGGCCTGCCTCATTGCGTCTCTGGCGGCAATTTTGGCTGCTTTCGGCTCTCTCGTCTTTTTCCTGGGCTTTGCCGCCAATGACAGCGTTCTGGCCGGACTGATCTCTGCCTTTGTGTTCGCCGCTCTTCTGGGGGCATTCGCTGTCGGGCCCGCCCTCATCATAGCCTTTGTAGCGTGGCGGGGATGGAAATCGGGTCTGAGCCGTAAAAACGCGGTCTGGGTTATCGTGCTGACGATGCCCTGGGTTATTTTATCGGGACTGGCCTGGCTCAAAACCCCTCTGCCAAAGCTCCTCTCAGTCGCGGGCCTGGTCTTTTCCGGGCTTCTTCTAGGCTGGGCTTTGGCGACGCTCATTCTTAGCTTCAAACGGAACTTACGGTCTGGATAACAGTTAATTTATTTGAATACCTGCAACTTATGCTTATATTTTCAGCATGCGTTCAGGGACGGAGCGCTATAAATAGAATTATACTGACATGTACCAGTCTTTAAGGAGTCCCGCTATGTCCCCCTTTAAAACATTTATTTTAAGCGCCGCCTCGGTCGCTCTTCTGGCAGGCTGCGCGACGTCGACGCCGTACCAGCCGGCCTCCTCGCCAGGTGCTTATGACGGCTTTTCCCAAACCATGATCGAAAATGACCGCGCCAGAATTACCTTTGGCGGAAATTCTCTGACTAGTCGGGAAAGCGTTGAAAACTCTCTTTTATACCGGGCGGCGGAAATGTCTCTCGAGCGCGGCTTTGATTATTTTTCCTTAATTCAGCGCGATACAGAGGAAAATACACGGGTCAGAGTTTCTCCCGGACTGAATTCAAGCCTTTATGATCCGTATTTCGGGTATAGCTTTTACCGTCCGGGATTTGGCTGGAGTCGCGACTACCGCTTCTCCCGTTTCCGGGGCTTCCGCCGGGGATACGGTTTTGGTCGCCGCGGATTCTATGACCCCTTTTATGACCCGTTCTTTGACGATTACGATGTCCGCGAAATCACCAAATACCGAGCCACATCCGAAGTCCGGTTCGGGAAAGGCCCGACGCCCGAACGTGATAATGCGTTCGACGCGAGAGAAGTTCTCAGAAACCTCTCCGCTGTTATCGAGTTTCCCAAAGAAAAATCCTAAAGACAGTTTGGTCAATTGACTTAAGCCGCCCGTAACGGGCGGTTTTTTTATGCCTGAATGAAAGCGGGCGCGAGATCAAAAAAATCTGAATTTAAGAATGATTTGCAGTTGCGTATCATATTTCTTTCCCCTATAGAGCCGTCGTGAATGCGAATTGTTTGCAACAAACAGGGAAAAGCGAGGATGATGATACAATTGCAGTCCAAGGCCCTGGCAGCTTTATTGGCAGAAGAAGGCGGGCATTGCCGTCATGCCAACGCCATCAAGAAAGCTGTCCTGGAGGCGCGAGAGGCTGCCAAATCACCCCCTTTACCCCAGACAATCTGCAATGACAGAACGACTTTAAATTCCCAAATCCAGAAATAGAAACTCCTTCTCATGAAATACTTTACAACAGGCTGCGCCGCAGCCCTCCTTTCTGCGCTTGCAACACAGGCTATGGCCCAGACCTCCCCAAGCCTTCCTGATGACGAAATCGTCGTCAGAGGCCGTTACCTTTCCATAGATGAACTGAACGCCGTTAAAACCCCCACACCGATTATCAATATTCCGCAGAGCCTTTCGATTGTTACTGAAGATCAAATCCGGAATCAGGCTTTTACGAATTTCGGCGATATTTTGAAATACAGCCCCGGTCTGTCCATCAGCCAAGGTGAAGGCCATCGAGACGCAATAAATATCCGCGGGCAACAGACCACGGCAGATTTCTTTCTCGACGGCGTTCGCGATGATGTTCAGTATTTCCGACCTCTCTATAATATTGAACAGGTCGAAATTCTTCGCGGCTCCAACGCTTTGTTATTCGGACGCGGGGGCGCAGGCGGAATTATAAACCGCGTTACTAAAAAAGCCTCGACAGGAGAAAACTTCACAGGACTGACGGCCAGTGTCGATACATTTGGCGCGTATTCGGCGGCGATTGATACCAATTATGCGGTCAGCGAGACCGGAGCCGTCCGGTTGAACGGGTTTTTCGAAGGTCTGAACAATCACCGCGATTTTTTTGACGGAGAGCGTTTCGGCCTCAATCCAACAGGCCGGTTCGAACTGGGATCGCAAACGCGTCTTGATTTGTCCTACGAATATCTGGACGATGACCGGGTTGTTGATCGCGGTGTGCCGTCTCGCAATGTCGACGGAGGCCCTGACGTCCCGCTTGAAGGGTTCGATGATACATTTTTTGGATCGCCTGACGAGAACTTTACGACTTTGCAGGCTCACATCCTCCGCGCCCGGGTCGAACACGACTTCTCCGATACGCTGAGAGGAAACTTCACAGCGCAATATGCGGATTACGATAAACTCTATCAGAATCTGTTTGCCAGCGAAGAAGTGCAGCTCTCAAACGGCACCATTCCTCAGGTCGAACTGGACGGCTACCGCGATACAACGCAGCGGGAGAACGTCATTCTCCAAGGGAATTTGGTCGGTGAATTCGAAACCGGCCCTCTGGTCCATACCCTTTTACTCGGCGCGGAATATACGCAGCAGGACACGGCCAATGCTCGCAATGACAATGTCTTTGCGGCGAATGATGATGATCAGCTTTTCATCGACTTTACAGATCCGCTTGTCATTCCGGCCTTCAGCTTCTCAAGCCCGGCCCGCAACCGCATCTCCGATGTGGAAACAATGTCGCTCTACGCACAGAACCAGATTGATTTGACGGATCAGGTCAAACTCGTACTGGGCGCACGATATGACAGTTTTGATATTGGCGTTAACGACATCGCCAATAATGCGCAATTCCAGCGGAAGGATGAAGAAATCACGCCGCGCCTCGGCGCCATATATAAGCCGGTTGAAAATGTTTCCTTTTATGCCAGCTATAGCGAAACTTTCCTGCCGCGCTCCGGCGATCAATTCCTGACCCTTAATCTGGACAGCGAAAGCACCCGGCCGCAATTCTTCAAAAACAAGGAAGTCGGCGCAAAATGGGACATAAATTCCGCCCTGAGCTTTACCGCGGCTGTTTTCGAACTTGACCGGGAGAGTTTTACTTCGGTTGACCCGGAAAACCCAGACCAAGTTATTGTCATTGACGGATCTGAAACGCAGGGCTTTGAAGTTCAGCTCTCAGGAGAGCTGACAGATCGTTGGTCTGTTCAAGCCGGCTATTCCTATCTCGACGGCGAGGTCAATGTTGTCGACGGCTCCGGCTTTGACGGCAATGTCACACGGCAAACCCCTGAAAACATGTTTTCACTCTGGAATAACTATCAGGTCACGACAAAATTCGGACTGGGTCTGGGCGTAACCTATCAGGATAGTTATTTCGTGCGGGAAGATAATTCCGTGGAGGTTCCGGACTATACCCGCTTTGACGCCGCGGCATTTTATGATGTCTCCGATACATTGCGCTTGCAGGTAAATGTCGAAAATCTCTTTGACACCGATTACTTCCCGGATGCGCACAGCAATGATAATATTTCGACGGGAAAACCCTTGAACGCCCGCTTCACGGTTTCTAGCCGATTTTAATTAAGGCCCTCGGGCCTCCCATCCGCCCGTAAAAGAAATAACAGTTTCGCCCCCGCTTTTCAGACCGAAAGGCGGGGGTGCGTCTTTTTTGCAGGGACCTCTTGCTTTTTTCCTGACGCCCCCCGATATAGCGGCCAAATCCACCCCTCCTATAAATGCGAGATGATCGACCCTTATGAGTTTCCCCGGACAACAGAATTTTACCGACCGCTTGAAAGAACAACGTGAAGCCAAGCTGGCCATGTTGGAACGCGCCAAAGAAAAGCGGCTCGACCCGAAAGAAAAAGAACGCCTGATGAAAGAGCGGGCCGAGCGGAATAAACGCCGCGAAGAACGCGAAGCGAAAAAAGAAGCTGAGCGGAAAGCCGAGGAAAAGCGTCTGGCCGAAGAAAAGGCCGAGAAAGAGCGGAAAGCCAAAATCGCGGCCGAAGCAAAGGTCAAAGCACAGGAAGAATTGAAACGCGCTCAAAAAGCCCGGCGCGATGCAAAATACGCCGCGCGGAAAAAGCGGAAATAGTTTTTGCTTTGAATCTTACCAACCCGCTTTCTGGCGGGTTTTATTTTGCCTGACGCTAGGCTTAGCCAGCCATTTTCCGGGGTTCGTTCAGCCAGTTTTCCATCTTTTGAAGCAGAACATCCAGTTTGTAAGGCTTCGCCAGAAAATCATCCATTCCTGCTCTCAAAAATTTGTCCCGGTGATCATCTGACGCATGGGCGGATAAAGCGATGATCGGTGTTGCCTCCCGGGTTGTCTCCGTTTCAAACTTCCGGATAAGACGGGCGGCCTCTGTGCCGTCCATGACGGGCATGGAAATGTCCATTAAGACAAGATCGTAATCATTTCTCTGAAACATCTCAAAAGCAATCTCGCCGTTTACGGCAAAATCCAGAGCGTAACCTTTTGGATCGAGGCTCCGCTTCAGAACCTGTATATTGATGTCATTATCCTCGGCGATGAGAATGCGGCTATTGGACAGGACAGGGAGTGTCTCAGCTTCGGGCCGCTCATATATTTTTGTCGGTTTGGAAAACCCGTCTGCTTTCGGGCCGTCTGTCTCACGCTCCACCACACGGAGAATGGCCTGTTTGAGTGCGGCGGATCGAACCGGTTTAACGAGATAGCGGGACACATTCTGGTCTAGGAACGCCGTTTTCGTCTCTGTCGTATCTACAGAAGACAGCACAATAACGGGTATATCTTTCAAGACCGCCTGTTTTTGCAAAGCCCGCACAAATTGAAGGCCGTCGATATCGGGCATTTGATAATCACAGATAATGAAATCAAACGGCGTTTTATTTTTGATGGCTTCGACCAGCAGCCTCACCGCGGTTTTAGGGCCTTCCGCAGTGCTGACCTGCATGGAAAGCCGGGAAAGCTCCGAAGCCACAATGCGCCGGTTCACCTCTATATCGTCCACTATCAGAGCGCGGATATTGGAAAAGTCCTTCTGCGTATCAGAAGCGGGCGCGGCCTTTTCCTGGCCAGCGGAAAATGGCAATTTAATTGTAAAAGAAAATGTACTGCCTTTTCCGTAAACCGAGCTGACCTCTATATTGCCGCCCATTAATTCGACCATTTTCCGCGAAATGGCCAAACCCAATCCCGTACCGCCAAAATTCCGCGTTGTAGAGCCGTCCGCCTGTTCAAATTCGTTGAAAATTTTATTTAATTTATCTTCTTCAATGCCGATCCCTGTGTCCCGGACCGAAAAGTCCATGACGGCTTTGTCGCCTTCCACGCGGGAGTCGACATCGGCAATCACATAGCCTTTTTCCGTAAACTTGATCGCATTTCCGACCAGATTAATGAGAACCTGCCGCAATCGACCGACATCGCCAATCAAGGTCACAGGGGCGGCCTCTTTGACATTGACGATCAGCTCTATGCCCTTTTTATTTGCAGTTGAGCCGAGAAGAGCGGCGACATCCTCAACCGCTTCACGCAATTGGAACGGCGCTTCATCCAGTGAAAATTTACCGGCTTCGATTTTTGAAAAATCGAGAATATCATTGATAATGGTCAGAAGCGCGTCGCCGGAGCGCTGAATGACTTCAACCAATTCCGACTGTTCTTCGGAGAGAGATGTGCCGGATAGAACCTGTGTCATGCCGAGCACCCCGTTCATCGGCGTCCGGATCTCATGACTCATATTCGCCAGAAATTCAGATTTGACGCGCGCGGCCTCAACCGCTTTTTGCTGCGCGATCATCAGATCCTGTTCCCGGTTTTTAAGCTCGGTAATATCTGTAAGCACGCCAATCAGGAAAGGATCGCCCTGAGCATCTTCATAATAGGATTTAACGGATTCCACCCAGCGCACTTCGCCCTGGCTATTTGTGGTCTGCTCAATATTGGTATTGGATTCTTTTGACTTAAAGAGATCATTGTCTTTGTCCCAGAAAATTTGGGCCTGATCCGGCGGAGAGACATCAAAATCCGATTTCCCCAGAAGATACTCACGGGAATACCCCAGGAGCTCGCAAAAGGCTGTATTGACCTCGACCCAGACATGGTCTTTGTCTTTTACATAGACCGGGTTCGGCAATAGATTTATCACATCAATCAGAAAATCGATGTTTTTGCTGTCCCCGGCGAGCTTATCCACATTCGTAGAAATAAGAATCCCCTTATTTTTCGCCCCTCTTAACGGTAAAGGCGTGTGAAAGAGGTTAACAAATGGGGATTAAAGGCAAATTATTTCGTCAGTCTTCATTTCGGCTATCTTTATACCGCGCCAAGGCCCTTTCGCGGGCCATTTTATGTTCAACAAGCGGCTTGGGGTAAGTTTTGCCGAGAGTAACCCCGGCTTTTTCAAGAACGTCTTTCGGCGCCTCCCAAGGCGTTTGAATATATTTATTCGGCAGGTCTTTTAATTCCGGCACGAATTTCCGAACGTAATCGCCCTCTTCGTCAAATTTCTCGCCTTGGCCAAACGGATTGAAAATCCGGAAATAAGGCGCAGCGTCCGCACCGCTGCCGGCCACCCATTGCCAGCTGGCAGAGTTCGCGGCCGGATCCGCTTCGAGTAAAGTGTCCCAGAACCAGTCCTCTCCGTCGCGCCAGTCAATCAGCAAATGTTTGATGAGAAAGCTTGCCACGACCATTCGGACACGGTTGTGCATCCAGCCCGTCTGCCAAAGCTCACGCATACCCGCATCGACGAAGGGATAGCCTGTTTCGCCTTTCGTCCAAGCCTCAAAAGATTTTTTATCTGTTCGCCATTCAAAGTTATCGAAATCGGGTTTGTAGTTTTTCTCGGCAAGTTCGGGGTTGTGATAGAGAAGCACATAGGAAAATTCCCGCCAGCCAATTTCGGAGAGAAACTTATCGGCGTCGTGTTTTCCGTCCCGCGCGGCCTGCCAGATTTGTCTCGGCGAAATTTCTCCGGCCGCGAGATGCGGAGATAAGCGTGAGGTTCCCGTTGTGTTGGACGGAATGTTTCGGGCATCCGCATAGTCTTTAACTGGCCCGTCGAGGAAAGATTTTAGGCGACTCATCGCGCCGTCTTCCCCGGGATTCCAATCGGCCATCACTTTATCGTCCCAGTCCAGCTTATCCGGCAGGAGCTCCAACTCGTCCGTCGCAAGACTTTTCTTGAACGGCGTCAGAGACTTGGGCGCCTCTAGCGGCGGGTTGGCCGACATGCGCGGCCCGACAATCTGGCTGGCCGCGCGCCAATAGGGCGTGAACACCTTATAATAGCCGCCGGACTGAGTTTCGACTTCCCATGGCTCCGTCAGGAGCGAGCCATTAAACGAGTCTACCTCCAATTCACGGTCTTTTAGCGACGCCTTGATGTTGGAATCGCGCTCTATGCCGTCCGCTTCATATCGGCGGTTCCAGAAAACGGCTTTGGCGCCGCTCTGTTCGATGACATCGTCCAGCACCGCTTCGGCGGGTCCTTCGCGGAGCAAGAGCTTTCCGCCCTTTTCTTCGATGGATTTAGAAAGTGATTTCAAACTGTGATGCAGCCAGACATTTTTAGCCGCGCCGTAAGGGCGCTCCAAATCTGTTTCATAGATATAAAGCAGAATGAGAGGCCGCCCCGTTTCAACCGCGGCCGTAAGAGCCGGATTATCCGCCAGGCGGAGATCGCGGCGAAACCACATAATGGCCGGGGCGTTAGAAGTCTTCTCTTGGGTCATAAACATCCTCTCTCAAGGCTGTTTACGTCTGACCTCCACAATCGTGTCGAAAATTTTCAGTTTTTCTGAGAAAAAGAGGGAGAAAATAAACTCTCCCTCACGACGACTATCGACGGTCGCGGCGATTACTATCTTCGCGCAAAATAAACAGGCGCGGATCAAGACGGGCATTATAGCTCAGATTAGACAGCACAACGCGTGTCTGACCGCCAAAATCATCGGTAATTATCCATTCTTTCAAGGCGAGGTTTTGCGCATCGAAAACCATGGTTATCGCGCCGTCCATTTCGCCTGACCCGTCTCTGGCGGTAACGCTCCAATTAGTGGCATTCTTTTGCAAGGCGACAACTTGCGCGTCATTGGCCAGATTCAAATTCTCCTTGAGAAAATAGGACAGAGGCGTCGCCGAAAGCGGCACGCGGTCATAAGTCTGCAAATCCTTGTCATGCTGCACCAACATGCCGTTATCGGCCACAATCAAGAGCGGATTAGGCGCGTCATATTCAAATCGCAGATTTTCCGGGCGGCTGAGATAGACTTTCCCTGTCGCGACGCTGCCGTCCGGAGAGAATTGCTTGAAATCACCGCTAAATGTGGCGGTCGCATTCATCGCCCCATCAATACGGGCCAAATCGGCGCGGACACTTGACGGGTCGGTAAAGGCGGCCTGACCTGTCTGTTGCGCCGCTTGCGCGGAATTACCAGCCTGGTAAGTTTGCGCCAGACTGAGTCCAGCCATACCAGACGCAGCCAGAGTAGCTGTCGCGGCCATTAAAAACAGTTTTTTCATCTCACGACTCCATAGGGATCGGGTTTATTTCCTGTCTCTATAGGATGGTAGAGGTAAATCCAGCCTGAACACCCCGCTCAAATACATTACAAATGGGTGAGGTTAATCTTCCAACTGGATGGTCTTTTCCGGCCGCGCGCCGAAATGGGAAATCACTTCCGCCGCCGCGAGAGAGCCAAGATATCCCGCTTTGTCCCAGGACAGGCCTTTGGCGCGGCCTGCCAGAACCCCGGCCGCATATTGATCCCCGGCCCCGGTCGTGTCGACGACTTTGGCCACTGGCGCGGCCGGAATATCATAACGTTTGCCGCTATCTATAATCAAAGAGCCTTTTTCGCTCCGCGTTACGCACAAGGTGAGACCATCGCGCGCAAAGGCTTTTATGGCGGTCTCAAGATCATCGGCTTCGGCCAGGGCCATCATTTCATCTTCATTGGCAAAGAGGATATTCACATGATGATCCACGAGTTGTGCAAAGCTGGCGCGGTGACGCCCCACACAAAAACTGTCAGAGAGGGTGAGCGCCACAAGACGATCATTGGCCTGCGCGATTTCCGCCGCTTTGACAAATCCGGCTTTGGCAGACTCGTCATCAAACAAATAGCCTTCCATATAAATGGTGCCGGCGCGCTTGATTTCCGCTTCATTGATATCTTCCATACCAAATTCGGTATTTGTGCCGAGGCATGTGCTCATGGTTCTTTGGCCGTCCGGCGTCACGGCAATGAGGCATTGCCCGCTCGGCGTGCCAGTTGTGGAAGGGGTGGAGGAAAAATGCAGCCCGGCCTCGCGGTAGCCTTCGGCGAGGCGCGTGCCAACTCCGTCTTGGCCGATTTTCGCCAGATAGGCGGCTTTGACGCCCATTTTGGCGATGCCGACAACCGTATTTCCGGCTGAACCACCGGCAATTTCACGAGGGGTTTCAGAGGCGTTCTGAAACGCGCCGCCCAAGACTTTTACGCGGTCATTATCGATCAAGGCCATGCTGCCCTTCTCTAGGCCATGTTCGGATAAAAAGGCGTCGTCAACGGGGACAAGAATGTCCATCAAAGCGTTGCCGATACCCAAAACATCAAAATTAGTGCTCACGGTTTAAATCCTTCCGGTCGTTCCTATATGGCAATATTAGAAAAGGCTTATATTGGTAGCAGAGCGCTATCGGATTGGGCTGCATTATTCAATTCCTGTTTAGGATTTTTACCATGAGCCAAAACTCATCGCCTGACTCCGGTGTCGAGACACCGACAAACCCGCCGCGGGTGGCTATACTCGTCTCTGACAATATGATGCCGGGGGCGGATAACCTTCGCAGCGACCAGTTTGAGCTACAAGAACAAGTGGGAAAGTTAAAGCCGGCCTTTAAAGCCGAAGGCATTGAGCTTGAGCTTGTCCGCTGGCGCGGCGCCTCCGAGCGCGCTGAAGAATTTGACGCCGTTTTGCCTCTTTTTGTCTGGGATTACTTTGAGGGCAATGAGGACGAGTTTCTGTCGGAAATGGCCAAGATTGACGCCCGAACCAAATTATATAACGGCTTTGATGTTCTGAAATGGAATTCGGATAAAAGCTATCTTGAGGGGCTATCCCGCGAAGGCGCCCCTGTCATTCGTACGCTCCATGTCGAGCGCGCAACAGAACGGGCTGTGAACGCCGCATTTGAAACACTTGAAACGGACACGCTCGTCATCAAGCCTCAAATCGGCGGCGGCGCCTGGCGGCAGGCACTTTACAAAAAGGGCGATCCCTTTCCGTCCAAAGACAGCCTGCCCCCAGGCGCCGCCATGATACAGGCTTTCCTGCCGAGCGTTCAGACCGAAGGCGAATACAGCTTTCTCTATTTTGGCGGAAAGTTTTCTCATGCCGTTCTCAAAAAACCCAAATCGGGCGATTACCGCATCCAGTCCATGTATGGCGGCAGCGAAGACGCCTATATTCCGACAAGCCAGGAACGGGAAACCACGCGGAATATTCTGAACAATCTTGATTTCACGCCGCTTTACGCGCGAATTGACCTGCTTCGCGGAGAAGATGACAATCTGAAATTAATCGAACTCGAAATGATAGAACCTTATCTCTATCTTTCCCTCGCCGAAGGCGAAGGCGGAGACAATAAAGGCGCAAAAACCCTCGCGGCGGCTCTGGCTAAGAGGTTAAAACGCGCCTAACCCTCTTTCCCTTCACTATATCATAGTTTGGGCAGCTCTGTATAATTATCCCTAGGTCAAAGAATTTGGAGAGGCCCTATGAGCGTGGATTTAGAGACCGATTATGTGATTATCGGTAGCGGCGCGATCGGTATGGCTTTTGCCGACGAGCTGCTCCTCCAAACAGACGCGGATATTGTCATTATTGATCGTTTTGCCAAGCCGGGCGGGCATTGGAACAGCGCCTATCCCTTTGTCACCCTGCATCAACCTTCTAATTTTTACGGGGTCAGCTCCAAGGAATTGAGCCAGGGCCTGAAAGATCAAGTCGGCTGGAATAAAGGGCTCGGGGATTTAGCCTCCGGCCAGGCCATTCTCGCCTATTTCGAAGACGTAATGCGCCACACTTTTTTGCCCAGCGGTCGGGTGCGATATTATCCGCTTTGCTCTGTCGACGGAGAGATTGACACAGACGAGACCCAGAACGGGCGGATCGAGTTTCGCCACCATCTAAATGGGACGCGATTTACGGTAAAGGCCAAAAAGGTCGTGGATGCGACCTATCTGAAGACAACGGTGCCTTCGACCCACAAACCGAATTTCACTTTGGAGCCATCCATATGTTTTATGCCGCTCAATGATCTGCCTAAAATTACGCAGCCTCCGGAAGGCTTTATTGTTATTGGCGGCGGAAAAACGGGGATTGATGCCGTTTTATGGCTCTTGGAAAATCAGGTCGACCCGGACAAAATCACCTGGATAAAATCCCGCGACGGCTGGCTGCTCAATCGCGAAAACACCCAGCCTGCAGAAGAGTTTTTCTTCAACACGATGGGGGCGCAGGCCACTCAGTTCGAGGCCATTGCCGGGGCCAAGGACATGGACGACATGTTTGACCGCCTCGAAGCCGGAGGATATTTCCTCCGGCTTGATCCTGCGGTGCGGCCTACCATGTTTCACGGCGCAACGGTGAGCCCAGCCGAATTAAATGAGCTTCGGAAATTAAAAAATATCGTGCGCCTCGGACGGGTAGAACATATCGGCCTTTCGGAAATTACCTTGTCCCGGGGCCACATTCCGACAAGCCCAAAGCATGTTCATATTGACTGCTCCGCCTCGGCCATTTCCAACCTCGAAGAAAAACCCATTTTCAAAGGACATTTAATTACGCCGCAAACCGTGCGGTCTTATCAACCTGTATTCAGCGCCGCCTTCATCGCCATGATCGAGGCAAATTACGAGACGGAAGCCGAGAAAAATAAATATTGCGGCGTCGTGCCCTTGCCCAATAGCGAAGCCGATTATATGCGCCTGACGGCGGCGTTCATGATGAACCAATATCTTTGGGGACAAACGCCGCAAATCCGCGACTGGCTTTTACAAAACCGTCTGGACGGGTTTTCCAAAATGGTCGCAAATATTGGTGCGGAAGAGATAGAGAAAAAGAAAGTCATGAAACGCCTGCGTGATAATGCCATGCCCGCCGCCATGAAACTCAATCAATTTATCGCGGCGCTTTGAGTCTTGTATTTATTCCGGGTGAGCGTTGCCGCCGCGACCCCTGATAATATCAGCGCCGAAGCCGCCGCAAATCTAAATGTCAAAGGTTCCGCGACGAAAAAGACGCCGCCAAGGGCGGCAATGGCCGGAACGCTTAATTGGGCAATGCTTGCGCGGGTAACGGTTATGTCTTTCAGGACATGATACCAGAGCGCGTAGCCGAGAGCCGAGGTCACCGCCCCGGACGCAATCGCCAATGCCCAGCCCTTGGCGGTCGGCAAGGCCTCGGGCAGAACCCATAAGGCCGGGCCGCTAATCAAAATTAGAACCGCGCCCGCCCGGAGAAAATTTCCGGAGGTTCGGGCGGTGGGACGGCCTGCGCCCTTTCCCAATATGGAGTAAATTCCCCAGCCTATGCCGGAGCCCGCCATTAGGAACGCTCCTGTCAAAGAAGGCGCTTCTATTCCCGGACTTAAAAGATAAATCAGCCCCGCAATCGCCAGGATAAAGCCTGCCCACTGCCACCCACTGAGTCTTTCTCCCTTTGAGAAGCCGTATCCCAGCATGGTCAGCTGCACGGCGGCAAAGAGAATAAGCGCCCCCGTTCCGGTCGCGAGCAGAAGATACGCAAAGGAAAAGAACACCGCGTAAAGCAGGAGCGACCCTGCCCCGGCCCATGTGCCTTCCGAAACGCTGTCTTTTACGCCCGTCAGGCAAAGTAAAACGGCCGCCCCGGACACAATCCGGATGAGCGTATAACTCCACGCGCCAATGTCGCCGTCGACCAGAGCCAGCCGTCCGAGAACGGAATTGGCTGCAAAGGCGATGAGGGTCAGAACCGTTAGTCCAAAAATGATGAGCGCGCGCGGCATCCCGCTTCTCTATCAGAGCTTTCCGCGTGCCTCATCTTTTATTGCTCTTAAATTTACAAAGCCCCAATGGCGTGGCAGTCTGGGATAAGTGGCGGAACGGTTTAACAAATGTCCGCGTTAAAGTTTAGATTCCAGAGACTATCGAGAAATGAGTGAGTGTGGCTGAAAATTACATAAAACCTTTTCAGCCGCTTGGTGATTATGACTGGCCGAGCACGCCCGTAGATCACAATCTGGACAAGCTGAAAGAGATACTGAAAAAGCGTGTCTTCAGGCGTAATGATAAAGACGGGATAGATTTGGACAGGCTCGACCCCGCCGAGACGCGTCTTTTGGACGACATTGCCGCCCCGCCCGCCAATCACCCTTTGATGAAAGATCTTGATATTACGCTCTCCGAATGGATTGAATCAGACCCCCCGCCTGAAACCATAAAAACCATCATATTTCCGCCCTGTGACCGTGAAAGCTTTCTCAAAGCCTGGGCTGAAAAAAATAGTTACGCCGTTCTGGAAGTTGCAGAATTTGACCGGAAAATGAGTAAGTCACCCTCTAGGATCGGAGACTTATTTGAGACTGAATTGCTGGTCATTCCCCGGCTTGAGGACTGGTTCCGCCGATCTGAAACCCATCTTTCCAGTCTTCGCCTGCTTTTATCCGCGCTGGAAACTTATCCGCAAAAAGTGGTTGTCGGATGTAATAGCTGGGCCTGGCAATTTCTTCGAAAATCCTGCGAAATCGATTCCATTTGTGTTAACCCGATGACCTTTCAGGCCTTTGACGCCGAGCGATTGAGCCATTGGCTGGAAGAGCTTTCCGGGGGAATGAAAGGCCGGGATCTGAAATTCAAATCGGCAAAAAGCGGAGATGACGCGTTCGACTTGAAATCCGGCGCAGAATCAAAAACTGAGTTTATGTCGGATCTGGCCAGTCAAAGCCTCGGCATTCCCTGGGTAGCCTGGAATATGTGGCGCGCCAGCCTGCGGGTGAGTTCGGAAAAAGAGCAATCTATTTCAAAATCCCAAAAAGACGAGAGCCAGCTTCAAACGCTCTGGATTTCTGAATTGAAAAGCTTTTCCTTACCCAAACATCAGGATCAACGAGCTTTACTGGTCCTGCAGACCCTCTTGATTCATAATGGCCTCAACCGCGACGATATTGATCTGACAGTGCCAAACAGCCATTATTCAAATGTTCTTCCGGCCCTGATTAACGCCGGCCTGGTGGAGAAGGTGGACGGTATCTATCACTGCGTCCCCGCTGCCTATCCGTCGATCCGAGACGGGCTAAGAAGCGCCGGATATCCGATGGACGTGTTATAATGCAAGTGACCGAAACCCAGGAAAAAGCCGCCCAGCTCCTCAATGACTTTCAGGACATTAGCTTTCTGAAAATCGTATTTATTCTGGGGGCGAGCGTATTTCTTATTTGGCTTATCCGCCGCATGCTGCCCTATCTCGCTAATCGGGGGCCGAGCCAGTTACGGCTCTATATTTTGGGCGCAGTGCCTATTCTTCGCCTCACCATAATTCTGGCGGCGATACTCTGGATCATCCCTCTCATATTCAACATAACGGTTCAGAACTTCTTTGTGATTGCTGGCGCGGCCAGTGTCGCGATTGGTTTTGCATTCAAGGATTATGTCAGCGGGCTGATTGCCGGTTTTGTGGCTATATTTGAACGTCCTTACGGCCCGGGGGACTGGGTCGAAATAGACGGGGATTACGGCGAAGTTGTCTCCGTCGGGATGCGGGCTATCCGCCTCCGAACGGCGGCAGATGATGTGATAACCGTCTCTCATGACCGTATCTGGTCACAGAATATTTCCAATTCCAATACGGGTTCGCAAACCCTGATGTGTATTGCCCATTTCTATCTGGAGCCAAATCATGACGCCGTTCAAATGCGTAAAATTCTAACGGATGTCGGTCTGACCAGCGCTTATCTGAATTACAAAAAACCCTGTTTTGTTATCGTCAAACAGATGGAATACGGGACGCATTATCAGCTGAAGGCCTATCCCTTTGACCTTCGCGATCAATTCATGTTTATCAGTGATATGACCGAACGGGGCAAAGCGGCGCTGGCCCGCGCGGGCGCGCAGGAACTTTCACTTGCGCTCAACACGCTTCCCCGTAACGCCGCGAACGGGGCTTAAAAGGAGAATGAAATGAAAAAATTAATTCTAGGCTGCGCCGCCGCGCCCCTGATTTTTGCCGCAAACGCTTTGGCTCAGAACGACGCCCCGACCCGGCAGGACCGCGCTCTGGCGGCCGGGTACAAAGCCATGTTTACCTGTTCGGCGACCTTTAACGGCGGCAAAACCCCGGAACAGATCGCGCAGGACGAATTAAATAATATTTACGGCGATTACAGCGCCGCCATGGCGGAGGTCCCGGAGGCCGAAATCGACGCGGCCAAGCAAATGGTCAGCGTCTCTTTTGCAGACGACATGCCGCCCCGCCTTTCTGTGTGGAGAGAGCATTTGGGATGCACCGCTTTGCCGCAAGGCGCGACATTTGAAGAGGCAAAACATTTACCCCGTGTGAAATTAAAAGCGCCCAAAATTGATCCGGCCGAGCTGGCCTGGCCGATGGGCGACCGCCTCCCGAACGCGCCTCTGCCGTCAGGAATTAAATCTGAAGACTTAGACGCAGCGGTCGAGAAAGCGTTCCAATCCGGCTTTGGCGGCGCGACCTCTGCTGTGCTGATTGTGCAAAACGGACGGATCATTGCGGAAAAATATAAGGACGGATTTGATAAAGACACCTCCCAGCGCACTTGGTCAGTCGCCAAATCCATTGCCGCCTCTGTCATCGGCGCGGCGCAGCAGGACGGAATACTTGATGTCAAAGACAAGGCGGGGCTTGAGGCCTGGTCGCGCAAGGGAGACCCCCGCGCGGAAATAACCGTTGAGAACCTTCTGCAAATGGCCAGCGGGCTGAATAGCGACCCGGCAGGAAACCGCACAGATAATGTTTATTTCGGCGGCGGTCTGGTCGTTCAGAACGCGTCGAAAAATCCGCTTGAAGCGCCGCCCGGCGCGCGGTGGCGCTACGCCAATAATGATACCATGCTCGCCATGCGGTCGCTGCGCGAAGCTATGGGAAATGATAAGAAATATTTTGCTTATCCTTTCAAAGCGCTGTTTCATAAAATCGGAATGTATGACACAAATCCGGAAATGGATTGGGGCGGAGATTTTGTCATGTCCAGTCAGGTCTGGACCACGGCGCGCGATCTGGCCCGTCTCGGCACGCTTTATTTGAATGACGGCGTATGGGAGGGCGAGCGCGTCCTGCCCGAAGGCTGGGCCAATTACGTCGCGGCGCCCGCCCCGGCGCAACCCGAAAATCGTTTGGGGGAACTGGCAAGCGAGCCGGGGCGCGGCTACGGCGTACAGTTCTGGCGGTATGAAAACTATCCCGGCGTGCCAAACGATACCTATGCCGCGCTCGGCAATCGCGGGCAGTTTTTAATTATTATTCCCTCCCGCCAAACGGTCATTGTCCGGCGCGGTTATGATTGGAGAGGAAATTATTTCGACGGGCCCGCTTTTACGGCGGCCATCCTGGAAACGCTGGAATAGCGGCTCTAATCAGTCGTCGTAATAGGCGCGTTTATGGCTTTCACGCTTTTGGCGGCCTTTGGGTTTCTTCCCTTTGGGCGCCTCATACATAGACAAGTCGTAATCATAATCATTCTCCTCGGAAGAAGAGAATTCTTTGGTTTTTCTGTGACGTTTGGACATAATGCCTCCATGCAACGTCAGTTAAAATCGCGGCTCATGCCTGATAATAACTATAGTTTAGCCGCTAAAGCGGGTTTTTGAAAGTCAAAAATTCGGAGCGGGTCTAGAGCTGCGAAACTGACCTATAGAGATCCGGACGGCGGTCCCGGAAAAACCCGAAAGCCGCTCTTGCTTTTGTAATCTCGTCTAAGTCAAACGTGGCAACTCTATATCCGGTTCCGGTCTTGTCCATATCGGTGACAATTTCGCCGCGGTGGTCCGCAATAAAGCTCGTTCCGTAGAAAATCTGTCCGTCCTCGTCCCCAACGCGGTTGGAGGCGCAGACCGGCACAACATTGGATACGGCATGGCCGACCATGGCGCGGCGCCAGGGGCCACACGTATCGAGATCCGGCTCTTCCGGCTCACTGCCAATCGCCGTCGGGTAGAGCAGAATATCCGCCCCCATCAGCATCATCTCGCGCGCCGTTTCGGGAAACCATTGATCCCAGCATATTCCGACGCCGATATTGCCGAATTTGGTCTCCCAGACCTTGAAACCCGTATTGCCGGGACGGAAATAAAATTTTTCCTCATAGCCCGGGCCGTCCGGAATATGGCTCTTGCGGTACACGCCCATGAGCGACCCATCGGCATCGACCATGACAAGGCTGTTATAATAATGCGGGCCGTCTTTTTCGAAAATAGACAAAGGCAACACCACGCCGAGTTCCTTGGCCAACGGGGCAAGCGCCGTCACGACCGGATGCGTCTCCCACGGATAGGCATTGGCAAATTCCCGTTCGTCTTCGCGTTTGCAGAAATAGGGGCCTTGAAACAGTTCGGGCGGCAAGATGACTTGCGCGCCGTCTTTTGCTGCGTCGCGGATAAGGCGTTCTACTGTTTTAATGTTCGCGTCCATATCCGCGCCGAACGCGGCCTGGGTGATGGCGACTGAAATGGTGTTTGTTGTGCGCGTCTTGGTCATAACAAATATCCTAAGCCGGGACTTGTTGTGAAATGCAATGGAATGATCCGCCGCCGGTCAGAATAGCGGGGGCGTTGATGGAATAAATATCCGGACGGCCAATGGCCTCCGCCAGGAGGTCTGTCGCCTCATCTGCGACCTCCTGCTGAGCCTCTGTTTCGACATAGGTCGGAACAATCAGGGAATGATTGGCGATATAGAAATTCATATGGCTTGCAGGAATGACGTTCCCGTCTGCGTCCGTAATGCGGCCGGGCGACGGAATTTCGACAATTTCCAAACGGTGGCCATTGGCGTCCGTCGCCTTGGACAGCGTTTTGTAAATTGCTTTATAAATGTCCGCATTCGGGTCATCGTCCCCTGTCGGACGCATACACCCCACCACGCCGGGCGCGAGGAAGCGGGCAATATTATCAACATGGCCGTCCGTGTGGTCATTGACCAAACCGTCTTCGAGCCAGATGACTTTTTCCGTTCCCAAAGTGTCTTTCAGCGCGTTGTCAATATCGGCCTCACTGAGGCCGGGGTTGCGGTTTTTATTCAAAAGACATTGGCGGGTGGTGATTATCGTGCCCATTCCGTCCGTTTCCAAAGCGCCGCCTTCGATAATGAATTTATGGCGTGAATTGGAAACCCCTTCAAACTTGGCAACAATATCTGCCATTTCGGCGTCACTGCCGAGCAGGTATTTCCCGCCCCAACCATTAAACTGAAACCCGGTCGCCGCGAGTTTATTATTCTTCTGAACAAAAAGCGGACCAGTATCACGCAGCCAGATATCTCCGATATCCGCGTCGAATATTTCGGCGCGCTTATCAGCTATTAATTCGGCAAGCATTTTTTCTGCGCTGACGCGGGCTTCCGCGCCGCTCACCAGAACTTTAATTAATTCGCCGCGCAGCTCGGGCGCGTCCGGATCGGGGCAGGCGATGGCGTTGAAAAACAACGCAGCTTCTTCCCGCGCAGGGGCGAGATTATCTTCCCATAAATCGGCAGCACTTGGCCATGCCGACCAGACGGCTGAATGGGGTTCCCACTCAGCCGGAAAGCGAATATCCGTCATGACAGACCTTGGTTTGAAATGAGATTATGTCTCGAACAATTTGGCAAATTCACGGGCCGGACGGTTTTTCCAATCACAGGAATGATAGGCGTCGGAAGCGATCAAAGGCACAACGGTTCCGGCCTCGGCAAAGACCATTTGCTCCAGCGTTGTCTGAACCTTGCCCCAGCTGGCCGCTTCTTTCAGCGTTGAGCTTGAACACGCTCCGTCGCGCACATCAGCGACCGTGATTTGAACGGCGTACTTGTGCATCTCGGCTTCGACGCCGAGAATTTCCGCGCAAACAACGGTATCCTGAACAAAGTTTTTCGGCACGCCGCCGCCGACCATGAACAGCCCGGTCGAACCCGCCTTGATTTTGATGTCTGTCAATTCGCGGAAATCCGCAACGGAGTCGATAGAGACATAATTTCCGGGATTTTCCACCTGATGCTTCACAAGACCAAATCCGGCGGAGCAATCAGAGAAAGCCGGCACGAAAATCGGCACATTGTGATCATAGCACGTCTCGACCAGAGAGCCTTTTTTCTTGGCGTTGGTTTTCAGCCATTTACCCATTTCCCAGATAAATTCACGAGAAGAGTAAGGGCGGCGCTCAAGAGAATCCGTAATCTCTTTAATGACGTGGTCACAGGCTTGCAGCTCTTCTTCGTCAATATAAGTGTCATAGATGCGGTCGATATAAAGATCGCGCAGATCGTTATCATCAACCTGGCTGTCGGCCTGATAGTGTTTGTAACCAAGCGCTTCAAAGAAATCCATGTCAACAATAGACGCGCCGGTCGAGACGATGGCGTCAACCATGCCGTATTTCACGAGATCGCGATAAACATGCATACAGCCGCCTGCAGAGGTCGAGCCGGCAAGCGTCAGAATGACGGAGCAATCCTTGTCATTGACGGCTTGCTTAAAGATGTCAGAAGCGCGGCCCACATCGCGAGAGGAAAAGGACATCTTCCCCATCGCTTCGATAATCGGGCGGGCATCAATTTTCGTAATATCGATATGTTCAACTGGGGTTGAGAGCAGTTGAGCTTTGGTGTTTTTAGTCATGTTTGAAGCTTTCAGTTAGTCTTCGAGAATGGCCACGGTGTGGCTGGAATGAAATCCGTTAAATTGTGTGGCCAGGGTCTGGCCGTAAGCGCCGAGGTTTTGCACCTCAATCCAGTCGCCTTCGCAGGCATCGGCGGGCAGATAGAACGGCCCGTTCATGGTGTCTGCACTGTCGCAGGTCGGCCCGAAAAAGCGAAAGCCGATCTGATTGACTGCAGGCGCGGGCGGATGATTGCGGTGCAGACGGACAGGAAACTTCCATGCAAATTGGCCCGCGTCAAATAAAGACCCGTAAGTTCCGTCATTCAGATACAGGTCTTTGCCTTTACGAAGCTCAATGCGGGCCAGTGTGGCGCCGCCCTCGGCGCAAAGCGCGCGCCCCGGCTCGCCGTAAACTTCCAGCCCGTCAAATCCAGTATCGGTCAGGCTCTCGCGGATGGCGTCGAAATAGGTTTCCATCGGCGCAATCGGCATATCCGGATAGGCGACCGGAAAGCCGCCGCCGACATCGATGGAGTCGATTTGAACACCTGAGAGGTCGACCAGCTTGCGCGCATAACGCAGCGCCGCGTCATAGTTTTCGGCGTCGAGACATTGCGATCCGACGTGAAAGCAAAGACCAAGCTTGGCCGCGACCGGACGGGCGGATTTCAACAGCGCAAGGGCGTCGTCAAAACCGGCGCCGAATTTGCCGGAGAGCGGCATCGCCGTGTCTTTTTTCGGCAAAGCGAGGCGGAGGTGCAGATGAAGGTCTGCGGCCTCGTCCGTGCAATCAATGATTTTCTGAAGTTCGTCCTCGTGATCAAAGGACATATTGCGAACGCCCTGGGCATATGCGCCGGAAATGGTCGCGCGCGATTTGACCGGGTGCATCAAAAACAGTTCCGCCGCCGGAAACAGATCCCGCACAAGCGCAGCTTCGCGCAAGGACGCCACGTCGAAACGTCGCACGCCTTCATCCCAGAGGATTTGAAGAAGCGAGGGATGCGGGTTGGCTTTGACCGCATAGAGCACATGCCCCGGGAAACCACCAAGGAACAGGCGCGCCGCGGCCTCAATCTTGCGCGGATAGAGCGCATAGATTTGATCATCTCCGCGATAAGCCGCAATCGCCTCCGCAGAGGTGCGGAATGTCGGCAGGCCATAAGGCTGCAGAGCGGTAGGTTTTAACGAGGCTGCAAAATCAAAAACTGTGTTCATGGTCGGGGTCTTCAGTCAGGCCGGACAATCGTCCGGAAAAATACAAAATCTAACGAGACACTCGCCTCGTCGTGACGTATTTTCGGCGGGTCCCCTCTAAAACTTAGAGGGCCCGCACCACACTGATGAATTCCGCGATAGCGGCCAGATAATCTTGATGTTTAGACGACAGAAACGTGTCCCCTTGCTGCGCCTGCAAGGAGATGGATGCACTCAATTCGCGGTATATAGCAGTTTGTGCCATACCAGAGTTCTCAATCCCAATCGTGCCGGGCATTATCGCCCGAACCCAAACAAAACCAAGACGGTGGCGGCTATTAAAAGAGACAGGCTCTTTTCGGCTGACAGATTTCCCAAGCAAAACCGGTTAGGGCAAATGTTAAGGGCTCGCTGTAGCTCGCTTTTCGTCGAAGCGGCATTTAGGGCCAGTTTGACAATTACGCAAGGGGTTTTTTATGAATTTTATTCAGCGGTAGACCGGGCTTAAGGCGCTTCGGTTTTCGGGGTAAATTTGCAGATCCCGGAAATGGCGCAATTATAGCATTTCGGCTTTCGCGCAACGCAGGTATAGCGCCCATGCAGAATGAGCCAATGATGCGCGCCTAGCGCAAATTCTTCCGGCGTGACGCGCAGCAGATTGAGCTCGACCTCATATGGGTCCTTGCCCGGCGCCATCCCCGTCCGGTTTGCGACCCGGAAAATATGCGTATCCACCGCCATGGTGGGGTGGCCAAAGGCTTCGTTCATGACGACATTGGCGGTTTTTCGCCCCACCCCCGGCAGATTTATCAGCTCGTCTCGCGTCTGCGGCACGACAGACCCGAAATCGTCGATCAACATTTGAGAGAGCGCCACGACATTTTTGGCTTTATTCTTGTAAAGGCCAATCGTTTTGATGTGGTCGCGCACCACGTCCTCGCCGAGCGCCACCATCTTTTCCGGAGTATCGGCTTTGGCAAATAAAGCCGTCGTTGCCTTGTTCACGCCGACATCTGTCGATTGCGCCGACAGAGCCACCGCTACAACGAGCGTGAAGGGATTGAAATAGTTCAGTTCGGTTTTCGGAGAGGGGTCAAGACGGCGCAAATGCGCATATATTTCTGCGATTTGCGCGCGGTTCAGACGCGGGCGCGGCAAATCCTTATAGAGCTTTTCCTTCTTGGCCACGGATCTATTGAATCGCGGCTTTCTGCTTTATCCGCAGGAAGAGCGATGCCATCATTTTTTCTGCCAAGCCGGAGGAGGGCTCCGCCACCAAATGACCGTCTTCATCAAAGGCAGATGCCGCGTTGCCGACCCCGACCTGAGTCGGGACAACTTCGGTGCCAACACGCATCAGGATATAATTAAGCTGGCGCATACACATGATTCCGCTCATCGGGCCGGGCGTGCAGGAGGCAAGCCCCCAGACCGGGCCTGTAAAGTGATCGGTGCTGAAGGTTGAGGTCCAATCGATCGCGTTTTTCAAAAGCGGCGGGAGGCCGCCATTATATTCCGGCGTCACGACGATAACCCCGTCGCAGGCCGTCAGGTCTGTTACCAGGCGCTTGACGCCGTCCGGAAGCTCCAGATCCCCATGATAAAGCGGAAGGTCATACGCCCCGAGATCAATCCGGACCGGCTCCGCTCCATCCGCCTTAAGGCGTTTTTCCAAAGCGAGTTCCAGTTTTTTGTTGATTGAGTCCTTACGAAGGGACCCACAAATCAGGGCAATTTTGGGAGCGGACATGAATATCTTTCTACTGAAATTATTTCTTTTGCGATAAACAGGATGGGCACGCGTTGCAAGACGTCCCTGACTATAAGCTCATACGCATCGTCTTTGCGGCGAGATGTCAAAGCTCTCAGGAAAAATCTTGCACAGCAAGCGAAACGTTACCATATAACTCAAATGCCAGTCGTTCACGGAATTTCATTTGTCTGGGCCCTCGTTATTTTAGGGGCCATTATAGCTGTTTACGGCCTGCGCGCAGCGTGGGGCTATAGGACCGTGGCGCAGGACGCCCGCGATGATTACGATTATAAGATCCAGAACGGGATGTCAGTGCACGGCCTTTCCAAAGACGGCTATTTGAGCGTTTATCGCCGCCTGCATAATCCGCGCGCGCCGCTCTATGTGGCCGCAACATTGGCAGCAATCGTCCTGTCAACGCCGGTCCTGTTCGTGATTATTTCTTTTCTATTGGAACAGCTCTATCAATTTACCGGACGGTCTCGTGTCTTCGAGCCGGGTTTTCTCGTTTGGCAGTTTTCCATTTACATGTTGGTTCTCGCCGCCTGGGCAGGCATTGGCTATCTGGGTGCCCGCACTTTTCATCGCCGCGCGCCGGGCACGCTGAGCCAGGAAATTGCAAAAGAAATGGAAGCTCCGGCCGGATTAGAGGCCTAGCATATCTTTCATGTCATAGCGGCCCGCCGCTTGCTTGGCCGCCCAGATCGCCGCGCTCACCGCGCCTTTGGCAAAAACCGACCTGTCAAAAGCGGAATGGGACAGCGTCAGCATTTCCAGTTCCGAGGCAATTTTGACGGCATGTTCGCCGATGACCCCGCCGCCGCGTAAGGTGGCAAATCCAATCTCGCCTTCGGGTCTGGCCCCGGTCTGGCCTTCGCGGGAGAGTTTTTGTACCGTCTCCAGCTCGACATTGCGTCCCTTCGCGGCTGCGCGTCCCAACATGAGAGCAGTCCCGGACGGCGCGTCCACCTTGTGGCGATGATGCATTTCCAGCACATCAATATCCCAGCCTTCGCGTAACTTATTGGCGCCGAGTTCGACCAAGGCTTCAAGCATATTCACGCCGAGTGAAAAATTGCCGGATTGTAGCAGCACGATGCCCTCGCACGTCTTATGAAAAGCTTCTGATTGCGCCGCGCTCATGCCGGTGGTTCCGCTAATAATGGCTCTTACGCCGCTATTTTTGATGGCTTCCGCCGCGGTGAGGCTGGCCTTGGGGGCAGAAAAATCAATAATCACATCGCTCTTGCGCGCCGCCGTCATATCATCCGTCAGGATAACGGGCTCGCCTTTGGCGTCGGCCAGCGCCACACTGTCTTTGCCTAGATCAGCGCTTTCCGAATGGGTTAACGCCGCCACGAGTTTCACGCCCTCAGTCTCTGACAAAGCGGAAATAACGGCGCGCCCCATACGGCCATCTGCGCCAAGAACTGAAACTTTCAATAGGTCGGTCATGGGAACGGGTTTAACGGCCCCATCTGCTTGGGGGAAGTGTTTAGTTTAGTCCGCTCCGAAATCATAATTCGGCATGGACTGGAAGGCGGCCCGCAAGGATTCACCCCACCCCTTGGAGGTTTTCTGGAAATAGTCATCATCGGCCAAAATCCGGCGCGTTTTGCCGAGTTTCAGACTGTCTTTTTCATAGATCTGAAGATCCAGAGGCATCCCGACTGAGAGATTGGCTTTAATGGTCGAATCAAAGGAAAGCAAAAGCAGTTTGACGGCGTCTTCAAAGGACATATCCGGCGCATAAGTCCGGATCAGAATGGGCTTGCCATATTTTGTTTCGCCAATCTGGAAAAACGGCGCGTCGTCTCCGGCTTCGATGAAATTGCCTTCCGGGTAAATCAGGAACAGACGGGGCGCCATGCCCTTTATCTGGCCGCCGAGGATGATTGTGCCGTTAAAAGTGCTATCGGCCTTTTGCCCGGTATCCGCATTATCGGCGATAACTTCTTTCAATGTGCTGCCGACGAGCTTTGCCACCTGAAACATGGTCGGCAGTTTCAGAATGGACGGGTCGCGATTTTCCGGGGAAAGCGAGCGTTCATCCAACAGGCTGACAACAGACTGGGTTGTCGCCAAATTGCCCGCCGTCAAAAGCGTAATGACGCGGTCGCCTTCGACGCACCAGCTTCGTAGTTTTTTGACAGTGGACACATCATCGACGCCCGCATTGGTGCGGGTATCGGACATGAATACCAAGCCTTTTTTCAAGGCCAGGCCGACACAATAGGTCATGGGTTAGTCTCTTATATTATTGCTGTTGAACCTGAATATCCACACGCAGCGATTCGCCGCCCCCGCCGTAAATCATACCTGAAACCGGCGCCGCTTGACTATAGTCTAATCCAGTCGCGATGCGTACATAACGGTCGTCAGGGGAGATGCCGTTGGAGACGTCAAATCCGACCCAGCCGAGAGACGGGATGTGCACTTCGGCCCAGGCATGCGTCGCGTCCTGGTCAATGCGGTCATTCATCATAAGATAGCCGCTAACATATCGCGCCGGAAAGCCCGCTTCTCTCGCCGCGGAAATGAAAATATGGGCGTGATCCTGACAGACGCCTTTGCCCAGCCCGATAGCTTCCTCAGCGGTTGTCACAGAATCGGTTTCGCCGGTTTCATAATTCACTTTGGCACCGATCAATTTTGAAAGAGCATGAAACCCCGCGACCGGATCCTGTAAATCATCCCCTAGCTCTTTCAGAAGGGATTTTACGCCGGCTTTGGGTTCGGTCAGAGGCGTCTGCCTGTGAAAATACCAAAGCGGAGCAAACCCTTTTTGAGCGCCGATCACGCCGTGATTGTTTTCTATATCAAGCGTGCCGCTGGATTTGATTTCTATCTCCGTCGAATTCGGATCTATCGCCACCAGGTGAACACGGTTGGCGTTTTCATCAAGAAAGTCGACCTGTATCTCGCCGCCTGTGACCTCGAGACTCCAATCCAGCGTCGTCTGCCCCTTATTACTTTTCGGGGTGAGCCGGAGCTGCTGCAGGCCATAACTGGGCGAGTGTTTGAATTTGTAAATCGTGCTATGGGAGATGGAGAGCTGCATTAGGCGAAGAACCTGTAATCTGTCTCGATTTGTCCGGCTATGGCGATATTGCGCTGCAGAAACTCACCGATAAATTCATGAAGGCCGGAATCGAAAATCTCTTCGATCGTCTTTGATTTCATATCTTCCTTGAGGGCTTTGGCCAATTCAGACGCAGAAGACGTCTGGCCGTATTCCTGATTGAGATAGCGTAAATTCAAATCCATTTCCTTGACGCAAAATGTCAGCGACCTTGGCATGCACTGATCTAGAATTAGAAATTTGGCGATGGCTGACGCCGTTGGCTCGCCCTGATGCAGCCAGCGATAGGCCTGTTGGGCCGAGACGGAGCGCAAAATCGTCTCCCACTGAACATTGTCGAGTGAGCTACCGATAGAGGAAGCTGAAGGGAGGAGCACATAATATTTAACATCCAATATGCGGGCCGTGTTATCCGCTCGCTCAACGAACGTGCCGAGACGCGTGAAGTCGTAAATATCATTTCGGAGCATTGTGCCGTGCACCGCGCCTTGAACCTGAGCGCTTTGCCGCCGGATAATTGCCAAGATGTCAGGAATGCGTTCCTTGTCTCTAATGGAGTTTTTCAGGATATCACTGAGCTCTAGCCAAGAGGCGTTCACCGCTTCCCAGACTTCTCTTGTCAGCGCCGTCCGGGCGAGCCTGGCGTTTCTGCGCGCCTCTGCCATGCTCGACAAGACGCTGGAGGGGTTTGTCCGGTCCCGGAGAAGAAAATCGACGACCGATTTATTTTCGAAATCATCATATTTTTCTTCATATGATTCGAGCAGTCCCGCTGTCGTCAAAATAGAGGACCAGTCGCCGCCCTGTCTCTGAGAACGGGTAAGCGCCATACGAAAGCCGGCCTCGACAAGGCGGGCAATATTTTCGCTGCGTTCCAGATAACGGAACATCCAGAAGAGGCCATTTGCTGTTTTTCCTAACATATCTAGTCCTCCAACACCCAAGTGTCTTTGGTGCCGCCGCCTTGAGAGGAATTCACCACAAGGGACCCCTCTTTCATCGCGACACGGGTGAGGCCGCCCGGCGTAATATTGATATTGTTCGGGCTCACCAGAATAAAGGGACGCAAATCGACATGGCGCGGCGCCAGCTTCGATTTCGTGAAAACGGGTGTGGTGGAGAGGGCCAGGGTCGGCTGGGCAATATAATTGCCGGGCTTGGCTTCGAGTTTTTTCCGAAACTCCGCGATCTCCTTTTTACTTGCGGCCGGTCCAACCAGCATGCCGTAGCCGCCGGAGCCGTGGACTTCCTTGACGACGAGTTCGGGCAAATGCTCCAGCACATAGGCCAGAGACTCCGCTTCCGAACAGCGCCAGGTCGGCACATTTTCGAGCAAGGCTTTTTCGCCCGTGTAAAATTCAATAATGTCCGGCATATAGGAATAGATGGCCTTGTCGTCGGCGATGCCGGCCCCCGGCGCATTGGCAATCGTAATGCCGCCTGCGCGGTAAACATCCATTATACCCGGCACGCCCAACATGGACTCCGGATTGAAATTCAGCGGGTCAAGATAGTCGTCATCGACGCGGCGATAAAGCACGTCAATCGGCTCATACCCTTCAGTGGTGCGCATACAGACCCGACCGTTTTCTATTTTAATGTCATGTCCTTCGACCAGCTCCGCGCCCATCTGGTCGGCCAGAAAGGCATGTTCGAAATAGGCAGAGTTATGAATGCCGGGCGTCAGGACGCCGAGAACCGGCTTGCCTTTACAGGCCGGCGGCGCGCAGTCCGATAAGGACCGCCGCAGGGAATGAGGGTAATCGCTGACCTGCTGCACGCGGTTTTGCGCAAAGAGGTCCGGAAACATTTGCAGCATCGTCTCGCGGTTTTCCAACATGTAAGAGACGCCGGAAGGCGTGCGGGCATTATCTTCGAGAACATAAAAATCACTCTCGCCTGTTCGGACAATGTCTATCCCGACAATATGGGTATAGACGCCGCCGGGCGGGGTGACCCCGATCATTTGCGGCAAATAAGCTTCGTTGTTTTCGATAAGATGTTGGGGGATTCGCCCGGCTTTCAGAATTTCCTGCTTGTGATAAATGTCGTGAAGAAACGCATTTATGGCGCGAACGCGTTGATCAATGCCCTTGGTCAGTTTCGTCCACTCGCGCGCGCCAATAATTCTTGGCACGATATCGAATGGGATAAGACGCTCTTCCGCGTCTTTCTTGCCGTAGACATTAAAGGTGATTCCGGTCCGCCGGAAAACGGCTTCCGCCTCGGCGGATTTTCGTTTTAGGGCTTTTGGGTCCTGTGAATCGAACCAGTCTTTATATAACTGGTAGGGTTCTCTTGCCGAAATCTCATCGGCCATCATCTCGTTAAAAAACTTCATAAATCTCCCGCTATAATTAAATATACACGAAAGATGGAAATGTTCCACTTAATTAGAACAGGGGGTTAGCGACACGCTCCGGCGAACAAGTTTTGTGCGAACGTAATCGGCTTGCAACCAAACTCTTTAGAAAGCCTCTTGATCCGGCAAGAAGATTTCGCGTTTGCCGCCGGAGGCCGCTTCGCTGATCATGCCTTCGCCTTCCATACGCTCAATCAGATCCGCGGCGCGGTTGTAACCGATGGAAAGCTTGCGCTGAATATAGCTGGTGGACGCTTTGCGGTCGCGGGCGACGATGGCCACGGCCTGATCAAAGAGAGACCCTTCCTCATCCCCGCTGCCGGAGGAACTGCCGCTCGAATCATCTTCTTCCCGCTCGGTCGTAATATCCTCGAGATAGCTCGGCGCGCCCTGGGCTTTGACAAACTTTGCCACGCGTTCCACCTCGCCGTCCGAGACAAACGGCCCGTGGAAACGGCGCGGACGCCCTGTGCCCATATAGAGCATATCGCCATTGCCGAGGAGCTGCTCAGCGCCGTTCTCGCCGAGAATAGTCCGGCTATCAATGGTAGAGCCGACGCGGAAGGAAATCCGCGTGGGGAAGTTGGCTTTGATGGTTCCGGTAATAACGTCCACTGAGGGGCGCTGGGTCGCCGTAATCATGTGAATGCCTGCCGCCCGGGCCATTTGCGCCAGACGCTGAACCGAGCCTTCAATCTCCTTCTTGGCGACCATCATCAGGTCCGCCATTTCGTCAATGACGACCACGATATTCGGCATGGGCTCGAATTCCAGCTCTTCGGTTTCATATTCCGGCTCGCCCGTTTCCTTATTGTAACCGGTCATGGTGGTTTTGGTCAGGGTTTCGCCGCTGGCTTTGAATTCTGCAACTTGTTCATTGAAGCCTTCCATGTTGCGGACGCCGACTTTGGACATTTTGCGGTAGCGGTCTTCCATCTCCCGCACGGTCCATTTAAGGGCCACCACAGCCTTTTTCGGCTCTGTTACAACCGGGGCCAGCAAATGCGGCGCGCCGTCATAAACGGATAATTCGAGCATTTTCGGATCAATCATGATGAACTTACACTGATCGGGCGTCAGCTTGTACATCAGAGATAATATCATGGAATTGACGGCCACGGATTTACCCGAGCCTGTTGTACCGGCGACCAGCAAATGCGGCATCTTGGCCAGATCGGCAACAAATGGCTCTCCGCCAATATCTTCGCCCATGATCAAAGGCAGGGTCGCGTCGGAGTTCACGAATGTATCCGAGGCGAGCATGTTTTTCAGCCAGACGGTCTCTCGCCGTTTATTCGGCATTTCCACGCCCATGGCGTTGCGTCCGGGCACAACGGCAATCCGGGCGGATTTGGCGGACATGTTCCGGGCAATGTCTCCGGCCAAATTAATAACGCGCGAGCTTTTTACGCCGGGAGCAGGTTCAAATTCAAATAATGTCACAACAGGGCCGGGGCGCACGTCACGCATCTCGCCTTCAATGCCGTATTCGCCCATGACCTGATGCAAATGCTCTGCGGCCTTCTGCAGGGCGGCATGGTCATGATGATCCGCACGCGGCGGCGGTGTTTTGAGCAGGTCCAGTCCCGGCAGGACAAAATCCGAGCCTTCGGGGAAGTTGAACTCCGGCTGTTTTGGTTTGGCGGCTTTCTTTTTGGTCTTCTTTTTCTTTTTGGCAGGGGCGGGTTTAGGGGCGGACACTGGAGCCGCATAGGCCGGCGTTTTTACGGAGATCGGAGCCGGTTTTTCGTCCGGAATGTCCCGAAAGAGATTGGACGTTCCGGCGGGTTCTGCCAGATCATCGACATAAGCGGTTTTGAATAATTTGCGGAAAACTTTTGCGAGGAAAACCGCCACATGATCCAGGCCCATACGGATATAGGCCCAGACAAGACCCGCAGCGTCCATAACGTCGACGAGGTCCTTGGCCACGATCCGCATGAAACGACCCAGACAGAAGACAGCCAGAATAAAGGTGAGAGAGGCAATAATCGCGGGTGTGAAAGGAATGTTGAAAGGCTCGACCAATCCTCGCAGATTGAGGAAAATCAGATCGCCAATCCAGCCGCCAAGTCCCGTGGCCATGGGCCAGTTCTGCGAAATGGGGAACGCCGCCACGGTCGCGGTCCCGAAAATAATTGTTCCGGCCCAAAGACTGAAGCGTCGAAGTCTGTCCCATCTGTTCAAATAGGGGCGCGGACGAATAAGCGCCCGGACCCCGGTAAATAGCGTCAGAAGGCCCGCCAGGATTGAGCCGAGTCCCAGAAACTGCATGGCCCAGTTGGCAAAACCCGCCCCCGGCGTGCCCAGCCAGTTCGTAGTCTCGCCAATGCCCGCCGTATCCATTGTGTTGTCAAATGGATTATAGCTGATAACGGAGAGCAAAATAAACGCCGAAACCGCGATCAGGATAAGCGCCTTGGCCGCCCGTTGAAACGGGCCGATCTGCGCCGCCTCCAGCTCTGCCATCATGGCATGAACCATCTCCGGATCATAAGCCATCTCATTCTGGGCCGTGGCGGAAGGGGGTGGTGTCATAAGAAATTTGTCCTTTAATCTTAAGAGAGTGTGAAGGACGAGAGTAAAGGGTGGGTTAAAGCTTACGTATATTTTCTTCTCTCTTGCAGCCTGCCCTCCTGCTTTCGTGAGGCGCAGTTGAATTTCAGCCCTTGCTCCGCTTTGAAATTTCTGGCTAGTGTCGTTCAAATAAAAAAGTCGAAATAATCAGCGGCTTGAGGGCATGAGGCCTTTGGGGATTTAAAGGGATTAGAAATATATGTTGAAACGTCTTTATAACACGTCGCTTCTGCTTTTGGTGGTTGTGGCGGCGGGTCTCGCCTTTGGACTTTGGGCTTTGGGGGCCTCATTTCTCGCCGAGCCGATTATGGTTGGAAACGTAACCCTGGCCAAATCAATTGCCGCGCTGGCCAAAGACGCTCTCTTCGTTCCGCTTGCCCCTCTCATGTACGCTCTTATCATCATGAGTATTGCCAGTTCCGTTGCGATTTCGCGCGGCGGTATGGGCGCAAAGTTCATTCGGGTTTTAGGGTTTTTTGTCGGCTTCTCGCTCATCGGCATGACTCTCGCCATTCTTGGCTATTTTATCTTTTCAGGCTTAAACCCTCTGCCTGCCCCGTCTGCGACGGCCGGTAGCGGCGCCGGACTGGCGGCCACGCCCTTCGCGATCAAGATTTATAATGTCCTGACCTCTGCTCTGATGATTTCCATCTATGCCGGCCTTATTTTCGGTCTGGCACTGAAGAAAATCGACCTCGGAGAAAAGGCCGACCAGATGTCGGACCTCTTTATCGCCGGATTCCGAAAGTTCCTTCAGATCACGATTCCTCTCGCGGTTTTCGGCTCTGTTACGCTCGCCCTGAACAAACCGGGCGGTGTGGAAACGCTGACTATTCTCGTGTCAATTCTATTGCCCTATCTTTTTGCCATGGGCTTTATCTGGATAACCATGGTGCTGGTCACAGCCGCTATTCAGGGACACGGTATTGCTTTCGTCTTGCGGGCCGTCCTGCCGCAAGCCTTGGTGGCCTTTTCCACCTCCAGCTCTATCGCTACCCTTCCAGCTACGAAAGTCGCCTGTGATCAGCTGGGCGCAAATGGGGATGAAAGCACGCCGTTTTTCACCATCGGCGCGACAATCAATATGGTCGGCACCTTGATTGGACTGCTGCTTCTCTCGCTTTATACGATGAAAGCCTTTGGTCTTGAGTTCGGCCTGGGCGAAATGGTGGTTGTCGGCTTCCAGTCCCTCATTTTCGCAACAGCCGCCGCCGGGACGCCGTCCGCCTCTGTCGTTCTCTTGCAGGAAATTCTGGTCAGCCAGGGTGTTTCCGCTGAATATGCGACTTATGTGACGGGATTGATTATCACGATTGATACGCTGATTCTGGATCGCCTGCGGACCGTCATGAACACGCAATCCGACTCCATGAGCACGGCAAATGGGTTGAAACTCTATTATAAAACCCCGAAAACGCTTGAAGACGCTTAAATTTGGGTCAAGATTTGTGGTATAGTGTAATCATAAAGGCGGCAGAGTTTGGTTTGGTAACAAATTAAGGTGAGTATTATGAAGCGTTTATCTCGTCTCTCCGGGCTATCAACTCTGGCGCGTCAGGGGCGGCAGGCGGCCATCGCCCTACTCGCCTGTTTTTCGTTGAGCTTGAGCGCCGCCTTCTTTTCCGTCTCGGCTCAGGCCGCAGTTGAAATCGACGCGCCGCGCGTGCCGCTTCACACCATTCATTTTGTCGGCGGGAGATTGGTACAGGATTTGGACAATTTCGATGTCTGGACGGAATATGATTTCCGCGGGGCGGAAAGGTACCAGTTCAGAACGAAATCCTATGACACGCAGAGTTTGCGCTTGATAAATGACACGGGTCGTGTCGAACTTCTTATCCGGCTGGACGCGAAAACCATTTCAGGTCAGTGGCCGGGCCACCCGATGGCGCAGCTTTACCGCATCACCAAAATTGACCCAATTATGACGGCGGCGCAGGAAGGTCGCGGCAACCCAGTGGAGCGTATGCCGCCGCCAAATTACAGCCCGCCCGGCAAAAAAGTCCCGGCTCCAGGCCCGGCGAAAAAAACGCCAAGACCGGACACGCTTACCCGCGCGGCCTATCAAAATGGAGCTTTTGAAAAACGCGGTGCAAAGACCTGGATAGAACGCAGCGAGTCCGGCCAGATATTCGAGTTTCAACAGATTGGGCATGATAACGAGTCTATTTACCTGTTTGATATGAACCGCCAAATACTGATTGAATTGGATGTTCGTAACTCCATGTCCCGGATAAGCCACAATGGCGATCGGCTGAAAAAGCTTTACAGTCTCACCGCTTTATCGGCTCAGACTTTGGACCCTACTCAAACCCCGTCAGACCCCTTGACGCCGCCCATTCCTCCGACGCCTGCGCCGCCTCCGGAGAATGACAGAACCCTGAGCGCAGAGGACCGCGCCAAGTGCGTCTCTCAGGGCGGCTTTGTCGAACGCGCCGGAATTTTGGGCGCGGAGCGCTGCACCATGACCTATTCCGACGGCGGAAATATCTGCATCGACAGTTCCAATTGTCAGGGAAAATGCGTGACGGACGTCGGCGGCAAGGACAGCAACGCGGTGAGCGGCCAATGCCAGAAAACCAATAATCCCTTTGGCTGCTATTCCGAAGTGCTCGGCGGAAAAGTTCAGCCTGGCCTCTGCGTGGACTAAGCCGCCGCTGAACAAAAACAAAGGAAAGCGTGGGGCGGCCTCTTTTTCCTAACCCTCTTTTAAACCTTCGGCGCTACATGCTCTCTATGTTGAGATGGATTTTAATAAGCGCTCTGGCGCTCTTGCTTGTGGCCTGCGGTAGCACGCCAAAACGCGCCTCCTCCACAGCTGGCGTCGCCTCCCCCACCGTAAAACGCCCTCTGCAAAGCCAGACGGCCCTGCCCGACCGTGTGGCCTTTTACCAAAAGGATCGCCGCTGGGCGCATGAGCAGCTTGGCCGCTCTGACGGAACGCTAGGGGCCGATGGATGTCTCGTCACCGCCACCAGCATGGCCCTGGTCAATCTGGGTTTTAAAACCGATCCGTCTGATCTTAATCGGCGGCTGACGCAGGCCGATAGTTTCACGCCGCGCGGCTGGCTTATCTGGGACGGCATTCGCAAAGTCACCGATGGGCAGGCCAAGGCGAGGTTTTATAAAAGCGTGGATGCGGGCCTGATCAATCAGTGCATTGTAGACGGCTATTATCCGCTGGTTCAGTTCTACCTGCCCAATGGACGGTCTCACTGGGCGGTCATTCTGGACCGCTCCTCTCAGGGTTATCGTATGCGCGATCCTTTGCGGCATGCCGAGCAGCCTCTCATTTTTCCGCATGGCGCCGATAAGTTCCGGGCTTTGCGTTGTGTGGGCCTTGCTTAATCCGTTCAGTTTTTCATAAATCCCTTTAAATAAGTTCTTGATTTGTTCTTTTTGTTCTGCTTACTTTAAAGCGCAGAAAGGGCGCATCATGGTGGCACGGATACAAACAGTGGCTTTCGAAGGCGCAGAAGCGCGCCGCGTCGATGTGCAGGTTCAGGTCTCGTCCGCCTCTCGCCCCATATTCAATATTGTCGGACTGGCCGATAAAGCGGTGGCCGAATCACGCGAACGCGTGCGCGCCGCCTTTGCCTCGCTCGGTCTTTTCCTTCCGGGAAAGCGCGTGATCATTAATCTGGCGCCGGCGGATTTGCCCAAGGAGGGCGCGCATTACGATCTGCCGATAGCGCTCGGCCTTATGGCCGCGATCGGCGCTATACCCTCCGACGCGATTGAAGACTTTGTCGCCATTGGCGAGCTGGCGCTGGACGGCACGATTGCCCCTGTTCCCGGCGCGCTCCCGGCGGCGGTGATGGCCAATAGCCATGATTTCGGACTGATTTGCCCTGAGCCCAACGGGGCAGAGGCCGCGTGGGCAGGGGACCTTCCTTTGCTTGCGCCGCAAACGCTTGTCCAAATCATGAACCATTTCAAAGGCACGCAAGTGCTCTCACGGCCCCAGCCGGGTCAGATGCTGGACCCCGAAACAGGCGTGGACCTGCGCGACGTTCGCGGACAGGAAACGGCCAAGCGGGCGCTCGAAGTCGCGGCCGCGGGCGGGCATAATCTGCTGATGGTGGGGCCGCCCGGCTCTGGTAAATCCATGCTCGCAGAACGTCTGCCCGGTCTCCTGCCGCCGCTCTCGGCCAATGAACTTCTGGATGTGTCCATGGTGCATTCCGTGGCGGGGCTTTTAAATCGGGGGCAGCTGTCCCGCGCGCGGCCCTACCGCGCCCCGCATCACAGCGCCTCCATGGCGGCTATGGTCGGCGGCGGAAACAAGGCCAAACCCGGCGAAGCCTCTCTGGCGCATCGCGGCGTCTTGTTTCTCGACGAGTTACCGGAATTTACGCCGACCGTTCTGGACAGTCTGCGCCAGCCATTAGAGACCGGAGAAATTTCGGTCGCCCGCGTCAATGCTCATGTCCGCTATCCCGCGCGGTTTCAGCTTATTGCCGCCATGAATCCCTGCCGCTGCGGAAGCGGCGGCGCGGACGGCGTCGCGTGCCGGCGCGGCCTTCGCTGCGCGGCCGATTATCAGGCGCGCATCTCCGGCCCGTTCATGGACCGGATGGATATTCAAATTGACGTCCCGGCTGTCACGCCGGCCGACCTTGCCCTGCCGCCGTCCAAAGAGGGCACGAAAGAGGTGGCTGACCGCGTGGCCCGGGCGAGGCGAATTCAAATGGACCGCAATGGCGGCGTGACCAATGCCGAATTGCCTCAAGACCGTCTGGATCATGTCGCGGAGCCCGATTCTGATGGCCGAAAATTACTCATTCAGGCGGCAGAAACCCTGGGCCTTACTGCGCGCGGCTATCACCGCGTCCTGCGGGTGGCCCGCACTCTGGCCGATCTGGCCGGATCCGAACAAATCCGCCGGCTTCACATTGCCGAAAGCCTGTCCCATCGACGGGCGAGAAAAGGGTTAATCAGCGGGCAAAAGCTGGCTCATCCAGATGCGGGGCAATATGCACGCTCCGCTTCGCGGCATTCTAAAAACCCCTATTATTCCTGACGCTTTTTCGGGACATCACAAAAAAGTTAAGGTTTTTCCAGATTTAGTAACCTATTTTTTAGATTAAACAGGCACATTACATCCTAAATCACTCCTATTTTGGGGCAAGAAGGGTGCATATGTCATCACATGAATCCATCGCGGCGCAGTTCTGGCTCTGGCCAGATCCTGTCATGAAGCGCGATTCACAGGGCCGTATTCTCTTCATTAATGCTGCGTTTTTGCAGCTTTACGGAGGGACTGTCGAAGCCTGGACCGGAAATGTGCTGCAAGGCTGGCCGGCTCCGCAGCCGACCGAACCCGGGGCCTACCCCGTGCCCTACCGATTCGAAACCCGCATGCCGTCACAGGACCCGAATCAGTCCGAAGACATTTACGACTGGATTGAACAAAGCGCCCCTGATGGAACGGCGTTCGCTCTGGCAAGGAATGTTAGCCCTTTTGTCAGCGTAGAAGCGCCGCAACCGCAAACTCCGCAGTCTCAAGATTCGGCGCCGCACCAACTGGCCGCCCAGCAGCAAGCCTCGCACCAGCCCGCTTATGAAGAACCGGAGCCAGCCTCTTATCCCGACCCGGCATATGACACTGCGCCCGAGCAGCCTCATGACGCCCATGATAACGCGGCTCCGGCCGATACATCGCAGGAATATGAGCCTTTATCGACGCCCGCAGCGGCGCAGGAAACGTCAGAGTATCAAGACGCGAATGCGGTGACAGAGCCCGCCCTGCCGCCAAAGACAGAGCAGCCCCCGGTTTCTCAGGAACAGCAGGATTTTCAGGCGATTGCCAATATGGCGTCAGAAGACGCCCCCGCTGCAGAGGAAGAGGGCGCAAGCCAGGGACCTGAGGCCTCAAATCCGAACGCGCAGTCTCAAACGTCTTCCGAAACCGGTTATGCGGCTCAAACCTCTCCGTCAGAAGCAGAGAAGAGGGAACAACGCGATTTTGAACGACGCGCTTTACCTCTGGAAGAAAACAGCGCCGTTCTAGGGAATAATTGGCGGGACGCCGTCATTGCCAAGGCACTAGGAGTGGAAGAAGAGACGCCCCCCGCGAAAACCACGGCTCCGGAGACTAGCGGCGGAGAGAGCGCAGAAGTGCCCCAAACAGGGCCCGCGTCTGATAACGCCGCCTCCCAAGGCCCTGAAAAACGCATTCTTCTGGCCGAGGACAATGCCATTAACGCCCTTCTGACGCGGACCTTGCTCGAAGCCGAAGGCCATACCGTTGAAACGGTGGAGGACGGCGTATTGGCCGTCGAAGCCATGAAAAGCCAGAGCTATGATCTGATTTTCATGGATATGCGTATGCCGAATATGGACGGCCTGGAGGCGACCCGTAAAATCCGGGCTCTGCCGAATGTCACGAAAGAGCTGCCGATTATCGCCCTGACCGCCAACGCCTTTGATGATGACCGGAACGCCTGTTTTGATTCCGGCATGAATGATTTCATGACGAAACCCGTCAGCGCCGAAGAACTGACTCAGATGGTTAGAACCTGGACCGGAGATCAGGCTAAAAAAGACGCAGCGTAGTCGCGTCTCTTCTTTAACTCCAAAACTCACTGGACGCCTCTGTCTGAAATAGGCAAAGACAGGTCATGAGCACAGCGGATATGACGAAACCGAAGCGGAGTTGGCGCGAAGTCTTCCTCTCCTACCTGCAGCCAAAAATGCTCGGTATGATGTCGCTGGGATTCGCCTCGGGTCTCCCCTATATGCTGATATATTCAGAACTCGCCTTCTGGATGAAACAAGAAGGCGTCGATCTGGGAGTTATCGGTTTCTTCGCCTGGATCGGTCTTGCCTATACCGCCAAAGTCCTCTGGGCGCCTCTTGTCGATAATCTCAAGATTCCGCTTTTGACCCGCGCCATGGGCCATCGAAGATCCTGGATGCTCGCGGCCATTATCGGCACAATTTGCGGGATGCTGGTTATCGCGTCCTCGGATCCTGGGACGTCGGTCAGGTTTTTGGCGTTAGGGGCGGTCATACTCGCGACATCTGGCGCAACATTGGACATTTCGATTGATGCCTGGCGGATAGAGGCCGCGCCGGGCGACGGCCAGACGAATATGGCCGCGACTTATGTCCTCGGCTATCGACTCGCCATTATCGGCGCGGGGCTGTCCTATATCGTCGCCGGTCTGACGAGCTGGAATTTTGCTTACTTTTTTATGGCCTGCGTGATGGCGGTGAATGGCTGCATCGTCTTTTTCATCAAGGAGCCTCACCGGGACATTCGCCGGAAAATGGACTCCATCGGCGAGGCCAGCGTCGAGTATATCGTCAAACCCTTTTTCAGCTTTCTAACGCGGCTCGGAAAATGGACGCCCTTGGTGTTTCTGCTCGTGGCCACCTATCTCATCAGCGACAAGACCATGGGCCCAATGGCCAAGCCCATGTATCAATCTGTCGGTTTTACGGAAATTCAGGTTGGACTGGTCTCCAGCTTTTTCGGGCCTTGGCCGGTTATCTTTGGCGGATTTGTCGCCGGCGCGATTTCCATTCGGTTCGGCCTGATGCGGTGCCTGTTAATCGGCTCTATCCTGATGGTGATTACCAATGGCGCCTTTGCCTGGCTCTCGACCGTATCAGATCCTAAAACAGCCTATCTGTTCGTCACGGTCGGGGCGGATAATCTAGCGGCGGGCTTTGCCGCAACTATTTTCATTGCCTATCTCTCCTCTCTTTGTGATTTGAAATTTGCGGCGACCCAATATGCTTTCCTGTCCTCGATGTTCAATCTGGTCGGCAAGACGCTGTCAGGATTTACGGGGCTTATTGCCGAGAAAATGGGGTTTGAGCTTTTCTTTCTTTTCTCTGCGGCGCTCGGCATTCCGGCGATCATTTTCGCGCTTATTCTTCTCTTCTTTGGGCCAAACGCCGCCAAAGGCATAAGGGACAAGGAAATAGCGACGTAAATAACAGGCAAACGGGCTTGCGCCGCGCGCCGATATACGCGAATTTCCGCCCGTCATGAACGCCAATACCGCAACAGAGAAAGCGACGAAAGTCACGCCGATGATGGCCCAGTTTCTGTCTATCAAGGCGGATGTGGGACCGGAGGCTTTGCTGTTTTATCGCATGGGCGATTTTTACGAGCTTTTCTTTGATGATGCCGTGCGCGCCGCCGCTGCGCTTGATATTGCGCTGACCAAGCGCGGGAAACATGCCGGGCAGGACATTCCTATGTGCGGCGTCCCCGTTCATTCGTCTGAAACCTATCTTCAGCGCCTCATCAAAAAAGGCTTCCGCGTCGCGGTTTGCGAACAGACCGAGGACCCGAAAGAGGCAAAAAAACGCGGCAGCAAAGCCGTAGTCCGCCGCGAAGTGGTGCGCCTCGTCACGCCGGGCACATTGTCCGAAGATAATCTGCTGGAAGCGCGCGGCCGCAATATTATCACGGCGATTTCGAAAACCCTGGCCGGAGACTTTGCCCTTGCCTGGGCCGATATTTCCGACGGTCTGTTCTGCACCGCCGATATGAGCGGGCAGCGCGTGGCCACAGAGCTGGCGGCGCTACGCCCTCGAGAGCTTCTGCTTTCCGAATCGCTTTATCAGGACGCGGACTTTATGTCCGGACTGCCCTTGGACGGTATCTCTCTGACGCCGCAGGCGGGGACAAAGTTTGACGCCCGCGCCGGGGAGCGGCAATTGAAATCACAGTTTAATGTCGAGAGCCTGGATGGGTTCGGGAGTTTTTCAAAAGCGGAAATCTCTGCGGCTGGGGCTCTTCTGGATTATCTGGAACTGACGCAGGCCGGCAATCCCGTCCAGCTGTCGCCGCCCACGCGCCGCGCCACCGCCGGATTTATGGCGATTGATCCAGCCACACGGGCCAGCCTGGAAATTGACCGTACCCAGAAAGGCACGCGCAAAGGCTCGCTTCTTTCCGTCATTGACCGCACGAAAACAGGGGCCGGCGCGCGGGAACTGGCAGATCATCTGGCCCGGCCGCTAATAGACGTCTCCGAGATTAAAAACCGCCAAAACGCTGTGACTTTTTTTGTGGACCAGCCATCCCTTAGAGAGGCTATGCGCGCCCATCTCGCCCAATGCGGAGATTTGGCCCGCGCCGCCTCCCGCCTGAGTCTGGGGCGCGGCGGACCTCGTGACCTGGTTATTGTCCGGGACACGCTGGGCGTTGGCGAAGCGATTTGCGCGAAGTTTGCAAAACACCCTGACCTGCTTTTGCCTATTCACCTCGAAACGATTTTGAAAAATCTGAGTCTGAGTGATAAAGAACACCTCGCGGGGCTTCGCCGCGATCTGGGCAAAGCGCTGACCCCCGACGTGCCGATGCAGGCCCGCGACGGCGGCTTTATTGCCAAAGGGTGGCAGCCCGCGATTGATGAGCTGAAAACCCTGCGCGATGATAGCCGGAAAATTGTCGCCGGGCTGCAAGCGGATTATGCCAAGCAATCAGGCGTGCCGACCTTGAAAATCAAACACAATAATGTGCTCGGCTATTTCATCGAAGTCTCGCCGAAACACGCCGACACCATGTTGAACAAGGGCCCGGACAGTCCGTTTATTCACCGCCAGACTCTGGTATCGGGCATTCGGTTTACCACGACCGAACTGGCGGATCTGGACGCCAAAATTTCCGGGGCGGCGGATAAAGTCTGCGCTTTGGAGATCGAAGAGTTTGAAAAATTTGCGGCGCAGGCGCGGGCGCTTGCCGAAGATTTACGGCGCAGCGCCCAGGCCCTCGCCTTACTGGACGTGCAGTGCGGCTGGGCAGAGTGGGCCGCCGAAACCGGCGCGTCCTGCCCCGCAATTGATGACAGCCTTTGCTTTGACATCAAGGCCGGCCGCCACCCGGTTGTGCGCGACGCTCTGCAAAAATCCGGCGCCGCCGATTTCACCCCGAATGACTGCCAACTCAATGCGGAAGGACACGCCAGCCCCGTAGCCCCCGCCAATCGGCTGACCCTAATAACGGGGCCGAACATGGCGGGTAAATCCACCTATCTTCGCCAAAACGCGCTTATGTTCGTTCTGGCGCAAGCAGGCGGATATGTTTCCGCGCAGCAAGCCCATATCGGCGTGGCCGACGCCTTGTTTTCCCGTGTCGGCGCGTCGGATGATCTGTCCAAAGGCCGTTCAACCTTCATGACGGAAATGATTGAGACAGCGGCCATCCTTAATCAGGCCACAGAGAGAAGTTTTGTTATTCTGGACGAGATAGGTCGCGGAACCTCGACCTTTGACGGTCTGTCCATAGCCTGGGCCACAACAGAACATCTTCACAGCGTCAATAAATCCCGCGCGCTTTTCGCCACCCATTATCACGAGCTGACGGATCTGGCCGACACTCTCGACGCCGCCGGTAATGCCTCTTTACGGGCAAAGGACTGGGAAGGCGAGCTCGTCTTTTTACACGACGTGCGCCCGGGCGCGGCGGATAAATCCTACGGCGTGCAGGTCGCGCGGCTGGCCGGGCTGCCCCGCCTCGCAACAGACCGGGCGCAGGACGTCTTACGCAAGCTGGAATCTGAAAAGGACACCGGCGCTAAAGAGACGGACCTATTGGGCGGGCTTCCTTTATTTACGGCCAGTCCCGCCCCCAGCGCTCCGCCGCCGCCCTCAGAGGTGGAGCAGGCTCTGTCAGCGCTTGATGTAAACGACCTCTCTCCGCGGCAGGCCCTTGATCTTCTCTATGATCTGAAAGCGAAACTCTCCTAATGGCCCGCGCTCCGAAACTTTCCCTGCCTGATCGGCCCATCGCCATAGATAGCGGGCTGAATCGCGACGATTTGCGGGCCGCCCTGGACAAGATTGCAGAAGAAGGCGGCAAACAGAAACGCGAGCGGGTTCTGGAAGTTCTGCGCCAGACGCTTTCCACCGGGATGGCGCGCGCGGAAGAGCTATTTTCCAAAGGACGCCTTGGCGGATTGGAAATGGCCTCTCTGATTGCGGCGATCCACGATACGGTCATATTGGGCCTGTTCGAATATACACTCACCCACGAAGTCCCGGCGGCCAATCCAACCCCGTCAGAAAAGCTCGCTCTGTGCGCGGTGGGTGGGTATGGCCGCGCGGAAATGGCGCCGGAAAGCGATGTCGATCTTTTGTTCCTGACGGCGGAAAGCAAAGGCTCGGCCTATACCGAGCAAGTTACCGAATTCATGCTCTATATGCTGTGGGATCTGGGCCTGAAGGTCGGCCATGCGAGCCGAACGGTGGATCAGTGCATCAGCCTGGCCAAAGAAGATCAGACCATCTTGACCGCGCTTCTGGATTTGCGGTTTTTGCGCGGCGACAAAGCTTTGGCCGACACTTTATATACTAAATTCAGAAAAGACGTGACGCGCGGAAAAGGGCGCAATTATATCGCGGAAAAACTGAATGAACGCGATATGAGGCATGAGCGCGAAGGCAATTCCCGCTATGTGATTGAGCCCAATATCAAGGAAGGCAAAGGCGGATTGCGGGATTTGCATGTGCTTTACTGGATTGCCCGTTTTCTGGATAAGGAAAACCGCATCACCGACCCGCAACTGGCCGATAGCTATGTCGAACTGGGCCTGTTTGACGCGCAAGCCGCCACGCGGTTTAAACATGCTGCAGACTTTCTCTGGCGCGCCCGCATCTGGCTGCATCTCGTCTCAGGCCGGCCAACCGAAACGCTCAGTTTTGACAAACAGACAGAGCTGGCCCGAAAAATGGGCTATGCCTCCGGCCCGATCGAAATTGCCGTCGAAAAATTCATGCGCGAATATTTTACCAATGCCAAAGAAGTGGGCGCGCTGACCCGAATTGCCTGCGCCAAGCTCGAAGAAGAAAAAGCCCTGCGCCTGCCTTCCGGCCTCGAAGCGCTCCTGCCGCGCTCAAGACGCAATCTGAAGAACAAAAATCTGCGAATTGATTATGGGCGATTGAACTTTGCCGATCCGCTGCAAATTCGGCATAACCCGTCAATTATTTTACAACTCTTTGAAACCGCCGGACGACGGAATCTGGATATCCATCCCGACGCTTTCTCGGCCATCGATTTCCGCCGCAATATTATTGATACCGAGTTTCGTCGTAACCCGGAGAATGCGAAAATATTTAAAAATATTCTCCTCAAGGCCAAAGCGCCCTATGCCACGCTGAAAATCATGAATGAAGCCGGCGTCCTGGGGCGTTACCTTCTGGAATTTGGCGGCATTGTCGCGCGCACGCAGTTCAATATGCACCACGCCTATACGGTGGATGAGCATACGCTCCGCCTGGTCGATAATTTTGATAATCTCGAAGATGACCGCCTTAAGGAAGACCTGCCGATTGTGTCTGAAATCGCGGCGCAATTTACCAAGGAACAGCGCCTTATTATTTATCTGACGTGCTTGCTCCATGATACGGGTAAAGGGCAAGGCGACCAATGTATAGAAGGCGCGCAATTGGGACGCCGCGCCTGCCGCCGTCTTGGCATGAATAAAAATGTCACCGACACGGTGGCCTGGCTTATCCGCCGCCATCTGGATATGAGCGAAACCGCGCAAAGACGCGATATTTCAGACCCTGAAACCATTGCGGATTTTGCCAAACTTGTGGGATCATTGGAACGGCTGAACCTGTTATTCGCCTTGACAGTTGTCGATATCCGCTCGGTCGGCCCCGGCATCTGGAATGACTGGAAAGGCGTGCTGCTGCGCGGGCTTTATACGTCGACGGCGGCCTATCTCGAAGGTCACGAAGACCTGGCCCCCGCCGCCAAAGCCAATGCTGCCCGCGAACAGCTCAGCGAAAAACTTTCGCCAGAGATGAATGCAAGAATTTTTGACCGGCTGGAGGAGCTGACCCAGACCTATTGGCTGAATTTCGATATGGCCGATATGATACGGCATGCCCGCTTTTTCGATCAGGTGTCTCAGGATAAAGTGGATACGGCGGTTCAGACGCGGCTGACGCGCAATCGCGATATTACCGAATTATGGGTTCTAACGCGGAACCGCTCCGGCCTATTTGCCGATTTGACGAAAGCAATTTCAAGCTGCGGGGCGACAATTGCCGGAGCGCGTCTCCATACAGGAGAAAAGGGTCAGGTTTTCAATGTTTTCTATTTACAAAACACCGAAAAGCTCGCTTTTGGACGCCAGAGCCAACACGCGCTCGAGACGCTCAGGAAAAGAGCGCAACGCGCCGCGCTCGGAGATGTTAAGGATATGGTCATTCCCAAACCCATTGCGTCGCGGCGAGCCGGGGCAATTCCGGTCAAACCCCGCGTGAAATTCGTTAAAAACGACTCCGGGGATGTCACCATTTTGGAGATCGAAGGTCGGGACCGGCCGGGTCTTCTTTCTGACATTGCCTCTATATTCAGAGATAATGACGTTGAAGTCCTTTCCGCCCATATTGAAGTGGTCGGCGCGCGCGCGATTGATGCCTTTTATCTCTGCTTGCCGGGGACAGTGGATGGACGCCTTAAAAACTGCGCTTTGCCCAAAACCATCAGAAAACCTTTAAAAGAACAGATTACAGACCTTTTGTCCCCGCAGATTTCCCAAGCGGCTTAGGCCTGCAAACCCGTGAACCAGCAAAGATAAAGACGCGATGAAAGAGCAGCGCCTTTTAAAATCCACCGCCATCATCGCCTCCCTGACACTGGTCAGCCGGGTCCTGGGATTGGCGCGGGATATTCTCATTGCCGGCTTCCTCGGCGCCGGGGCGGTCAGTGACGCCTTCTTTACCGCTTTCAAACTGCCGAATGTTTTCCGCCGCATGTTTGCCGAAGGCGCGTTCAACGCCGCCTTTGTACCGCTTTATGCCAAGCGTATTGAGCAGGAAAGCGAAGCGGCAGCAGATGAATTCGCATCCGAGACAATGGCGGTGCTTTTTGTAGCCGTTGGGGCTCTGGTCATCCTCTTCGAGCTGACCATGCCGTGGTCTCTCAATATAATTGGCGGGGGGCTGGACAAGACCCCGCTCGAAAACGGAATCGCGCCCTATAGCCTCGCTGTGGCCTATGCGTGGATTACCATGCCCTATCTGCTGTTCATGTCGATGGCGGCGCTGTTTTCGGGTATATTGAATACGCGGGGCCTGTTTGGCGTCGCCGCCGCTGTCCCGATCATATTGAATATCTTCATGATTGGCTCGCTCTTGGGCCTGCCTCTTTTAGGAGTCGGCAAGTCAGGTCTTGGAATGGGCCTCGCCGTCGCCGTAACGCTCTCAGGAATTGCGCAGATGGGCGCCGTTCTCTGGGCCTGCCGCAAAGCCGGCGTTAAAATCGGCCTGCGCCGCCCGCGCCTGACCCCCGGCGTTAAACGTCTGGTCATTTTGGGAATTCCGGGGCTTTTATCCGCAGGCATCACCCAGATTAATCTGTTGGTGTCCCATACCATTGCCACGTTTCGCGACAGCGCGGCCAGCTGGCTGACTTATGCCGACCGCCTCTATCAACTCCCGCTGGGTATGATCGGTATCGCCATGGGCGTAGCGCTCTTGCCGGCTTTATCTCGTCGGATCCGCGCCGGAGACGAAATCGGGGCCAGGAATTCATTCAACAGAGGGATTGAAATTGCGGCTTTCCTCACCCTTCCGGCATCGGTCGCGCTTTTTGTCATTCCCGACTTCCTGATTGCGGGACTTTATCAAAGGGGCGAATTTGTTGCCGAGACGACCCTGCAAGTAGCCAAGGCCCTTCGATATTTCGCCCTCGGCCTGCCGGCTTTTGTCTTGATCAAGGTACTGACTCCGGCCTTTTTTGCCCGGGAAAACACGAAAGCCCCCATGGTATTTGCGGCCATTTCCGCGATCGTGAATATCATATTGGGGCTATTACTCTTCAATCTCATCGGCTTTGAAGGTCTGGCGCTTGCTACCTCTATCGCGGCTTGGGTGAATGTCGTCTGTCTGTCCCGATCGCTTTTCCGGACAACACATCTGGATCCGGACGCCCGTCTTATCAGCCGCCTGCCGCGCATCGGACTGGCCAGCGCCGTAATGGGCATAGGGCTATGGTTTGCCCTTCCCTTCCTCCCGGATTTCGAGGATTACGGCCTGATTATGGATTTGATTTTGCTCGCCCTTATCTGCGGCGCAGGCGGCGCGCTCTATATTCTTGCGGCTCTGGTCTTGCGGGCTTTCGGGGTCAGTGATATTCGCGACGCGTTTTCCCGCAAGCGCGCATAAGGACATAGTGTGACAGATCAAACTCCCTATCAGGGCCCTAATCGGGTCTTTTCCGGTGTTCAGCCCTCCGGCGCTTTGCATCTTGGCAATTATCTCGGCGCCCTGAAAAAGTTCGTCGACCTTCAGGACGAGATGGAGTGCGTTTACGCGATTGTAGATTTGCACGCCATCACGGTCTGGCAAGATCCGAAACAGCTGGCTGTTCAAACCCGTGAAATCGCGGCGGCTTTTCTGGCCTCCGGCGTCGATCCCAAAAAAGCCATTGTTTACAACCAATCTGCTGTGCGCGCCCATACAGAACTTGCCTGGTATTTTAACTGCGTCGCCCGAACGGGTTGGGTTAACCGGATGACTCAATTCAAAGATAAAGCCGGGAAAAATGCAGAGAAGGCCTCCGTCGGCCTTTACACCTACCCGGTCTTGCAAGCGGCAGATATTTTGGCCTTTAAAGGAACACACGTGCCTGTCGGGGAAGATCAGAAACAACATCTGGAATTATCCCGCGATATTGCGACCAAATTCAACCATGACTTTGGCGTTGATTTCTTTCCTTTACCGGAACCCCTTATTAAAGGGGCAGGCGCTCGGGTGATGAGCCTGCGGGACGGCACGGCCAAAATGTCCAAATCCGACCCGTCAGATAATTCGCGAATTAACCTCACGGATAATGCCGACACAATTTCCAAGAAAATTCGCAAGGCGAAAACGGACGGCGGAATGATGCCGGAGACGATGGAAGAATTGGAAGGCCGGCCCGAAGTCAAAAATCTGGTCGGGATTTATGCCGCCTTGTCAGAACGCAGTGACGCCGACATTGTCGCCGAATATGCGGGACAGGGTTTCGGCGTGTTCAAACCCGCTCTCGCTGATTTGGCGGTAGAAACCCTTGCCCCGATTACGGAGCTTATGAACCGCTATCTGGCCGCACCGGATGAGCTGGACCGAATTTTGTCGAATGCCGCCGATCAGGCGTCTGAAATTGCCGATCCGATCGTGGCCGACGTGCGGCGGATTATCGGATTTAGTGGAGCTTAAAATGAAATATCTTATATTAGCCGCGTCTGCTCTGGCTCTGGCTGGCTGTGGGTACGCCGAAAGTCCCGCACCAATTCATGAGCCTCTCACGGCCACGACGACCCCGGATAGACTGGACGGGGGTGTTGTCGTCTCTTCAATTTACGTCCAGCCGCCTTTTCCCGGCCGGGATATAGCCGCAGGCTTTTTCTCTTTGACGAATAACGGAGAAGATGACCGTCTGGTGTCCGTCAGCAGTCCAATTAGCGAAAATGTTGAAATCCACAATCACATTGAAGAAGACGGCGTGATGAAAATGCGTAGAATTGACGGAGTCGATTTACCGAGTGGAGAGACGGTCAATTTCAAGCCCGGTAGCTACCACATCATGATGTTTGGCGCGAACATTCCGGAGAACGCGGAAGAGGTTTCTGTGACGCTGACTTACGAAAATGCGGCGCCGGCAACAATGACCATGCCGATAGGCGAACCTGACGAAGACAGGGAAATGAGCGACAAAATGGATCACGGCTCGGGTCATTAATTCCAGGGCCTAGTCAAAGTCCAAGTCTTTTCCGGCCCGTTTCAAGTCATTGAGGCGGACCTGTTCCTGTCTGAAATTTTCATATCGCTCATTTATCGCGGGATGACTTTCCGAATTATCCTGAAGTTTACGGTGTGGATGAGCAGCCTCCGCCCAATAGGCAATCGCCGCGTCGATATCATATCCGGCGCGGTCCATTAAAACCAGCGCCATCCGGTCAGCCTCCAGCTCAAGCTCTCGCGTCGGAGTTTCCTCTATATGTCCGGCCATGGCATGGGCCATTTCATGTGCCACGATCAGAGCCAGATTTACATCATCCGGCACCACCCGCATAAGTTCGGAAGTTATGTAAATCTCCCGCCCATCCGTGTGGCCGTTTATCGCTTGAGAATAGAATACGCGGGTTGGATAGTCACACGCCGTCGCGGGTTGCAGGCGGGTCTCGTAATCCTGTCCTTCTGGAGACCGCAGGGTGAGCTTTGTGTTGCGCGCCCCAAAGGCGCTCCGCGATAGGGCGCTGTAAAACCGCCTCATGGTTGAGCCGCCTGGCACGGCCTGCCCGTTCAGACGCAGAACTCTGTCCCCGACCTGAATGTCGGCTTCATCCGCAGGCGAGCCGCGGCGCACACTGCGCACATAGATCGCCTCCGGCTGTACCCCCATCAGTCTTTGCGCCACCTGACGAAGTTCCTCCGGATAATCTTCAAGTGAATGGGCATGAAATCCTGGATCCCGAAAGGTCTTTTGACACAGCGGCGCATTGGCCAAGCGCAAGGGCGCACTAACGCGGTCCAGTCGGTCATTCATGCGTCGATATTCATCCAGAAGATGCGAAAAATCTGATAACTCCAAATCTGGCTCCGGCAGATCAGGGACAAGGGACGGCGCCGGGCTGATCTCCTCTGCGTCTTTATCCTCAGGCCCATTGCTTTCTGCCTCGGGCGCCGAGCAGGCCAAAAGCCCCAAAGCCAGGCAGAATGTGAAAACGCGCCGAATCATGACGAGGACGCGTCTTCGGAAGACGAACCTTTGAAATTCGGCACCAGTGTTTCCCCAGCCTCTTCCTTGGCTTTTATTTCAGCCCGCGCGGCCGCGAGGCGAAGATAGCGGCTTGGAAATGTCGGGTGGCTTTTGGCCCGTCCGACATTCCGCGGCTCTGCCTTGGCCAGACGCCTCCAGAAATCTTCAACGCCGTCAATTTCATATCCCGCCCGGCGGGCATAATAGAGACCGACATAATCGGCTTCGGACTCAAAGGGGCGCGTATAACGCGTCGCCAGGCCGGAAAGGATCAGATTGACAATCACTTTTCGAATATGTCCCATCGTATTATGAGCCAGTTCATGGCCAATAATCAGCGCCAGTTCCTCGTCATTTTCGACAAAGCCCATCATTCCGGTTGTCACCGTAATATTCCGGCCGTCCGCATAGGCATTGACATCTGAACTCTGTTTCAAGCGAAGCCGATAGGCGCAGGCCTTATCCGGGGTTACACGCAAGGGGAGCTTGTCCCCGCCGCTCTCCAGCGTCAGTCTCTTATTGTCTTCGAGCGCTTTTTGAATGTCGCGGACATCCAGTTCATCGCCGTCCTCATCCCGAATGATATCGCCGCGCGAAAGACCGATTTTCTCTGCCGGACTGCCCTGGGCAATTTGAAACAGCTCTGTTTCGTCTCCGATTCCGAGTTCACGCTTTGCCCCGTCCCGCAGCCGCTTTTCATAATTGTCCAGCTCATGCGTCAGCACGCCGATATCCGGCCCTGTTTTCGGGCAGAGGCCCTGATTGGCGACCAATATCGGACGGCCCACGGATAAAAGCCGGGCGGCCATCTCGTCCCATTCCGTCAGAGCGAGGTTTTCCTGAAACTGTTTTTCCGCTTTTAACGCGGTCTGGTCGATGCCCGGCAAGCGCGTATCAAGGCTGGTACACCCCAGAAGGAGGGCCGAAAGCGCCGAAACGGCGATAAATCGGGCAGGAGACGACATGTATTAACTCATGCAAATTTGTGGCCGCGGCGTCAATGCGTCTTGAACAGAGACAGACAAAGGGCCACATTAGAGATATGTTTATACAGACCGAAGATACGCCCAATCCCGCGACACTGAAATTCCTGCCCGGACGGGACGTGGTCGGCAAGGATGGCAAGATGCTCGAATTTGCGCGCGGCGAAGATGTTTCGCGTGCGCCTCTGGCCGAAATGCTGTTCATGATCCCGGATGTCGAGCGGGTCTTTTTCGGGACGGACTATGTCTCTGTCACCCGGGTTGACGACGCGCAATGGAAGCACCTGAAACCGGCCGTTCTCGGCGCGATTATGGATTTCTATGTTGCTGGCGGCAAACCCCTGCTGGAACAAATTCAGGACTCCGAAGCCGAAGACCGCGTCTATGAAGGCGAAACGCTGGAAATTGTGGAACAGATCAAGGAATTGATCGAACTTCGCGTTCGTCCTGCCGTGGCGCAGGATGGCGGCGATATTGTGTTCCGCCATTTCGACGATGATGACGGGTCTGTCTATTTGGAAATGCGCGGCGCCTGCGCCGGATGCCCGAGCTCGACCATGACGCTGAAAAGCGGGATTGAAAACCTGCTCAAACATTACGTCCCCGAAGTGACCCGCGTAGAACAGGCTATCTAATTGCTGACTCTGGGGCTGGATACGACAGGCAAGGCCTGTTCTGCCGCTCTGGTCGATGAAGGCCGCATTATCGCGCACGTCTCCGAACCGATCGGACGCGGCCACGCCGAACGCCTCGCTCCCCTCGTAAAAGACATGATTTATCACGCCGGACGCAATATTTCTGACGTCTCGCGTGTCGGCGTTTGCACAGGTCCCGGCAGTTTCACCGGACAACGCGTGGCGCTGTCTTTTGCCAAAGGCTTTGCCTTGCCGCGAAAGCTCCCGGTCATCGGTCTGTCATCTCTGGAAATCTGGGCGCGGGAATCCGACCCCGAACAAGAAAAGTGTGTGGTCAGCGTCGCCGATGTGCGGCGCGGAGAGCTTTGCTGGGCCGCGTGGAAAAACGGAAAAGCCAAAATTGCGCCTGTCACCCATAAAGCCGAAGAAGCTGAAACCCTGATTGAGGCGCTCGGCCCCGATATTATTGTCCGGGACAGGCCGATTTCCACAATTTTACTGGCCTGGCTTGCCCAGCATGAGACGCCGCATTCCGCGCCCGCTTTGCCGCTCTATTCGCGGGGGCCAGACGCCAAGCTTCCCGGCGGTCTGACGCCGCCCGCAATCGCCTTATGATACGCCAATTAGGGCCGTCTGATGCGCCCTTAATGTCCACAATTCACCGAAAGTCTTTCTCCGCCGGTTGGCCGCCAGCAGAAATGCGTCTACATATAGACAAGGATTTATGCCTTGGCCTCGGCGATCCGCTTACCGCGTTTATTCTGGTGCAAATTGGCGGGGATCAGGCCGATATCCTGACCATCGCCACACATCCCGACCACCGCAGAAAGGGCTTGGCCCGGCAGCTCCTGACGGAAGCCGAAAAAATCCTCCAGACCGACGGAGTAGAAACGCTGTTTCTGGACGTATCGGAATTAAACGATAGCGCCAAATCGCTCTATAAATCCTGCGGCTATCAGGCGGTCGGCCGCCGCCCCCGATATTACCGCACCCCGAATGGCCGCGTGGCGTCGATTACCTTTTCAAAATCCCTATAAGGCTCTGGACGTCGGGGTTTATGGGTAGTAAACCCAAACCATGCCAAATTGGATTGAAAAAAAATGTGCAGAACGCGGGCTTCGGATGACGGATCAGCGCCGTATCATCGCGCAGGTTCTGTCTGACGCGGATGATCACCCCGACGCCGAAGAGCTTTACGCCCGCGCCTCGGATAAGGATCCGAATATTTCGCTCGCGACCGTTTACCGGACCGTCCGCCTCTTTGCCGATGCCAATATTATCGAAACCCATGACTTCCGCGATGGCCGCGCGCGCTACGAAACGGCCGACGCCGACCACCATGATCATCTGATCGATGTCTCCTCCGGCGAAGTGATTGAGTTCATGGATGAAGAGATCGAAAAGCTTCAGCACAGGATTGCCGAAAAGCTCGGCTATGAACTCGTCGATCACCGTCTGGAGCTATACGGGAAAAAGAAGAAATAGGGTGTGCCCGAGGCTCCGGCCAGGCGGCCTGTTCGGGCCTTTTTACTGACGCCTCTATTTTATATTCTTTGCTGCCTTCTGCCTGTTTATATATGGAATTTTTATATTTCTGAGCCCCCCATAATGGGCGGAAAAGATATAGAAAACCTGTTAAGCTGGGGCAAAATAATTATAGTTTATGGCGGGATCATTATTTATACCTGCCTACTGTTTTTAAGTCCCGTTTATTTTCTCGCCAGGCGCACGCGTTTCGAACATCCGATCCTGCCAATAGGTTTAGGTTTTTCGGTGACGGCTTTCGCATGCTTACTCATGGGAAACCCAATTAATTTGGCCTTCTTTATTTACGTTCTTTTAGGCACATTTTCAGGCCTATTATTCTGGCGGCTATATTCCGGCAAATGGTGGGGGCGGATAGAGACGTCCTGACTTCACTCCGCCGCCAAGAGCGCCTCAGCGTCCCTTAATTCCTTCTCAAAATAAGCCTCATCCAGTTCCCGCTGACCATGGGGCTGTGTGTGCAGGATTTCCCAGCGCCCGTCATGGTGCTCGACCAGCGCGGTGCAGCTCTCGACCCAGTCGCCATCATTCATATAGGTAATGCCGTCAATGTCGCGCATTTCCGCGACATGGATATGGCCGCAAATCGCGCCGTCAAAGCCTTTGCGCTGACAGTAATCGGCGACCTGTTCTTCGAAGCTGTGAATGAAGTTCATCGCCCGTTTGGTTCGCTTTTTCAGACTTTTGGACAATGACCAGTAAGGTAGGCCGAGCTTGCGCCGGATGAAGTTCAGCTTCGTATTCACCCACAGCAAAAGGTTATAGGCGTTATCGCCCAGATGCATGATCCATTTACGGTCGGCCCGCATCAGCCCGTCAAACATATCGCCGTGAACAACCAGATAGCGTTTGCCGTCCTCGCCAATATGCACTTCGCGATTGGAGAGTTTGACTTCGCCGAAATTGACCTTGAATTTCAGAAAGCCGCGCAGAAATTCGTCATGATTTCCGGCGATATAACGGACATCGCTCCCGCGTTTGCTCGCCGTCAGAATGCGGCGGATGACATTGGTGTGCGCCTGCGGCCAGAACCATTTCTTCTTGAGCCGCCAGCCATCGATGATATCGCCGACCAGATAGAGCGTCTCGGCATTATGGTGTTTAAGGAAATTACAGAGCGCGTCGGCCTGACATCCCTTGGAGCCGAGATGGACATCGGAAATAAACATCGCCCGATAATCCGGTTTCGGAAAAGTCTTTTTCGAAGCTTTGCGAGGCGTCCCCATAATCCGCGCCCTAAGGGGATTCTGTGACGTAAGTGTGACGTATTTTTTACGTTTATTCGTCAGTTTTCTCATTTGCTTTACGGGCTTCGCGTCGCGCTTTCCACTCTTTGAGTCGCCTATCGGACATTTCGTCTGCTCGTGCTAGCTCAGCTTCGATGCTCAAATAGTAGCAATTCTTAGGGTCTTGCGGATTAGCTATTTGTTCTTCGGAGCATTCGTTCCAAGACGGAATATAAACATCTTCGCCTTTCTCGAAATAATTTAATAAAGTGATTTCATCAACTGCATTCAATGTACATGAATTTGTAACTATTTTATCACCTTCCCCTTCGTAGGCAGTAACGAAATCTCGCTCGCCCATAGCGAAATTCATACCACAAGAATTTCCCGTGCTACTGTGTTTAATCTTTATCTCTCCAAGAGGAGCTTTTTTCAGCGGGGTAAGAACTCGGAATGTAGTTTCGGCATCATTCAAACGCGGCCGTCCATTCTCGGCCACATACTCCCCTAACCATTCGGATTTCAAAACCTGCCCTCTAAACACGACTTTATTTTGCACAAAATCGCTCACCCAATATCCGCCGTAACTGCAAGAGCAGGCGTATGCCGAGTTTGCTATTGCGGCGAAAAACAGAACGATAAGACTAAATAGAAGCTGGCGCATGTTATGTTGTTACTCTCAAGCTCGCCGCAGAGCAAGCTTGCTCAATCTCCGCGGCTCGCCTATAGGCCGACCACCAAACATCAGTGAGAATAATCATGACGACGTCACCCCGCGAAAAAAACGCGCCCCGTGACATTGACGCTCCCGCAATTATTGCGGCCAAGCCCGATGTGACCAAGGCAAATTCCAAAAAAGTCTTCATCAAGACCTATGGCTGTCAGATGAATGTCTATGACAGCGAGCGTATGGCCGATGTGCTGGCGCCGATTGGTTACGCCCCGACCGACGCGCCGGACCACGCTGACCTCGTCATTCTCAATACCTGCCACATTCGCGAAAAGGCCGCAGAAAAAGTCTATTCAGAGCTTGGCCGCATTCGAAAATATAAAGAAACCAACAAACCGGACATGAAAGTCGCCGTGGCGGGCTGCGTCGCGCAGGCCGAAGGCGCAGAGATCATGTCCCGCGCGCCGGTCGTCGATATGGTGCTCGGCCCGCAAACCTATCACAAGCTCCCGGAAATGATTGCCAAGGTGCATCGCGGCACAGGGCAGGTTCTGGAAACCGAATTTGATACGCTGGAAAAATTCGACGAGCTGCCCGAACTACGCCAGCCCAAAGGGTTTTCGAGCTTTCTGACCATTCAGGAAGGCTGCGATAAATTCTGCACGTTCTGCGTGGTGCCCTATACGCGCGGCGCCGAAGTCAGCCGCTCTGTCGCCCATGTCGTGGCCGAAGCGAGGCAGCTCGCCGCCCATGGCGTTCGCGAAATCACCCTTATCGGGCAGAATGTGAATGCCTATAACGGCATCGGCGAAGACGGTAAGGAGTGGACGCTGGGCCAGTTAATTCGTCATGTCGCCCTCATCGGCGGAATTGACCGCATCCGCTTCACGACCTCCCACCCCCGCGATATGGATGATGACCTCATTGAAACTCTGGGGAATGAACCCAAGCTGATGCCCTATCTGCATCTGCCGATTCAGGCCGGCTCGAACAAGGTTCTTCATGCCATGAATCGCGGCCACACTTATGCCGAGTACAAAGAATTAATTGCGAAAATCCGCGCCGCCCGACCCGACATTGCCCTCTCCGGTGATTTTATTGTCGGCTTTCCCGGCGAGACCGAGACCGATTTTCAGCAGACCATGAAATGCGTCGAAGAAATCGGCTATGGCAGTTCTTTCAGCTTTAAATATTCCGTCCGCCCCGGCACGCCGGGCGCAGGCCTGCCGCGCCAGGTTCCCGAAGACGAAAAACAGGACCGCCTCGTCCGCTTGCAGGCGCTGCTGTATCAACAGCAGCAGGATTTCAACAAATCCCTTATCGGGCGGACCTTGTCGGTTCTGGTTGAAGGCGTCGGCCGCAAGGATGATCAACTCTTTGGCCGCAGCCCGTATTTGCAAGGCACGCATTTTGACGGGCCCAAAGATCTGGTCGGCCAGATCGTGGACGTCAAAATTACGGATGCGGGACGCAATTCTCTGGTCGGGGAACTGGCCACCTAGCAAAGACTTGAATAAATGAGGCTTGCACGCCGGAATTAGTTCCTTAAAACTAATTCCATGCAAGATACATCCCAAGACACTCCACAAACCGAGACGCAGGACGCGCCCCCTCCGCCGCAAGTCGCAGACGAAAACGGCGAGGAACTGGCCAATCAAACTCCGCAGGAAATCTTTTTCGATTTGCGGGATTGGGCGATAGACACATGGGATCAACTTTTATCTCTGTCCACGATCTGGCAAATTCTTGCTGTAATTGCCGCGATCTGCCTTGGCTGGATCGCCTCGCGCAGACCGCAAAAGAGTCTGGAAGCCCGTCGGGATAAGCGCGACAGCACCGATATTATCTACCGCATTTATAATGCTCTAGCCGGCGTCATGTGGCCGGTTTGCATTGTTGTCTTCCTTTGGATCGCCGTCCTAATCTTTGGCGCCGCTGGTTTGCCGGATGATATTTTACGTATCGTCGCCAGCCTGACCAATGCCGCCATTATTGTGCGCCTTCTGACAAAGAACATGGCGGAAGGTCCGCTTCGTACCCTGATTGCTCTGACGGCCTGGGGACTTGCCGCGCTCTATATCCTTAAACTTTTGGATCCTGTCACCAACGCGCTGGACAGCGCCGCGCTCTCCGTTGGCGGAACTCGCATTTCTGTACTACAGGTCATCACAAGTATCATCCTCGCCATTGGCGCTCTCTGGATTGGCCGCATTGCCGGTGACGCTGCGCAGAGTCAGTTAAAGTCATCCGACCGTTTGACCCCGTCCATGTCGGGGCTTTTGGGACAAGTCGCTAAGATCGGCCTGATGATATTGGCCGTGATCGTGGCGCTCGGCTCGGTCGGAATACCAATCACCGCCTTTGCGGTTCTGGCCAGTGCCATTGGTGTTGGTATCGGTTTTGGACTCCAGTCGATCTTCTCCAACTTCATCTCGGGCATCATCATCCTGTTTGAAAAGTCGATTAAGGTCGGAGACTTCATCGAATTGCAATCGGGCGTCCGCGGTCAGGTGCGTGAAATCAACATTCGCTCCACACTCGTCACGACGAATGACTCTGTCGACATTCTTGTCCCGAACGAAGAGTTCATCAAAGCCCAGGTCATCAATTGGACGCTCCGCGACCCCCGGCGTCGCTTGCGAGTTCCCTTCGGCGTGGCATATGGCGTGGACAAAACCATTGTGAGAAAAGCCGGTCTCGAGGCCGCGGCGGCGGTCGAATGGACAGATATGGACACGAAAGGTCATGAACCTCAGGTCTGGCTCATCGAATTTGGCGATTCCAGCCTGAATTTCGAGCTTGTCGTCTGGCTCAAAGAGGGAGCCGTCAAACGCCCCGCCCGCGTCGAAGCCGATTATAACTGGGAACTACATACGGCACTGGCCAAATATGATCTGGAAATTCCGTTCCCGCAGCGCGATATCAATATCCGCCAACCCGCCGAGCTGACCGTGCGCATGGCAGAGGGTTCGAAAAAGGACGAGAAGAAGAAACCTGCAAAGAAAGCGAAAGAATAGAACGCCACCAGAGAAGCTTAAGTCTTCTCCTCTGACGCCGCTTTTGCTTCTTTCTTTTTCCTCCAAGGCGCGCCGATGAGCTCGAAATAGGTCGCCCAAAAATAAAGTCCTATCAGCAAGATTACGCCGATGCCTATCAGTATCTTGATAATGGCTTGAATTGGGCTGAGCACGACAACCGCCCTGTCGGCTTCAAAACGAACGTCTTTCAACGCCAAGCTGGCTAAAGACCCTTTATAGCCCGCCGAGGTCAGGTCATAAATCGGAACCGTTTCAAAAAACCCATAAGTTGCAGAGACGGCATTTCTTTAAGTTTCGATTCGCCGTCACCCAAAACTCGGTTCAATGAGTCTCTCACCTCGTCGTTCGAAGCTTCCTCTTTCTGCCGGTTTAAAAAATCTGTTGCTATGTTCGTAAGGTCATCAATCTTTTGCTGGGTGGCTGAATCGAAATTCGTTTCAAATTCAATTGGCTCCAGATCGGCAAGATAGACTTTGGGAGAGTCATAGCGAAGTCCCGAAGCGAACTTTCCGGTGACGCCCCCCGAATAACTAAGCCCTTCGGCTTCAAAATCTACGCTCAATAGAGCCGTATTATTCTCCCGAAAATCCACACTTGCCGAATTGATTGTCAGAAGGACGCCGCGCGACTCTATCGGGCCACGCTCTATTTGCGCCTGTATAGAATCTTGAATCTGCGTCTCAGAAATATCGATTTCAAAATCTCTCAAGAGAACGAAACTTAACACAACGACAATTGCAAAAGTCGCAAGGGCAAATATGGGGAATAACTTTTTCATTGTGCTAGACTAGCTTGATAGTTGAGAGGAGACAATCATGTTGCGGGTGATGTGAATCGCGTCATAAAACGAATACAGAATCGCTCTCGCCTTTTGCAGTCATCCCCCCTATCTAGGGACTATGTCGAAACAAACCGAAATTCTCGAATTCAGCGATGCTGACCTTGTGCGCCGGCTTTGCGGCCCGAACCATGCCAATCTGGCGCTGATTGAAGAGGCCTTTGGCGTCTATCTCGAGGCCCCGGGCACGGACGTTCATATCAACGGGGACGCGCCCAGCCGGGCGCGGGCCGGAGAGCTTATCAAGGAAATCTATCAGCGTCTGGAACGCGGCTGGCCCTGCGGTCCGTCCGATATCCGCGCGCTTATCCGCGCCATGGGCAAGGGCAAGGTTAAAGCCGCCAGCGTCGAAGCCATTATCCCGTTTCCGCGGCGCTCTCCCATTATTCCGAAAACGCCCCGTCAGGAAAAATTCATCAACGCCTTGCGCGATGACACGATTATCTTTGGCGTCGGACCGGCCGGTACGGGGAAGACATTTCTCGCTACGGCTTATGGGGCGTCGCTCCTGGCACGCGGCGAAGTTGCGCGGTTTATTGCCTGCCGCCCTGCTGTTGAAGCAGGCGAACGCCTCGGCTTTCTTCCGGGCGATCTGAACGAAAAAGTGGATCCCTATATGCAGCCGATCTGGGACGCGCTTCATATGGTTCTGGGACGCGACGAGGTGGATCGCCGTAAAGCCGCCGGAGATATCGAGGTCGCGCCGCTCGCTTTCATGCGCGGACGGACGCTGTCTGATGCTTTTGTCGTCATTGACGAAGCGCAGAACGCGACCATTCCGCAAATGAAGATGGTGCTGACGCGTTTGGGCGAACGGGCCAAATATGCGGTCACGGGCGACCCGAGCCAATCCGATCTGCCTTATAATCAAACCTCCGGTCTGGCTCATGCTTTGACCATTCTGGGTGACATCAAAGGTATCAGTCAGATTGAATTTCTGGCCAGCGATGTGGTGCGCCATCCTCTGGTGGGTAAAATCGTCAATGCTTATGAAAAGGACTCCAAGTCTAGTGAGACAAAACGCAAGGCGTAGCATTCTGATCGGCCTTGTCTGAAATAATAAAGTTCATGACCCCCATTCCGTTTGAAATAGATGTCTCCCGCCAGGCCGGCGACTGGCCGGACTGCGACCTGTTGGTGCAAAAGGCGATTACCGCTGTCTGGAACGTCCTTACCGTGCCGCGCGTCGGGGAATTATCCGTCGCCCTGTCAAATGATGAGCTAGTGCAGGCTTTAAATCGGGATTACCGGAAAAAGGATAAACCGACCAATGTCCTGTCTTTTCCGGTCGCGGAACCAACCCCACTGCTTGGCGATATTGTTTTGGCGATCGAAACCGTGCAGAGGGAAGCCCATGAGAAAGCTATCTCTTTTGAGGACCATCTGACGCATCTTTTGATTCACGGATTTTTACACCTTCAGGGCTATGATCACGAAAATGATGACGACGCCCAAATTATGGAAGCTCTTGAAATCCGGGCTTTAAGCGCTTTGGCAATTGACAATCCCTACAAAACTGACGAATTTTAAAATATTATGAGTGACGCACCCTCTGAACCCGGACTTTTGACACGCCTTTTCGGGCGGTCAGCGCCGGAGGATACGCCGGATTCCGAAGACGGAGACAGTCCTTCGGGACGATCGGCCCAACACCAGGAATTGATGATGAGTGCGGCGGAGCGGTTTCACCTGCTCCGGGTTGATGATGTCATGGTGCCCCGCGCCAATATCGTCGCCGTTGAAAACGGCGCCACTTTAACAGAACTGTCCCAGGCTTTGAAAGACGCCGGACATTCCCGCCTTCCGGTCTATAAAGAATCTCTCGATGACCCTGTCGGCATGGTTCATATAAAGGACGTTCTCCCTTATCTGATGCTCAACGCCAAGGGGCGTTCGGGCAAGACTTATCCGAACAAGAAAATCATTCAGTATATTCGCCGCCCGGTTCTGTTTGTGCCGCCATCCATGCTCGCGCAGGATCTCCTGCGGCGTATGCAGGCGCGGCGCTCTCACATGGCGATTGTGGTCGACGAATATGGCGGAACCGATGGTCTCGTGACGATTGAGGATCTGATCGAGCCGATTGTCGGCGATATCGATGACGAACATGATGAGCTGGAACCGCAAGTTCAGCGCATTGCCGGCCAGAACGGCAAGATTGTGTGGGAAGCAGATGCGCGGATTTCCATCGATAATTTCGAAGAGAAGCTGGGGCGCGAATTTGCCACGCCGGACGAAGAAGAAGATGTCGACACATTAGGCGGCCTTGTCTTTACCATGGCCGGGCGCGTGCCGGAGCGCGGCGAGATTATCAAACATGCCGACGGTCTGGAATTTGAAATTACCGATGCCGACCCCCGGCGGGTCAAAAGCCTTCGGATTACGGATACGCGCGAAGACGATTCAGATCCGGTCGAGGATAGCTCCGCTCCCATTCTGCCCGTGACTTAATTTAATTTTCCCAAAGCGATCTTTATATGAGTGACAGAGCCGCCCCCCATCCGAACCCGCCGTTTTTCTTAAAAACCTCCGGATGGTCTGGTCGATTTGTCAGCTTCGCCCTTGGCGGACTCTCCGTTTTAGGGCAGGCGCCCCTGCATTTCTGGCCCCTGGCTCTCATCGGGTTCGGGCTTTTATTCATGCGGCTGCAATGGGCGTCCACATCGGCCCGGCCGGGCTGGGCCGGTTTCGGCGCGGCTTTCTGGTTCGGGATAGGTTATTTCGGGATCGGTACATTCTGGATTAGCGAAGCCTTTATTGCCAGAGGGCCAGCCTTTATTCCGGCCATTATCCCCTTGGTTTTCGGGCTTGCCGCCTTGCTCTCCTCTATCTGGGGGTTGGCAGGTCTGGCGATGGGCAAAGGCCGGTTCAGGCCCGGATGGGCGCAGCTCGCCTTTGTCGGGTTCTTTATACTGGCCGAATATGTGCGCGGGCATTTATTCGGCGGCTTTCCGTGGAATATGCCGGGTTATATTTTCCCGGCAGGCGGCGCCTTTTCCCAAGGCGCGGCGCTGTGGACGATTTACGGCCAGTCTCTTTTCGTTCTCGCTGTCAGCGCGGCCTTGGCGACGGCCATTTTCTCTTCCAGAAAGATAGCGCCCGCACTCATATTTGTAGTGGGTCTCGGCGGACTTTACGGGCTTGGATATCTACGATTGTCCAGCGCGGAGGTCACCTTTCAGGACGATGTCACGCTCAGAATCGTGTCTGTTCCCTTCACCCAGTCGGAACGATTTGACGACCAGAGAAGCAATCAGATTGTCGAGGCCTTTATCGCGGAAAGTTTGCGGGACGACATAGAGAATCCTGATCAAACCCGCTTGAGCGAGGTCACGCACATTATCTGGCCCGAAGGCGCGATAAATGGTCTGGCCATAGAGAACGGACCTTTTCTGAATTATATGGGCGAGAGCCTCGCCATGCGCCTTGACGGCGATCTACCCGTCTGGATTCTGAATTCGCTGCGTCGAGAGATTAATCCGAACTCCACGCCAAGCCGCCCTATTGATGATTTTTACAACAGTTCCGTTGCGATAACATTTGACGCCCAGGGAAATCCGTCTTTCGCCGGATATAATGATAAGAAAAGATTGGTTCCGTTTGGGGAATTCATACCTCTTGGAAAATGGATGGAGAGCCGAAACGTCCCGGTTATTTCCAGTACGCTCATGTCCATTTCTCCAGCGCGCGAGAAAACCCTCACCCAATATCCCGGCCTCCCGCTGGGTAGCCCGCAGATATGCTATGAAATAATCTTTCCGGGCCTGACGCCGCGTCCTGGGAACGACGCCAAAGCCAAGTTCATTCTCAACCAATCCAATGATGCCTGGTTCGGACAGAGCTGGGGCCCCAAGCAACACGCCAATATTGCGCGCTACCGCGCCATAGAAGAAGGCCTGCCCATTGTGCGCGCCGCCTCTAACGGCGTCAGCGCCGTCATTGACCCTTACGGGCGGATTGTCGCTCAAACCGACCAGAATAAATCGTCCCATATTGATACAGCCCTGCCTAAACCTTTGAAATTTCAACTAAGTTCGAAGGGGGTGATCTGGCTCATTTTCTTGATAATTATAGCAATTTCCCTATTATGTGGGCTCTACGGGCGGTCGAGGGACAGGACCGCTATTATTTAATCGTTCGACCCGAAACTGGTGGGGGCACCACAGGCACCGAACTTTCAAGGGAACCAATTATCGTGAAAGATCCGAAACACGCGCCGCGCGCCGCCAATCCGGTGGATGTGCATGTTGGCACTCGCGTTAGATTACGTCGACAGATTCTAAAAATGAGCCAGGAGAAATTGGGGGATAAACTTGGCGTCACATTCCAGCAGGTTCAGAAATATGAACGCGGCTCCAATCGGGTAGGGGCCAGCCGTCTCTGGAAAATTTCGCAGGTTCTGGATGTGCCGATCAGTTTCTTTTTTGACGGGCTTTCCGATAATTATAAATCCGGGCAATTTGCCGAGGATGACCAGATGCCGATTGTGTACGACTTCATCAATAGTACGGACGGCGTGTCCCTGGCCAAGGCGGTCAGCCAGATAAAATCCAAAGCCGTCCGGCGTCAGCTGTTAGAGCTTGCCCGCGCGATGGCGAAGGCCAGCTCAGATGATGACGAGGATGAATAGATAAGCCAGAAGGTTTATCACAATCTCGTCTGAACAAGCCTCTGGTTTTCCCGAAAGCGTTTCGCTATGGGCGCGGCCATGACTTATAATCGCGAGACGGAACAGTTCCGTACCTTTGGGCGCACCAAGGGGCGGGCGCTGACACCCACCCAACAGGAAATAATGGACCGGATTTATCCTAAAGTCCGCTGGGATAGCGAAAAAGACGGCGCCCAAGACAGAACCCGCCCGCTCTGGCTGGAAGTTGGCTTTGGCGGCGGGGAGCATCTCGCCCATCAAGCCAAACTAAATCCGGATGTCGATATTCTGGGCGCGGAACCGTTTCTGAACGGCGTAGCCAAAGCGGTGAAACATATTGAGGAGAATAATCTAGAAAATGTTCGCCTCTATCAGGGCGATGTCCGCACGGTTCTGAATGATTTAAATGAGAATTCCCTCGACAGAGCCTTTGTCCTGTTTCCGGACCCCTGGACGAAAACCCGGCATCACAAACGGCGGCTGATAAATGAAGACTTTCTCGACAGCCTCCACCGCGTGTTGAAACCCGGCGCAGAACTGCGCTTTGCCAGCGATATTATCCATTATGTCGATTGGACGCTGACCCGCCTCCATAAAATGGGAGGCTTTGACTGGCCCGCGCGCCGGTCAAGTGATTGGCGCGTCCCGCCCCATGACTGGTGCCCCACACGATATGAAGCCAAAGCCAAACGCGAAGGCCGGGAGTGTCATTACTTCCGCTTCGTCAAAAAATAGAATTTATTATCGATTTCCCTGATTAGGGGCTGGCGTCGACCGAATACTCATGCTGTATTTCTCAAAAAGGGAATGGATCATGATTAAATCTATTATTTTAAGCAGCCTTCTGGCCCTTGCCAGTCTTTTCCTTCCCCTTGCTGTGCAGGCCCAGGACAAGGTCTTCACGCAAAAAAAGGCGCTTGTCGGAGGCACTCTGGTTGACGGTCTGGGCGGGTCACCGATTTATGACAGCGTCATTTTGATTGACGGCAATATGATTACAGAGATCGGAACGCAGGATTCGGTTCCGATCCCCGAAGGATATGAAGTCATTTCCACCGAAGCCATGACCGTCATGCCGGGCCTGTGGGAAATGCACGCCCACCTCATGCTCAACGGACATAGTGATTACGCCCACTGGGACAAAACCTATATTGATCGCCTGTCTGACGAAATCATGCCTGCCTCGGCAGAACAGCTTTTGCTTGCCGGTGTCACGACGGCCCGGGATCTCGGCGCGCCTCTGGAGGATAGCATTTCTGTCAAATCCCGGATCACATCCGGCGAAATCGCCGGACCGCGCTTGTTCGTGTCTGGCCCCTTCATTCAGGATGAAGCCTATCCCGGCACAGAAGCATTCAGATGGGGCGTAGACAGTCCCGAAGACGGAAGCCGGAAAGTCAGGCGCCTGGCCGAAGCCGGCGTCGATGTGATCAAGCTGATTGATCAGGATGTGATGAGCCGGGCCAAGGTCGTCGCCGTTGTCGAGGAGGCCCACAAACAGGGTCTGAAAGTGGTCGGCCATTCTCATAAGCCGGATGAAATCCGTATCGGCCTGGAGGTTGGAATTGACAATTTTGAACATACAGGCCTGACCACAGCCCCTGAATATCCCGAAGACATTATGAAGGCTCTGAAAGAACGCACGGCAAAGGGACGAATTGCCGGCGGTCCGCTCTACTGGACACCGACAGTTGAAGGTCTTTGGAATTTTGAAGATACAAGGGACAATCCGGAAGAGGTTGACAGCGATTGCTGGCATAGAGGGTTAAAACAGGACACGATTGAAGACATTAAAGCCTCTATACAGCACCCTAACCGACTGGATTATTTTCAGCTTACGCCAAAGCGCAAACCCACATTGAAACGAAAGTTCCATCAATTGCGCGATGCCGGGGTTGTTCTTCTTATCGGAACGGATAGCGGCATTCCCCTTAAATTTCATTGCCAGTCCACATGGAACGAAATTGATGTCTGGACCCGCATTATGGGCGTTCCGATTATGGAAACAATTCAGGCCGCAACTTACTGGCCCTCGAAAATGATGGGAGTGGAACAGAAATGGGGCACAATCCGGCCCGGCCGTTATGCCGATGTTATTGCCATTGACGGGGACGCCTTAAAATATCCGGCGCTTTTCCAAGACGTTGATTTTGTGATGAAAGACGGAATTATATATAAAAAAGAAGGTCAGCCTGTTGAAGAAAATTTCAATTAGAAAAATTTCAAATAGAAACGGGGCGGTCCGACAGGTTTTGCTTGCTCGAAAGGCATTTCCGTCTCACGAAGACCTTCTGACGACTTAGCTTGTGAGCGGACTCATGCGTTTTTTATTTCTTTTTCTCTGCTTCTTTTTTTCGATCCAGACTTCGGTTTACGCGCAAGACACGCCTGAACCTCAAGCGACGATTGACGCGGAAGACACGGCTCAGTCAGATCAGAAGATCGAACAACGTCTCTCTTCTATTTTTGAAAAAGTTGCCGGCACGGAAGAGGTGGAGGTCGATGTCAGCGCCGGCGTTGTCAGCCTGTCAGGCGATGTTGCCAATGAAACGGCGGCGCGGGACGCTCTGGATATTGCCAGCCGGACAGACGGGGTTGTCACCGTCGAGGACAATATAAACCGAACGCTTGACGTCCGCGGAAATGTCGCCCCTGTGCTGCAAGGCTTTCAGGACGATTTGCGAAATGTCTACCGCGCTCTTCCGCTCATTCTTCTGTCTTTGGTCGTCTTTATCGCCTTTGGCCTGTTTGGGGGTTGGCTGGCCCGCCGTAAATCGCTATGGCAGCGCGTCTCCCCTAATCCTTTTCTGGCAGAAATCGTGGCGCAGATTGTCCGGCTTGCCTTTTGGGCTATCGGCGCGATTATCGCGCTTAATCTGATTGGCGCGTCGAGCCTTATTGCAACTATTCTGGGCGGGGCCGGGGTCATCGGCATCGCCATTGGCTTTGCCGTTCGCGACAGTCTGGAAAATTATATTTCCTCTATTATGCTCAGCCTTCGCCAGCCGTTCCGGGCGCAGGACCATGTCGTCATTAACGATCTGGAGGGCATTGTTGTGCGGCTCACCTCCCGCGCGACAATCCTGATGACATTGGAAGGCAATCACCTTCGCATTCCCAACTCGACCGTCTTCAAGGGCACGATCCTGAATTATACCACCAATCCGGAGCGGCGTTTTGAATTTGATGTCGGCGTGGACGGCGCGGACGATCCTGTCTCTGCCATGCAAACCGGGTTGGAGGCGATGAAACGACATGACTTTGTTCTGGCGGATCCCCTGCCCGGCGCCATCATTGAAACAATCGGCGATTCCAATATCGTCATCCGCTTTACCGGATGGGTCGATCAAACGGTGACGGATTTCGGCAAAGCCCGAAGCTATGCCATTCGATCGGTTATCAATACACTGGATGAAAACGGCTTCACTATGCCGGAGCCGATTTACCGCTTACGCTTTGACGACGATTTGAAAGGCGCGGCTGACAAATTATCATCTTCCCCCAAAAAGGGTCCCAAATCGGCTTCCCTCTCCGAGAAAACGCCCAAATCCCCGGCGGCAGGCGCCAAGGCGCCTCTTCTGGATGTGTCCAAAGACACGCATTTAGAAGAAAAGGTCGCCGAAGAACGCGAACAGACCGGAGAAGATGATTTGCTCGACGAAAACAAACCCAAGGAATAAATGGCACAGTGGGGCGTGATTGCGTTGAGTTACGGGTTTTGACGTAAGATCAACTTTACAATTTATACGCGATTAAATTTATGGTATTATATAGGAAATATGAATTTTAAGACTGCATAATTATGAGTGTATCTAAAACCCAAAAGCTAAATGACAAACTCGACAGAATTTGGGAAGACCTTACTAAATATTCTGAAAATCTTTTGACTCCATTATATTTTGAGGACGTTAAAAAAAGAGATATAGTCTTCGTCGGAATGAACCCTTCATTCAATGAAGGCGCAATCAGAAAATGGTTTCAGTCTAATGAATGGAGTGAAGAGCCCAGAGATTATTATCAATGGAGGAACCGAGACGCTTATTCGGTTGAGCGAGAAACCTTTACCCGGCAACATTTCCTGAAAAATTATCCGTTTTTTAAACAACATCATGACCTGGTTCAGAAGCTCGGTTCTCCGAGTTGGTGCCATCTAGATTTATTTCCTTACAGAGAAACCAAACAAAAAAATTTGGTTGAATTATACGAAACGCAGCCAAAGTTTAAAAATGAATGCTTGGGTGTTTTCGACGAGGCATTGAGAGCTTCAGACCCTAAAATGATTATCATCTGGAACGCTAAGGCCTCTAAAATATTCTTTAAAAAATATTCTAAGAATTTTGATGAAAAGATAGGCACATTTCGATTGCATTCCAATAGCTTAAAATGTCCAGTTTTTGCATGTTCAGTGGTTACTGGCCGGAGAGCTCTTGATGTTTTTTCGCGGGAGCGGATGTTCTGGCATGTTAAAAAGGTTTATTCTGACCCTAAATGGGTATTTGGAAGAAATTAAAGCATACTCCTGATACTATTGAATGCTATCTTGTATATTAGTACATCGGGGTAGATAGATAAGCAAATATGTGTGAAGTATGTGCCAAAAAGTCAATTTTAATGACGCAATCCAAAAAAATAAAAGGGCTATATTAGGTCACTGTGGATATTGTTAATTCCTAACGTATTTAGGTTAGAAAGATTACTTGATAGAGGCATTCTCTCACATCCCCTCTTGCCAACTGCCCTCACTTCGCCTACATATTGCTCAACAAAAAGACGCCAGCTGCACAGGATGCGGAACAGGCGGCCCCGAGGGGCCGTTTTTTTTATGCCTTGAAACGGCATTATCCTGTCACATTGGCTCGATAGACTTGCGCCTGGCGGCGCACAAATATGAGCGACTATGAAAACCAAAACGCATATGGATGAACGGGTTCTGGCCTTGGCTGAACCAATCGCCGAAGATCTCGGCCTTCGTATTGTGCGCATCCGCGTCATGGCGGGCAAGCGCAAGACGGTTCAGGTCATGGCCGAGCGTGTGTCCGACAATCAGATGGCGGTCGAAAATTGCGAGGCCTTGTCGCGCGAGCTGTCCGCCGTGATGGAAGTCGAAGATCCGATTTCGGATGCTTACGTCCTCGAAGTCAGCTCTCCGGGACTGGACCGGCCTTTGACCGACCTTGAAGATTTCACGACCTATGAAGGCTATAAAGCCAAGCTGGAGCTTGACCGACTGGTCGAGGGCCGCAAACGCTTTCGCGGCATTCTAGCCGGCGTCGAAGACGGCCATGTCGATATCAATCTCGAAGGCGAAGAGGACTTTACGGCCTCTCTTCCCTTTGAGTGGATAAGCGAAGCCAAGCTGATGATCACGGACGAGCTGATCGAAGCCGGGCAAAAGGCCAAAGAGGCCACGAAAAAGGCCGCCCAAGAGGTCGCCGAAGTGGCCGCCGCCAAAACTAATACTACCAACCCTTCAGACGGAGACGCGTAATGTCCACAAATGGAATTGCCGCTAACAAACTCGAACTCTTGCAGATTGCCAAAGCGGTCGCAGACGAGAAATCCATTGATCAATCCATCGTTCTGGAAGCCATTGAAGAGGCGATCCAAAAAGCCGCGCGCCTGCGCTATGGCGCCGAGCTGGACATCCGCGCCAAGCTGGACCCGAATACGGGCGAGCAGACCTTGCGCCGCGTCATCACAATTGTCGATGACGAGACGGAAATCGAAAATGAAAGCATACAGACGCCGCTTTCCACGGCGCAGCTGGATAATCCTGACGCCGAGGTCGGCGACTTGATTACGACAGAGCTTCCGCCGCTGGAATTTGGCCGGGTTCAGGCGCAAATGTCCAAACAGATTATCATGGGTAAAATCCGCGACGCCGAGCGCGCCCGTCAATATGCCGAGTTTAAAGACCGCGTCGGCGAAATCATCAACGGCATCGTCAAGCGCGTCGAATATGGTCACATCATTGTCGATCTGGGCCGCGCCGAAGGTGTTATCCGCCGCGATCAGGCCCTGCCGCGTGAAAACGTCAAAGGCGGCGACCGCATCCGCGCCTATATCATGGACGTCCGGGAAGAGCCCCGCGGGTCACAGATCTTCCTCTCCCGCGCCCATCCGCAATTCATGGCGCAGCTTTTCGCTCAGGAGGTTCCGGAAGTTTACGAAGGCGTTATTCAAATCGTCTCTGTCGCCCGCGACCCGGGCTCCCGCGCGAAAATCGCGGTTTACTCCTCTGACAGCTCCATCGATCCGGTCGGCGCCTGCGTCGGTATGCGCGGCTCCCGCGTTCAGGCCGTTGTCAACGAGCTGCAAGGCGAACGTATCGACATCATTCCTTACACAGAAGATATGGGGACCTTCATCGTCAACGCGCTTCAGCCCGCCGAAGTCACGAAAGTGGTTATCGACGAAGCTGACGGCCGTATCGAAGTCGTTGTGCCCGAAGAGCAATTGTCTCTGGCCATTGGCCGCCGCGGTCAAAATGTCCGCCTGGCCTCACAACTGTCCGGCTGGGCCTTGGACATCCTGACCGAAGCGCAGGAATCCGAACGCCGCCAGAAAGAATTCCAGGAACGCTCCGAACTGTTCATCAACGGTCTCGATGTCGACGAAATGGTCGCGCAGCTTCTTGTCTCCGAAGGGTTCGAGACCATGGAAGAGGTCGGCTATGTCGCGCTGGATGATCTGACCTCTATTGACGGGTTTGACGAAGAAACGGCTGAGGAGCTTCAGACACGCGCCCGCGAATATCTCGACAAGATCGCCGCCGAACAAGACGCGGCCCGTATCGAAGCCGGCGTGGAAGATGAAGTTCTGGAAATCGAAGGCGTCACATTGCCTATGGCCGTTATTTTCGGTCAGAACGACATCAAGACTGTCGAAGATGTGGCGGGCCTCGTTCCGGATGATCTGAACGGTTATACCGAATATAAAGACGGCGAGCGCGTTCACGAAGACGGCATGATTGAGCATATGGGCCTGACCAATGAAGAGGCGACAAACCTCATCATGCAAGCGCGCGTTCAGGCCGGCTGGATCGAAGCCTCTGCTCTCGAAGAAGAGGATGACGTCGAGCTTGATGAAGAAGGTAATCCTGTCATCACCGCCGAAAACCTTTTCGAGAGCGCGTAACGCGCGAGACCGGGGGCCAGATAGATGACGCCCGAAGAAGAAATCGAAGAATTTGGCCCCGATCGTCGGGGCCATAAATCGCGCGAACGTAAATGCCTTGCGCGAAATGAGGTGCGCGACCCGGCGGATATGATCCGTTTTGTCCGCGACCCTGAAAATAAAGTCGTGCCGGATATCACCGGGAAATTGCCCGGACGAGGGGTTTGGGTCAGCGCTGATCTTGAAAATCTCGAAAAGGCGATTAAATCAGGAGCATTCCCTCGCGGCTTTAAATCCAAAGTCACTGTGCCGGACGATTTGGTCGGGCTGGTCGAAGATGGGTTAAAGAGATCCGTTCTCGGATTGCTGTCCATGGCCAAGAAATCGGGCCGGATCGCTCTGGGGTTTGATCAGGTGATTGCCTTGGCCCGCGACGGAAGTCTCGGCCTGAGAATAGAGGCGCAGGACGGCGCCGCTGACGGACGCGGGAAAATCCGGACTCTGTCGCGCGCTGTGGCCCGCGAACTGGAACGAAAGGACCCGCCTGTCATTGGCTGTTTTACAGCGCATGAATTGGGCGATATAATGGGCCGAGATAAACTGGTTCATGCGGGTCTTGGGCGGGGCAAATTAAGCCGGCGCCTGAGAGAAGAAGCGCACAGACTTTCGGGTTTTGTCGCGCTGGTTCCGACCGATTGGGCCGATTATGCCCATGAAGTGAAACCAAAAGAAGAATAAAGCGGCCCAAAAGCCGCTTTTGAGTGTTGAATTTGCGAGTGCGGGCGTTAGGTTACGCGCTCTAAAAAAGGCCGGAAAAACCGGACCCATCCGAAGGCAGCGGAGTTATGACCGTCCCCTTCAACAGAAAGATACTGATGAACGATACATCTGATAATAAACCGGCGGATAAAAAACCTGCAAGACGACCGCTCACGCTCAATAAGGGCGGACGCGGGCCGACACGGGGTCGCACCTCTGCCGTTGTCGTCGAAAAGAAGAAAAAGATTCTGGTCAAACCTGGCGCGAAAAAGCCGGGCGCGTCCAATGCCGGGCCAAAAATAAAGCCCAACGTGCCGACGGTAAACAAGGAAGCGGACGCAGAAGGCGCGAAAAAGCCGGCTGAGACAAAGCCAGCGGTTCCGAATATCGAACGTCCGAAGCCTATTCCCCGTCCCAAATCGAATAAAGTCGAGCGGGACGAGACCCCAATTGCCAAAAAGACGGAAAAAGCCAAAGCGCCCGAACCCAAAGAGCCGGCGCCGAAGCTCAAGCCCGCCGTGGCCCCGCCTCCGCCCAAACCTGTGGATGTAAACGCCGCGGCCCGCGCCATGGGCGTCTCTGTGGCCGAATATAAACGCCGCCAGGCCGCGCTGCAAAAAGCGCAAGCTGAACAATCCGAACGTCAGGCCCGCCGCCAAGCCGAAGAAGAAGAGCGGCAGAAGCGTATGCGCGAAGAGCAGGAATCGCTTGAGCGGAAGAGGCGCGAAGCTGAACAGGCTGAACTTCGCCGCATGGAAGAAGAAGAGGAAGAGCGTCGCCAGAAAGAGGCCGAGGCCCGGAATGCGCGTAAACCTGTTGGCTCCCCGCTGAATCGGGACAAATCCGAAGAAAACATGACCGAGCTGGAAAAAGCCGGCGGCCGCGTCAAGAAAAAACGCGGCAATGCGCCGCCTCCTGCCCGTTCCAAAGGTGAGCAAAAACGACGTCGCGGAAAATTGACTATTGTGTCTGCCCTGTCCGGTGATGATGAGCGTCAACGCTCTCTGGCCTCCATGAAACGTGCGCGCGAGCGCGAGAAGCAGCGTCAGAAAGGCGGCGGCGGACAACGCGAGAAAGTTCAGCGCGAAGTCACGATTCCGGAAGTCATTTCCATTGCCGATCTGGCCAATCGTATGGCCGAGCGCGGCGCCGATGTTGTCAAATATTTGATGCAACAAGGTCAGATGATGAAAATCAACGACATGATTGACGCCGATACGGCTCAGCTTATCGTTGAGGATTTCGGTCATACCGTCAAACGGGTTGCCGATTCTGATGTTGAAGAGAACTTCATTATTGATGATACGCCGTCCGATGAAGCGGATCGCAAGCCAAGAGCGCCAGTGATTGCTGTTATGGGTCACGTTGACCACGGCAAGACCTCTCTGCTCGATGCGTTGCGGTCTACGGATGTCGCCGCAGGCGAAGCCGGCGGGATTACCCAGCATATCGGGGCTTATCAGCTGAAACTTAAATCAGGTGAAGCCATTACGGTTCTGGATACACCGGGTCACGCGGCCTTTTCCGAAATGAGGACTCGCGGCGCGGAAGCCGTGGACATCGTCGTTCTTGTGGTTGCCGCCGATGACGGCATCATGCCGCAAACGATTGAATCCATTAAATACGCGCAGGCCGCAGAGAAGCCGATCATTGTCGCCATTAACAAAATGGACGCCTATGAAGCGGACGCCAAAAAGGTCGAAACGGATTTGTTGCAGCATAATGTGATTACCGAAAGCATGTCAGGGGAAACCCAGGCGGTTCAGGTCTCTGCGCTGAAGAAAACCGGTCTGGAAGACCTGGCCGAAGCCATTACGATTCAGGCAGAATTGATGGAATTGAAAGCCAACCCTAAGCGCAATGCAGACGGCCTGGTCATTGAATCCAAAATTGAAAAGGGTCGCGGCGCTGTCTCGACGCTTTTGGTCAAACGCGGCACACTGAAACGTGGCCAGATTGTTGTGGCCGGCGAATATTGGGGCAAGGTCAAAGCCCTCAGTGATGAGCGGAATAAAAAGCTGAAACAGGCCGGGCCTTCGACTCCTGTCGAAGTCATGGGTCTGGACGGCGCCCCGCAACCGGGCGAGCCTTTCGCGGTCGTCGAATCCGAGCCTCGCGCCCGGGAGCTGACGAATTACCGGAAACAGCTGGCCAAGGATAAAGCCGCCGCCGGACCGTCTGCCATGGCCTCCATGGAACAAATGATGGCGAAACTGAACAATAATGAAGTGTCTGAAATGCCGCTTCTGGTGAAAGCCGATGTTCAGGGCTCTGCCGAGGCGATCAAGACCTCTCTGGAATCTATGGGCAATGAAGAAGTCATGGCCCGTGTGGTCTATGCGTCTGCGGGCGGTATCTCCGAATCCGACGTACAGTTGGCGATGACATCGGGTGCGCCGATTATTGCCTTTAACGTTCGGGCCAACCGTCAGGCCAAGGATCTGGCAGAACGCGAAGGCGTGGAAATTCGTTATTATTCCATCATTTACGATCTGCTCGAAGAAATTAAGGGCGCGCTCTCCGGTATGCTGAAACCGGAACGCCGCGAAACCTTTATCGGTTACGCCGAAGTTCTTGAGGTCTTCAACATCTCCAAGCTCGGTAAAGTCGCCGGGTGTAAAGTCACTGAAGGCCGCGTGGAACGTGGGTCCGGCGTGCGCTTGCTGCGCGATGACGTTGTCATCCACGAGGGCGAGCTTTCGACTCTGAAGCGTTTCAAGGACGAAGTACCGAAAGTTCAGGCCGGTATGGAATGCGGCATGGGCTTTGAAGGTTATCATGACCTTCGCAAAGGCGACCAGATCGAGTGTTTCACAGTCGAAATGATTGAACGCGACCTGGAATAGCCGCCACTCTAAGATTTGAACATTAAAGCCCTCCCTTGCCGGAGGGCTTTTCTTTTTGCGTGTTTCTGCTACACTGCACCAATAGTATGAAAGGCGACTCTTATGGGTATGGTTAGAAAAACCATTAGTTTGAGCGAAGAAAATGACGCTTGGGTGAAATCCAAAGTCGCGTCTGGAAAATTTGCTTCAGACAGCGAAGTCCTCCGCACTGTCGTTCAGCATTATATGGAAGCGGAGCGCCATAAAGAAGCTATACTAACTAAGATTCAAGCGGGCCGGGACAGCGGCTATTCCGAGGCAAGTTTCAATGAGATTGTCGCCAGAGGCAGAAAAAAGGCCAAATCCGTCTTAGCCTCGAGGCAGAAAGGTGCAGCTTAAATACTCGTATCAAGCCCAGTTCGATCTTGAAAATATCGCGTTCGAAGGCGATATCCGGTTTGGAGAAGCCCGAACGGATTTATATCTAAAGTCGATTGATGAAACGGCTAAAATAATTCAAAGCTTTCCCGAAATTGGAAAAATTCCTTTTCCTGACTTGGATCCCGACACGCGGGCTCTTCGGTCAGGGATGCACATTATATATTACGAAGTTACCGAGACAGAAATCCTGGTGAATGCCATCATTCATGCCAGAGCAAATTCACAGGAAATTCTCGCCTCGCGACAAAACACGAAGGCCCCGAAATGAGCAACCCCAAACCCCCGTCCCAGCGCCAACTCAAAGCCGGAGAATTAATTCGCCGCGCGCTTGCCGATATCCTGAACAAGGAAACTCTGCGCGACCCCGACCTCAAAGGCGTCAGCGTGACCATTTCCGAAGTCCGGGCCTCACCTGACCTCAAACACGCCCTCGTTTTTTGCGCGCCTTTGGGCGGCGGAAACGCCGAAAAGACCGCCGAAGCCCTCACCCGCGCCGGATCGTTCCTGCGCGGACGGTTGGGCCATGAAATGGAAATGAAAGCCACGCCGCGCCTGAAATTCGTTCCGGATGAAAGCTTTGACAATGCCGAAGAAATCCAGAAACTTTTGGATCAACCGAAAGTGAAACAGGATTTGGATTAGTAAAACACCAGAAAGGGCGTTCTTCCGAAATTTTTGAAAACGCTCTTGCTCCCACAAATAAGGCACCTATAAGTTGTGAAGAACAAGTAAGAAGGGAAATGTTCAATGAAAAAATTAGTTTTGGCGACAATCACGCTCAGCGCACTTGTTGCTACAGGTTGTGAAACAACATCTTCACGGCCTTATACTCCGTCCACTAATAATATTGTGATGATGAAAGACACCGTTGGTGCAAGTGGAAATAAAATTGGTCTCAATAATTTTTCTGCTGCTTCTGACGTTGATACAGAATTAACTTGTCGCGCAATGGGGGCGATTGATGTGGCATCAGGAAAAACACCTGTAGAATTTATCGAAGAGGCATTCAGAACCGAAATGTTTCAAGCTGATATATATAGCAATGATGCCAAGAATAAAATTTCCGGTGTTCTAACAAAATTTGAAGCAGATTCATGGGGAACTGGCAAATGGGACGTCGCTCTCAAGCTTTCATCTGATCAGTACCCTACAGGTTATGAAGTTACTACACGCTATGAGTTTAAATCCAGTTTTTCTGCTTTAAGCGCCTGTCAAAATGTAGTTGATGCTTTTACGCCGACTGTTCAACAACTTATCAATGATGCAATTACTCATCCTGATTTCGACAAATTAGCAAATTAATTTTGATAATATTCAAACTTAAAGGCCTCTTTTCAGAGGCCTTTTTTATTGCGATGTAATTTTATGGCCCGTAAACGCAAAGGCAATCCTGTTCATGGTTGGGTAGTGCTCGACAAACCTTATGGCCTCGGCAGCACGTCTGCCGTGGGGAAAGTGCGCTGGCTCTTTCAGGCGCAGAAGGCGGGCCATGCCGGCACGCTTGATCCTCTGGCGTCCGGCATTCTCCCTATAGCCTTGGGCGAGGCGACCAAAACCGTGCCTTTCATGATAGACGCGGCGAAGTCTTATGAATTCGAGCTGAGCTGGGGCGCAAATACAATGACGCAGGACGCGGAAGGGGAGATTACCGAAACCTCTGACAATCGGCCGGCGGAAGCTGAGATACTGGCCGCGCTCCCGCAATTCATCGGGGATATAGAGCAAGTCCCGCCAAAGTTTTCCGCCATCAAAATTGACGGCAAGCGCGCCTATGATCTGGCGCGGGCCGGAGAAGAGGTCGAGATTAAACCCCGCCCCGTGCGCGTGGAGGATGTCCGCCTTCTCGCCGCCTCGAACGACGCGGCGAGTTTTGCTGTAGATTGCGGCAAAGGCACCTATATCCGGTCTCTGGCGCGGGATCTCGCGGCCGCGCTCGGCACTTGCGGACATGTGACCGCCCTCCGACGCACCCGCGTCGGCCCGTTTACCCTGCAACAGTCAATAACGCTTGCCGAGCTGGAGCAAACCTGCGATAGGGGCGCCGTGAGTGAGGCTTTGTATCCCCTCTCGACCGCGCTGGACGACATCCCGGTGCTGGCCGTAGCGGATCAGGACGCAAATGACTTGCGACACGGTCGGGCCATCGACCCCAACCCTTCCGACATTTCCCCGTCATCTGACTGGGTTCTGGCTATGGAAGGCAAGCGGGAAGTGGCCCTGTGTGAAATGCGCGATGGCCGATACTGGCCCAAACGTGTTTTTAATTTGTAGTTTAAAACGGAGAACACGATGTCGATTACCCCAGAGCGCAAAGCTGCGCTTATTTCAGAGCATGCCACCAAACCCGGTGATACAGGCTCCCCCGAAGTCCAAATCGCAATCCTGACAGAACGGATTGCCAATCTGACCGAACATTTCAAAACCAATAAGAAAGACAACCATTCCCGCCGCGGGTTGTTGTCCATGGTGACTTTGCGTCGCCGTCTTCTGGATTATTTGAAGAAAAAAGATGAAGGCCGTTACAAGTCGCTCATCGAAAAACTGGGTCTGCGCCGCTAGGCCCGTCCCTCTAAGACTTTAAAGGCTGCCCCCTCGGCAGCCTTTTCCGCATCATGGTGATGCAAAAAACGGCGCAAATGGCGTCAATTCGAAAGCGCAATAAGGCGCTATAAAACAGGGTCAAAGACGGCCCTGATATGTACGTAGAAGAAAGAAACTGTACGATATGTTTGATAAACACACTGTAGAAATGGATTGGGCCGGACGCCCTCTCAAACTCGAAACCGGCGGCATGGCCCGCCAAGCCGATGGCGCGGTTCTCGCCACTTACGGCGAAACTGTCCTTTTGGCGACAGTCTGCGCCGCAAAATCCGAAAAACCCGGTCAAAGCTTTTTCCCGCTGACCGTCAACTATATGGAAAAATTCTATGCCGCCGGTAAAGTTCCGGGCGGATATTTCAAACGCGAAGGTCGCCCGACCGAGCGCGAAACCCTGATTGCGCGTCTGACAGACCGCCCAATCCGTCCGCTTTTCCCAAAAGGCTTCAAGAACGAAGTTCAGGTCGTCATCACGGTTCTGCAACATGATCTTGAAAACGAGCCGGACATCATCGGCATGATCGCCGCCTCTGCGGCCTTGTCTCTCTCAGGCATCCCGTTTCAGGGCCCGATCGCGGCGTCCCGCGTCGGTTTGATTGACGGCGATTACGTCCTCAACCCAACGCTTGACGAAATGACTGAGTCAGAGCTCGACCTCGTCGTCGCCGGCACAAAAGACGCCGTCATGATGGTTGAATCCGAAGCTAAAGAGCTGACCGAAGAGCAAATGCTCGGCGCCGTTATGTTCGCGCATGAATCCTGCGAAGACGTGATCGAAGCCATTGAAAAACTGGTCAAGAAAGCCGGCAAACCGGCCTGGGATTTTGTCCCGGCGGATATTTCTTCCGAAAAGGCCGCCGTCAAAAAGGCCGCTGAAAAAGGCATCAAGGCCGCTTACAAGCTGACAGACAAGATGGAGCGTCAGGACGCGCTTCGCGATGCCCGCGCAGCCGCCTGGGCCGAGCTGGGTCAGTCGGATGACAATCCGGACGGCATGGCCGAAAACGTGTTCTCTGATGCGTTCAAATCCATCGAATCCGCCACAGTTCGCGGCACTGTCATCAAAACGAAAAAGCGTATTGATGGCCGTAAACTGGACGAAGTTCGCCCGATTGTCGCCGAAGCCGGCCCTTTGCCCCGGACACATGGTTCTGCCCTGTTTACACGCGGCGAGACACAGGCGCTTTGCGTCGCCACACTCGGCACGTCCGATGACGAGCAATTTGTCGATCAGCTGACCGGCACAATCAAAAACAAATTCCTGCTTCACTATAACTTCCCGCCCTATTCTGTCGGCGAAGCCGGCCGTATGGGCGGCACCTCCCGTCGTGAACATGGTCATGGTAAGCTCGCCTGGCGCGCGCTTCAGGCCGTGCTGCCAACGCCGGAAGACTTCCCTTACACGATGCGTCTGGTTTCAGAGATCATGGAATCCAACGGCTCGTCCTCTATGGCGACCGTTTGCGGTTGTTCTCTGGCGCTGATGGATGCAGGCGTGCCGATCAAGCGCCCTGTCTCCGGTATCGCGATGGGCCTCATCAAAGATGACGCCGGCATTGCGGTTCTTTCCGATATCCTCGGCGACGAAGATCACCTCGGCGATATGGACTTTAAAGTGGCCGGAACTTCCGAAGGTATCACATCCCTCCAGATGGATATCAAAATCGCCGGTATTTCAGAAGAGATCATGACGACAGCTCTGGAACAAGCCCATGCGGGTCGTCTCCATATTCTGGGCGAAATGAACAAAGCTCTGACGGAATCCCGCGAAGATGTCGGTGAATTTGCGCCGCGTATCGAAACGATGAAAATCCCGGTTGATAAAATCCGCGACGTCATCGGTACAGGCGGCAAGGTCATCCGCGAAATCGTCGACACAACAGGCGCCCGCGTCTCTGTCGAAGATGACGGCACGATCAAAATCGCCTCCAACGATCAGAAGTCTATCGACGCCGCCAAAGAGTGGATCACAGGCCTGACCGCAGAACCGGAAGCCGGCAAGATCTACAAAGGTAAAGTCGTGAAAGTCGTCGATTTCGGCGCCTTCGTAAACTTCTTCGGCCCGAAAGACGGCCTCGTCCATGTGTCTCAGATCAAACCTGAGCGCGTGAACCACCCGTCCGATTTCCTGAAAGAAGGCCAGGAAGTCTATGTCAAACTCATGGGCTTTGATGACCGCGGGAAAGTGCGTCTGTCCATGAAATATGTCGATCAGGACTCCGGCGAAGAAATCGCGCGTGATGAAAACGACAATTCCGACGACAATGATAGTAAAAACGACGATAAGCCAAAGCGCAGCCGTCGCCCACGTAAGAAGAAGGAAGATTAATCCTTCGGATTAATCTTTGACAAATAAGAAAGCCCGGCCAATTGGTCGGGCTTTTTTGTTTCTAAATTAAATTATTGGAAACGCTATTACTTGGTAACCGCTGAACGTTTTTGAGTTATGTTTTATCTAAACAGTTTCATGTGGAGGGCCTACCTTGTTTAGATCAATTCGATTTTATTTTCTAATTCCTCTAACGATTTTGTTGATTGTTTGCTCCGCCGCTGCGGATGAATTTCAGCAAGACGCCGACATATTACGTCTCAAACATCTAAAATATTACAGCAATCTTCTCCAAGAGTATGAATCTCGAATAGGCACATATCCCTTAATGGGGAAAGCTACCGTCCCGATATATGTTCATATCGCGTCACCTGAACAAACTGATGATGTTCGTGGAGGCCCACCTAACGCGCACATGGTTGTCGGGTTTAAAGAGTTCATTTCGGAGTTAGAACGCGTATTGGGTCAGGGCGTAAAAGAGTATTATGACCCGCAATATGAACCCGATTCAAAACCAAATTTTTATTTATATATGGTTGATGGGGATACTTATAATTTGGCTGTTCACGTCCATGAGAGCTTTTCCTTCAGCAACCCAGTCGCGAAAGGGTACAACAAAGTCGAAGTTACAAATAATACAAGCGGACCAGCACACCTCAGCACACCAGATGAACTTTTCTCTCTAGCAGAATTCAAAAAGGCAATTTCCAGACCTCTTACCAAACCAGCTTTCTTTATGGAACGAGAGAAGAAATTCTTAAATTCAACGAAAGAATTAGAAAGTTAGTCGGTTCAGCTTTATCACAATTAAGTTGTTTTACAGGAGGGTATCCTGCCGAAAATTACACACTCCTCTAATTCATCTTTCCTGCCCTGTTTATGGGTTTGAGCCTGAAAATAATTGATAATCATTCGACGTGAAAGGGAGGCGTTTTATCCCTCTAGCCCGCTCACCCCGCCAAAGGGCGAGGTCCAATTTAAGCGCTCTGCGCACTCTAAAGGGCAATGGGGCAGGCCATAATGTCTAGCCAGTCAAGATTCCTTTCTAGCCCCCGTCATTACCCGACTTGATCGGGTAATCCATGCGGTGAGGGTTGCGTTGAGTGGAGTATTAGCGAAGGCATTCTTTCCAACAGTGTACGTTATTGCAAATGCTCAAAGGTAGAAAAAGTACCGCATGGATTCCCCGCTCGGGGGCGGGGAATGACGGGTGTGTAAGGCGAGGGTCCCCCCTTCCTCCGTTCACGGGGTTTGAGCCAAAGCGACATGAAATGTCGTGACGCGAATGACCTCGCGAATGCGAGGGGATGGGGGGAGCGTAATACGCTGCTTTTTGTTATTTGCGGCTCCCCCCTCCGACCGCTTCGCGCCCACCTCCCCCGTGAACGGGGGAGGATTAATCCGCATTTATTTTTCCAAAAACCTCAATCCTTTCAGTATCTTATAAGAAATTGAAGAAATAGATCCGTACTTTGCGTTTTGGGGCTATATTTAAGATGTTCTTCTGAACACGGACAGGAACGCGTCAGGTTCTGGTTCAGGGGACAGCGAGG
>JAPYSU010000133.1 GCA_029936425.1 Litorimonas sp.
GATCTCCTGAGCCAGCTCTGGACCCGGCCACGTCTTGAAGCGGATCTTGGTCTGGGTGAACTCGTTCCATCTCTGGATGAGTTTCTCGGGGGCTTTCGTGTTGAGGGCATCGGCATTGGACATCATGGCCTCCGCCTTCTTCAGATACTCGTAGGTCTTGTTGTAGAGGTCGGGGGCATCCATCAAGTACTTGCCCTGCTTGTCCCTCGCGAGGAAGAGCGAAGCGTTGCTGGCCCCCAAGGAGCCTTCCTCCTCGCCTTCGGGTTTGGTCTTCCGGTCGTATTCTTTCCAGATCCTCATCTTGGCCGCAAGCATCTCCATGGTTCGGTCCATCCTTCTAGCGTGTGGAGAAGAAGTCACACAGCCAGATGATGAAAAACCAAACCAGGGAGAAGGAAATGGAGCCTAAGAGGAACTCACAGATTGGGTTAGGGTCACTTACCTGTGTTTCCTCCTGGGTTGGGGGTGCTTCGACTCTGAAGATCCCTGATTCTAAAATATCCATATAACCATTATTGTTAATTTATTTAAACACACGCTAAAGAAATGCTTCTTTTTGTCAGGATTACACTACTTAGCTGGTTTACAAGGCTGTGGGGAAGCTCGCTGGAAGACTTCTTCTCTTGGATCTTCTCCTCACAGTCTCCGTTTCCCAGCTGCCCGTTCTCTCTAGCAGAGAACTTCTCAAGCGGACAAGGGCTTGGGGCTGTGCTGGGCCAGCCACACACTGGAAAGCTAAACAGCTTTCCTGGCGGATTGCGAGGACAGGCAGTCTTGTTCCTGTCTCGTTCTCGGCCTGGGACCCTATGGCTGGAGCTACCTAACCTAGGGCTGTGGCTGGGGTGTGGGCGTGAGTCCCGCGCTACGCGGAGACCACTGTGGTGACTCTGACAGGTCTGTTGCTCTGCAGGTCTGGGTGCTGGTACACGGAGGTGACCAGGACCGTCGGGGGGGACTCGCTGGAGTCCTGGATGAACATCCGCTCGAGCGTCTTCTGCTGCTTGGCTGTAATGTTAAGTATTCTTGAACGGCACGAAGCTCCCGTCGCCGGCGGTGGAGGCGGGAACGATGAAGTTGTTCAGCTCAGCGAAGGCGGACTCGACCTGGACCTCTCGAACGAAGACTACGGGTGTTGTGTGGAGCGAGATGCTTACAAAGGACTTCTATGTAAATCTGTATTTCAGATAATGTGTCAGATATGATGACATGGTGGTGATCATGATGGTGTCCCTGGCAAGGTTGATG
>JAPYSU010000134.1 GCA_029936425.1 Litorimonas sp.
GAGTTTTTTATCGGCAGCATTCGACTAATGTGCTCGGCGCATCCAGGTCCAACGTGGTTAGGAGAGCGAAGTTAATTTACCGACGCCATTATTCTGATTGGATAGACCGAAACGTAAATTTTTTAGGTCATATTTCGCCATTCCTAGACGAGAGTAATCTCCCTTTACTCGATAAATTTGTTGAGTTTCGCAAGCGCCGGGGACCACTTTCTAGCAGCGCACTACGGCGCCTCGGTATATATCGACAAACGCGCACCGGTGACTACATACTCCAAGCGATGTCATGGTGCGGAAGAATATAAACCAGATCAGTGTAGGATGCGTTCTTGCTTTAGGTTGTTGATTAAAATTTCATCTAGTGTAGTAAACCTCATCAACCGAGCACGATTTTCATCACTCTCCATCAGTTTTAAAAGTTCCGCCCAATTATCATTTACATTACAATTGGGACCAACATTGATGCGTGTGTTGGCTATGGACACAGGTTTCCCTGTCAATGTCAGTCTATCGTTTTCCAAGTTTGAGAGTTTTTTGGTCGTATAGACCCTATCCAGATCATGGCAGCTGTTGGTCGCCCTTTGTATAATTTTAGGGGCGCTTAACGTATCGAGATCTATGGAGCTTCTTACTTTTCGGAAGGCAAAGTATTTGCAATAAAAGTTATCATAATGATCTCGTATGAATCGCTGCCACGCTTCCCCCTCACCAAAAAAATACTCTGGCGCTGTCTTGTTCCTAATTTCTTTTAACCCTGCGTTGCAGTCTAAAGACAGTTCTTCACTGTTCAATAAGCTGGATTTGTGAAGTAGATAAAAATAGAATGACGCAATTCTATCCTTCGGATCACGCAACACGGTAAAGACAAAGCTATCACTGTCAGCGGTATCAAAGGTTTCCCAATCTAAATGGCCTGAATAAAATCTGTACCCTTCAGGGAATTGTCCGTCTGCACCAGCTTGTGTGTGCACACGTACTGGTGATGTATGTTCCGGCCCAAATATACGAAGCAATTCTGAGTGAACTGTCTGACCTGCTGTTTTGGGAATATGAAGGAAAACAATTTTTTTGATCATGGCACACCCTCGCGAAGGTCTACAGTTTGAGGCATATAGGCTGGCGTTGAGCCTGTCATTTTATGCACTCCTTTGCAGAACGCTTCGGGATCAGAAGGGTCGAGGTGGTCCATTTGCCACGGTGCGAATTGCCACCATTGTGCCTGGAGCATTGGACCAATCAGGCCAGGGG
>JAPYSU010000024.1 GCA_029936425.1 Litorimonas sp.
GCCCAGACGAGCGTCCGCACCCACGGAACGCCGAACCAATAGATCGGCGCATATACAAGCCGGGCCCAGAAAAAGAGCGCCGCGCCCAGCGTCACTGTGCTGCCCACGGCGCCGGTCTGTATGGCCGCCAAAGCCAGCGGGATGAACATCACCATGCCTTCGATCATATTCTGATTGGCCCGAGCGGCGCGGGCGACTTTCGCGCTCGGCGCTTTCATATCATCGCGCGGGCCTGCCAGAGCGCCCAATCCGTAATGGGCGGTCGCAAACAGGGCTTGCACAAGAATCATGACAAAGAACAAGGCAACGCTGAGAAGCAGATAAGATAAAATTGACATTAGGCGCAGTCCTTTTTCGGAAATTGAGGCGTGATGGCCTGCCCCTTTTCATTAAAGGGAACGGCGAAAGAAAAAGCCGCAGGTGTTGATCCCTTGGCGCGGATCATATTCAGCTTGGCTTCCGCCTCGCTCAATGTCGGTATATGGCCGTCCTTAATCCACCAAAGCACCATATGCTCTGTGGGAATTCGGTTAAATGTCGGGCGTTCTTCGCGCATCACTTTCGTATGCGCTGTCTTGTAAACAAAATGAAAGAGGCTTTCGATGTTGTCCCAAACGCTCATATTCACCAAAGTTGACGCGCCTAATCCCTCCATGCGCAGGGACAACGCGCCGTCTTCCGGCCCTTCATCCGTCAATCGCCAGACGAAACCCGGCGCCCGGTCTGCGAGCGCATTGATCGCGTCAATACGCCCGGTAAACCCGGACATTTCGGGGGCGTCGGTCTCAAACCGCGCCTCAGCGATATTGAGCTGGGCGAGCTGCATCAGGCTTCCAGCAGAACATCCGTCCAAAGCTCTGACGGATCAGGCTCCGGCGAAGACTGCGCAAATTCTGCGGCGTCGGCGATGATGGCTTTAATTTCCTTATCCAGAGCTTTGAGCTCGTCTTCATCCGCCCATTTCTTATCGAGCAATTGCTTTCGCACCGCATCAATAGGGTCACGTTCCGTTCGGGTTTTTGTTACTTCGTCGCGAGAGCGATATTTCGCCGGATCAGACATAGAATGACCGCGATAGCGATACGTCTTCATTTCTAAAATCATTGGCCCCTTGCCGGACCGCGCATGTTTGATGGCTTTTGCGGCGGCGTCGCGCACTTCGAGGATATTCATGCCGTCAACCTGAATGCCCTCTATCTCGAAACTGCTCCCGCGTTTGTATAGTTCGGTTTCGGCAGACGACCGCTCAACAGAAGTCCCCATGGCGTATTGGTTGTTTTCAATCACGAAAACGACCGGCAAATCCCAGAGCTTGGCCATATTGAAGGTCTCATAAACCTGGCCTTGGTTGGACGCGCCGTCTCCAAAGAAAGCGAGACTCACCGCGCCATTGTCCAGATATTTATTGGCAAAACCAATTCCGGCGCCAATCGGAACCTGCGCGCCGACAATGCCGTGACCGCCGTAAAATTTCTTTTCGGTTGAAAACATGTGCATGGAGCCGCCCTTGCCTCGGGAATAGCCGCCTTCTCGGCCTGTCAGCTCGGCCATCACGCCTTTGCTTTCCATTCCGCAGGCGAGCATGTGACCATGATCCCGATAGCCTGTGATCATCTGGTCCCCCTCTTCCATTGCGGCCTGGCAGCCAATGACGACCGCTTCCTGACCGATATAAAGGTGGCAGAAGCCCGCGATCTGGCCCATACCATAGAGCTGTCCGGCTTTTTCCTCGAACCGGCGGATCAAAAGCATTTCGCGGTAATAGCCAAGTAGCTCTTCCGCATTTGTTTTATGATTTGACTTTTTCGCGGCAGGTTTTTTTGACGCTCTCTTTTTAGAGGCAGATTTACCGGATTTGGTCGCCATAGGGATCTCGATAGTTTGGATACGAATTAAAAAACGGCCAGAACCGTCTGTCTTACGACACAATCACCAAAATCAGCCCTTTGGGTCAAGCCAAATCGTCATATCCTTCGGATGTGAATAATGTAGTTTTTCTCGAGACAAGGCATCCAGAGCATCTAAATCCAGATGGGCAACATCGAGGGCGTCCACACGCCTCTCAAGTGCTAGGCGTTCTGACTTGATATTTTCAAGTCGGGATTTGAGCACGACAGCTTGATCTTCCTTATTCATCCAGTTCATCAGACCTTGTGAGCCGGAAAACGCATGAAAGGCAAGATAGGCATAAAGGATCATAATCGCCATGACCGGCCACCGCACGCGGCGCGTAAAGGCCTGAAGAGCGACCAGGGGGCCAAAGCCCGGGGGTCGATCCGGCGTAATGGGCGGGACGTAGCGCATACCCCGATATTGCGGATCAGGGTTAAGACAGACTTAAGACTCTCAAAGAATCAGACAAAGAATCAGGCGTTTACGCACCCTATAGAGTAAGCCTGATTAAAGCTTGAGAATGGAGCGGCCGGCATATTCGGCCATCTCGCCCAAACCTTCATTGATCCGCAAAAGCTGATTATATTTTGCCAGCCGGTCGGACCGCGCCAGAGACCCCGTTTTGATCTGACCGCAATTCGTCGCCACCGCGAGATCTGCAATCGTCGTATCAGAGGTTTCGCCGGACCGGTGACTCATCACAGCCGTATATCCAGCCCGATGCGCCATATCGACAGCGTCGAGTGTCTCGGAGAGAGTGCCGATTTGATTGACTTTGACCAGAATGGAATTGGCCGCGCCCATTTCGATACCGGTGCGCAGACGCTTCGGATTTGTGACAAACAGATCATCCCCGACCAGCTGAACCGATTTCCCGATACGCTCGTTCAGATTGACCCAACCTTCCCAATCATCTTCGGCCATGCCGTCTTCGATAGAAAAAATAGGATAGTCTTTGGTCAGTTTTGCCAGATAATCGACAAAATCCCCGGAAGAGAGCGTCGCGCCCTCTCCTTTCAAATGATATTTCTTGTCTTTGAAAAACTCGGTTGAAGCCACATCCAAGGCCAGCATAACGTCGCCGCCCGGTTTAAAACCGGCATCTTCCACTGCAGACATGATATAGTCCAGCGCGGAGCGCGTGGAGGCGAGGTTCGGCGCAAAACCGCCTTCATCGCCCACATTCGTATTATGTCCGTCAGATTTGAGTTTTGCTTTTAGACTGTGGAAAATTTCCGCGCCGGTTCGCAAGGCTTCCGGGAAGCTTTCTGCGCCGACGGGCATGACCATGAATTCTTGAACGTCGATGGGGTTGTCCGCATGTTCGCCGCCATTGATGATATTCATCATGGGAACGGGCAGGATGCGCGCATTCGCGCCGCCGACATAGCGGTAAAGCGGTATTTCGAGAGAATCAGCCATAGCTTTGGCGACCGCAAGCGACACGCCGAGAGTCGCATTCGCGCCGAGACGGCCCTTGTTTTCAGTTCCGTCCAGTTCGATCAGGATTTGATCAATGCCGCGTTGGTTTTCGGCTTCCAGACCTTCAAGCGTGTCAGCTATTTCTGTATTGATATTTTTAACGGCTTTGAGGACGCCCTTGCCGCCATAGCGTTTCTTGTCGCCGTCGCGAAGCTCAACCGCTTCATGGGCTCCCGTGGACGCGCCGCTCGGGACAGCCGCGCGGCCAAAAGCTCCGTCAATCAATGTGACGTCAACTTCTAATGTGGGATTTCCACGACTGTCCAGGATTTCCCTGGCGAAAACTGTTTCGATCTCGACCATGGGTATCTCCCGGCAGCTTATACTTAATCAGAAAGACTTAGTCTTTTGGGGTCAGAACCTGACGGCCCTTATACATACCGGATTTAAGGTCGATATGGTGTTGACGGCGAAGCTCTCCGCTGTCCTTGTCTTCGACATAGTTGACAGCCGTCAAAGCGTCATGAGCGCGGCGCATACCGCGACGGGAATTTGAAATTTTACTCTTAGGGACAGCCATCAGGGCCTCCATTAAACCAATAACAAAGCGGCCTCACCTCTGTGAGCCGCTGATTTGAACGCGCAATTAGCCGATTAGCCTTGCGACTTCAAGCGCAATATGTAGGCATTATAGGCTGTAATACATAATCGGCACGGCAGGGACCATGAAAATCTACTATACAGACGACCATTTGGCTCATCACCCCAGGGCGGAACTTCACCGCGGAGAGATGGTGACGCCCCATGAAGGGCCGCACCGAATGGATCTGCTCATGGCCGGTATGAAACGCGCTGGGCTCACGGATTTCACCGCGCCGCCGGCATTTGACCCTGCCTGTCTGGACGGCGTTCACACGGAGGATTATGTCCACTTCGTTCATACGGCTTGGGCCAGATGGAAAGACGCTGGATATGCGGGCGACGTCCTGCCCATGAGCTTTCCTTACAATCCCCGACGGGCCAAACCGCCGATCGAGATTGACGGCGCGGCCGGCTATTTCTGCAGCTCCGCCGACACGATGATTACAGAAACAAGCTGGACCGCCCTTGCCTCCACCGCCGCTTGCGCTTTGGGAACCGTTAATTCGGTCGCAAAGGGCGAATCGGCTTTTGCCCTTATCCGTCCACCGGGCCATCATGCGGGGGCGGATTATATGTCGGGCTATTGCATCCTAAACAATGCGGCCATCGCGGCTCAGGCGCTTTTGAATAAGGGCGTGAACCGCGTCGCTATTTTGGACGTGGATTTTCATCACGGGAACGGCACACAGGATATTTTCTATGACCGAGACGATGTCCTCTTCGCCTCTCTTCACGGAGAGCCCGATCACCACTTCCCCTATTTCTGGGGACATAAAGATGAAAAAGGCGCGGGCAAAGGGGAAGGCTATACATTGAATTACCCCCTACCCGCAGGCACGCATTATCCAACATGGAAAGAAGCCTTATTGGACGCGATAGCAAAAATCCGAAAGTTCAAACCAGACGCCCTCGTCGTCTCTCTCGGTGTGGACACTTTCGAGCGCGATCCCATCAGCAGCTTTAAATTAAAAGTCGAAGACTATCCGGCCTATGGCGCGGAAATCGCCAAGCTCGGCCTGCCCACCAGTTTTATCATGGAAGGCGGTTACGGCGTGCCGGAAATCGGAGATAACACCACCGGCGCCTTGAAGGGATTTATGGGAGGTTAGGAAACCATAAAGGGGTTTGCGCTTTGATTACAGCCTCAGCGTCACCCTCTTCCCAAGGGTATTTTTTATCGACGACACCGGGCCAAACCATCTGAAACGCACGAAAATTGCTAATGTCACGTCCTGTATGTTTATGATACCATACAGCTGAATTTAAATAGTTTTTGAAATAGTTGTCGGGATGCACCTCCTTGCTTACGCAAAGAAAATCTCCCTCCAGCAATTTAGGCCAAACCTCGCCATCTGATGGAGTTTTTCCTGATGTTATCGCATGGAAAATATCCCAAATCATTCCATGCATTAAGTCTTTAGGGAGACCAAAAATTATAAAATCCGGACAAGATAGCGTAGTCGGAAAACCAATTGAATAGGTCAAGCTTGGGTTTTCTCCTTCAGGGTCAAATACGTGATTTGTCGAAAATCCATGCTCTCGGATATGTTCAAGAATGTTTTTCTCAAATTTATTAACATCACCTTCGGATTTACTAGTCATTCACAACTCTCTTCTTCAACTACCACTTCGCGTCGCGGCTGACTTTTCCTCTCAAAGCCTTCTTCTCGCCGCGTATTTTCTTGGCTTTCAATCGCCGCCTGACAGATCCCCGCGTCGGGCGGGTCGGCTTGCGTTTTTTCTCTTTTTTAAAAGCAGATTTAAGTAAATCCTTAAACCGTTTGAGCGCCTCATCCTGATTTCGCGCTTGTGAGCGGTGGTTTTGAGCCTTGATAATCACGACCCCATTTTCGGAAATATGATTGTCAGAATAGGCAAACAAACGCGATTTCTGAGCTTTATTTAGAGCGTCCGATGCCGGGATATAAAAGCGCAGCTGGATAGCGGAAGACGTTTTATTGACGTGCTGACCGCCCGGCCCGGAGGCGCGGATCGCGGTCAGCTCTATCTCGCTCATCGGGATAGACAGACGCGGCGTTATATACAGCGCGTCAGGCATGTTTAGATAGCCGCCTTTATCGCGGCAAGCGCGTCATCGGCGCCTTCGGGTTTAGAGCCGCCCGCCTGCGCCATGCCGGGTTTGCCGCCGCCGCGGCCATCCACCAAGGGCGCGCCAACATTGACCAAGTCCGAAGCAGAATATGTTCCGACCAGATCATCGCTGACGGCCACGCCGACCGCGACTTTGCCTGAGTCCTTTGCGACAAAAGCGACAATGCCCGAGCCGAGCGCGTCGAGCTGCTCATTCATCATGGAGCGAAGGTTTTTCCCCGAGACGCCCTCCAACACCTTTGCCATCACTTTGACGCCGTTGATCTCTTCGGCGCTTGCCGCGCCTCCTCCGCCGCCGAGCGCGATTTGTTTTTTCGCCTCGGCCAGTTCGGCCTCAAGACGTTTACGATCCGCCAGGAGCGTCTCAATCCGCTCCGGCACGTCTTCAGGCCGTGTTTTTAAAGTATCCGCCGCCTTGCGGGTCAGGCCGGCCTGGTCTTCTAAATAGCGGCGCGCCACCTCGCCTGTCACAGCTTCGACCCGGCGAATGCCAGCCGCCACGGCGCCTTCACTGACGATTTTGAACAAGGCAATATCGCCTGTTCGCGCGACATGTGTGCCGCCGCAAAGTTCGACGGAATAGGCTTGGGCTCCGCCTTCGGGATCCTCACCAAGGCTCAACACCCGGACTTCATCTCCGTATTTTTCGCCAAAGAGAGCCAAGGCACCCGCCTTGATCGCCTCATCCGGGCTCATCAATTTTGTCATGGCCGGAGAGTTTTGCTGAATGATTTCATTCACCTGATCCTCGACTTCGGCAAGTTCTTCACGCGTGATGGCCTGACCATGCGAGATGTCAAAGCGGATGCGTTCGCCGTCCACCATTTGGCCTTTTTGCGCGACATGATCCCCAAGCACGCGGCGCAACGCTTCGTGTAAAAGATGGGTGGCCGAGTGATTATGTTTTGTGGTTTCGCGGTTCTGGGAGTCCACAGAGATTTGAGCGCTGTCGCCGACCTCGACGGACCCTTCAAGATCGCCGATATGAACGTGCAGCCCGCCCGCTTTCTTTTGCACGTCTTTAATAGTGATCTTGGCGCCGCTCTCGAATGTTGCCACACCCTTATCGCCGGCTTGTCCGCCGCTCTCTGCGTAGAACGGGGTCTCTGAGGTCAGGAACATAACCGGCCCGGGCTGGGCGCTTTGCACGCGAACACCGTCCTGCACCAGGACCTTTATGTCCTGCTTGGATGTCAGGAACTCATAGCCGGTAAACACACTATCGCCGGCTTCATCTTTGGCCTTGTTCCAGACATCATCTGTGGCCTGATCGCCGGAGGCAAAACCGCCTTCGCGGGATTGTGTTTTCTGCCGCTCCATAGCCGCATCAAAGCCTTCCAGATCTACTTCCAGACCTTTGGCGCGAAGCGCGTCTTGCGTCAGGTCAATCGGGAAACCGTAAGTATCATAAAGCTTGAACGCTGTTTCGCCGTCCAGCTTGTCGCCTTTTGAAAGGTCGGAAATCGCGCCTTCCAAAAGCGCTGTCCCTCGGCCCAGTGTACGGCGGAACCGTTCTTCTTCCTGTTCGAATGTCGCTGTGATGGAGGCTTTTGCGCGGTTAAGCTCGTCATAAGCCTCGCCCATTTCCTGAACCAGTGTCGGGACAAGCCGGTGCATCAGCGGATCTTTCGCGCCCAGCAAATGCGCGTGCCGCATGGCGCGGCGCATAATCCGGCGAAGGACATAGCCGCGCCCTTCATTGGACGGCGAGACGCCATCCGCCATCAGGAAAGAACAAGACCGCAAGTGATCCGCTATGACGCGGTGCGAAAATTTCGCCTCGCCTTCGGCTTTCACACCTGTCAAGTCAACGGACGCACCAATCAGTGTTTTAAAAAGGTCGATATCGTAATTATCATGGACGCCCTGAAGGATGGTCGTAATCCGCTCCAGGCCCATGCCTGTATCAATGGACGGCTTGGGCAGGGACTGCTCGCGGCCATCCGCAAAGCGCTCATATTGCATGAAGACGAGATTCCAGATTTCGATGAAACGGTCGCCGTCTTCTTCCGGCGTACCGGGAGGCCCGCCCGGGATGTGATCTCCATGGTCATAGAAGATTTCCGAACAGGGGCCGCACGGCCCGGTATCGCCCATGGCCCAGAAATTATCAGAGGTGGCAATGCGGATGATGCGGTCTTCCGGAAGGCCTGTAATTTTTTTCCAAAGGTCATAAGCCTCGTCATCCGTATGAAAAACCGTGACCAATAGCTTTTCTTTCGGCAGGCCGAATTCTTTCGTGACAACGTTCCACGCATGGGAAATGGCTTGTTCTTTAAAATAGTCCCCGAATGAAAAATTTCCGAGCATTTCAAAAAAGGTATGGTGGCGAGCCGTATATCCGACATTGTCCAGATCGTTATGTTTGCCGCCCGCGCGGACACATTTTTGCGAAGTCGTGGCGCGTTTGGAGTCAGGGGTTAAAGCGCCGGTGAAATAATCCTTGAACGGTACCATGCCCGCATTGACGAAAAGAAGCGTCGGATCGTTATCCGGCACAAGCGGGGCCGACGGCCAGATCGCATGATCATGCGTTCCGTAATAATTGAGAAACTGCGATCGAATGTCATTCAGACTGGTCATGAAACCACCGGGGTAAAATCTTATTAAGTGAACTACCCGCCCCTATAGAAAGAGCGCTTGGCAGTGCCAAGCGCTCTTTTATGCAAATCTGCCGTCAGACCAAAGAGACATCCTCAGTCAAAACCACAATAAGGGCCAAAGTGGTTTGGAAGGCAGGCTGCGCACCGAAGGCTCTATATAAGGGGGAGAGCCTTCGGGTGTTCTAAATTCGGGGATTATCCTATCTAGGACTAAGCCGACGCGCTCGCCGCATCTCCGTCATCCTCGACGCGCTCTTCTTTCGGCATAAGAAGCTCTTCGTCGATAAGGCCTTCATTGGTGCGGATGCGGCGTTCAATATCGGCAGCAATATCCGGATTTTCCTTGAGGAAGGTTCGCACATTTTCACGTCCCTGCCCGATACGTTCATCGCCATAGGAATACCAGGAACCAGATTTCTCAATCACTTCGGCCTTTACGCCCAGGTCAATCAGCTCGCCCGTTTTGGAAATGCCTTCGCCATACATGATGTCGAATTCAACCTGACGGAAGGGAGGCGCCACTTTGTTTTTGACGATTTTGACGCGGGTCTGGTTGCCAATCACTTCGTCGCGATATTTGATCGCGCCAATACGGCGAATATCCAAACGGACGGAAGAGTAGAATTTCAGCGCATTTCCGCCTGTTGTTGTCTCGGGGGAGCCATACATAACGCCAATCTTCATCCGAATCTGGTTGATGAAAATCACCATACAGCCGGATTTGGAAATGGAGCCCGTCAATTTGCGAAGCGCCTGGCTCATCAACCGCGCCTGAAGACCGGGAAGTGAGTCGCCCATATCGCCTTCCAGTTCGGCGCGCGGAGTCAAAGCCGCCACTGAGTCAATAACCAGAATATCAATCGCGCCGGAGCGAACCAGCGTATCGGCAATTTCAAGCCCCTGCTCGCCAGTATCAGGCTGAGCAATCAAAAGCTCGTTCACATCAACGCCGAGCTTTCCGGCATAAACCGGATCAAGCGCGTGTTCGGCGTCAATAAACGCGGCCACGCCGCCTTCTTTCTGCATTTCCGCCACAGCGTGAAGCGAGAGCGTTGTTTTACCGGAACTTTCAGGTCCGTAAATCTCGATAACCCGCCCTTTAGGCAGACCGCCTATGCCAAGCGCAATATCAAGACCCAGCGAGCCAGTGGAAACGGCCGCCACATCCATTGTGGATTTTTGCCCCAGCTTCATGACGGAGCCCTTACCAAAGGCGCGGTCAATCTGGGACAGAGCCGCATCAAGCGCGGCGGATTTGTTTTTATCGTCTGCTTTACCGACGACTTTGAGAGGGGTTGAATTTCTGGCCATGTTATAAACTCCAGTGCGATCCATCGGAGCCCTTCGATGGATCTGATAAAGTTACGGCTGCTTCGGACTGCCGTGATGGGTATAAATATTATGTTTCATATTTGTTCTTTTGAAGCAAGAACAAAAATAGAACAAACTAACTTTTTTTCTAAGTCACTGACTCTTTTACTCTTTATTGCGCCTCGCCGATCTCCGACTTCACCTTTTCGGCCAATTGCACCAATGTAAACGGCTTTGGCAGGAAGGTCACATCCGGTTCTTCGGACAGTAAATCAGAAAAATGTTCTTCGGCATAACCCGAAATAAACACGATTCTAGCCTCGCCTAAAAGCGCTCTTCCTTGTTTCAACAAAGTTGGCCCGTCCATACCCGGCATGACGACATCGGATATCATCATGTCAAAGGTCTGGTCGCCGTCCTCCAGGATTTCGAGCGCCTCCTCTCCGTCTTCCGCTTCTATCACTGTATAGCCGCGCTTGCGCAGGGTCTTGGCTGCGATAAGTCTGACGCTCGCCTCATCCTCGACAAAGAGGATTGTGCCCTGCCCGGCCAGATCGGCGGGCTTGCGCGGCTCGATCGGCGCGGAAGGTTTTACGGGTTCCACATCGGCCGGGAGCTTGGACGGATCAGCCACAGGCAGGGTTATACGAAAAGTCGTCCCTTTGCCGAGCTGACTTTGAACGTCCAGATGACCGCCGGTCTGTTGGACAATACCGTAAACGGTCGCCAATCCGAGTCCTGTGCCCTTGCCCTGCTCCTTGGTTGTGAAGAAAGGTTCAAATATCTTGGCCTTGACCTCATCGCTCATACCCGTGCCGGTATCAGAGACTTCAATTGTGACAAAGTGATCGCCGGGCAGACCTCTCAGAGACCCCGCCAGGACCGGATCCTTAATCTCGCTACGGATCAATTCAGCGCTTTTGACCGTAATTGTGCCGCCGCCCTGCTCGGCCATCGCATCTCGCGCATTTACACAAAGATTCATCAACACGGTGTCGATCTGGCTCTTATCGGCAATCACGGGCGGCAGGTTTCGTCCATGCACCATAACCAGCTTGGCTTTCTCGCCGAGGGTCTGACGCAAAGTCACCACCATATCCGAAAGCGTATCCGTGACAGAAAGCATTTCCATGCGCCGTGTCTGTTTGCGTGAAAACGCCAAGAGCTTTTTCACCAAGGCCCCGGCGCGTAATCCGGTAGAATTTATATTTTGAAGTTCAGGATAGGACGGATCCCCAACCGGATGACGCTGCAGCAGCTCATCCGTATTCAATCGGATCGCCGTCAGAAGGTTGTTGAAATCATGGGCCACACCCGCCGCGAGCTGTCCAATCGCCTGCATTTTCTGGCTCTGGACAAGTTGGTCCTCAAGTGACTTGCGCGCGCTGACATCCACCAGAAAGACCCAGACCGTCTGGCTTTCCGGCGTTTCCGGGCTTTCGTCCGAAAGGAGATTTACCTGGCGCTTGTCCGGCACAATATACACGCTCACTGGCAAAGCCGGAGCGCCGAGTAATATGGCCTCGAACGGTTTATCCGCATCCGTTTGCTCCGGACTCAAATCGAGAAAACGGTGCTCCGTGCTATGCGGCGCGAAAATCTCTCCAAAGGTCTTATCCGACCACTCCAGCCCTTCACTCATGCGTCCAAAGGCCGGATTGGCTTTCATCAGCTGTGCTTCCGCCAGAGGAGTCGATAAATCAGGAAGGCTTAACTCAAGCATTCCGACAGGGGCAGAGGCAAAACCCGATAATGAGCCTTCCTGGCTGCCCTGTCCGGATCGTCTGTCACTTGTTTCGGCGAGAGGCGCGCTCTTATCGTGCCTGACACTCTGGCTCTGGCTGGAGGCAGAAATCTGCGGTTGAGCCAACGTAGAGTGACCATAAAGAGCGACGTTACAAATAAGGCCTCCACTTTTTAAGGACTCCCACCCCCCGACCATAATCGTCGGAGTCACAACGTTTTTACGCGTGATGAGCCGCGTATCCGTTCTCACTGTTCGGCCAGCTATAGCGGTGCTTTGCAAAAGACTGTCAGGGTTCTCAATAAAATCACGAATATGGGACGGGGCCGGATCATCTTCGACGCCCAACCACCGCAAGAGCACTTTATTCATGGCAAGAATCTGTCCGTCGGGGCGGATGGAAAACAGCCCCACCGGTGCATGCGACAGGTGACCTTCTCCCTCCCTCTCCTTCTGAGTAACGTCGGATATTTGCCATAAAAAGGCCGCTTCGGACTGCGCCCCACTTTGTCCCCCCAGACGACGAACAGAAACCTTATACTGGCGCAATCCGTTCTCAGCACTCAAATACTCAACAATCTCCTCCGCCCCGGCACTCTCGGGGCTGATGTGATGGAGACGAAATAGGGCGGACGCCATATCATCACTGCCCGAGGAAAAAATGCGGTCAATTGCCGGAGGTAAAGCGTCGTCAGTTCTTAAGTCCGCGGGAGTCTCGCTCAAATTACGGGCGAATTCAAAATAAGCTTGATTGGCATGAACAGGGTTGCCGTTCAGAGTGATCAATGAAGGTTCCGCGCTGTCCAGAAAAGCCTGAGAGTAAAGCGTTCCGCGCCCTGATCCGCCCCGCCTGTCAGTTCCACGAGTCCGCTGAGCCGATAAAATTCCGACGACGGCGATGACAGAAATGACCGCAAGGCCTGCGATAAAGGAAATCCCTATCCAGCCCAATACCGCCGCATTTACCGCGACGACAGCGGCGCAGATCAGAATAAGCAATGACAAGCTGGTGATGAGAGCCCAGAATCCAACCGACCTTTTATCGGAGCGGCCCGAAACCGTCTGCTCTGACAGACTCCCCCTCATTGAGCGAGTGCCCAAAGACTTGTTTGACGAATTTTTTCTGAGTCTAAATAAATCATCACGAATCACTCTCTTCGTCTTACGACCTAACAGCTTTTAGGGGCAAGGCTCACCTTAAATTCTGTCCTAGACCTGTGAATAGTCATTCACGGTAGAATATATTTTGCTCAACCTACCTGTCATAAGGATGAGACTGTGTTATCTGCTACAGGATGAATAGCTGCTCCCGTTTTCTGTCTTCAGTTTCGCTTGTTCTGGGGCTCTCATTATCGGCTCTCACATTGACGGCCTGCTCGCCGGGGTCCGATACTCCGTCTCGGGAAACGCTTGTGCGAGAGCAAAGCGCCGCTCTGAATGACTGGTTCAAAGCCCGGTATGAAGAAAAGCTGGCCAGATCGCCCCAGACTCAGACCTATCTGGGCATGAAAACCGGTAAGGATAAGCTGGACGACATCTCTGACATGGCGATTGAAGAAGACGCCGCCCTTCATAAAGCCTGGCTGGACGAGATGCGGAGAACCTTCGATATTGACCGACTCGATCCTCAAACCCGGCTCTCCTATCGGCTTTATGAATATGAAGCGGAAATGGAACTGGCTCTGTATGAGTTCGCTCAACATGACTATGTGTTCCAGCATATGAACGGGCCGCATTCCGACCTTCCCTCTTTTATGATCAATTTTCACACGATCACAAATGAGGCCGATGCGAGGGGCTATATTTCCCGGCTCAACCAATTCGACAGATATTTAGGTCAAGCCGCTGACCGCGCCGAAGCTCAATTTGCATCCGGAATAGAATTGCCAAAATTCGTTTATGCAAAACTCAGAACGGCCTCGGAAAATGTCATCTCGGGTTACCCCTTCGATGAAGATGCACCGAGCCCGCTCTATGCCGACTTCAAACAAAAGGTCGAAGCCCTCGACCTGAGTGATGACGCCAAAAACAACCTTTATACCCAGGCAGAACTGGCCATGGGGGCCTCGGTCAAACCGGCCTATGACAGGCTTATTGGATTGTTCAACGCGCAGGAAGCCAGCGCCAGTTCCGAAAGCGGCGCCTGGAAACTCCCCGATGGCGAGGCCTATTACGCGGCTCGGTTGAAACAATATACCACCACAGACCTAACGGCCGAAGAAATTCACGAGATCGGGCTGGCGGAAGTCGAGCGCCTTCAAACTGAAATGAAAACTATAGTCGATCAGGTCGGTTTTGACGGCAGCTTGTTGGAGTTTTTCGACTATCTGCGTACGGACGAACAATTCGTCTATCCCGATACGGAGGCGGGGCGGGAGGCTTATATCGCGGACGCAGCCGCTATCATAAATGATATGAACACCCGCCTGGACGGACTTTTCCTCACCAAACCTGAAGCCGATTTGATTGTTAAACGCGTCGAACCCTTTCGCGAAGACACGGCTTTCGGCGCCTTTTACAACAGTCCGGCCCCTGATGGTTCCCGACCGGGAACTTATTACATCAATTTGAAAGATGTCGGAGAGCAGCCGAAATACCTTCAACAGGCTCTGGCCTATCATGAAGGCATACCCGGTCATCACATGCAAATTGCGCTCGCGCAGGAATTGGAGGGATTGCCGCGTTTCCGGACTTTAGGGGGCCATACAGCCTATATTGAAGGCTGGGGGCTTTACGCCGAGAGCCTTCCGGACGGGCTTGGGCTTTATACCGATCCCTATTCGAAATTCGGTCAGCTCTCCATGGAAATTTTCCGGGCGGCGCGCCTTGTGGTGGATACGGGTGTCCACGCCAAAAAATGGACCCGCGAAGAAGCTGTTCAGTATTATCTCGATAACATCCCGAACCCGGAAGGCGACATACGGGCAGAAATTGACCGTTATATCGTTTGGCCCGGGCAGGCCACGGCATATATGATCGGGAAGTTGAAAATTCAGGACTTACGCAAAAAAGCCGAAGACGTCCTCGGCGAAAACTTTGATATTGCGGAATTTCATGATGTTATTCTGATCAATGGCTCTGTCCCTCTGGATATATTGGAGCAAAACGTAGATAACTGGATCCTGACAAAAAAAGAAACCTGAAGTCTAAATATAAAAGAGGACACTATATGACTTTCAAAAAGACCATTATTTTGGGGGCGAGCCTATTGGCGCTCGCGGCCTGCCAAGGTGAAACGACTAATAACGAGGCAACGCAAAACGCCCCGGCCACGGAAACCATGGCCACCGAAAGCAGCATCAATGAGCGCCTTGACGAGTGGTTTGCTGAGGACTTTGAAATCTACCTTAGCAAACGCCCCGAAATGCTGGCTCAACTGGGCCGCAAGGAAAAGATGGATCAGTGGAATGACGAGTCCAAAACTTTTTATCTGAATGAGCTGGACCGCCGCCGCCGCGCTATGGAAGAAATGAAAGAAAACTTCCCCCGCGCTGAGCTTGATGCCGCGCATCAGCTTTCCTACGACCTCTATGTGGATACGGTAGAGCGCGCCCTGGAAGGAAAGCCGTGGTATGATCATTCTTATCGCTTCAACCAGATGTTCGGCGCCCACGCCAATATTCCGACCTTCCTGCTTAACCAGCACAAGATCGACACGGTGGAAGACGCACGAGCCTATATTGCCCGCCTCAGAGGGATAGAGACCAAACTGGGTCAGGTCGTGGAAAACTCCAAAGCCAGTGCCGAGAAAGAGATTTTACCGCCTAAATTTGTGTATGCTCACGTCCTGCGGGATGTCGATAATATCATGTCTGGAGCGCCCTTCGAAGATACGGAAGAACTCAATCTGATGCTGGCGGATTTCAAAAAGAAAACCGAAAAACTCGACCTGTCTGAGGAAGATCGCGAAGCTCTATATTCTGATGCTATCAAAGCTTTACAGGACCACGTTCAACCCGCTTATGCCGAGTTGAAGACGGAGCTTTTGCGACAGCAGGAACTGGCGACCGAAGAGGACGGCGCTTGGAAACTGCCCGAGGGCGATGATTTTTATGCCTACCGCCTGCGTCAAATGACAACGACGGATATGACTCCGACCGAAATTCACGAGCTGGGGCTTTCTGAAACAGACCGCATTCACGAAGAAATGCGCGAAATCATGGCAAAGGTAGAATTTGACGGCACCCTGAATGAGTTTTTCGACTTCATGCGCACGGATGAGCAATTTTATTACTCCGGCGAAGAAGGCAAGGAGCGCTATCTGAAAGAAGCGACTGAGCTTATTGATATCATGGAAGACGATCTTGATTCCGTCTTCTTGCGAAAGCCGAAAGCCGAACTTGAAGTCCGCGCGGTAGAGCCTTTCCGGGAACAGAGCGCCGGCAAGGCCTTTTACTCCCGCCCGGCCGCAGATGGGTCACGCCCAGGCTATTACTATGCCAATCTCTATGAGATGAAGGATATGCCCACCTATCAGATGGAAGCTCTGGCTTACCACGAAGGCATTCCGGGCCATCACATGCAGATCGCCATTGCGCAGGAACTGGACGGCATTCCGGACTTCCGCAGGTTTGGCGGCTATACACCTTACTCCGAAGGGTGGGGCCTGTATTCAGAGTATCTGCCAAAGGAAATGGGATATTATGAAGATCCCTATTCCGACTTTGGCCGTCTCGCAATGGAGCTGTGGCGCGCAGGCCGTTTGGTCGTCGATACAGGACTACATGACAAACAATGGACGCGCGAAGAAGCGATTGACTGGCTCGTCGAGAATACGCCAAATCCTAAGGGTGACGCGATAAATGCGATTGAACGCTACATTGTCATGCCGGGTCAGGCGACGGCCTATAAGATCGGAATGCTGAAAATACAGGAACTCCGCGCGCGGGCGGAGGAAGCGCTCGGAGAAGACTTCGATATTCGTGAATATCACGACGTTGTCCTGAGAAACGGAGCTGTTCCGCTCAATATCCTCGAACAATTGGTCGATGATTATATTGAAGAAACTTTAGCGCAATAAGGCTTTTTACAAAATACAGTTGCAAAACTGAGATTTTATAAGGTGGTTTTTTACAAAACCGCCTTTTTCTTTGGAAATTTTTCTCTCTTGGGGTTCCCTAAGCCTTCTAATGTCTATAACGCCGCTGGCTAATGAATAGCCGGACGACCCAAAAGTGAGATCCCATGACAAAACGCCTAAGACTTATTCATTCCGCGCCTCTCTCTCTCAGCTTGCTCATGCTAGCGGCCCCGACCGCTTTCGCGCAGTTGGAAGGTGATGAAGTCATCGTGACCGCCACGAAGATTGAAAAATCCGTCCAAGATCTTGGATTAAGCGTGACTGTTATCGACGGGGAAAGCCTGTCCGAGCTTAACGGCGCAGAAGAATTGTCGCAAAAAGTCCCTGGCCTTCAGGCGGCCGTCGCAAATGGCAGTCAGGTTGCGTTTCAAATTCGCGGAATTGGCGCGGTGGATCATCAGGCCCTCACTCCCACCGCTGCGGCTGTCTATGTTGACGGCGTTTACCAGGCCACCAATGTCCAGACCAGCCCGCTCCTTTTTGACATAGAACGCGCCGAAGTTCTGAAAGGCCCGCAAGGTTCGCTTTATGGCCGCAACGCCTCCAGCGGCGCGATTAATTTCAATTCCGTCCTGCCCGGTCAGGAAAAGACGGGCTATCTCTCTTCGGAGTTCGGAAATTTCGAGCGGATTAACCTAAACGCCGGCGCGACTCTGCCGGTCAGTGATATATTTTCCCTGCGCCTTTCCGGACGGTATTTGTCGCAAGAGCCGGCTCTAGACAATGTTGTAACAAACCCAGATGTGACGGCCCCCGAAATCGGCGGCGGCAAAAAAGATGAATTCGGGCTTCGCGCCATAGGACGCATTACGCCTTCCGATCAGACCGAAATTTTGCTCAATGTGCATTACGCCGAAGATAACGGTATTAATACCGCCCCGCTTAATGACAGCCTGGACGTCGGCAGGCATGAAATCTCAGTTGGGCCTGATGGCATACAAGACACCGACAATGCGTTTTACGGGGCTTCGGCGCAGCTTCGTCAGAATTTCGGAAATCTCGATTTTGTATCGCTCACCGCTTATACGGGCTATTCCCAGAATTACGGGTTTGACTTTGACGGGACGCCCGCACCGTTTGGCATTTCTACGCTGAACTCCAATCTGCGCTATGACCGGGATTTCACACAAGTCAGTCAGGAATTCCGCCTCAGCCATGTCGGCGAGAGCGCAGAATGGATGATCGGCGCCTATCTGGAGGCCGAAGACTTCGATCAGGAATATCTGATCTATTGCGGCCCGCTTGACCCGGTGGCTCTTATCGGCACTTGCTCTTACGTCGGCGCGCCCGGACGGGTTGGTCCCTCACCTCGTTCAGATGGCACAGCTTTTTCTCTTCAGTCTTTGATTACGCAATCGCGAAAAACGGCGGCGCTCTTTACCTATAACAGTTTCGATATAACCGACCGATTGGAAGCGGTCATTGGCGGACGGCTTTCTTATGAAAACATACAGGGCCGCGGAGAAGGCCGCCATTATTTTGATGACGGAACGCTTAGCTTGAACAATCGCGACGGGCTGGGCCTCGCTATCGGAGACAATGAAATCAAAGACACACGCCTGTCCGGAAATTTGGGCCTGAATTACCATGTTTCAGACGACACACTTCTCTACGCTTCCTTTGCCAATGGATATAAGAGCGGCGGCTTTAACGGCGAAGTCATAAACAATGCGACCCATTTTTCCGATGAAGGTCTTTTCGGCGCGGAGACCGTGAACGCTTTTGAACTCGGATCAAAACTCACGCGCGGCAGCCTCACTTTCAATCTCGCCGGGTTTTATCAATTCTACGATAGCCCGCAGGCCCGGATCTTTGTGCCGTTCGATTTGGAGAGCGGCGGGAGCTTTACATCAAACTCCCTTTCAAACCTCGACAAAGCCACGTCATACGGCGTGGAAGCCGAGGGACACTGGACGCCGGTTGAAGGACTTGACTTAAATGGCGGCGTTACTTGGCTGCAAACGGAAATACAGCAGGATGAAGATCCCAATGTCCCGCAAAACGCCGATATTTTCGATGGAAACGCTTTGCCTTTCGCGTCCGAATTTTCCGCCATTTTCTCCGCCAGCTATCAATGGCCCCTCAGCAATAACCTGTCGGCGAAGCTCAGCGGCAGCGGGAAGTATCAAAGCGACTTTTTCCTCGACGCCGAAGGCCTGGAAACACGCAAACAGGAGGGCTATGAAACCCTTGATGCCTCTGCCGACCTATTGTTCAGAAATGGAATCGAGGTCGGTGTCTGGGGCAGAAATCTGTCCAATTCAGACTACGCTGTCTCCGGCTACGGTTTTATCGGCTATAACACCTTCCGCGGCCAACCCCGCACATACGGGATCGCCTTGAAATATAGCTATTAGCTCAAAGGCGGCTTTGGCGCCGCCTTACAAACACATTTCAGTGTGTTTCAGCATATTTCTTGAAATTATCCAAGATAGCTTGCCAACCCTCTCGTTGCATTTCGATAGAGTTTTGGGATTCCGGATCAAACCGGGTCGTGACACGGGTTGACTTAGCCTCTTCTTCAAATGTGGTTTCGACCTGTCGGCCATCCGGCATGGAATAAACAAGCTTTTCAGAAGGTTTTACCTCCTCATATTCACCCTCAAAATCAAAGCCAAAACGACCATCTTTGGCTTCCATCCGGGTTTTATATTTTCCCCCGACCCGGAGGTCATTTTCTGCTCTAGGGCAGCACCAGTCATCAGAGGCAAAGTTCCATTTTGTTATATGTTCAGGCTCCGTCCAAAGTTGATACACTTTGTCGGGAGACGCTTGAATAAGGGCTTCAATTTCTATTTTCTCAGCACTCATAATTTATGTCTTTTCTGGCTTAAACAAAGACGAGCCCAAAAGCTCACCCTTCGACAATCTGATCAAACCCGCCGAAAATCATCCGTTTACCATCGAATGGCATATTATGGGCCTCCTCCATGGATTCCATATCCTGCATCGCTTTGGGCATGCCTTCATTCCGAACCTTTTTGGACGGCCAAATAATGTGGGAATAGACAACGACCTCATTGTCCTCTTTTTTCACAGCCATAGGCAGAGAGGTCAATTTTCCGTCTGGAACATCATCTTCCCAAAAATCCGCCGCTGAGACCGCTCCGTGTTTTTTGAACAGACCTATAAAACTCTCTGAATGCTGGATAAATTCTTCTTTGTTCTTTTTGGGCACCGCGCAAATCATAACATCGACATAAGTCATTTCACTCTCCTGCAAAGGCGGCTTCAATGGCCGCAATGTTGATCTTTTTCATTTTAAACATGGCGTTCCTGGCGCGCTCGGCGGCCTGCTTGTTTTCGTGATTAATCAGCTCCACCATACGCTTAGGGGTTATCTGCCAGGAAATTCCGTATCGGTCTTTTAGCCACCCACACTGGCTCTCCTCACCTTCTCGGGTGAGGGTGTCCCACAATTTATCCGTCTCGGCCTGGTCTTCGGTCAAAACACTGATTGACGCCGCTTCGGAATGTTTGAACATGGGACCGCCGTTCAGGGTCATCATCGGCGCGCCGGCAAGTGTAAATTCTACGACAAGAGGTTCGTCCTCAAAAGCCGCAAATTTTTCATCTATATAACTGTTCGGTAATAGCGAGACATAAAACTCCGCCGCCTCGCGGCCATTCCCCTCAAACCAGAGGCAGGTTCTGACTTTTTTCTGTAACCCGGCCATGACTTATAGTCTCCTCACAATGAGTACCGTTCTCCTTCACCTTATTCCTCTTATAACTGAGGTTAGAGGCCTATTACTTTGACATTACGTTGATGTCAACATATATTCATATAATGAGAGATAGCCTTCCCCTTTCCGTGACCCATGAAGTGCGCGACCGATGTCTGTGCCTTCATGTTCAGCGCGCGGCGCGGGCGCTCGCCAGACGATTTGACGAAGCCCTTCGCCCTCTCAACTTAACGCAAGGACAATATTCCCTTTTGGTCTCCCTAAACCGGCCCGAGCCGCCGCGAATAAGCGATGTTGCCTATCTTCTCGCAATGGACAGAACGACCCTCACCGCCAATTTAAAACCCTTGCAAAAAAGAGGGCTCCTAAGCGTGACAAAAGACCCGGAGGATAAACGCAGCCGCCGCCTCTCTTTGACAGAAGACGGGCTGGATCTGTTGACCCAAGCCGTTCCGATTTGGCGGAAAACTCATGACGACGTGGATAAGGTCTTGGCCCGTCCGTCCCCGGAGGCATTGAAAGAAGATTTGATCTCTTTGGCGTTCAAATTTTAAAGCGCCTCCCCGCATAGACCGGGGAGACTAAAATTTACTCCGCCGCGACCATAGGCGGAAGTTCAACCGGCTCATCCGCTTCTTTGAGAGATTTGGTAAACGTCTCATACTCCTTGCCATTTATCAGATAGACAAAGAAGCGGCGGATATCGGCGCCAATACCGTACAGCGCCGGCACAAAGAACAAAGTTACGAACAGGGCGAAAATAACCCCGAAGGCTAGGCTGATGCCGATCGGAATGAGCCATTGCGCCTGAAGGGACTTCTCCATCATTAGAGGCAAAAGACCGACAAAAGTTGTAAGCGAGGTCAGCAAAATCGGCCGGAAACGCCGCGTGCCCGCCTCGACCAGCGCCTGCGCGCCGTCCAGCCCCTTTTCGCGGAGACGGTGAACGTAATCCAGCAGTACCAGATTGTCGTTCACCGCCACACCCGCGGCCGCGAACATCCCCAGGAGGGACAGGAGGGACATTGTCGCGCCCATGGTCATATGCCCGATAATCATGCCGCAGTAACAAAACGGAATGGCGGCGAGCAAAATCAGGATTGGCTCGGAGTAAGATTTGAAAGAGACAGCCACAAGGAAGTAGGCCACGCCAATGGCGATGAGCATGAAGGTCATAAGCTCCTGTTGGAACTCGGCTTCTCCTTGCGCCCGTCCGATATTGCCGCGCGTTACATTGGGATGAAGCGTATCGAACTCGTCAAAAAAGCCTTCATTAAGCTCTTTTCTGATTTCATCAATGCGTTCAGACACGACCTCGGCGGAGACAATTATAGCCCTCTGGCGCTCACGGCGCAAAATCTGATTCGTGCCTTTTTCAAAGCGCAGATCGGCCACCGCATCCAGAGGTAATTCCCGTCCGTCATTTGTGCGGATACGAATGGATTTCAGGAAGTCCAGGGACTCTCTGTCAACGCGGGGATAGCGCACATAAACCCGCACATCTTCCCCGTCCCTCGGAAGGCGCTGAACTTCTTCGCCGAAAAATCCCTGGCGCACCTGACGGGCGACATCTGCCGCGGTGACGCCAAGGCTTTCCGCGCCGGGTTTCAGATCAAACTGAACCTCTTCGGTCGCACTTTCCATATCATTGACGACATTGAACACACCCTCATAGCTTCGCAGTCTCGCCATCAGGTCATCGGCGGCCGCTTCCAGATCGCCAAACTCCTTCGCGTTGAGAACATATTGGATGGGCGGTCCATTATTGCCGTTCTGATAATTGACAGTGATATTTTCGGCGTCAGGCACTTCCCCGATCAGAGCGCGCAGTCGCTCTGCGGTCTCTTTTGCCGAAAGCGCGCGCGTTTCCGGGGGCACGAGTTTGACCAGCGCCAGAACGTTATTATCCCGCGATCGCGTATACCAATTCTCTATCAAATCGCCATCTTCGGACTTGATCTCTTCTTTGAGAGTTTCTTCGGCCGTCTGAAGTTGCGCCAGAACCTCGAGCGTTCGGGCATAGGGCGTGCCTTCGGGCAAATCGACCGAGATTTCTATCTGATCGGATTCGCCTTCCGGAAAGAAGGAGGACTTCACCAGACCATTGGCCACAACACCGATTGTCAAAATCATCATGCCGAGGAAAAGTGACGCCGTCAGATATCGATGCCGTAAAGCCGCTGTAATCGTGGGTCGATACACGTTTCGGGCAAAAGTCGTGAGACTGTCTGATATCCTGTTTTGTAATTTCATGATCCGGCTCTGTGGATTCACAGGTTTCAGATGCGCCAGATGGGCCGGCAAAATCAGAAGCGATTCAATGAGAGAAAAGAGAAGCGAGAAAATAACCACCAAGGAAATTGCCCGCGTGAATTCACTCGTTCCGCCGGAAAGGTACATCCAGGGGGCAAAGAAGATCATTGTCGTCAACACAGCAAAAATAACAGGTTTGACGACCATTTTCGTTCCGTTCACTGCGGCGTCCAAGCCTGTTTCGCCTTCTTCGGTTTTGAAATGGATGGCTTCGCCCACAATGATGGCGTCATCCACAATCACCCCGATCACCAGGAGAAAGGCAAAGGTCGAGATCATATTAAAGGAGACATCAAAAAGCGGAAGCAGAGCTAGCCCCCCGGCAAACGCCGCCGCAATTCCCGCACTCACCCAGAAAGCAATCATGGGACGCAAAAACAGAAACAGAGTCGCCCCCACTAATAACAGCCCCATCAGGAAGTTTTTCGTGATGGTCGAAATTCGTCCGACATATTGATCGGCGTCATCTTCCCAGGTTGTGATGGAAATTCCGGGCGGGAGGTTTCCTTCTTTTTTCTTCAGATACTCTTTCACATTTTCCGACATCTTGACGATGTCCATGCTCGGACCGCTTTGAATTTGAACCAGAACCGTGCGTTGGCCATTGACCGTTGCCATCAGATTGACCTGCTCAAACCCGTCAATCACGGTCGCCACATCCTTGACCCGGATAAGAGCGCCGCCGGGATCCTGACGCACTACAATATTTTCAAACTCGGCTTGTGTATCGGCCTGATTTCGGGTGCGTAGCTGCATATTTCCGATATCCGTTCGAACTGTGCCGGAGGAGGCATTCACAGAGGTTCCGCGAACGGCCTGCGCCACCTCGTCCAGTGTCAGACCATATCGACGAAGATCGTCCTCAGACACCTCGATTGAGACTTCCTCGCCCCTGACGCCGAATAATTCGACCGCCGGAACATAGCCCAGAAGAGCAATTTCCCGCCGCGTCTTCTCGGAAAAACGTTTCAGCTCCCGCTCGGAAACGGTCTCGTCCCCGGACACGGCCAAGCGAATTATTTCGTCCCGGTTTCTGAATATATTGATCTGGGGTTCTTCTGCCGCAGGCGGAAAGGCATTGATCGAGTCCACGGCGCGTTTCACATCCGCCATGAGTTTGGCTTCATCAACGCCGTTTTTACCTTCCACCGTAACTGAGCCGCCGCCCTCTCCGGCAAAGGCCCACATCCGGTTGACCCCTTCCACTTCGGACAGGGCCTCTTCCATTCTGACAATGATTTGTTCTTCCACATCCTGCGGAGACGCTCCTGGCCAGGACACATAGGTCCAGGCTCCGGGGAATTCGACATAAGGCTCAAGCTCCCGGTCGATCTGAATATAGCTGATAATTCCGCCTAGGAGTAAAGCGAACATGAGGAGGTTCGCCGCGACAGGGTTTCCCGCCCACCATTGAATAATCCGGTTCATTATTCGCCTCCCTCAAGAGATGTCTCCAGGGCGGCAGTCTTTGTCGGTTTGACGACCTCTATTTTCATTCCGTCGGCGACCCCTCTTATGGGAGAGGTAATAACTGTGTCTCCGGACGTCAGACCGTTGCCAAGAATGGCCTGATCCCGATTGGAGGATATGACGGAGACGGTTTTAATACTCAGCGTTTCATCACGGTTAGCGATATAAACCTTATCCTCCCCTCGCAAAGCCGATCGCGGAATCAGCAAAGCCCCGGATAGTTTCTGTCCCTCTACAGCCGCATTTACAAATATCCCCGGCGCCAGAGGCATGCCCTCATCCGAGCCTTTTCCAAAAGGGTCTTCAACTTCCGCGTAAGCGTAAAGGACACGGGTTCCGGTCTCAAAATGACTGTCGGTTCGGACAATCCGGCCGCTCCATTGACTATATCTGCCGGCAACATTGGCGGAGAGCGTCACGGGCAAACCCGGATTATTCGTAGAGGCTTCAAAGCCGAGCGTTAGACCTGCCCGGCGCAAGTCCTCATTGGTCATCGGCAGGCGAACATCCATGACGTCCGTGGAATAAATTTCCCCTAGCCGCGTTCCCGCGGAGACGAATTCCCCCTGATCAATATGACGAATGGTGACGCGGCCTGTAAAAGGCGCATAGAGCGATGTCCGTTTAAGCTGTAATTCGGCTTCGGCAAGCCGCGCGTTTGCAGAAGCGAGTCTGGCTTTGGCTTCTGCCATTTGCGGCTCCCGTAAACTCAACGGGCTCGGATCCCCGCTCCGGCCCAGTTCCTGCCAGTCCTGACGGGCCACCAGAGACTCAGACGTTTCCCGGCTGAGCTGTGTTTCGGCCTGCGCCACCTCGGCTCTGGCCTGTGTGACCCGCAAATCAAATTCCGTCGGCTCAATACGCACGAGCAGATCGCCTTTGTTAAACTGCCCGCCCTCTATGAATTTAGGCGACATATAAGTGATGAGCCCGCCGACCTGGGGAACCAGATTAATCTTCGTACGCGGCTGAACCTCGCCTTGGACATCGACGCTCAAAGTCACGTCTTGCTGAGACGTATTGGCGGTCAGAACGGGAATAGCCTTGACGACCTCCTCTTTTTCTTCCGGCGTAGGTTTGAGCGCGCCCATGGCAATAAAGCCGACAATCGCTGCCATCAGGACGAGAACAGGCAGGACAAAAACAATCACCCGCCAAACCCAGAGCTTCTTTCGCGGAAGCTCCGCGTTCGATGTGTAACGATCGGTCTGAGGTCCAGACGGATTGAGGGTATTGTTTGAATCAGTCATGTCGTCTCCTTACCGATTGGCACATCGGTTTCTGACGACTGTATAGACAAAGAATTATTGTTTTTCAATAATAATTTATTGAAAAGAGTTATATAGTTGGGGAAAAACGATAATTTATGAGTTTAAACTACCTTAATGTCATGATTTTTATGTTCTTGGCATAAAAAAGGCGGGACAAAGCCCGCCTCGATTCGATTTTTGCAGCCCAGGAATTATCCGGCGCGCAGACGCTCGCCGCGTTCGTGCATTTCCTGCGCTTCCAAGGACAGCGTTGCAATCGGGCGCGCGTCCAGACGGCGCAGCTCGATCGGGTCGCCTGTTTCTTCGCAAATGCCGTAAGTGCCGTTTTCGATTCGGCGCAGCGCCTTCTCGATTTTATTGGTCAGCTTGCGCAGACGGTCTTTCGTCCGGAGCTCTAGCTGTCGGTCCGCATTTGCCGCTGCCGTATCCGCCGGATCCGGGTGAGACACGTTCTCGCCGCGAAGATATTCCACCGTATTGCGCGTTTCCGCAACAATTTCGGCTCTCCAAGCGAGGAGTTTCTGCCGGAAATATTCCTTTTGGATAGGATTCATGAACTCTTCGTCTTCCGAAGGTTCATAGTTTGCCGGTACATTAACCGGTTTTTTGGTTGCCTTTGTCATATTGAAAACCCCTTATGACATGATCCACAAACACCCCATGCAACGCGCCCTTCTAATGGGGCGACTTTCAATTGCCGCGCCGCTATAAAGTGAGTCATTCAGACGCGCAATCCAACAATGCAGAAATATTGATGACAATTATTTGAACCTTGCATCGTGGTATGTGAGACGTAGAAGACCGCTTTCAAGACAAACCGCAGAAGAAATAATAATGAGAGACGATTATGAAGTTTGAAGGCACAAAAGATTATGTCGCCACTCAGGATCTGAAAATGGCCGTAAACGCGGCGATCACTCTGGAACGTCCGCTTCTTATCAAAGGCGAGCCCGGCACAGGCAAAACCGTTCTCGCGCATGAAATTGCCCAAGCGCTCGACACGCCCCTGCTTGAATGGAACATCAAATCCACGACCAAAGCCCAGCAGGGCCTCTATGAATATGACGCGGTGGCCCGTCTGCGCGATTCACAGCTTGGTGATGACCGGGTCCACCATATTGAAAATTACATTAAACGCGGTCAGGTCTGGGAGTCTTTCATCAGCGAGAAGCGTCCTATTCTCCTTATTGACGAAATCGACAAGGCTGATCTCGAATTCCCGAATGACCTCTTGCATGAGCTCGATAAAATGAGTTTCCATGTTTACGAGACAGGAGAGACTGTCACGGCCAAGCAGCGCCCGATCATCATCATTACCTCCAACAATGAAAAAGATTTGCCCGACGCGTTTCTGCGCCGCTGTTTCTTCCACTACATCCAATTCCCGGATGAAGAGACGATGAAGGAAATCGTTCAGGTCCATTTCCCCGATATCAAAACCCGCATGCTCTCCGCCGCGCTGAAACGCTTTTTCGAAGTCCGGGCCATGCCGGGCCTCAAGAAAAAGCCGAGCACGTCCGAATTACTTGACTGGCTGAAACTGCTACTCGTCGAAGACATCGATCCGGAGACGTTGCGCGAAACCGACAAAACAAAAATGATCCCGCCTCTCCATGGCGCGCTTCTGAAAAACGAACAGGACGTGCATCTGTTTGAACGTCTGGCGTTTCTGTCGCGGCGCGAGGGGTAAAACTTATCCCCGTTATCCCCATGACTTATCCCCATGTATAACTCATTTGCTCTAGGAGCCGTTGTTCTATATCTGTTCTAGTGCCGACCTTTTAGAATCGGCCTAGGGGTGAGCAATGGTATTTGCAGAAGAACATAACGACGAAGAGACAACCCTCGACACGACCCCGCATAGTAGTGAGGCCGAACAGGCCCTGCTCGGCGCCCTGCTCTATGACAATGAGATTTACCACCGCGTCAGCGGCATTGTGCAGGCCAAGCATTTCTACAACCCAATCCACGTCCGGATTTACGACTCGATTTCGAAACTGATCGAACATGGCAAGCTGGCAGACGCTATTGTCCTCAAAAACCGGTTCAGCCAGGACGAAACCCTGATCGATATTGGCGGCGTGGAATATCTCGCCCTTCTGCTCGACTCGGCCCCGCCCGGCGCCACCGCCCCCGAATATGCCAAGCTGATTTTCGATCTCGCCATGCGGCGCGAGCTTATCCGCCTCGGCGACGAAATCCGGCAAGGCGCGTCCAATCCGGAAAGCGAGCTCGACGCGCGTCAGCAAATCACCAACGCCGAAGGCCAGCTTTTCAACCTGGCCGAAATCGGCGGCACGCAGAGCGGTTTTGTCACGTTCGAATCCGCCCTCATCCAGTCCATTGAAATGGCCAGCGCGGCCTTTACGCGGGACGGCAATCTTTCCGGCACCTCGACGGGCCTTCTGGATCTCGATCGCCAACTCGGCGGGATGCACCGCTCCGACCTCATCATTCTGGCCGGACGACCCTCTATGGGGAAAACCTCGCTCGCCACCAATATCGCTTTTAATATCGCCAAAAAATTTCGCCGCGAACGCGATGAAAACGGCGTCGAGAAAACCGTTGATGGCGGCATTGTGGGCTTCTTCTCGCTCGAGATGAGCAGTGAACAGCTCGCCACGCGACTTCTGGCCGAACAATCCGGCGTGCCGTCGCACCGCATACGCCGCGGCGATATCAACACCGAACAATATGAGCATATCCGCGACAGCGCCGACGAGATCAGCCGCCTGCCCCTGCATATTGATGATACGGGCGGGATTTCCATCGGCGCGCTCTCGGCGCGGGCGCGCCGTCTGAAACGCATGGTCGGCCTCGACATGATTGTGGTCGATTACCTCCAGCTTCTGACCGGCGGGAATGCCATGAATAGTCAGGCCAACCGCGTGCAGGAAGTGTCCATGATTACGCAGGGCCTCAAAGCTCTGGCCAAGGAACTCGACATTCCCGTCCTCGCTCTGGCGCAGCTCTCGCGGCAGGTAGAGCAGCGCGACGACAAACGCCCGCAGCTTTCCGATCTACGCGAATCCGGCTCGATTGAACAGGACGCCGACGTCGTCATGTTCGTCTTCCGCGAAGAGTATTATCTCGCTAGGGCCGAGCCGTCCGAAGGCACGGAAGAACATATGCAGTGGCAGGAAGACATGGACAAGCTCATGGGCAAGGCCGAAGTCATTGTCGGCAAGCAAAGACACGGCCCCATCGGCACGGTGAAACTCTCCTTTAACGCCGACCTGACAAAATTCGGCAATCTGGCACCGGAAGAATATGAAGGCGGAGCGTTTTAGGGGCAAATAGGTGACCTTCTGTGGTTTAAGGTGCAAAGGCGGCGTTTGTTTTGGTTTTTTAGTGGTAGAGGCAAATTAACATGTCTGACAATGAATCCGATAATTTTTCTGACAGGAATCTGGAGCAAGAGTTTAAGGGTTTAGAAACAAAATCAGCAGCGAAAGTCAGTCAATCTGCAATGGAAATTGCATCTGGTTCAGTGCCATTCATTGGGGGTCTAATATCTTGGATCGCTAGTAACTGGTCAGAACAAGAGCAATCTCGAGTAAATGCATTTTTTTTATCTTATCTGGAAATGCTGCAAGACGAACTTCGAGAAAAACATAGGACAATGGGCGAGATAATTTCTCGTATTGACCTTCAAGATGAAGAAATTTCCGACAGAGTGTCTTCAAGTGAATATCAGAAATTATTTAAAAAGGCTTTTCGTAATTGGAATGCTGTGGAAAGTGAAACAAAGCAAAAAATTGTTAGAAATATTCTAGCTAATGCAGCAGTAGCAAAAACTACTTCAGATGATGTTGTTTCTCTTTTCTTGGATTGGATATCTTTGTATTCTGAATTTCATTTCGAAGTCATATCAGCAATTTATAACAATGGTGGTATTTCCAGAGGAGAAATTTGGAAAAAACTAGAGAAACAAGAAGTGCGTGAAGACTCAGCTGAAGCAGATCTTTTTAAACTCGTCATAAGAGACTTGTCCACGGGTTCAGTAGTTCGGCAATATCGAGAAACAGATGCCCATGGAAATTTCATCAAAAGACCATCAAGAAGAGCACCCAAAGGACAAGGGTCTAAAATTTTAGAATCAGCTTTCGAAAACACTAAACGCTATGAGCTCACGGGACTAGGAAAACAGTTCGTTCATTACGCTATGACTGAAATCGTGCCAGTTATTGAGTTCGATCCTAAGCAAATTTAAATCTATAAATACAGTTATTAAACTTGAAGTACATTCACGAAAATTCTTACCCCACTCAAATCTCAAACTCCGCCTCCACGATCGCCCTGAACGCTTTTTTCGCCTCTTTGTCCCGATCATATAAGAGCGGGGCATTGGTGCGATTGACCGGATAGCCGTTCAGCCAGGATTGCCCGTCATTCACGCCCCAGGTGGTGACGGAGGTCACGCTCGGCCGAGCGGCAAAGCCGTCATAAAGCGCGCGATATTTTCGCGCCTGATCGTCAAGAACAGATTGCGGAATGTTGCCTCCATAATCGGCGGCGCAATTGGTCTGCGAGGCAAAACAGGAGGGAGGATCATTATAAATGGAGATATCGAGTTCCGTGACGTGATTTTCCAACCCCATGAATTGATCATCCACAGCGTCGATAGCGGCCAGAACATCCGCCGCCGGTGTCGGCGCCTGAATATGCATTTGATGGCCAACGCCGTCCACGGGAATGCCGCGATCCACTAAATCGCGAACCACCTGCAGCACCCTCCCGCGTTTTCCGCTCAGCTCGGTATTATATTCATTGATAAAAAGAAGCGCGTCCGGGTCGGCGGCGCGGGCCGCTTCGAACGCCCAGTCAATATAGTCAGGGCCGCCTGCCGCTTGATACCAATTGGAATTGCGGTAAGGCGCTGTCGCGCCGTCATCATCACTGATAACTTCGTTCACCACATCCCAGGCATAGACCCTGCCTTTGAAATGGGTAACGACATCCGTGACATATTTTTGCAACCGAGCTTTAACCTCGGCCGGCGACCCTTGAAAGAAATAGTCCGGCGTCGCGCGATGCCAGAGCAAGGTGTGCCCTCGTAGGGCCATATTATTTGCCTCGACAAATGCCAAAAGGGAATCTGCCTCTTCGAAAGTATAACTTCCCTCTGTCGGAGAAAGTGCCTCCGGCTTCATCACATTTTCAGCTGTAATAGAACTGAATTGATCCTTCAAAATCTGTGCATCAGCCTGCCCGTCCGCGATTTGCGCCGGAGCAATCGCCGCCCCGACCAGGAACTGATTTTGAAACTTGTCCCGAAAAGCCCCTTTTTCCGGCATATACGCCGCTGGCGGGGGTGGAGGCGGCGGAGGCGGAGGCGGAGGTGGTGGTGGAGGCGGCGTTACGCTGACCGATGACCTCCCGGCTCCCCCGCCGCCGCAAGCGCTGAGCGTCAGGCCGGCCACCCCGCCCAGTAATCTCAATCGGTCTCGCGCTGAAAATTTCATAGTCATCCCCATAAGTTGCAACGCTTATTGACAGCGCTGTCATTGCTATTGGGCTTAGCAGACATATCTGACGGAGGGCAAGTCACGGTTTAAAAAATCAATAATCGACAGGCTCTCCCCCTCTTCAAGACGGTTTCCCTAAACAGGCTGACACGGAAATTTTTAAACTTCACCCTGGCGCTTATAAGGCCGGACGTTTCGATTAGAGCTTGTCGCCGCTCGCCTTCTTGCGTTACTCAGAGGCAAAGGAGTCTTCCATGAAATTACGTCACTTTGCCCTCGCAACCTCTTTGCTCGCCCTATCCGCCTCGGCCTGTAGCCCCGGCCAAAACGAGGCAGAGACGCCCCAGGCAGAAACCCAAATGGAGCTGCCCGCCCTTGAAGGTCAGGAAAATTACACCATGCTGATCTCCGGCGTGGATGTCGGCGGCATGGACGTCACCCATACCGGCGGAAAGACGGCGATTGATTTTGAATACCGCAATAATGGACGCGGTCCGACGATCAAAGAAGACATCGTCCTCGGTGCGGACGGCATTCCCGATCGCTGGACGATCAAAGGCGCGACGACATTTGGCAGTCAGGTGGATGAGAGTTTCGATTTTGACGGAACGACCGCGAATTGGACCGATACAACAGGCACAATTTCGCAAGGCGTGGACGGCTCCCCGCTTTATGTCGCGCAAAACCCAAGTCCTTATGCGCTCTGGCTCTACGCCCGTGTGCTATTGGCGGATGCCGATCAGACAATGGCCGTTCTGCCGGGCGGCGACCTATCCCTTCGTAAAATAGAGGATTTTGACCTCTCGACCGGTGCAGAGACAGAAACAGTCTCTTCCTATGCCTTGTCCGGTATCGGCATGAACCCGTCCTATTTCGTCGTGGATTCCGACCAGGAATTTATCGGTATGATTACGCCGGAAACGGCGCTTCTGAAAACGGGCTATGAAACTCACGAAGCGTCCTTGCGAGAGCGCGCGACAGAATATTCCGCCCGCCGTTTCGAAGACATTCAGAAACAGGCCGCCCAGACATTTGACGGCCCCGTGCGGATTACAAATGTCCGGGTTTTCGATCCCGAAACGCTCTCTCTGACGGATCCGGCGTCTGTCGTTTTTGAAGGCAACACGATACAATCCATTGACGCCGCTGACAGTCGGGCGGAGAACGAAACCGTTATTGACGGCGCTGGCGGGACCCTGATTGCCGGTCTTTATGAAATGCACGGCCATCTGGGCCAGAATAACGCGCTTCTGAACGTCGCGGCCGGTATTACGACGGTTCGCGATATGGGCAATGACGACGACGTTCTGGGCGAACTGATCAACAAGATCAAATCCGGCCGTCTCGCCGGACCGCGCATTATCCGAAGCGGCTTTATCGAGGGCAAAAGCCCGTTCAGCTCCAATTCCGGCACAATTGTCTCCAGCCAGCAAGAAGCCGTCGACGCCGTCAAAGCTTATGGCAATGGAGATTTCTTCCAGATCAAAATCTACAATTCCATGGACGGAGACTGGGTCCCGGCCATGGTAGAGGAAGCCGAAAAACAAAGCCTTCGCGTCTCGGGCCACGTCCCCGCCTTTTCAACCGCCAATGAAATGATTGCGGCCGGATATGACGAGCTTACACATATCAACCAAGTCGTTCTCGGCTGGGTTCTGGAAGAAGACGAAGACCCCAGAACCCTCCTGCGCGTCACCGCGATGAAACGTCTTCAGGATCTGGATCTCGACGATCCGAAAATCGATGAAACGATTCAGGCCATGGTCGAAAACAATGTCGCCATTGATCCGACTCTGACCATTTTCGAGCTTTTCTTTAATGGCCGGAACGGAGAAGAAAATCCGGCCATGGCCGATTTTGTCGACAATATGCCGGTCAGCGAACAACGCCAGAGCAAGACGGCTTTCCTCGACATCGCCACGGACGAAGACGACGAAGCGTACAAAGTCGCTTATGACAAGCTCTTGAAAATTGTCACAAGAATGCACGACGCGGGCATTCAGCTCGTCCCCGGCACGGATTTGGGCGGCTCGTTTTTCCATCACCGTGAATTGGAGCTTTACGAGAATGTCGGCATGAGCGCCGCCGAAGTTCTGGCATGGGGCACCCAGGGCATGGCCGACTATGTCGGACAGGGCGAACAGCTCGGCTCAATTGAGTCCGGCAAACTCGCCGACTTCTTCTTGGTGCCGGGCGATCCCACGGAAAATCTGAAAGCGATAAAAGAGATATCCATGGTCGTGAAAGACGGCGTCGTTTACTTCCCAAGTGACATCTACCCCGCCTTCGGAATTAAACCTTTTGCCGAAGCGCCGACGGTCACAAAACGCTAAAGGGAGAGCATAAGACGCTGCAAAGGAGAACAAGCCTTTATATAAGGATAATAGGTCAAAACAGGTGTGATTGAGGTATTGAAAAGCGATTTCGAATATAGCTTTATCTATCCTTTTGAGTCCTGGCCCTTAATCTATCCACACCCGCTCACCCCGCTGAAGAGCGGGGTGCAGACTGTGCGCTTTCGCGGCTTGGCGTAGGTCGACAAATAGAGCGCCTTTCGGAAGAGGCCGTGCGCTCTGCGTACCCTAAAGGGCAATAGGGCAGGCCATAATGTCTAGCCAGTCAAGATTCCTTTCTAACCCCCGTCATTACCCGACTTGATCGGGTAATCCATGCGGTGTGGGTTACGTTGAATGGGGTATTAGCGAAGGCATTCTTTCCAACAGCATACGTCATTGCAAACGCTCAAAGATAGAAACAGTACCGCATGGATTCCCCGCTCGGGGGCGGGAAATGACGGGGATTGGAAGTTAATCCTCACTTATCCTGACAAACACCCTGCCCTTTCAATCCCTTACAGAAAATCTTAGAGATAGATCCTCACTTTCTATTTTGCCCTTATATTCAAAATTGTTCTTTTGCTCATGGACAGGAAGACGTCACCT
>JAPYSU010000135.1 GCA_029936425.1 Litorimonas sp.
ACTGCGCTGCCTGCGGGACTGGCTGCGCCGGCCCCACGGACCACGCCACGATGCCCGCCCTCATCACCGCCCACACGGCCTCCTGCACCGGGACCGTGGCCCTCGCCTCCCAGGGCGAGGTGTCCGACCCTGGAGCCCTCCACTTCCTGCTCGCCGCCGAGAGGGCGGTGGCTCCAGGGGAGCAGGAGTCGGACGACTCCGAGCCAGACGAGGACGCCCTGGTGATGGATCTTGGGCAGGTCAGTTTGTTACAATGTTGCACTGTTCATGATGCTTGAGCCGGTATATTGCCCCCCTTATGACCTATTGGAGCAGGAGCAGGAGCAGGAGCAGGCCATGGACCTGCGGACCTGTGGACCTGTGGACCTGCGGGCCGTGCGGGCCGTGGACCTGCTCCCCGCCCTCCTTCCCTCCGAGGAGGAGGTGCCCGACCACCCAGAGCAGGTCAGTTCGTTGTCCCGTTCTCCTGGGAGCACGCCAGCCAGCCTCGGCGGTGTCTCTTTACCGGCATCCATCGGTAATGACTGTTCTGCAGGATCCAGCACTCGACGCGGCTCCGGCTTCCCTGGTCCAGGACCACCCCGCCCCCCTCGCCCCGCAGGCCGAGGACGAGGACAGCGACGGCCCCAGCTTGCTCGAGGCCTGGGCCAGGTCCCGGTCCCTCGCTTGCTTGGCCCTGCCTTGCTCGGTCAGGGTCAAGTTTCTGCCAGCCAGGGTCCGCCAGGTGGCTGCCAAGATCGGAGCCCCCAACCCTGGTCTGGGGGACAAGCAAGGGGAGGCCGAGGACAGCGACGACTACCCCGCCCCCCTCGACCCGCAGGACGAGGACGGGGACAGCGATGGCCCCAGCTCGCTCAAGGCCTGGGCCAGATCCAGGTCCATCACGATGGAGGCCGCGACGATTCGGGTCACGGAGGCTCGGGCCAGGAGGACCAGGAGGGCCAGGCAGCTGGGCCGCCTCCACCGCGCTGTCAAGCTGGAGGTGGCGGGCAACGGGGGGTCCAGGGCCGAGGTGTTCTGCCCCCACTGCGGCCTCAGGCAGTCCAGGGTGGCCAACCTCCGGCGCCATCTCCAGGAAGACCGCTGCCCAGTCAGGACCCCCGGCAGGCTGCAGTGCCCGCTGTGCCCCCACTGGCGCTTCCGCTCGGACCTGACCCTCGCCATCCACATCAAACTGTTCCACAAGCGGTAGAACAGCCAGACAGACAGACCCAGCCCGGGCTCCTCGTTTTTTCCTACG
>JAPYSU010000003.1 GCA_029936425.1 Litorimonas sp.
CGTCCGTAACACCAACACGCCACGCTAGCACGCCTGTCCGTGTGTCCGGAACATAGGGCAGTATAGCGCAACATATGACGGCGAGGATCTTTCTCTTGGGATTAGGGACAAGACATTGAAAGAGTTACACTCATAAAATTGATAAACTGGGATGAAATTGAAAATTCGATTAAATAACTAAACTAAATATGTTCAGTCAATCTGAGAATTTTGCGTTAAGTTCTTTAGGGGAGGAAAAGGGTTGCGATAAGTTCGAAGCCATTCGCGCTTTCATTTTGAACAATATTCCCACCAAATTGCGCAACAGAAGCCCTTATCAGGCGAGCGCCGATGCCTTGGGATGACTTAGACGTCTCGGAGATGTGCATTACATCATTTTGTTCGGCGACATTGTTTTTGCATATCAGAGTTAGCTCTTTTCCATTTACAGAAAGACAGAAGTTTATTTGGGCATCGTTACCAGAAATGTTGCCATGCTTAACGGTATTCGCTGCAAACTCGTTTGCAATCAGTCCGATTGTGCTGGCGACCTTTGGCGAGACAGAGCAGGCGGGGGCGCTTGCGTTCACTGAAACAGAAGACGGTAGTGAAACCTCAAGGTGACTTGCTAACATCGGAATATAGTCTTGCAGCTCGACCCCGCTCTCTTCTTTGGACAAGTAGATAGACCTGTGAACCGCCGCAACGGCGTCAAGTTGACGCCGTAAAGCATCAAATGCAGCATCCGAATCGCCTATTTTTCGAGCTTCTGATTTGTATAATCCAATTGCCCCGGCAATAGAAGAGAGGCTGTTTTTGACCCGGTGGTCCATCTCGTCACGTAATATGTTTTGAGTTTGCAGAGCGTGTCTAAGATCCAATTCTCGCGTCACGCGCCGGGCCAAAACTTTTAACGCTTGTTGTTGATCGGCGTCCAAAGTTCTTGGCTTGTTGTCGAGTACACAGAGCGTTCCGATTGGCAAACCGTTTTCCGATTTGATGAGCGCGCCTGCGTAAAATCGCAGTCCATCATTGGGAATACATAATTCGTTATCCGCTGTTCGGTGATCAATATGCGTGTCTTCGATCAGGGTGAAGTCTTCTTCAAGAATAACATGAGAGCATATTGACGTCTCAAGCGGTGTTTGCCGAGTGCCGAGTCCGACTTCTGCTTTAAACCACTGTCTGTCAGCATCGATTAGGTTTACGACGGATATTGGCGTGCCGCATATTTTGGCTGCCAATTCAACAATATCATCAAAATCGTCTTCTCGCGGCGTATCGAGAATATTGTAACTGTGCAGCGCGGCTAAGCGCTCGGCTTGGCGCGGGTGGAAGGAAGCTTTCATGATAAGTTTGATAACTTAACAGAAGGCACGTCACCAGTACTTTCGGAAACTGATTCCGAATCTATCGACAATCTAGAAATCTTTATACTTTGTTTGACCCAGCGAATCGTTCCGATGGAAAATTAATACACCAGCCAAGGAAATTGCGGGCACATCCGCGCATTGACCCCCTTGATTAGGCGTTCTAGCGTATCAATATAATAGTCATATTTATGTCCCAGTCTGTTCTTTGAAACAGACTCACTAATCAGGAAATCCTATGTTTGATCCCGTTGAACAAGCCACTAACTACCTTATTCCGACCGTTGTCGAACAATCCAGTCGCGGGGAGCGGGCTTTCGATATCTACTCGCGCCTTTTGCGTGACCGCATCATCTTTCTTTCCGGCCCTGTCGAAGACAATATGGCGGGCTCCATCACGGCGCAGCTTTTGTTTCTCGAAAGTGAGAATCCGAAAAAAGAGATCTCCATGTATATCAACTCACCGGGCGGCGTTGTGACGGCCGGAATGGCGATTTACGATACCATGCAATATATCAAATCCCCTGTTTCAACCGTCTGTATGGGGCAGGCCTGTTCTATGGGCTCTCTGCTCTTGGCGGCCGGTGAGCCGGATATGCGAATCGCTTTGCCGAATGCACGGGTTATGGTGCATCAACCGTCCGGCGGGTTCCGGGGTCAGGCGTCTGACATTGAACGTCACGCCCAGGATATTCTGGCAATGAAAAAGCGCCTGAACGAAATCTACGTCAAACATACGGGCAAAAAATACGCGCTGATCGAGAAAACGCTCGACCGTGACCATTTCATGACGGCTGATGAAGCCAAGGACTTCGGCATTGTTGACCACGTTTATACCTCTCGCGGAGAGAAATAAGAGCGGTTTTCAAGACCCTACCGTCTGAAAATTTGACTGTATAAAGGCTGGGATATTTATATCTCGGCCTTTTCTTTTGACTTGAAACCTCTAGGTTTGACGTGTCCAATGAAAAAATCGTGCGAAATGTAAGGCGCGATTAAGGAAAGAGCCTTAATGTGACAGTTCAATGTCAATGAGGCACTGATTTTGCAGGGGTTTCGAAACAAGACACCCCGATATGAACGAGTACGGTTATGAGCAAAAACACAAGCGGCGAATCAAAAAACACGCTTTACTGTTCCTTCTGCGGCAAAAGCCAGCATGAGGTCAGAAAGCTAATTGCCGGGCCGACCGTGTTCATATGCGACGAATGCGTCGAACTTTGCATGGATATTATCAAGGAAGAGGGCAAGGGCTCTATTGCCAAAACGTCTGAAGGCGTCCCGACACCGAAAGAGATTTGCGAAACACTTGATGATTACGTTATCGGACAGGAATATGCCAAGCGTGTGCTCTCTGTAGCCGTTCATAACCATTATAAACGCTTAAATCACGCGACCTCCAATCCGGAAGTTGAACTGGCCAAATCAAATATTCTTCTGGTCGGGCCGACAGGCTGCGGTAAAACTCTGCTTGCGCAGACTCTGGCGCGCATCCTCGATGTGCCGTTCACTATGGCGGATGCGACCACTCTGACCGAAGCCGGTTATGTCGGTGAAGATGTTGAAAACATTATTCTGAAACTGCTTCAGGCCTCTGATTACAATGTTGAGCGCGCCCAGCGCGGCATTGTCTATATCGATGAGGTCGACAAGATTTCTCGCAAGTCCGACAACCCCTCCATTACCCGCGACGTGTCGGGTGAGGGCGTCCAGCAGGCTTTGCTCAAAATTATGGAAGGGACAGTGGCTTCTGTGCCTCCACAAGGCGGGCGCAAACATCCGCAACAGGAATTTTTGCAGGTTGATACAACGAATATCCTGTTTGTCGTGGGCGGCGCCTTTGCCGGACTTGATAAGGTTATTAGCAATCGTGGCGACAAGAAATCCATCGGCTTTGGCGGAGAGGTCAAGGAAATGGATGAACGGCGTATCGGCGATATTCTCCAGGGCGTCGAGCCGGACGATCTCACGCGATTTGGCCTGATTCCTGAATTTGTGGGCCGCCTTCCGGTGATTGCGACGCTTACGGATCTGGATGAAGATGCGCTGATCACGATTTTGACGCAGCCGCGTAACGCTCTGGTCAAACAATATGAAACGCTGTTCGATATGGAGAAAGTCAAGCTGACCTTCTCTGAGGACGCGCTCAAAGCGATTGCGAAAAAAGCCTTGGCCCGGAAGACCGGCGCGCGGGGACTGCGTTCCATCATGGAAGGTATTCTGCTCGATACGATGTATGATTTGCCGTCCTATGAAGGCGTAGCAGAGGTCGTCATTAACGGCGAAGTGGTCAACGGGACGGCGCAGCCGCTTATCGTTCACTCCGAAGAAGAGACGGCTCAAGAGCAGGCGTCCTGAGCCATGAGAGCGGGGTCGGAAGATCAGTAAGATGACTGAAAACCGCTCTTTTCGAGCGGTTTTTTTGTGGGCGACACAGGTGAGGGTGATGACAGCCAAGCGCAGTCAAATAAGCGCTCCGGCCTTGCATGGCCCTAAGCCACGCCCCATCTTGTGTGAAAGACAAGGCGCACAAAGACGCGCCGCTTGAAGGACTATTATGACTGATACTCATCTTTTACCCGTTCTGCCGCTTCGCGACATCGTCGTGTTCCCGCATATGGTTGTGCCGCTCTTTGTCGGGCGCGAAAAATCCATTAATGCGCTGGAAGAGGTTATGCGTCAGGAAAAGCGTATTCTGCTTTTGACACAGAAAGACTCCGAGGACGATGATCCGTCAAAAGACGATGTTTTTGACCGCGGCTGTATTGCGAAAATCCTGCAGCTTCTCAAGCTCCCTGACGGGACCGTGCGCGTTCTGGTCGAAGGACAAGAGCGGGCGACTGTGGACGCTTTCACAGACAGTAAGGACTATCTCGAAGCCTATGCCGAGATTGTCGAAACCGAAATGGACAGTGCGAGCAAGGCAAAAGCCTTAGCCAAAGAAGTGCGCGAAAAGTTTGATATCTACGGCAAGCTCAATACGAAAATTGCCGAGGAGGTGGTCGGCTCTGTGACAGAGACGAAAGATCCGGCGAAGCTTTCGGATATCATTGCCGTGCATCTCAGCGCTGAGATCAAGCACAAGCAGGACCTTCTCGCGGAGCCGAAAGTCACGGCGCGGCTGAAAGCGATTCTGGATCTTATCGACGCCGAAGCCAGCGTGTTGAAAGTCGAAAAGAAAATCCGCGGACGCGTGAAGCGCCAGATGGAAAAGACCCAGCGCGAATATTATCTGAACGAGCAGATGAAAGCGATCCAGTCCGAGCTGGGCGATGGCGATTCGCCGAATGAAATGGCCGAGCTTCAGGAAAAAATCGAGAAGACCAAGCTCTCTAAAGAGGCTCTGGAAAAAGTCACGGCCGAGATCAAAAAGCTCAAACAGATGAGCCCGATGAGCGCCGAGGCAAATGTCTCCCGCAACTATATTGACTGGATGCTGTCTGTGCCGTGGGGCAAGAAAAAACGCATTCAGCGCGATCTCGACAAGGCACAAGAAATCCTCGACGCGGATCATTATGGTCTCGAGAAAGTCAAAGAACGCATCATTGAATATCTCGCCGTGCAGAGCCGCACGAAAAAGGTTAAGGGTCCGATCCTTTGTCTTGTCGGCCCGCCAGGTGTGGGCAAGACCTCTCTCGGTAAATCCGTTGCCCGCGCAACGGGGCGTGAGTTTGTGCGGGTCGCGCTAGGCGGCGTTCGGGATGAGAGCGAAATTCGCGGTCACCGCCGGACTTATATCGGCTCCATGCCGGGACGCATTATTCAGTCAATGAAAAAAGCAAAATATATCAATCCATTATTCTTGTTTGATGAAGTAGACAAAATGGGAATGGATCATCGCGGCGATCCGTCTTCTGCGCTTCTTGAAGTGCTAGATCCGGAGCAAAACGATACGTTCAACGACCACTATCTGGACGTGGATTATAACCTGTCGGATACAATGTTTATCACGACGGCCAATAGTCTAAATATGCCGCAACCGCTTCTCGACCGTATGGAAATCATCCGTATCCCGGGCTATACCGAGGACGAGAAAATCGAAATTGCCAAGCGCCATTTGCTGCCGGAACAGATCAAAGAGCACGGCCTGAAAGAGGATGAGTTCTCTGTTTCCGAAGATGCTCTGCGCTCTATCGTGCGTTATTATACGCGCGAGGCGGGCGTGCGAAGCCTCAAGCGGGAAGTTGCCAGACTGGCGCGGAAAACATTGAAAAAGATCGTTTCCAAGGAAGCAACTTCTGTCGATGTGACGTCAGACAATATCGGCGATCTACTCGGCGTGAAGAAATTCCGTTATGGCCGCGCCGATGAAACCGATCAGGTCGGAACGGTCACAGGACTGGCCTGGACGGAAACGGGCGGCGATATTCTCACAATCGAGGCCTTGTCCATGCCGGGTAAAGGCGGCGTCAAAATCACGGGGAATTTGAAAGACGTGATGAAAGAATCCATCTCGGCGGCCAATTCCTATGTGCAGGCGAGGGCGCCCGAACTGGGCATCAGCCCGCGCGTCTTCCGCAGCACGGATATCCACGTCCACGTGCCCGAAGCGGCCACGCCCAAGGACGGCCCGTCAGCCGGTATCGGCATGGTGACCGCCATGGTGAGCGTTCTGACGCAAATTCCTGTGCGCAGTGATATTGCCATGACAGGCGAGGTGACCCTTCGCGGCCGCGTTCTGCCGATTGGCGGCTTGAAAGAAAAGCTCCTGGCGGCATTGCGCGGCGGTATCAAAACCGTCCTCATCCCGCAGGAAAATGAAAAGGACCTGGCCGACATTCCGGAGTCAGTAAAATCTGCCTTGGAAATTATTCCTGTCAGCCTGGTGGACGAAGTCCTCGAACATGCCCTGACGCGTGAGCCGACCAAGATTGAATGGACGGCCAGCGATAAGGCGGCGCTCGCCGGGATTATCATGGGCACGCAGGCTACCGATCCCGCTTTAGGCGGCGGGGCCACCCACTAATCTCTTTGGACGCTACGCCCTAGCCCGCCTTTAGGCGGGCTTTTTTTTGCTCCCTCGTTGAGTGAATTTCTCATCTTAGTAGGAAGCTAGGTATGGGATTACATTCGGAGAGAGCGGTTTGAGAGGCATCGGAACGCAAAGGGGTTAAAGACGTATAATCAACAATCTATAACTGTGATAATGATAATTAAGACTAAGGCGACAATCTCAGAGAACACAGCGTCAGGAGGACAGTATGAAAAATTTATTTTCCAAAGCCATGATAATTGGATTGTTTGCCGTTCTCGTGAGCTCTCTTCCGCTCTCGGCTTTTGCGCATCATGGATGGGCCTGGAGCACTGGCGGCAATATTGAACTCACCGGGACCATTACGGAATCAAAACTTGGTAATCCGCATGGGATTTTGAAGGTGGAGGTTAATGGCGAAATCTGGACGGTAGAGGTGGGCCAACCCTGGCGTAATGAGCGGGCGGGGCTGACCGATGAGGATTATGCTCCAGGAAAGGAAATCCGGTTCATTGGGGAGCCGTCATCCGACGAGAGTGATCGCCTTCTCAAAGCCGAAAGAGTCTATATTAATGATCGCGAATACGAGCTTTATCCAGATAGGGATTAACAAGGCGGCCGTTTCGTTCTGTCATGGAACCCATTCTGGAATGGCTCGCGCAAACCGATATCGCGACTTACTTACGCAATTCCCGATGGGGGTTTGCGGCCGTTAACACAGCTCATATATTCGGCATTTCCATTCTTTTCGGAAGTATTCTTACACTCGACCTACGGCTCCTGGGACTCTGGCGGAAAGTTCCTATCGCCCCGTTCAGTTATGCTCTACCGCGAATTGCCGCTTTCGGGCTCGCCCTTGCGGTAATTACTGGTATTTTATTGTTTTCTGTCCGTCCCAATGAATACGCTGCACTGGGCGTATTTCGTATAAAACTGGCTTTAATTTGTCTCGGGTTTCTGACGGCGCTTCTGGCGCATGCGAGAGGGAGCCTGCACAATGATAATAGACGACAACAGATGGTCACGGGTGTCGTCTCGATTTTCTGTTGGGCAGGCGCGCTTATTTGCGGTCGACTGATCGCGTTCATGGCCTAATTTATCGCCTGTTCCTGCTGAACAAGCTCTACCCCGCAGTCGCCATGAACTTTCCGCATGTTTGAACGCCTTGCTCAGTTTCGTCCTGAATCGCCATCCTTATTGCGATTGATTATACCAAGCGTCCTAAAGCGGTCATTGAGTATGCCCCAAAAACTAAACCAACATTAGAATAAAACGTGAGCAATAAGGCGGCGCTCGCCTGTACTTTGATGGGCACGCAGACGACCGGTCCCTCTTTGACCCCGCCCCTAGAGGTGGGGTTTTTTATTACCCGCTATTTTGACAAATTTGATACGATCTATTAAGTTATCATGATAACTATATGGAGTCAGACTATGAGCCATTTATTTGTAATTGCTGAAATAAGGCCAAAACCAGAGTATTTTGCTAAAGCAGAGAAAGCCATTATGGATATTGTAAATCCAACACGGGAAGAGGCGGGGTGTCATGCCTTTTCCCTTTTAAAGGGGGAGGAGGGAAAGCATCTCTATTTGTCTGAACAATGGTCGGATCAAGCCGCTTTGGACGCACATTATGCGAAAGAGTACACAAAGGCCGTTTTCAAAAATTATGACCAATGGCTAAGTCAGCCGGTGGTCATTACCAAAATGCACCGACTTGCCTAATGTTTTTCCTGAAAAAGCTGCCGACACGTCAAATGACGGAGCATTACGGAGCACTTTATCCGGAAATGGATGTGGATTTAGTTGAAGACGCTCTTTTGATGATGCGTAAGGCAAGCCTGTTAATTCGGGAATTGGACGCCTATTTCAAATCCTATGACCTCTCTCTGCTTCGGTTCTTAATCCTTATGGTCATTGACCGGGAACCAGGTAGAACAAGTTTAAGCCTTGGGGAAATAGGTGCCCGAGTCGATGTCTCAAAGCCGGTCATGACACGCACGATTAAAGCGCTCGTTTCTGATGATCTAATTACAGTTGCGCAGGACAGCGAAGATAAACGCTCCAAGTTTGTGGCTTTGACGAAAAAGGGGGTGGTTAAACTCGAAACGGTGTTGCCGGAGTATTTTGCTCTGATAACTCAGTTTATGGGGTCTCAGGACGAATAAAGATTACCGAAAAACAAAAAACCCGGCCATGGGCCGGGCTATTTTTATCTTCCATTTCCGGGGAAATGGCGCGAGTGACGGGACTCGAACCCGCGGCCTCCGGCGTGACAGGCCGGCGCTCTAACCAACTGAGCTACACCCGCTAAGATGTGAGAGGGGCTTTAGCTATCGAGACCGAATGCGTCAACGCTTGTTTTATGTGTTTTGCAGTTATTTTCGCTTTATTCGGGATAGGGCGGTAGGGCGGCCTGTCGGGCTTTTGTCAGCCCAAAGCGAACTAGGGCATAACTCTCTTCCACACGGGCAAGAATGTCGTCTTTTTCCAGTCTGTCTGTCAGTAAATCCGCCCAGCTTCCGCGTTTCATATGCGTATGAATCTCGGCTACGCCGGCTTCGATCAAAAGCTCCCGACTCTCTAGACTGCCGAGCTTGATAAGCATGTTCGGTTTGCCGGGCCGAAGGACGCAAAACATTTTGTCATCCGATATTTTGAACACATGTGAGCCCATCCATTGTTCCGTCATATAGGCGCCGGGCAGGGACAGGGCGAAGTCGGATATCGCGTCAAACAAGGCCATGATTCGAATCTAAGAATTTTTTGTATAAATGTGAAGTCTTCCCTTGCGGTCACCCTATAGATTGGCCTATCTAGCCGCTCCTGAAGAGGGCGGTTAGCTCAGCTGGTAGAGCATCTCGTTTACACCGAGAGGGTCAGCGGTTCGAACCCGTTACCGCCCACCATTTTCCTTTATAAAAACAACGCTTTAGCGTTTCTCTGAATAAACGTGTCCGACTTCAAAACGGCTCATGTCCGACTGTCAGCCCAAATTGTCCGGTAAGTTTAGCTTTGACACAGGCAGCAAATATGTTTTTCCAAGCGTAGGTTGCGTTTTGGAGGGGACTGGTTATTTACGGATATGAGAGACACTTCATACTCTGGTCTAAAAACCTTTGTAATAGGCGTGCTGTATGTGATCACGGGGTTTGCTATTGTCTTTGCCTTAACTTGGAGTTTTTACCAACTCGTCGAGATTTTCAATTTAGAGGCGTACGGCGAAGGGTTAATCAAAGGAATTATTAGTCTTAGTTTTTTTGGGCTTTGGTTCGGATTTGGTGTCTGTTTGGAAAAGAATGTGTTTCCAATTTATCACAAGAGGACTAAAATTATTCTGGTCTTACTCTTAGGAATAATTCTGATTGTTTTTGGGTCGTGGCTTCACGACTTTCGTATCTATCCACCAAGATAGTCGCACCATAATTTTTCCTTTGGACAATTTACCCGCGTTGGCTTTGGACAGACTCTGTCGACTATTTTTCAGGTTGTGAGACCATTATTGATATTGACGGTTGTCCCGTCAAATTTGGTCAAGGTGAACCCATCAAAGGTTTCGCGATAGGTTCTTGTGTAATCCTGCAATAAACCGATCGCCTGTTGTTCTCCGACCTGCAAGCCGTCAACGCCGTCAGAGCGGTAATGAACCCCGGCCCAATCACGACCCAGGGCAATATTATTGGCGAGCTTGTTAATCTCTCCGCCCAGCGTGAGTGCGGGGCCTGTATAGGGCCGTAATTGTGATCCGTCATTGCTGCAAATGACCGGGTTAGGAAACTCCAGACTTTCTTCAAAGAATGCTTTCAGAATCGTTGTGCAAGCTCCCGCAATCGTCGCATGTCCCGCCGGGTAGGAAGGATGGGTTGGGGAGCCTTCGGGAAAGGCCTGAGGCAAGAGGTATGTGCCTGTATTGGCAAATACGCGTCCCACACCCTCTGACTCCAAAATTTCTGACGGCAGGTCGTAAGACTTTTGCATGGTTTTTTGGAAATGCAGGCGCCCGCCATAGGCTTCCGGACGAAGGCGGCGATGAACGAGCCATTTCTGATACCACGCCCCGGAGAGAGCGAGATTACCCGCTTTCGCAACGAGATCCAGGACATCCGGACCGCCAAGAGTGGCAAAAGCCCCTTGGGTAGTGGACGTGTTGTAAAGATTCCCAATATCAAAACTTCCCGGAATGCCGAGCAGGATGAGCGCTGCGTTCAAGTAAGATTGGTATGAATAGTCGATATGGACAAATTCGCCCAAACCTCTGGCATCGTTAATATATCTGCGAAAGCCTTTGTTTAACGGGGCCGATGCGCCGCCGCGTTGAATGCTCAGCCAGGCCGATTCGCTTGTTGCAAAATCATTACCTACCGCCGGTGTGTCATAGGTTTGGACAATAGTTGTATTTCCGTATGGAACGTCTTGCCATAAAAACTGCGAGATATAGGGGCCGACAAGGTCTCCGGGCGTTTCGCCTCTGAAGATTGTTTCGACATTTACCGAAGATCCCTGTTTTGGCCCCACCGTTTCAGAAAACGCATTGAGATCTGTAATTGCGGCCTGGATAAGACTGCTGGTTTCATATTCAGCAAATGGCACGTCTCGGCAGAGGGATTTCCAATAAAGTTCTCCCATCTCTGCGGCAGTTTCCAATCCGGCAAAGCTTGGCGCGGGTCTCATATAGGTCTTATGCGAATCAAGGCCCACAAGCTCGAACCGGAAAGCCGCCTGCGGATTGGCAAGTTTCCGGGTGCCGCCAAGTGGGATGGCTTCGAAACGATCATTCTCGCCGCTATCTAAAGCTTGCAGAAACGACTCATAGGCATTTCTGTCGACTTCGCCGAGATTATTATGCGGCAAGCCTTTTGAATAACTTCCTCTGTAATCGGCATATAATCCTTCATCGCCATTCGTTTCTTGAGTGCCATATTTGACGCCCGACTGAAAAGTCGCGGCCTCATTGCGAATATTCAAGGCTTCGTTTTGTCGGGTCATGCTATCAGCTCCAAAGATCGGGTGTACGCCGCTTCCGGGTTCGGGTGAGGGCGGAGTTTCGCCTGCAGGCAAAAGCGAAGCGATTGAGGCCTCAGAAGATCCGCACCCGGAGAGTTTCAGGGAGGATAATGCCGCTGCGCCTTGCAAGAAATGACGTCGAGACGGCCGTCTTTGCTGTCCGTTGTTTTTACAGATTTTCTGGTGATGATTCTTAGACAATCTTGTCATAACGCCCCCGCTCAAAAACGGGATTAGCAAGAAAATTTAATTTTTCAAGATAGTAATTTGGCTAAATTTTATAAAACTTTAGGACAAACATACCGTGCATTAACAAAACGAGTTCAGTTGAGCCGTCGCGGTAAAGGAAATTCGCTTTGGGGTAACTATGCCAAAATAGGCGACATGTGGCGGTGTTCATCGTGCTCGTGACTGTCCGGATCGTCATGTTCGTCGCTCGGTTCAACGGCGACCATGTTCAGCTTGGCAAACTGGAGTCCTCGCTGGGCTTGTACGGTGTCGGCGAAATGCCTGACATCTTCGGCCCGCCCTTTCATCATGATTGTTTCCATACTGTGATAATGGTCGAGCCTGACGGTTGTGGAGGAAGCGACGAGGTCGTGATGTTCGTGTTGTAGGGTGGAGAGCTTTTCAGCAAGAGAACGAATGCGTTTGTCATAGACATAAGACAAACTTGCGACGCAGAAATCGACGGCTTTATCATCTCTCCGCCAGTGCTCGATGGTGTTGCGGACAATGTCTCGCAGGGCTTCCGAGCGGCTACGATAGGCGCGGGCCTGAATCATTTCATCAAATGTCTCTGCGAGTTTATCATCAATGGAAATCGTAATTCTTTGCATAGCAGGCCTTTATTTAACGCCCCCTTATGCGCCCGTCTGTGCGTAGGGTCAATTTCCCACCTGGGTGCAACGCCCCGTCGGAGAGATAAACATTAGAGAAGGGAGATTTGCGGGTTAAGCAGTCTTAAGCAGCCATGATGAGGCTGGGCTAAGCAATGACTTTACTCTCAGCAGGAAGGCGTAACTAAGCGACGCCTAAAAAGATGGCAGCCGAGCTGGAAATCAATATCGCGACAGCGCCCATGCCCATAAGTTCAATATATGAAAGCTCATCAGCCGTCTTGAACCTGCGCGGTTTTGAGGTTTTTGCCAGAGGGATATGTAATAAATCTGTTATCATGTTGTCATAAAACTATCATAAATATGTCGCTTACGCAAACAGAATGTGAGTTTCCTTTGTAATAAAACTGTCTTATTCCTGTAATAAAAGCGTATCCGAGCAAATAGTTTCAACAATTTTGCAGAAAATCGGCAAAAAATGAAACTAACTCCCGCCCTGAAGATGAAATTTGCCTCTTTGCGCTTTTGAGGCCGCTATTTAGGCCCAACTCTGTTTTAGCGCATTTGAGGATATTTTCGATGATGAGGGGACTGGCTGCGGGAGCGCCGAGGGAAGGGGCCCCATTTATCCGGTCAGCTTTGTTTGAGACCTGTGCATTTTCTGTCCCTCGACAAGCGAACCTACTTTGCAACAAACTTAGCTTCCTGACGTAAGCTAACTGACGAAACTTAGCGCGATTCAATTAAGTGAGGCAAAGCATGGCTATCCAGACCCAAAATCCAGCGACAGGTAAAGTCATAAAGACTTTTGAGGCTTACAGCGACGCGCAGGTCGATCACGATATCGAAAACTCGCTCTCGGCGCATGAAATTTTGCGGGACTGGTCATTCGAGAGGCGGGCCGAAGCCATGCTTAAAGCCGCAGATATCCTGGAAGACGAGGCCGATCGGCTTGGCGAAATCATGACATTGGAGATGGGCAAGACTTTCAAGGGGGCGAAGGCCGAGGCCAAGAAATGCGCCTGGGTCTGCCGGCATTACGCCGAAACGGCGGAGGACTATCTGGCCGATGAAATGATAGAAAGCGGCGCGTCCAAATCTTACCGGAAATATCTGCCGCTTGGCCCTGTCCTGGCCGTAATGCCGTGGAATTATCCGTTCTGGCAAGTCATGCGTTTCGCCGCTCCGGCGCTTATGGCGGGTAATACAGGGCTCTTGAAACATGCGTCCAATGTGCCGCAATGCGCTCTGGCGATAGAAGATGTCTTCAATCGCGCCGGGTTTCCGGACGGGGCCTTTACAGCTCTCCTTATCGGCGGCTCAAAGGTAGAACGCATCCTGCGGGATGATCGGGTGAGGGCGGCGACCTTGACGGGGTCCGAGCCGGCGGGCGCGTCTGTCGCGTCTATCTGCGGAGAAGAAATCAAGCCGACCGTCTTGGAACTTGGCGGATCTGATCCTTTCATCATCATGCCGAGCGCGGATCTGGAAGAGGCTGTGAAGGTCGGCACGACGGCCCGTACCCAGAATAATGGACAGAGCTGCATCGCAGCGAAACGATTCTTTGTTCACGCGGATATCTATGACGATGTGAAGTCCCGTTTTGTCGAAGCGTTCGAAGCGCTGAAAATTGGCGACCCGATGAAAGACGAGACCGATATTGGGCCGCTGGTCAATAAAGACGGCCGCGATACAATCTCAAAGCAGGTTGACAATGCGCTGAAAGACGGAGCGAAGCGCGTCACCGGAGCCGAGCCGATGGACGGTGATGGATATTATTTCAAGCCGGGCATCATTGAAAATATTCCCGAAAGCTCTGACGCCTATCACGAAGAAATATTTGGTCCCGTCATGTTGCTGTTCAAGGTGGAAAGTTTGGACAAGGCGATAAAAATCGCCAATGCCTCGCCCTTTGGATTGGGCTCATCGGTTTGGACTACAGATAAGGCCGAGCAGGAAGAGGCGATTCGCCGTATCGAAGCCGGAGCGACGTTTATCAATTCCATGACCGCGTCCGATCCGCGTCTTCCTTTTGGCGGGATCAAACGCTCTGGCTATGGGCGGGAATTAGCCGCAGAAGGCATTCGCGCCTTCTGCAACGTTAAAACGGTCAGTATCGCCTAGTCTGATTTGGGTTTTTTATGCTGAAGGCCGGAGCGCTGCAGCGAACAGACGAGTTCGTCCTTTTGGTTATAGGCGCGGTGCTCAAACGTCACGATGCCCTGGGTCGGGCGAGATTTAGATTCGCGCAAGCCCATTATTTCCGTTTCGACATGTATGGTGTCTCCGGCAAAGAGGGGCTTTGGAAATTTAACATCGTCCATGCCCAAATTGGCAACCGCCGTTCCCATTGTCGTTTCATGCACGGAAATCCCAATAACAAGGCCGAGCGTGAACAGGCTATTGATGAGAGGTTTGCCGAACTCGGTTTGCTTTTCGCAATAATCCGCGTCGAGATGAAGCTGCGCCGGATTATGCGTCATGGAGGTGAAGAGGATATTGTCGGTCTCCGTCACCGTGCGGCGAATAGCGTGCTGAAAGACCTGACCGACTTCCAGCTCATCAAACCACTTGCCGGCCATTATTTTGTTTCCCCGAACAGTTCGCGGCCAATGAGCCAGCGGCGGATTTCGGATGTACCTGCGCCAATTTCCATCAGCTTGGCATCGCGTAAGAGCCGGCCCGTCGGATATTCATTAATATACCCGTTACCGCCTAGCATTTGAATGCCTTCCAGAGCGATTTGCGTCGCGCGTTCGGAGGCATAAAGCACACAACCTGCCGCATCTTTACGGGTGGTTTCTCCGCGGTCACAGGCGGCCGCCACAGCATAGGTATAAGCGCGGGCCGTAGAGAGCGAGACATACATATCTGCGAGCTTGCCCTGCATGAGCTGGAATTCCCCAATGGCTTTGCCGAATTGTTTACGCTCGTGGATATAAGGCAGGACCACATCCATCACGGCCTGCATAATACCGACACCGATACCGGACAGAACAACGCGTTCATAGTCCAGACCGCTCATCAGAATTTCCGCGCCTTGGCCGACTTTGCCGACAACGTTTTCTTCGGAGACGAAGCAGTCTTCAAAGACAAGTTCGCACGTATCAGAACCGCGCATGCCAAGCTTGTCGAGTTTCTGCGCTGTCGAGAAGCCTTCCATATCCGGGGTTATCAGAAAGGCGGTTATGCCTTTGGAGCCGCCATTCGGATCCGTTTTGGCATAGACTAGAAGCGCGTCCGCGGTTGGCGCGTTGGTGATCCACATTTTATTGCCGTTAAGCAGATAGCCGCCTTGTTGCTTTTCGGCCTTGAGCTTCATGGAAACCACGTCAGAACCTGCGCCCGGCTCGCTCATGGCGAGAGAGCCGAGATGTTCGCCGCTAATAAGTTTAGGCAGGAATTTGGCCTTTTGCTCTTCATTTGCCCAGCGGCGGATCTGGTTGATGCAGAGATTAGAATGCGCGCCATAGGACAGACCGACCGAGGCAGAGGCCCGGCTGATTTCCTCAACGGCAATGGTATGCTCCAGATAACCGAGACCGGTTCCGCCATCTTCTTCGCCGACGGTGATGCCGTGCAGGCCAAGCGCGCCCATTTTGGGCCAGAGATCCCGAGGGAATTTATTTGTTTCATCGATTTCGGCGGCTCGGGGAGCGATTTCCGCTTGCGCAAATTGATGCACGCTGTCGCGGATCATCTTGGCTTCGTCAGAGAGGCCGAATTGGAGTGTTGGATAATTGGTTGTCATAATAAAATCTCACGTCTTTAAAATTTCCTCCACCGCCGGGGCGGGGGAGGTGGGCCCGAAGGGCTCGGAGGGGGTAGGCGAAACGATTAAGGCCAAAGGTTTGTTGGGCAACGCAGACGCGTTGCACCCCCTCCGTCCTGTCGGACACCTCCCCCGCTTTCGCGGTGGAGGAACTCGTTGAAGGAAAACCTCACTCTTCGTCCTCAAGCGTCAGTAGAACTTCGCCGTCGCTGACCAAATCTCCGACACTGAATTTTACCTCGTCAACGGTTCCGTCCCGCGGCGCTTCGAGGGTCATTTCCATTTTCATCGCTTCCATCACGATAAGCGGATCGCCCGCAGAGACGGCGTCGCCGGATTTCGCGTTCACGGCGATAATTTTTCCGGGCATAGAGGCGGTGAGGGCGTTGCCGCCCACAGCATCCGCAGCGCCTGCCGCCATGTTCTCCAGCAGGTAACTCAGGCCGTCGACAAATACCACATCCCCTTTTGGCAGGGTAACACGTTTAATGTGGCTTTTAAGAGTTTGAGTTGTGGGCGTAATCCGTAAGGTCAGGTCTTCGCCGTTTAGAGACCGGGTAAAGGTTTCACGCGGGGGCTGATTGAGACGCCAGCCGTCAGTGACGCCAAAGTCGGCACTTGTGGCTTTCGGCGCCATCGCGAAAGACAGGCTTTCCATATCTTCCTGCAAGGTGTCGTCGTAAAACAGATTGCCAGCTTCATCCGCAATAAAGTTCGTGGAAAGCTGTCCGGCAATAAATCTTGGATGAGCCAAGCAATTTGCCAAGAAACGCGCATTCGTTTTGATCGGGAATACGCCCGTGCCGCGGCACATATCTTCCAGAGCTGAGATCGCATTGGTTCGCGTGTCGGCCGCTGCAATCATTTTGGCGATCATCGGATCATAGTGAAGGGACACTTCGCCGCCCTGTTCAATGCCTGTATCGACGCGGTTGCGCGTTGGCATATTCAAGATTGTAAGGTCGCCCACACTCGGCAGGAAATCATTGGCCGGGTCTTCGGCGTAGAGCCGCGCTTCGATCGCGTGGCCTTCCATTTTAATCTCGTTCTGCTTGGGCAGCTTTTCGCCCTGCGCAACGCGGATTTGCCATTCAACCAGATCAAGTCCCGTAATCATTTCTGTCACGGGGTGTTCCACCTGTAGGCGGGTGTTCATTTCCATGAACCAGAAGCCGTCTGTCTTGAGCGCGCCAGAGCCGTCCACGATAAACTCGACTGTGCCGGCTCCGACATAATTGACGGCTTTCGCGGCGTCGACCGCCGCCTTGGTCATGGCGCTTCGAACGTCCTCGGTCATGCCGGGGGCAGGGGCTTCTTCGATGACTTTCTGATGGCGGCGCTGGAGGGAGCAATCGCGCTCAAACATATGAATGACGTTCCCGTGAGTGTCGCCAAAAACCTGCACTTCTATGTGACGCGGGCTCAGAATATACTTCTCGATCAGGACTTCATCATTGCCGAAAGAGGATTTGGCTTCGCGCTGGCAGGAGGCGAGGGAAGCGTCAAAATCCTTCGAGGCATCCACTTTACGCATGCCCTTGCCGCCGCCGCCTGCGACAGCTTTGATAAGGACGGGATAGCCGATCTCGTCCGCTTTGGATTTCAGCACTTTCGGGTCCTGGTCTTCGCCGAGATAACCGGGGGTCGTTGGAACGCCCGCTTCGTCCATCAATTTCTTGGCGGCGTCTTTGAGGCCCATCGCTTCCATGCTCTCGGCTTTCGGACCGATAAATGTCAGATTGGCTTTCTCGCAGGCCCGGACAAAGGCCGGATTTTCGGAGAGGAAGCCATAGCCGGGATGGACGGCATCTGCCCCTGTTTCTTCAGCGGCGCTAATTATTTTGTCAATGACAAGATAGCTCTCATTCGCCGGAGACGGGCCAATATGAACGGCTTCGTCGGCTTGGCGAACATGCAGAGCTCTGCGGTCTGCGTCGGAATAGACGGCGACCGTGGCAAGGCCCATCTTGCGGGCGGTCTTGATCACCCGGCAGGCGATTTCGCCGCGATTGGCGATGAGAATTTTTTTGATTTGCTTCGACATAATTACATACGGAACACGCCGAAACGTGTCTCCTCTTGAGGGCCATTTGCCGCCATTGCGAGGCCGAGGCCGAGAACGCGGCGCGTATCTGTCGGCGCGATAATGCCGTCATCCCAGAGACGGGCCGACGCAAAATAGGGGTGACCTTCTCTTTCAAATCTTTCCCGAATGGGTTTCTTGAAGTCTTCTTTTTCTTCTTCGCTCCAGCCCTCGGAGCCGCGAGCGACGGTCGCCAGAACGCTGGCGGCCTGTTCGCCGCCCATGATGGAAATCCGCGCATTGGGCCACATAAACATGAGGCGGGGGCCGTAGGCGCGGCCGCACATACCGTAATTCCCGGCTCCGTATGACCCGCCGACCACGACGGTGAATTTCGGCACTTTGGCGCAGGCCACGGCATGGACCATTTTGGCGCCATGTTTGGCTATGCCGCCGGCTTCAGCCTTGGAACCGACCATAAAGCCCGTAATATTCTGAAGAAAAATGAGGGGGATATTGCGCTGGCAGCACAACTCTACAAAATGCGCGCCTTTGACAGCGCTCTCAGAGAAGAGAACGCCATTATTGCCGAGAATGCCGACCTGATAACCGTGAATTTTTGCAAAGCCGCAAACCAGCGTTTCGCCAAAATCTTTCTTGAATTCGTGAAAACGGGAACCATCAGTAATACGCGCGATAATCTCTCGGCAGTCATAAGGCTGTTTCGCATCCTTTGGAACAATACCGTTGAGTTCGCTCTCGTCATAAGCCGGAGGTTCTACGGCGTCAGGGAGGTAGCTTGGAGACGCTGCGCCGAGCGTTTTGATGCTCTCTCTTGCAATTTGGAGCGCGTGGGCATCATTTGCGGCGAGGTGATCGACTACACCAGAGGTTTTGGCGTGAAGCGCGCCGCCGCCAAGGTCCTCAGCTTCAATTTTTTCGCCCGTGGCCGCTTCGACAAGAGGGGGGCCTGCGAGGAAAATCGTGCCCTGATCGGCGACAATAATGCTCTCATCCGCCATGGCCGGAACATAGGCGCCGCCGGCTGTGCAACTGCCCATAACAACGGCGATTTGTGCTATGCCCTGGGCGCTCATATTGGCTTGGTTGTTGAAACAGGCGCCGAAATCATCTTTGCCGGGGAAAATTTCCGCCTGGTTAGGCAGGTTTCCGCCGCCGCTATCGACCAGGTAAATGCAGGGAAGGCAGTTCTCTTTCGCAATTTCCTGTGCGCGGGCCTGTTTGGCACAGGTCATCGGATAATAAGTTCCGCCTTTGACCGTCGCGTCATTGCAAATAATCATGACTTCGCGGCCGGCCACGCGTCCCACGCCGCAAATTAGTCCGGCGCTCGGCACTTGCCCTTCATACATATCATAGGCGGCCATTTGGGAGAGTTCGAGAAAGGGCGTTCCGGGGTCGAGAAGGCGTTCGACGCGTTCCCGCGGAAGGAGCTTGCCGCGATCCAGATGTTTTTTGCGGGCGCGTTCGGAACCGCCCTCGGCGATCTTGGCAACCTTTTCTCTAAGATCGGCGACGAGGCTTTCCATATGCTCGGAATTGGCGCGGAAGTCGGAACTGTCGGTGTTGATTTTAGACTGAATCATGGTGACCTGTAAATTTGTTTGACCCCGTGTATTAAAATTTGAACCTTGAGTCAAATTTATTGAAGTGATATAGCTTCATTTCATGAACGCCTCAGCCACCATAAAAGCTCCATTTGACCGGGATAAGCAATTTGCGGCCAAGAGACGGGCGGTGATACTTTCCGCGGCGAGCGCATTTCGCCGCCGTGGCTATCATAACACCTCCATGGTCGATATTGCCAAAACATTGGGGCTGACCAAAGCCGCGCTCTATTATTACGTCCGAAATAAGGAGGAAATTCTGTTTGAATCCCACCTTATGGCTTATGACTCGATGGATAAAATTCTCAAGCGTCCACAGTCCGGAGAAGATGGATTGGAAAATCTCGCCAATGTGTTTCGCGAGTTTGTAAGTTTGCTGACCCAATCCGGGGTTTCCCTGCTGACCGACGTGGATAGCCTGTCAGGCAAGAGCCGGGAACAAATTCTGGCGCGGCGCGGTAAGATTGAGAGACGCGTCATTAAACTTGTGAAAGCCGGTCAAAAAGATGGTTCGATACGTATCGGGGATGCCCGCTTGCAGGTCTTTTTCTTTATGGGAGCGCTGAACTGGCTCAACGCTTGGTATGATAGCGAAGGTCGGTTAAAGGGGGACGATATAGCCGATCATTTCGTGGAACAGCTTAGGTCCGGGATTATGGCCGAATAGGAGAGAATGATGAATAAGGTATTCAAGACACCAGAGGAGGCGATGGAAGGTCTCTGCAAGGACGGGATGACCGTGATGAGCGGGGGCTTTGGTCTTTGCGGTATTCCGGAAAATCTGATTGCGGCGCTTCGTGATAGCGGCGTGAAAGATCTGACGGTGATTTCCAATAATGCGGGCGTGGACGGATTTGGCCTTGGCCAGCTCTTGGAGACCAAGCAGATCAAGAAAATGGTCAGTTCCTATGTGGGCGAGAATAAAGAGTTTGAACGCCAATATCTCGGCGGTGAGCTGGAGCTGGAATTCAACCCCCAGGGCACACTGGCCGAACGGATTCGAGCGGGCGGCGCAGGCATTCCGGGCTTTTACACCAAAACGGGCGTCGGCACGATGATCGCCGAAGGGAAAGAGCATAAAGACTTTACCAATAGGGAAGGGGAGACCGAGACCTTCATCATGGAGACGGGGCTGAAAGCCGATGTGTCTATTGTCAAAGCCTGGAAAGGCGACGCGGAAGGTAATCTGATTTACAAGGCTACGGCGCGCAACTTCTCCCCTATGATGGCGACAGCCGGAAAAGTCACAGTTGCGGAAGTGGATGAAATCGTACCGGTTGGCTCATTAGACCCAAATTCTATTCATACGCCCGGCATTTTCGTTCAGCGCATTGTGCAAGCAGAATGTGAGAAACGGATTGAACAACGCACAGTGCGGGAGGTAGTGTAATGACCGAACAGAAAACAGGCTGGACACGCGACCAGATGGCGGCGCGGGCGGCGCAAGAGCTTGAAGATGGTTTCTACGTCAATCTCGGCATTGGCATTCCCACACTTGTGGCAAACCACATTCCGGACGGGGTGAACGTGACCCTTCAATCTGAAAATGGCATGCTCGGCATGGGGCCTTTCCCGACCGAGGACGAGGTAGATGCGGATCTGATCAATGCCGGAAAACAGACGATTACGACTCTGCCAAAGTCGAGCTTTTTCGACAGCGCGACGAGCTTTTCCATGATCCGTGGCGGTCATATTGATCTGTCCATTCTGGGCGCGATGGAAGTTGCCGAAAATGGCGATATTGCGAACTGGATGATCCCCGGAAAAATGGTCAAAGGTATGGGCGGCGCGATGGATCTCGTTGCAGGCGTCAAGAAATGTATCGCCTTGTTCGACCACACCAATAAACGCGGCGAAAGCAAATTTCTCAAAAGCTGCTCTCTGCCTCTGACCGGGCAGGACTGTATCGATATGGTCATTACGGATCTTGGCGTTTTCAATCGGGAAGGGGACCAGAAACGATTCCGTCTGAAAGAAATGGCCCCCGGCGTCACGGTGGACGAGATTAAGGCCAAAACCGAAGCGGATGTGGTCTACGAATAGATATGGCCTTTTATCGCTCCCAACTCTTTGTCCCCGGCAACCGCGAGGACAGGTTTGAAAAAGCCTGTCAGGCCGGAGCGGATTTGGTGTGTATCGATCTCGAAGACGCTGTGGGTCCGTCCGAAAAGGACACAGCGCGAGAGACTGTGCTGAACTGGCTGTCAAAGACCGAACATAAAAATGTGAGTCTACGGATAAATGGCCTGGATACAGAGGTTGGAGAGAAAGATATTTCCGCTCTTTCCGGCAGCGGCCTATCGCTTCCTTTTGTGATGATTCCCAAAGTCGCGTCAAAGGATCAGCTGGACGGCTTATCAAAAAGACTACCCGAAAATCTGGGGCCGTTTTTTGCGATTATCGAAAGCGCTTTGGGGCTAGTCAATGCGGAGGAGGTTTTCTCTCACCCGCGCGTTAAAGTGGGAATGTACGGCGCAATAGATTATGCCGGAGACGTCGATTGCGATCTGGCGTGGGAGACGCATCTTTTTGCAAGATGTAAGCTTGTCGCCGCCGCCGCCGCCTATGATGTGCAATTGTTCGATACGCCGCATATTCATGTGCGTGACCTCGCCGATTGCGAGGCGACAACGCAGCAGGCCAAAGCGCTCGGCATCCATGCCCGCAGCGCAATACACCCCGCTCAGATTGCGCGTATACACTCCGCGCTGACGCCGACATCTGATGAGATTTCCTATGCCAAGCGGGTTATCGCGGCCTATGAGGAGGCCAACGGCAATGTCGTGCTTTTGGACGGTAAATTTATTGAAGAACCCGTCGTCAAACGCGCTCGCCGGGTATTGTCTTATTCGTCCTAGTTTTATTCGCGCCCCAAATACCAGATAATAAGAAATCAGAAACCGAAAGGGTTTCATTCAAAAGTCTTTAGGCTATGAGAGCGGGGATGAAATTTGGTTCTCTCATATTCTCTCTTGGAAGTTTGGCGTTCTTCTCCGCCTGCAACCCGTCTACTCCTGTCAAAACTTATGTGGAAGCACCCTCTGTTTCAGGGGTGCCAACGGATCCTCCGAAACGCATTGTCAGTCTTGATTATTGCGCCGATCAATACGTTCTCAAGATGGTTGAGCCTGAGCGCATTCTAGCCGTGTCGCCCGATGCTGATAAGGCATTCTCCTATATGCGCGAGACCGCTGAAAAACTGAAGAAAAAGGGGTTGAAATCCGTGCGCTCCAGCGCCGAAGACGTTCTCATTCTCAAACCGGATTTGGTCGTACGCTCTTATGGCGGCGGGCCAAATGCAACGCGGTTTTTTGAAAAGGCAGGCATCCCTGTTTTAAATGTCGGCTGGGCCGGAGATATTGACGGGATCAAACGCGTGACCCGCGAAATGGCGGACGGGCTCGGCGTTCCGGAGACAGGCGAAGCCATTGTCATGGATATGGAAAGCAGATTGGCGGCGATCGAAGCCAAAGATGGCGCGGAAAGCGTCCTTTATATGACCCCGTCAGGGGTAACGAGCGGCCCCGGGTCTTTAGTCGACGAAATGCTGACGTCTGCGGGCCTCATTAATTTTCAAACTGAACCAGGGTGGCGCCCGCTTCCGTTAGAGCGGCTGGCCTATGAACAGCCTGAATTGGTGGCAGCCGCGTTTTTCGACACAAACGATTTCAAGAAGGACAAGTGGAGCGCTATGCGCCATCCCATCGCCAAAAAACAAATTGAAACCCTCCCGACAGTGTCCCTGAGCGGCGCCATCATGTCTTGCGGCGGATGGTTTACGCTCGACGGCATAGAGGCTCTGGCTTCGCACCGAGATACTGAGGGATTTAGGTGATGATTACGCGGTACCTCAATCCGGGATTGGTCGTGATGTCTGTCCTGATATTATTGGCGGCCTGCCTTTTGGGCACCACGCCGATGGATATGGGGCGGGTCTTTACGGCGTTGATCGGGCAGGGCGATCCCTCTGATACGCTGGTTATCTGGCAAATTCGTCTGCCCCGTGCTTTGGCGGCTTTTGTTGTTGGCGGTGCATTGGGGGCAAGCGGCGCCGCGCTGCAAGGTTTACTGCGAAACCCTCTCGCTGAACCGGGCGTACTCGGCGTTTCGGCGTCGGCGTCTTTATCCGCCACATTTGTAATTTATTACGGGCTTGTCGGGACGCAGGCTTGGCTGCTTCCGATTGCGGCGATTATCGGGGCCTTGATCGCGACAGCGATAATTGCTCTGGCCGCAATCCGGACGCAATCTGTCGTGACGCTCATTCTGGTCGGGGTCGGTTTATCGAGCTTTGCCGGAGCGGTGATGAGCCTACTGCTCAACCTCTCTCCGAATCCGTTTTCCTTATTCGATATGATCAATTGGACTTTGGGCTCTGTGGCCAATCGGAGCTTTGAAGATATCGCTCTGGCCGGGCCGTTCTTACTGGCAGGATTTATCATCTTGTATCTGACGCGCCGGGGTTTGTCTGCGCTGACATTGGGCGAAGAGGCGGCAAGCGGGCTTGGGGTTAATCTCAGAAACCAAAGAATTTTTGTCGTGTTGGGCGCAGGGCTCGCGACGGGCGCCGCTGTGTCTCTGGCCGGCGCTATAGGTTTTGTCGGTATTGTCGCGCCGCATATTGTCAGGCCCTTTGTCCGGCATGACCCGGCGCGGTCGCTCCTGCCATCGGCGCTCCTTGCGGGCGTGTTTCTTGTCTTGGCGGATATTGGTGTGCGACTCGTGCCTACTCAGTCGGAGCTGAAATTGGGTGTGGTCGCCGCCATTTTCGGCGCGCCGGCTTTCATCTGGATTGCGATGAAGCGGCAAGGGGGCGGGGCCAGAGAAGAATGAAGTTAGTTGCTGAAAATATCACCGTAAAAGCTCAGAATTCAGCTCTGGTCGAGAATGCCTCATTTTCATTGCTGCAAGGCCGTCTGACAGCGTTATTAGGCCCTAATGGGGCGGGCAAAACGACATTATTACGCGCGGCCATGGGGCTGTCCAAACCGGAGGCGGGGCAGGTCTTGATTGACGGGGAAGATGTTCAGAGCTTGTCACCGATGCGCCGTGCAAGACGTGTCGCCTACCTCCCGCAGCGACGACCTATGGCCTGGCCCAATACGGTTCGCGACGTCGTGGCTTTGGGACGTTACTCACATGGGGCCAGCCTGGGGCGTTTGAAATCTAAGGACGCGGAGGCCGTTGATTCGGCCATTGAGGCTTGCGATATTGTTTCTCTGGCTCACAGAAAGACGGACACATTATCCGGAGGCGAAATGGCGCGTGTACATTGCGCGCGGGCCTTCGCCGCTCAGGCCCCGCTTTTGATTGCAGATGAGCCGGTCGCCGCCCTAGATCCACTTCACCAGTTTCGGGTTATGGATCTCCTAAAAGATTACACCGAAAACGGTCGCGGCGTTTTGGTTGTCCTTCATGATATCAGTCTGGCAGCCAGATATGCGGATCATCTGATTTGGATGAAAGACGGAAGAATTCTTGCGGACGGATCGCCTGAGGACACTCTGACAGAAAACCGGCTTGCGGACGTCTATGGTGTCAAGAGCCGCGTAAAACGCAGCAAAGTTACAATCGAAGGCGCTTTGTAAAAGCCGGTTACGGTTTCGAAGCGCCTAAGTCGCTTCACCATTAAGATCCTGAAGTAATAGTCGTTTTCCAATGCCGCTCATCATCGCGGTCACAAACCGCATCTGCTCGAATAACATTTCTTCTTTCGAAAGGTAGCGATATTTGGAATGATCCAGCGGAGCAAAAAGAGATTTTTTCTTTGGAAAGTATTTTTTCCGGACCCATTCATTGCAGTCTTCATATGATCTGAGAAGCAAAAGACGTTCTTTTTCGGTAATCAAGGAAATGCGTTTCTTCCCAATATACTCATCGCCCGTGAGTTCACGCACCAAATGATAAAATTCATTGTCATGTGTTGTTTCGAATATGGCATGATTGCCGGATACCAAAGGAACAATCAGATCAGAAAAAGAGGGATTTACTTCGCCGATTGAGAAATCAAATTCGTCCTCTGATGGGTTTTTGAGAAAAAAATCGAAAGCATCATGCGCGATATTCTGATACTTCATCTCGCTGCGTTCAAAAACTCTCACATGAATATTTTCATACCCTACATATTCTGCCCAAGCGCGAATGAGGGCGTCCCATTGACCAATTTTGGTTTTGGCGCGTTCCAACCAATCATTTAGGTTGGTTTCCCGCTTGGAGGACCATTGCTGCCATGTGGACAGTAAGAGATCATCCTGACGACGGATATAAAGCAGAACTTCTGTGTCAAAGTCTGCAAAAACAGGGCCGAAAAAGTCAGTTTTCCCCATATTGGAAAGGCTTTCGGCCGAAAGGACGATTTCTTTGTGGCCCCGGCTGGCAAGCCTATCGAGTTTTTCTCTCAGTTGAGCGCCGGGAAAATCATCATGGAAAAAGCTTTCAAATGAAAATGAGTGTTCCCCTGTTACGACTCCTGTATCATTAAGACGCGTATCCGGAACAGTAAGGCCGTATTGTTGAAACTTATCCAGGTTTTGCCGAATGAACCTTTGAATGGCTGAACTGCCCGTCTTGTTTGCCCCGATATGCAGTTTAATTTTCATATTTAAAGTCGTTTAATTTAAGAAGTGGGTTGAAAAGTTCAGAACTTTTGTCTCTCTGGAACAATAGCTGTAAACTCAACTCACTACCATGGAGAAAATGTAATATCTGTGAAGCAGAACTTTCCTGAATGGATTCTAATGCAGTTGAAATTACAAAATAGGTTTTTCAAGACTAGTGTCAGCCTGTGAAACTCTATATGCCGTGATAAATTATTTGGCTGAATGTAGCTAATGAGATGGAATGAGATTGCCATCTTCTATAATCCACCCTGGCCAATAGGTATGGTTTTGTTGGAAAAGGAATAAAATGACGGGTCCTATTTTTATTGTCGGCAATGGACGCTCCGGGACGAGTGTTCTTTTAAACACAATACGCAAGACACTGGATATTCCAGGCCATGGGGAAGGACACTTTCACCCTCTTGCCTTTGAACTCATGACATCGGCGAACCGGTTTTTTAAAAAGAACGAACGCAAAGCCCAGAGTGAGAATCATTTGCTTCACTATGTGGAGCTTAAGAAAATTAAGAGAGAAATTAGAAATATCATCGCCGCCACTTACAAAGAACAATATGGCACCGAATACTTCATCGATAAAACTCCTGGGCCCCAAGGCGTGCAGAGTGTGCCCTTTGTTCAGGACGCTTTTCCAAATACCAAAGTCATCTTTGCGCACCGCAGGGGCATAGAGGTCGTACGCTCTGCCATGAAAAAATTCCCTCATGTGGAATTTGAGGGGCATTGCAAAATTTGGAAAAACAGTATGGCGAATTGGAGAACGGCCCGATCTCAGTTACATGTTCCCTACCTTGAAATTGACCAGCATGATATTGCGAATTCACCTTCTCTTGTTTCTAAGCGAATAGGGGACTTGCTCGAGCTGGATGAGGAACAAGTCAAAACGCTTGAAACATATTTTACAAATGACCGCCCTCAATCCAGCGGCGACTTAAATACCGGGATGGTAAGCCTCGAAACATCGGGATGGGACGAAGAACAAATTAGAATATTCCGGAGAAATTGCGGGGCCATTATGACCGAGTTTGGCTATTCCGAAGGAAGTGATTACAGGGTTTCTTCTGAATAGAGCGCTAAAAAACTGGCTCTCAAGCTGTCCATCAGATCAGGCCTAAGCTGGAAGGTTTCAACTTAGGCAATCTTTTCAAGTTTCTCGATGAAATCCTCGACCGGGTTTTCCGGCAAAAAGTCGAGTATCTGTTGTCTCGCCAATTGTCCGATTTCTTCCCAGTCAGCCCTCTGCTCCATAGCGCGTTTCAAGGCGTCCTCTACTGCTTCCGGGTCAGGATCTGAGGCAATAAAACCGGACTTATTATTTGATACGACTTCAGCGTGACCGCCAATATCCGTCAGGATAGGGACCCGGCCTGATAACATGGCGCTGACAAGCATGATGGGCAGTCCTTCCATACGCGAAGGCATGAGCAAAGCGTGGTTGGATTTCCAGATGTCGGAGATATCTGCCACACGGCCATGGAGCCTGAAACTTTCAATCCCTTTTTGCTTGGCGAGATCGCGCAAATTCTGTTCATCCGGACCGGAGCCGTAAAAATTGAAGGTAATGTTTTTGGATTTCCATTCTTCCTTGCCCAGAAATTCGGTCAGAATATCCTGCCCCTTATGGATGAATAAGAGTTTCGAGGGGATAGCGATCTGAGTGTTGTCGTCCGATGGCCAGTCCGGGACCACAGAGCGGTCTATGTGGTAAGGATTAAAGTGCAGACTGCTATTCTTTAATTTGGACCCGAGGCGATCCTGCATCACCCTTTGATTATTCCAACAGGTAAAGAAGGTCTGCTTTGCTTCGCTATACCCTTTTTTGACGGCTTTGGTTTTTTCCTTGCGAATAGCCCAGAATCTAGCCTCTTTTGTCAGTTGATTGACGATGGCATAAGGGATGCCAGCTTCTTTCAAATCCGGATAAAATTCGAGGCCTTCATCTTGGTCGCCCAAAGAAACTATGACCAAATCAGGTTTGTATTTTATCAGATCGGCAAAACCGTCTTCTGATTTGAAAAGAAGTTTAATGCCGGCCCGCTCCATCTCGTCAAAAAATTCGGGTCGCGGCTCCCATTTCTTGATGACGGCGAAAACGTCATGCCCTTTTTCGCGAAGAGCCATTGCGGTTTCTCGCCATAGCATTTCGCTCCCACCGTAATGCGAACCGTTATTCGTCGTGATGAATCCAAACCTCTTTCGTCCGGCGGCTTGCTCCCTCGATTTATCCAAAAGAGGCAATATGACAGGAACTTCGGTGTTCTTTTCAACTTTTTCGATCCGGTAATCCCGGTTCAAAAACCAGTCCATGCGATCCATATCCTCTTGACGGATTGGGAAGTGGGCGCAGAGATATTCCCGAATATTTGCAAGCTCTTCCAAATAGTCCAGAGATTTGCCGCGAATACGCGTGACGCTTTTTTCATGACGCCTGAAATGATTGAGAGACTCTGCGCAATAGGCAATATTGCCGCTACGAAGAAGATGGGAGTAAAGTTTCCAGTCGCCTGTATATTGAAGACCCGATAAGACAGATTTTGCATCATCCAGGCAGGATCTTCTCAACAGGGCCGCACTCGCATTTGGAATCGTGTTCCGGAAACATAAAGCATCTACGACTTCCCGAACGCCAAGTTCTGTATAGCTTTCGCTCCAACGAGTTGTGGATACATCTCTGGAATGGGCGCGATTATCTTCGGCTGTCACGTCGCCGTGTCCGTCTATCCGCTGCGACTCGGCATAAACAATATTTGTCTCATTATCTGCCAAAGACAGTAGCTTTTCTATGAAGTCAGGTTCGCACCTATCATCTGCTTCTGCAATCCACACCCAATCTTCTGTGGCGGCTTCGAAACCTTTGATCCACTGATTGTAAACGCCTGAGTTTTCTTCGCTGGCGATTATTTGGTAAGGTATATCCTGTTTTGAGAGCAATTCTTCTGCAACGCTCACGCTGTCATCCGATGAAGCATCATCGAGGAATATAATCTGGGCCGGGCTTACTGTCTGATAAAAAATCGACCCTAGCCGCTCTTCGAGATATTCGGCGTAATTATAATTCGGGACGATAACGCTGACAGAAGCTGTTTTGCTTTTAAAGTCGGTTGGCGCATTGCGTTTTTTGTAAGTTTGCAGGTTTAATGTCTTGTCAAATTCCGACGGTTTATGTTTCTGAGATGTAGGTTTGGGCCTGTCTTTAAAGACGGCATCAAACATGGAGTTGATCTTCTCTCCAAGAACTTCATAGGAAAACAAATCTTTTGCGCGCTGGCGGGATGCTTGCCCGAGCGCGTCGGTAAACTCTCTAGATTGGATCATTTTCTCTATGTAATCCAAGGCCATTTCAGGTTTGCGATAGGGAATTACAAAGCCGGTTTTCTCGTGATCCACGACCTCGGGTAAGGCGCCGTGATCATAAACAATTGACGGCAGACCCGCCGCGCCGCCTTCGGCAATGGTGCGGCCAAAAGATTCAGCGAAGTGAGAGAAATTCAAGACAGCGTCGATCGTACTTATGGCGTCGACAACATTACTAATATAGCCCCGGAATACCACATTGGTGAGGCCTTTACGTTTGACAACTTTACGAAGGCGTTCAGTTTCTTCTGTTTCGGGACCAATCAAATGAAACTCGACATTCAATCCCTTTTCGGCCGAGAGTTTCGCAAGTTCGACAACATCCGCAATTCCTTTTTTAGGAAGATTACTGCTCAACATGCCAAAGCGGAACGTCGCATCATTTCGCTTATTCTCAATTTGATCAAAATCTTCAATTTTTATGGCGTTATAAATGAGGAAACTATTGTCAGGATTGCCAAAAATCTCGAGTGTTGCATTTGAGTTTCCAACAACGAAATCACTCCGGGCCACAACGTCCTTGATGATTTCTTCTGCGGGTTTTCCGATAGCTTCAATCAGATCCGGGTCATGCGTAATGGCTTCTCTGATATGGCAAATGCCCGGAAGGTTGAAACGGCGAGCCGCTTCCAGAGGTTCGCGAAGCATAATCGTATTGACATAGACAGCGTCGACTTGATGCGTTTTAATAAGGTTGCCATATTGCGATATAAGTGACTCCGCCATGCCTTTGCGGCTCTCCCACCAGATTTTTTTTGTAAAATGGACGGCGTCGACTTGTTTCGAAAGCTGCCTTACATATTCTGTATCCGGATTGGGCAATGCTACAATGACGCTGTATTTCGATCTGTCGATTGATGTGACAACGTCCAGAAAGCTTCTTTCACTCCCAAACAAATGACCTGTCGCAGAATGCGCTACGGCCAAGATGACGGGCCTGTCGGAATCTGAGAATGCGGCGGCCTCAGCATTGGTTGGTATATTTAAGTTCTGGCCCGTTTCGAGGAAATGGCCAAGCGGGCTAATTGTTTTATCGGATTCGAGATATTCCTTTTGGTACCAATTTGGGTCAAAGCTTGGATGTGGCTGAAAACCCAAACTCTCGCCAATCTGCATATAATGAATAAGAGGGCATATGCCGTCCTGTTTTGCTGAGAGATTATTTTCCAAATACCAGTTAGAATAAAACCAGGCAGATGGATTTCGGCCTTCTCGCCACCCTGACTTGAAATAATGAATATGAGGCAGAACATGGCTCGTCTCGACATCCGGATAGAGGTGATTATAGTAATGAGTATCAAAGACCGGGCAGGGGGATCGGCCTTCCTCGGACCCATATTCGAGAAAATGCAAATAGGCCTTATGTCCTAAATCCGATAGGTCGCTATAACGTTTTTTATACCAGACAGCATCAAATAAAGGATGAGGAGATAAATCCAGAGACGCGCCGACTTCCAAATAATGCTCAACTAAATCAGTATCCGCGGCGAGGTTTAGCCCTTTACACTGTAACTGATAATGTGACTCTACAAAGCCTTCCACGAGGAGAGCTCTTAGCGTTTCATTTATGGGCAATCTGGTTTTGCTCTGGGGCTCACCAAGAACAGCATTTTCATTTGAAGGAGAAGCCGACTTAGGTGCAACAAAAGCAGTTTTCGTATTCAGCGGTTGAGATTGAGATAAACGCGAAATTTTCTCAGCTTGTTCATTTATTTTTTTAGAGTTTTCGCGCGCCAGCAATCTTTTTGTTTCGCTCAAATCCGCGTTTACATTGGAAAACCGCTCAACTTCTTTTTTAAGATAAAGATTTTCAGTCTGAATGATTTCTAACTGCCTGACGCCGCGTTTCGTCGAAATAATCTCTTCTTGAAGGTCGCGAATTTGGCTGTCGTAACGCTCAATGCTTTCGTGATGTTCTTTTTCAAGATTGGTTGTATAGTTCTTGTACTGAGTAATATTGCCCTGATGCTCTTTTTCAAGTTCAGCTATATTATCTTGATGCTCCTTTCTCAGGTGAAGAATGTCCTCTTCATACTCCTTCGCTTTGGACTGATAGCTCTCTTCCTTTTTTTCACCTGTTTCGATAGTTTCCTGAAGACGTTCCCCAAGCTTTTCTCGCTCCTTATTCGTTTCGACGATCTGCTTTTGAAGGTAATCGATTTTGTGTTTGAAAGATTTAGCAAGCTCTTCGCCTTTTTCGAGAGACTCATTTAATTGAGCGATATCTTCCTCAGCGCGGGCACGCAGCTCAGTGGTCTCCTCCTTGGTTGAGGTAAGGTCTTTACTCAGTCCGCGGGCAAATTGCTCCGTTTTGGAGAGGAGGGGGTAGAAGACGCGTCCGGCAAAATTGAACTGCCTTCGAAGCTTGTTTAGTCGCCGCTTGGCTTTGTCGCTTAAGGGTTTGTCTTTAGTCGCAGAGAGCAGGAGTTCGTAAACCTCTAAACTCAGCGCAAGCATTTCATGATCAGAACCAGTGTCGTCATCTTTAGACTCGTGGTGCTTCAAGTCTTTACTGAGATATTTATTGACTTTAGTTTGTGCCGCCTTTGTGAGCTTGAAAGGTTTAATTTCTAGCTGTTCATTAATCCGCGCGACTTCTGCTTTCCAGTCGCCAAGTAAGTTTTCATAGTGAACGAAGCATCTGTTATGGCTTCGCGTTTGAAACTCCCCATCCAGATTATAGCGTAGCCAAAGCCCAAGTCCGCGCTCCATATTCATCTTGTCTCTGTGATTGAGCGATTTGGCGACTTCCAACGGGTGGCGAAGACAAAAGATATAATTAGGCGCAAAAATGTTATCCTGCTGAAGCGAGGTATTCCAAAAATCTGCGATACGGCAAATGCGAGGATCTTTTACAGCGGCTATTTTATCGCCGGGGAATTCTTCTTTAACGACATTTAAAATCCTTTCGTCAAAATGCTTGGATTTTAACTGTCGGAGGCTCTCTTTTTTGAGGTCTGACAAGTCCGTCCAGCCGGAGTCCACGGAGTTCAAAATCTCCTCATTTAGCTGCATGACAGCGCGGGACTCATTATAACCCCGGCTATTATATTCATTCGCCTCGACCGGGCTCTTAGGATCAGACGCGCCGAGCCGGTTCATCACGCCTGTTAAAGCAGACGTACCACTTCTGTGCATGCCCGTAATCAGGAGGATGGGCTTGGCTTGGGTTTTATCGCTTTGAGGCGAAGCGGCCGATTTCTTTTTAGATTTACTCTTTTTCACACTCATCGTCCGATAAAATATAATTTGATTGCCAATATTAAGAACAAGCGTCGCGACCTGCCGAGGACAGTCTGATAAGCTAGAACCATGAGGCATAAACCACAAGCATCATCTTATTTCAATTGTAATGAATTTGCGGTTTGAAAAGAGAGGGTAATTAAACAAGCAAACTTTAAAATGATTGAATTGTTCAATATAAAAAGGCACAAAACCTATGCTGCATAGTCGCGTAGGAGGAATATCAACTATAGTATTGCTGATTCTTGCTGGATACAATCTGGGGGCGAAATTCATTTCACCCCTTCCAATTACTCAACTGAACTCATTACATAAGTTAAAGATAGGTAAAAATTGTAGGTTTTATGGGAGAAAATAGGTTTAAATCGCCCAAACTTCCCCTTGACGGGCGAGTAACTCCCAAATAATACACAGTAATGCAGAGGGCGGTTAATACCGGGCTTTCCGAGTTGATGACGTCGTTCACATGCTTACATCGTGAATTTCTGCCTGTGCGGATTTCGCAAAACTTTGAACTGATTTACAAATGAGGAAATCATGATTTTACGTAAACTTTTAGTGGCAACATCGATTGTTGCAATTTCAGCTGGGGCAGCTAACGCCCTTGAAGTTACAGCTGGTGGCATGACAGTCACGCCTGCTCTTGAGCTTCAACTTCCCGGAACACCTGCTTTTGCTGGCTCCACAAGTGCCTCTCTTTTAACCGAGACAGGTAACTTCCCTTCAGGCAACAACATTTCTATTGTTGTTACGTTGCCAGACAATGTTGTTTTTGATTCAAGCGTTAACGGTGGGTCTGTTACGGCTTATGACAATGATGGCGCTACACGTACAGAGGTTACGTCTGGTGTTTCAGCAGTTGTTCAAAGTGACGGTGCGGCGGGCGACAATTCAGTTACCTATCTTGTCTCAATCAACAGCGGTGTTTCCGTTGACGAGCTAGAGTTTGATTTTGATTATGCACTCACTGCCTGCGTCCCAGACGGTTCTGAGTTGGTTATCACAGCCAATATCGATGGTTCAGGAACGCCAATTGAAGAAGGTACAGCGTCGGCTGACAGCATCGTAGCGCCTTGTGAGTCTGCTATTGACGGTGTTGTTCTTTCTGACGAGATGACTCAAGATACATTTGTCACACTTGCGAGCAACTTTCAGGAGTTTAACGGTGGTAGCCCAGCGCCACTTGGTTCAGTCGAGTACACAATCGACCCAACTGTTGATGTAGATGCAGCTGGTAACCCTCTTATGGAAAGCTCAATCGACGAAATCACATTTGATGTCGTTTTCGGTGATGGAACAGGTATCGACAGCGTAACTGTTGGCGGCGTAGCTCCTGATACATTCATGGGCGGCGTAGCTTCCTTTACATTCGCAGGTGCTGATCTGACAGCACTTCTGAGTGGTCCTCAAAACGTTGAGGCCACAGCGGACGGTGCAATTGCTATCGAGACACAAACTGTTTCTGTTGAAAATGCTATCGTTAACTTCAACGATACAGGTCCAGACCTTGTTGCAACTGAGCCAGGCGCCACAGGCTCTCTTGATACTATCCAGCGCGAAGGCCAAACATTTGGTGTCTTTGACTGGAACAGCGGGTCTCCAAGCGGAACAATCTCTGTTTACCGCGTCACAGGTCTGACAGGTCCAACTGACTACACAGTCACTTTGACAAATGCTGGCTCTGCCAACGGTGTTTACAGCGGTGTTGCAACGCCAAATTCAAATGGTGAGTTTGTTATCAACTCTCTGAACTATGGTATCCCATCCATTCCAGCCTATATTCGCGCGGATGCAGAATTCGTCTTCGAATTTGCGGGCGACGTTGATGTGGACCGTCTGATGGCCCGTAACGGTGTTATCTCTGCCTTTGGTGACGGATCCAATGACGATTCAGTCTTGGGCGCCGCTCCATCAAGCGATGATGACAACGGACCTACATAATTAGGTTAACTTCTGGATCTCGAACGAGGTTAGAATTTGTAAGTTAAGAAAAGCGGCCTTGGGCCGCTTTTTTTTTCTCTATTTCAAATATTTTTCTTCCATTAAATTTCGCTTTGGCATAGAAAGTGATCGGGGCGATCAGTATAAAACCTTTCCGAGTTGATGACGTCGTTCACAAGCCTAAATCGCGGGATTCTGCCTGTGCGAATTTCGCAAAACTTGAACTGATTTACAAAATGAGGAAATCATGATCTTACGTAAGCTTTTAGTGGCAACATCGATTGTTGCAATTTCAGCTGGGGCGGCTAACGCCCTTGAAGTTACAGCTGGTGGCATGGCGGTGACGCCGGCTCTCGAGCTTCAGCTTCCCGGAACCCCTGCTTTTGCTGGCTCCACAAGTGCCTCTCTTTTGACTGAGACAGGTAACTTCCCTTCAGGCAACAATATTTCTGTTGTTGTGACATTGCCAGACAATGTTGTCTTTGACTCAAGCGTAAGTGGTGGGTCGGTCACGGCTTATGACAATGATGGCGCTACACGTACAGAGGTTACCTCCGGTGTTTCAGCGGTTGTTCAGTCCGGTGGTGCCGCTGGTGACAACTCAGTTAGTTACCTTGTCTCAATCAACAGCGGTGTTTCCGTCGACGAGCTAGAGTTTGATTTTGATTACGCGCTCAATGCCTGCGTCCCAGACGGGTCTGAGTTAGTTATCACAGCAAATATTGATGGTTCAGGAACGCCAATTGAGAACGGCTCAGCGTCTGCTGATAGCGTCATTGCGCCATGTGAATCAGCCATTGACGGTGTTGTTCTTTCTGACGAAGCCACAGATGATACTTTCGTTACTCTTGCAAGCAACTTCCAGGAGTTTAACGGTGGTAGTCCGGCTACCCTCGGTTCAGTCGAGTACACAATCGACACGTCTGTTGATGTTAATGCAGCCGGCGATCCTCTTATGGAAAGCTCAATCGACGAAATCACATTTGATGTTGTTTTCGGTGATGGAACAGGTATCGACAGCGTAACTGTTGGCGGCGTAGCTCCTGACACATTCATGGGCGGCGTAGCTTCCTTTACATTCGCAGGTGCTGATCTGACAGCGCTTCTGAGCGGTCCTCAGGATGTTGAAGCCACAGCGGATGGTGCAATTGCTATCGAGACGCAAACTGTTACTGTTGAAAATGCTATCGTTAACTTCAACGATACAGGTCCAGACCTTATTGCAACGGAACCAGGCGCCACAGGTTCTCTTGATACTATCGAGCGTGAAGGCCAGACATTTGGTGTCTTTGACTGGAACAGCGGGTCTCCAAGCGGAACGATCTCTGTTTACCGCGTCACAGGTCTGACAGGTCCAACTGACTACACAGTCACTTTGACAAATGCCGGTTCTGCTAACGGTGTTTACAGCGGTGTTGCAACGCCAAATTCAAATGGTGAGTTCGTTATCAACTCTCTGAACTACGGTATTCCATCCATTCCAGCCTATATTCGCGCGGATGCAGAATTCGTCTTCGAATTTGCCGGCGACGTTGATGTGGATCGCTTGATGGCCCGGAACGGTGTTGTTTCAGCTTTCGGTGATGGATCAAATGAGGATAGCGTTCTTGGAAACTCTCCATCCCGTGACGACGACAACAGCTTTTTGATCTTCCCTCCATCCGGGCCGCTCTAAAAAGTTGGCTCGTCCCAATCGGATTTTTCCGATGTTCCGGGGTGTTTTAAACTGACAAAAGCGGCCTTGGGCCGCTTTTTTTCTTTTGGCTTTCCATATAGGTTAGTCGAAGATAGATTTCCGGGATTATTCTAAACGAAAGCGATTTGATTGATCTCCAGATGAAAATGATTTCAGACATTTTGAAGGAACGCGGTCTCGTCACGGAAAAAGACCTCCGGCAGGCCCGTATCCTGAATGAGGACGTAGGCGGGCTTGTCGGTCAGGCTCTTTTGCGTTTGGGCGCTGTCTCCGAAGAGGATTTGCTTCAGGCCCAATCCGACCAGCTCGGTCTGGAAACTCTGAGCTTTGAAGAGGTGCCGTTCGAGACGGAAAGCTACCAGCGCGCTTTGACGGCCCTTAGATTGAAAGCCAATTGGGCTAAAACGCGGCGCTGCGCCGTTTGGCAATATGTGGAAGACGGCCCCGTCTATCTGATCGCACAGGACATAACCAATAATGAGATAAGAGAGGCGATTGAAACGCGCTGCGGGGAAAAGAACCTCGATCTTTTATGCTTCATCGCGTCAAATCATACGGTCGACACGGCCATTACCTATCTCGTGCAGACGGATGAAAATGACGAGATGATGGGCGTTTCGGATGATGATACGCAGCGATTAAAGGAAATGGCGGAAGAAGCGCCCGTTATCGATTTTGTAAACCGAATCTTCTCTATGGCGCTCAAAGAAAACGCTTCGGATATTCATATCGAGCCTTTCGAGCATAGATTTCAGATTCGCTATCGAATTGATGGGGTGCTGCATACGCGCCAGACCGAAAGCCGCGGCCAGTTCGACGCTGTCGTCAGCCGTATCAAGCTCTTATCCGGCATGGACATTGCCGAGCGGCGCTTGCCGCAGGATGGGCGTCAGTCCGTGCGGTTTGCCGGCGAAGAAATTGACCTGCGTGTCTCGTCCCTTCCGGGATCTTGGGGCGAGAGCATGGTCATGCGTCTTTTGCGCAAAGAAAATGAGCTTCCGGATTTGGAAAGCCTGGGTCTGGATGGTCATTCCAGAACGATTATGCGCGAATTGCTGGGACATTCCAACGGTATCATCCTTGTGACAGGCCCAACCGGGTCAGGTAAATCGACGACGCTTTACCGTAGTCTTCAGGGCTTAAATGACGGCCTGCGTAAAATTATCACGATTGAAGACCCGGTCGAATATGACATGGACGGTGTCGTTCAAATTCAGACCAACGCCAATATTGGCTACACATTTGCCAAGGGATTGCGCTCTATTTTGCGGCAGGATCCGGATGTTATCATGGTCGGCGAGATACGTGACGGCGAGACGGCCTCCATCGCGGCTCAGGCGGCTCTAACAGGGCATTTGGTGCTCTCCACCCTGCATACAAATTCTGCTCTCGCTGCGGTTGCCCGTTTGGTCGATATCGGATTGGAGCCTTACATGATCGCCTCTGCGGTGAGAGGTTTTGCGGCGCAGCGCCTTTTACGAAAACTCTGTACGAGTTGCAGCGTCCCCATAAAATCCGAAGAGGGTGAAGACGCGGTTTGGAATATGGTAAAATCCGGCGCCATTCCCAAAGGCGCGCTAAAGAATAAGTCTGCCTGGCGGGCGCCCGTGGGCTGCGAATTATGCTCGAACACAGGGTATCTTGGCCGAATTGCTATTTTTGAAGCGGCCAAGGTCAATCAAAAGATTTCCGAAGCCATTATGAAAAATGAAAGCCTTCCGAGGCTTGTGAAAGCGGCCCGCGAACAAGGCTTTATGACCCTAATGGAAGATGGTATCATCAAAGCCCGAAACGGTCTGACAACGCTTGATGAAGTTTATCGTATCTGCGGACAGGAATCCCCGGACGGACTGATTATAGAGGAAGAAACATGAAGCAGAATAAGCATCTGGAAGAGGCCGGAAACGAAGCCGGATATTCTCTTTTGGAAATATTGGTGGTTTTGGCCATTATCGGCACGTTAATTGGCTTGGTCGCTCCGCGGCTCCTGGGAAATGTGGACAAATCTAAAGTCGTTGCGGCGAAATCCCAAGCCAAAAATATACGTCTCGCGCTCGATTCCTACAAACTTGATGTGGGTCAATATCCTACGGAAGAGCAGGGTCTTGCCGCACTCGTCGAAGCGCCCCAGGGCTTTGAGAATAACTGGTATGGCCCATATCTCGAAGACGAAGTGCCGCTCGACCCCTGGAACGCCGATTTCATCTATGTCGGTCCTTCTGTCGGGAATAATGGACAGGTTATCAGTCCGGTTGTCATCTCTTTAGGCGCTGATAGTGAGACGGGCGGCAGCGGTATCAATGCAGACATAGAGTCCTAAATGGACAAAGCAAAAAATGCCGGTTTTTCTTTATTAGAAGTTGTGGTCGTCTTGGCCATTATGGGCCTTATTCTGTCTATCGTCGGGCAAAGAGCGGCCCAAAATATTGAATCGGCCTATTTTGTGAATACCTCAGAATCCGTATTAGCGGATGTCACATTTTGGAAAATTGACGCTAATGTGAATCAACAACCCCGTATTATTGAAATGACCGTCTCCGCGCCGCAAAATTGGACTGAGCAGGAGCAGCTTAATGTTAGAACATTGGACCTCCCTGAGGGGTGGATCTCTGAAGGCGATCCGATAAGGATTTCATCGACGGGAATGTGCTTTGGCGGTCAGGTCACTTTAGAGGATAAGAATGGCCGTCGTATCGCCTACGAACTGACGCCGCCGCATTGCGAGAGAAGGCGGATAATATCCTAGACAACCCATTGTTTTGTATGCCTTGTTAAAACGGCCTGTGCATTTTGAATTTTAAGAGTTTTAGATGATTTATATTTTCGCGGCTCTTTTATTTGTCTCCTTGGTCTGGCTCGCTTATGTCGACATTAAAACCTTTCGACTTCCCAATGTAATAACTCTTCCCTTAGCGATAATTGGTATCGTTCAGGCGCATTTTCTCGATATGCGCATATTGGAAAGCTTATTGGGGCTTGCCTTTGGGTATATATTCTTCTTCCTCGTCGAAGTTATTTTCAAGCGCGTCAGAAAGAAAGACGGACTTGGAAGAGGGGACGCCAAATTACTGGCGGCCGGCGGCGCTTGGTGCGGCCTCGCTTTCATCCCTCAGATAATCCTCATTGCCAGTTTGACGGCCATTATTGGTCACTTAGCCCTCATGGCTAAGGCCTCTGCCGGAGGCCGAAAGGCAGAGCCCCGTATGGCCTTTGGCCCATTTCTCGCGCTGAGTATCATGTCGGTCTGGACGTATCGAAATTTCTTTTCGGGGGCGTTGGGGTGAATTTAACTCCGTAAAACTGCGCCAATGTGCAGATTTTCAAACGAAATAAGCCAGCGCAAACCCAAAGCCAACGGATTATTTATTTGGCTTTTGGCTCCGGCCCCCCTATCTCTGCTCTGAACCGAAAGGAGCCTGTCATGGCAAATCTTAACCTGGCCTCTGAGACAAATGCGGATCAATGCGTCTGGAGCCTGATGAAACAGGAAGCCGCGACCTATGCCGTTAAGGAAACGGCTCTTTCGTCCTTTCTACACGCCACCATATTGGATCAGGCCAGTCTCGACGGTGCTATGGTCAATCATTTATCTGAAAAACTCTCGACGGCTGACTTTTCGACTCTCAAACTCAGACAGGTCTTGTCAGAAGCGATTACGACTGACTCTACACTTATCGATTATGCGGCCAAGGATTTGATCGCGGTTAAAGAACGTGACCCGGCCTGTCATTCTTATTTGCAATGTTTTCTGTATTTCAAAGGCTATATGGCCATCCAGACGCACCGCTTTGCGCACGCGCTCTATATTTCGGGCCGGGATCTTCTGGCGTATCATCTGCAAAACCGGAGTTCCGAAATGTTCGGTGTGGATATTAATCCGGCAGCTGTCATTGGGCACGGGATAATGCTTGATCACGCCACCGGCTTTGTTATGGGCGAGACTGCGCGGATCGGAAATGATTGTTCTATACTCCAAGGGGTAACTCTCGGCGGAACGGGCAAATCGGATGAAGATCGTCACCCGAAAGTGGGAGACCGCGTTCTGGTTGGTGCAAATGCCAGTATTTTGGGCAATATTCGTATCGGTGACGGCGCTAAAATTGCGGCTGGATCGGTCGTTTTGAAAGCCGTAGAAGATAACTGCACTGTGGCGGGGGTTCCTGCCAAACCTGTGGGCGGCCCTTGTTGCGGCAATCCGGCCCAAACAATGGATCAAACTCTTGGAGATGAAAAATGACACCCGAACAAATTACGTCTGTCCGAAACTACCTATGCAAGCGTCTGGGGACAGAAAAAATTACGATTAAACCCCGCAAAGTATCTGACAGTGTGGAAGTTTATCTGGATCAGGAAATTCTTGGCCTTCTTTATATCGATGACGAAGACAAAGATGACATATCCTATGATTTGAATATTTCAATCTTGCAGCAGGATCTGGAAAGCTAATGAGCGTTTATTCGCTAGATGATATAAAGCCTCAACTCGCCGATGATGTCTGGGTTGCTGACTCCGCGACTGTTGTCGGTAATGTCATTATGGAAGCCGGAAGCTCCGTCTGGTTTGGAACGGTCATTCGCGGGGACAATGAACCCATAAAGATTGGCGCCGGGAGCAATATTCAGGACAATGCTGTACTTCACTCCGATCCCGGGTCTCCTTTGACGATCGGCGACGACGTAACTGTCGGCCATCAGGCTATGCTGCATGGCTGCACAATTGATGATAATTCTCTCATCGGTATTGGAGCAACGGTTTTAAATGGAGCGAAAATCGGGAAAAACTGTCTGATTGGCGCGCATGCCTTAATCACGGAGGGCAAAGTGATCCCCGATAATTCGGTTGTGATGGGCTCGCCTGGAAAAATTGTAAAACAAGTCCCGCAGGCTCAAGAGGCAATGTTGAAAGCAAGCGCGGATTATTACGTCAAAAATGCGCAGAAATTCAAAAATGGGTTGAAGCCCGTTTGAGATTTACAATGATTTCCTATGGTTAGGCCGTTTTGATATCTTTGCGGGTCTGGGACGTTTCTTTCCAAATAGAGGTCACGGCTTCGCCGACGCCTTCTCCAAGATTGAACCAACCCGCGCTATTGGAGAAGCTGTCATGGATGAACAAGCTATCCTCCTCTGACAAATTGCGGCTCAAAGACTCCCGCACGAACCTAATGTCGGTTGCCGTTGATAGCACCCAAGCCGTCTGTGAAATTTGCTGAAATCGTCCCATTTGTTTCAAAATAATGAGAAACTCTCGTTTCTTGAAAGGCTGTATATCCGCAATGATAAGATAGACTGTTGGCAGAGGCTGGCCGGAAAAGCGTTTCGCTTTGACCGATTGCTCCCATGTCTTAAATTCATGCGTTTCTGAAGCGGGATGATAAGCCCCATAAGCTTCGTCCGATATCAAGGTTTGCGGTCCAACCCGACTCTCCTCCACAAATTGTTCCATAAGCTCCGAAGTGAAAGGGCCATAAATCGTATTGTCAACTTTCACAAAATATTCCGTCTTGGGGTCAGTATCCTCTGAATAGAGATTCATCGCCTGGGATGAATTGTGAACAATGTTGGGCGGATAAGTCATCCCGCTTTTATGAATCCGATTCTATCATTTCGCCAAATGAAACTTATATCTCTAGGAGAAGAAATATTTGTCGAGTTTTAGGCTGGGCCGAAAAAAGGAAAAATCTTAAGCGTGACGCAAAATTCCAATATCAAAAGATCAAAAGAACCATTTTTCAATTTCACGGAAGCGCTCCCCGCTTATATCGCTGGCGCGTTGATAGCTTTGTATTTTGCTCTGCAATTCCTGCCCATGCTTTGGCGCTTAGCCGCACCTTTGGTCATATTACGCCCGCTTGGCTTTCAGGGAACCTCTTCAGCTGAACAAATCTTTTCGCTTTTAGGACACGGCGCAACACACGGGTCCTTCACCCATGTTTTGATGAATGCCGGCATGATTGCCGTGCTGGGCGTCGCGACGATTAAAGGCGCAAGGCTAAAAGCGATTTCGAGGGGGCGTAGCCGCTCCGCCAATTTTTCTTTTCTAACTATATTCTTTTTTGGGATCATTACGGGGGGATTGGCTCAATGGCTATACTGGTTCGTTATCAGCGCGCCGCTTGGCATAAATGCCCCGGCCGCAGTGGGCGCATCCGGGGGCGCGTCAGCATTATTAGCGGTCGCCGGGTGGGCGATCGGCGGAAAAGACCAGATGATAAAGTTCGGCTTCGGATGGGCGGCCATAAACCTCATAATGGTTTTGATAGGCCCCTATATCGGATTGTCTCTGGCTTGGGCGGCTCATCTTGGCGGGTTTCTGGGCGGTATGATCCTGGCTGCGCCCCTGGTGAAAGCGAGAAGTACAGGGTTAGGACTGTAAGCTTGAATTTATATCCCGCTGCCAACAAAAATTAAAACGGATAAAGCTCCGCTGATCGCTGGCAGGCGCGTCTTACTCAAATAAGCAATTGAGAACCCTGCGCTGCCGGCCAGGAAAACGGAGGTTCCCAGAGTCTGAAACGCCAGAAGACCGATAAGGCTGAGTGTTAGCCAAAGGGTGAGGGCGGTCATTTCCTGCACGCGCCAATTCTGGTCGGTTAAACACAATATAAGCGTGCTAAAGACCACAACAGAAAAGGCAGACCCCAGAATTAGAGGCGAAAAAGCATAAAAGGCAAACACCAAGGCAAAGAGAGAAATTAACAACCCTGAGAGAGCGATAAATTTGAAGCAGGTCCTGAAGGTTTCAGATTTATAGGAATTTTCTGTGTTGATTGAGTCTACAACAGAAAAATTAGAGATTTGTTTTTGAGACCTGTTTTGCTGGGAGAGCAAGGTGGGGGATGCGAGCTCATGAAAGGAAGCTCTGCGATGCCCTCCAGCAGCTCGCTTTTTGACAAAAGAATGCCCGGATAAAGCCTGGGGTTTTGAACTATTATCGTTCGCAACTTTGATTCTTTCGTCAGCGTTCATGTTTAGGTGCTAACTAAGATACTCATAAAGTCAAAAAGCTTCTCCTTTCCGATGTATTAATTCTGTTCCATTCCCGCCAATGGTTGAGTTATTCTCTGTTCTGATCTTGTGGAGCGGCCGCGGAAGGCATTTGTCCAAGCACTTCCATAACTGACGTGATAAGAGGGATCTCATGTTGCATCGCGCGGTAACCTCGTTCGATAAGTTCTGCCGCCCGGGTAAATTCCATCATGCCGATATGGCCGATCCGCGGCGCAATAAAGACATCGGGCGGGTCGCCCGACAGGCGCGAGCGTGAGAGCCGATCCATCACAATGTTCAGAGTTCCCATCATGACCGATCCGATTTTAGGGCTTTTCCCCGGCTCGACATTGCCGAGCATGGATTTCAGCAAAAGCCTGTCAGGACGCAATTTATTCAAAGACTGGGAGGCCAGTTCAAAGGGGTCGACATCGTCCGTTTCTTCGTCATCAAATTGGAGTTCATGACTGGTGCCAATGGGGCCGAAAGCGTCTCCATTCAGGCTTACGGCGATGACCATATGCGCACCCAGGGCCCGGCAGGTAGAGACCGGAACGGGATTGACCAATGCGCCGTCAATCATAAACCGTTCATCGACTTTGACAGGCTCAAATGCCCCTGGGAGGGCGTAGGAGGCGCGAATGGCCGGAACTATCGGGCCCTTTTGCAACCAGACCTCATAGCCTGTTCGCAAATCGCAGCACACTGTTGCATATTTACGGTCCAGCTCTTCTATTTTCATATCGCCGAAATAGTGCCGCAGGACGCGCGCCAGTCTTTCACCGCGCATTAGTCCGGAGCCTCCCCAACGAAGGTCCATATAGCCCATCATTTTACGGCGGTTTAGAGAGAGCGCCCAATCTTCGAGCGTGTCCAGATTACCGGCCAGATAAGCCGCTCCGACAACGGCGCCAATGGATGTGCCGGCTATGATGTCAGGTTTTATTCCAGCCTCGATAAGGGCGCGAATGGCGCCGATATGTGCCCAACCGCGGGCAACGCCGCCGCCCAGAGCCAAGCCGAGAGGAGGGCGATGTCTTACATCAGAAGGTGAGGTGTCCAATCGCATAGAATAGCCCTAAGTCTGGCCGTCTGTCGGAGCAAGACCCAACCAGTCAATTATGGCGTTATTGATAGCGTCGGGATTGTCCCACATGGCCCAGTGTCCGCAATTCGGAATAGTCTGCCGCGTTAAATCGGGAATAATCGCGGGCATATGGTCTGTAGAGCTGGGCGGCAAAAGCAGATCATCTTCAGGGCTTAACATCAGGGCGGGCTGGACAATCTTTTCTGATAAACCTTTTGCCAGATTCCAGTTATGGGTTGTGTTTCGGTAAAGCGACATGCCGCCATGAAAGCCATTTTTTTCATAAGCCTTGGCGTAGACCGCGCGGTCTTTATCAGACATGACAGCGCCGGGCAGAGACGGGGCGCCTTTTTTCAAAAACTCAGAAAAGCTTTTCGGGATATAAGTGAATTTTTTATCCATTGTTTTACCCGAAGGAGTTGTTCGAAACATCAGGCGGAAAAAAGCGTCGGGGTTACGGCTGAACAGGGCTTCAACCTCGTCTGGGTTTTCATTGAACCTAAGAAAATAATGCTCCTCGCCAAATCGTTTGCGAAAGATTTTCAGAGGGTCAACAGGCGCGTGTTTTACATGAGGCGTACAAATCGAAACGAGCCGTTTGATACGCTCAGATATCATTCGGGCCGCGTGCCATAAAATGATACCGCCCCAATCATGGCCTATCAGCGTGACCTTAGAGGAGCCTTGAGCGTTAATAACGGTTTCCAAATCCGCCACCATTTGTTCAATCGCATAATGCTCTACGCCGCGCGGGGCATCAGACAGCCCAAATCCGCGCAAATCATAAGCAATAACGCGGTATCCGGCTTTTACGAGAGGCGGAACGGTCGTTTTCCAGCTATAGGCAAGTTCCGGCCATCCATGTATCAGAATCAAAATGGGCCCGTCTTCCGGTCCATCTGAATAAGTAGCGATACGGTATCCGTCGGACGTCAGAAAATGCGGGTTAGAAAAGTCCATATCCGCACATTGACCTAATTTTTGGGCAAAAACGACCCTTTTTCCGGCGTTTTCGTTAGAAACCTCTGAGAAATTCGCTTGAAATGCGGGCGTCAGACCGTTAAGTAACACGAAATTTATACGGGCCTCGCACTCGCGGCGGGGCTTTTCACTTTTAAACCAGAAATGAGTTGACCTGATATGGTTGAAATCTACGTCCGTCAAAACAATGTGGACCAAGCCCTCCGCGCGTTAAAGAAAAAGCTTCAGAACGAAGGTATCCTTCGTGAAATGAAAGCGCGTAAGCATTATGAAAAGCCATCCGAAAAACGCGTCCGCGAACAGGCAGAAGCCGTTCGTCGCGCCCGGAAACTGGCGCGTAAACGTGCTCAAATCGAAGGCTTGCTGCCCTCAAAAAAACGACGTCGTTAAACTGATTTCGTCATTATGACTATCAAAGCCGTTCTCATAGAGCGGCTTTTTTAATGTGGATTTATTGAAAATATAACCACGAGGCCGGGCCGTGAAAATTGCTTACGTCATTAACTCCCTAGAAGCGGGCGGGGCTCAATTTCCCATTCCGGCAGTTTTCCAAGTTCTCAGAGAAAACGGCGTTGAGATAAAACTCTTCGCGCTATCTCGTCGAAACGGTATGGCCATTCCGGCCCTGGAGGCGGCGGGCATAGACTGGCAGTGTTTTGACGGCAAAAAAAAGCAGCATTTCAAAGCGGCTCTTTGGTTTCAAAAGCGGTTGAAGGAGTATCGTCCGGATATCATTTGGACATCATTGACCCAGGCAACTATTATCGGTCAAATTCTGGGTAAGAAACTCGGCATTCCCGTTGTCAGCTGGCAACATAATGCCTTTTTAAAACCTATAAACCAAACTCTCTTGTCACTGACGAAATCTCTGTCTGCTTTTTGGGTCACAGACTCAGAGCGTGTCAAAGCACTTACAGTGAAGCGGTTCGGCTTAGACCCTGAGAATGTTCTGATATGGCCCCTCTTTTCCGTTAATCCACTGGCGCCGCAGGCTTCGGCGTGGAAGTCAGGGGAGATCTTTAAAATTGCGAGTCTCGGCCGTTTGCATCCAAATAAGGGGTATGACGTTCTCATTGACGCTTTGTCGCTACTCAAGAATGCGAATGAACTTCCGAAACAGGCCTTCCAGATCAATATTGCGGGCGCTGGCAAACAAGAGTCTGCGCTTAAGCTCAAAGCGAAAACTGCCAATATCACCGAACTTAATTTCATGGGGCATATCACAAACCCTCATGCCTTTTTGGCGGAGCATCATGCCTATATTCAACCCAGCCGCTGTGAAGGCTTGGGTATAGCGGCTCATGAAGCCATGCAGGCGAGCCTGCCCGTTCTCTGTAGCCGGACGGGACAAATGGAACTGACCGTTCAAGATACGATTTCAGGGTGGCACTGCGAACCGGGTGATCCGGCCTGTCTCGCGCGCGCGCTCAAAACCATGCTTCTTACACCGGAAAAAACAGAAACGATGCAAGGCGCCGCGTTTAGCGATGTCAGCCGCGCATTCAGTGTCGAGGCTTTTGAGACCGCCGGCGCTGTATTCGTGAAACGGCTAAAAGAGTTGCTAAAATGAAGTAGGTGAGGATGAATTACCTGTATTAGTAAAATGATATTGCTGCCGACCTATATGACGAGAAAATTATATCTTCCCTTGACCTCTTAAGAATAAAATCTGAAATAGAAAAAGTAACGAAAGGTAGAAAAATTGTATAAGAAAATCAGTGTAATTCTCTCCTCTATTTTGGCTCTCAGCGTCACACCAGCTCTGGCGGACCCGATCAAAATTGAATCTGATAATATTGTGTTTTATGGCGACGCCCCTCCTAAAACCGCAAAACTCATTGTTGAGAAAATGGAGATTTACAGGAAAATCATCATGACTCTGGCGGGTGTGGACACCGCTCCTGATGAGAAAAAACTGTCTATTTATGCTTTTGATAGAGCTTCGGATGTACAGAGTTTTGCGGGCATGAGAGGTGTCGCTGGCGTTTATACAAGCGGTTATGATGGACCGCTTCTTATTACACCTCTTCGCGGAGCGCTGCGTCAGGACAGCTTTAATAACCAAGTGTCCTTACACGAATATAGCCACCATATTCTCCATGGATATATGAAAACGGCCTATCCGCGGTGGTATGACGAAGGCTTCGCGAACTACCTTTCGACTTTCCATATGGAAGACGGCACGATCCAGATCGGCCGCGCCGCTGCTAAACATGCCCAAACTTTAATGGGACGGCGAGCTGAATGGGTCGATGTCGAAGATGTTGTTGGCGCCATACGCGTTTATCCCTTTGCCGACAAAGGCAGTAAGAGAGGGTTCTTGATGAACCAGTTTTACGCCCAAAGCTGGCTTTACGTTCATTACCTTCATTCAAACAGAGAACTGTCCAGTCGCTTTGGTGATTATCTCAACAGAGTTAATGTTGGGGAGGAACCACTAGAAGCCTTCGAAAACGGCTTCGGCGTAAGTCCTGAGGCGTTTCATGAAGCGGCCAAAGAATACTGGTATGATAATAAGTTTAAAGTCCAGCAATTCCAGCCCAAAGCAGATTTCTTGGAAATTCCTATGAAAATTGAACGTATCAGTGAGGCCGAATTAGATCTCCAAATGGCCCTTGGCCAGCGGGCATTTTTGGGCGAGGATAATTTGAAATCCTATATCAAACGGCTGAACTCCTACGAAAAGAAGGAGGAGCAAACAGCACAAACCCTAGCGGCCTATATTCCATATTTCATAAATATGAAGGATTACGATCAAGCTGAGACTTACGCTCTATTTGCTCTTTCAAAAGCGCCAGAGAGTGTTGAAACGCTCCGAATGGCGGGGGACGCTTACTTCCATAAATCTCACGACAAAGAATTTGAAAAGCTGGAGGACACAGATCCTCGTATTTACACGATGAATGCGGATATGACGAAAGCTATAGATTATTTTGAACGTACGCTCGAGAAGTCAGATGAAGACTATAATGCTGTCGTTCATATGGTTTCAGCTTATGGGTCCTCGGACTTTCCTGTCACGCCCGAAGCCCGGAATGCGGCCCTGACATATGAAGCGCTGTATTGGGATGCCAATGATGTGAAGGGAAGTCTCGACCTTGCCAATATTCTTATGAAGTCTGGTGATACCGATGAGGCGTGTGATTATTTTGCGACGGCGCGGCAGCAAGTAAATACAGATCCAGATAAAGACAAAAACTATTTGGCGAACCAAGTCGAAGATATGATGTCCAACTTTAGTGCGAAGTGCGGTCTTAACTAACTCAAGGGTAAAAAATAAGGGCAGGGGAAACCTGCCCTTTAATAATTCTAATTGAACAGAGCTCTATTCATTCCGAGGCAACTGCCTATTCGCGAGTAACTCCGCGATTTGCACCGTATTCAGCGCAGCGCCTTTGCGGAGGTTGTCAGAGACAACCCACATGTTCAGGGTGTTGTCCTGTGTGCTGTCCTCTCGGATGCGGGAGACGAAAGTGGCGTATTCGCCGACACATTCAACAGGCGTGATATAGCCGCCGTCTTCCTGTTTATCGAAGACCATCATGCCGGGGCTGGTACGCAGAAGTTCGCGCGCTTCGTCCGCCGTGATTTCGTCCTCAAATTCGATATTGAGCGACTCCGCATGTCCCACAAAAGTCGGGACACGGACACAGGTCGCCGTCACTTTGACTTTCGGATCAAGAATTTTCTTGGTCTCGGCCTTCATCTTCCATTCTTCCTTGGTGTCGCCGCCGTCCATAAAGACGTCGATATGCGGGATGACGTTAAAGGCGATCTGTTTTGTGAAGTTCACTGGTTCAAACTGATCGTTGGAATAGATGCCTTTGGTCTGTAGCCAAAGCTCATCCATATTCTTTTTGCCGCCGCCGGATACGGATTGATAAGTCGAAACCACGACGCGTTTTATTTTTGCGCGGTCATGCAGCGGTTTGAGAGCAACAACCATCTGAATTGTCGAGCAATTCGGGTTGGCGATAATCATTTTCTTTTTATATCCGTCCACGGCGTCAGCGTTCACCTCTGGTACAACCAGCGGGACATCCGGGTCCATACGCCATGCGCTGGAGTTGTCGATTACAACGGCGCCGGCCGCCGCGATCTTTGGAGACCATTTCTTGGAAATATCGCCGCCCGCGCTCATCAAAGCCATATCGACTTTTTTGAAATCAAAAGTTTCGAGATCAACGCATTTTATATATCCGTCGCCATAAGTCACCTCGCGGCCCACTGATCGACGAGAGGCTACGGCGTAGACTTTTTCAATATCAAGATCACTTTCAGACAGAATGGCGAGCATTTCGGTACCTACATTTCCTGTGGCTCCGACGACGGCGATGCGATAACCCATGGCTATTCTCCTGTTGAGGGCTCTCAAATTTGAAAGCAATCTTGAAACAAACGGGTGGTCTCTAGGGGAAGCGTCCCTTTGGGGCAAGTCTTATCCGCGCTTACGCATCCGTAAGTAAACAGCCAGCGCAATAAATGCGACGAGAGCCAATCCGGCGGCCTCTAATTTGGAAATGCCCCAGAACCAGTCTTCTACCCATTCAGCCATGCCCGCCCCGCCACCAATAGGCGCGCCGTTAATGGCAATAGCGCCGAGCAGTATGGCGAGTAGAGCGGTAAATCCTGCAATCGCGAATATGCCAGCATAGAAACGTTGATCGCCTCTGGCTTGGGCCCGACGACGCATTTGCGCCTTTTGATAGCGCGAGAGGCGTCTTTGCCTCGGTTCGTTCTGAGATGTATTATTCTGGTCAGGAGGCGTCTCTGTCATAACTGTACCTTAACATGGATTTGGGCGAATCCTATGCTAAGCCTGAGTTCATGCGCAGGTCGTTATTTGTAGCCTTCTTGTATTTATCCTCTTTAACAATCTCAGGGGCCCTACCTAATATTGCAATGGCGCAAGAAGTTTATCTGCCCGAGCCAGGTTCCGATGCGCCGATGAGTGAAGCCGAAGTTCGGGAGAGCTTTTCCGGTCAGACCCACCGCGGCAGTTACAATTTCCAGATCAAAGACTTCGAAGGCGTTCATTTCGAAGAATGGACGTCAGAAAGCGGCGAGGTTCGTCACCGCATGGGGGACCGTCTGGATAAAGGGGTTTGGACGCAAAAGCGGGAGCAGATCTGTTATGATTATGAGTCAGAGGACCTTCTCCCGGCCTGTTTTTCCTTTTATCGCCGCGGAAATTGTATTTATCACTATCAGGAAACGGTCGGTGGAAACTATTCTCCGGGATTTACGGCCGTAAGCGTGATAAAAGGGGAGGAGCCAAGTTGTGAACCGCCTATGTCTTAGCTTCGGATTTGTTATCCTCATATTTTTATTCAGCCCAATCCCGGCAACCTCACAAAGCCAGACAACGGATATCCGTCCGCACGCCTTGCGTCTGAGCGGAGAGGAAATCAAAGCTGAGTTTAAGGGACGCACGCATGAAGGCGCGTATAATTTTAACGCGGTAGGCGAAGCCCGAAACAATTATATTGAGAAGCATTTCGAAGACGGGCGCACACTCTATAAGGAAAAGAATCTGGAGAGCCGCGGCATCTGGTTGGTCAATGAGGGCTCTCTTTGCTTTATATATGAGGACGATATGTTGGCGGGCGGCTGCTTTCGAGTTTATAAAGTTGAAAATTGCTATTATTACTATAGCGACCAGTTCGCTGAACGCCCCGATGAGTTGGAGTGGGATTACTGGACGGCCAGGTCAGTCATAGAGGGCGAGACCCCGCAATGCGAGGCCGCCATAAGTTAGTTTACTGTAGAGCTTAAATATCAGCCTCTGAGAGAGTGTTAAGACGTTCAAAGACGCGGATATTGATTTTCATCTCTTCCAGTTCTTCTTCGATCCGCTTTTCTTTTTTACGCAAGCGACGAAGCTCTCCGTCTGAAATATTTTCCTTTTTCATATTGTTCCGCGTGCCGATAAGGGCCTCTTCGCGCCGAATATATCGATCCACCATCTGATCACGTTCTTCATACAGAGCGTAAGTGATTTGACCTTCTTCATAGCCTGTAAAATAGCCTTTATCAGGGACTGTCCGGCAGAGCTCTGCCTCGGAGTGATTTGACAGGCCATGATCATATCCGGTCTCAAAACTACAATATCCGGAAAGGCCTTGATCATAGCCCACAAAATAATCACTGTCGGGGAAGGCCTGACATATAGCTTGAACACTATGGCCATTTGAGCCTTGGCTGAAACCTCTGTCATAATCGCAATAAAGCTTCAGCCCCTGATCATACCCTCGCAAATAAGCGGTCCGGTCCGGTTTCACGGCATATTTGGAGCAGGTGGAATTATAATCGGCAAGACGGGCCTGTGACTTCCCGTTTTCGCCGTCACGAAAGCCGATGTCTTCCCATCCGCCTGCAAGGCATTCATCTTCGGAGATTGTGGCGCAGGACGACAGCGCCAAGGTGGTTGCCGCCAGACAGGATGCGATAAGTAATGCTTTCATTGTACCCTCCATTTTTAAAACATTTAAAGGAGGAAGGTTGAACGGGCAATGTGCGGCCCGTTCAAACTATGTTCATTTATGCTTATCATTCCACCACGGGTGAAACGGTGGGACGGGTTATTATTTCTCCCACCAATACGGCAAACGCTTTTTATCGCCCGTCACGACTTCGTTCATGGTGTTGGCCTCATAGAGACGTCCGCCAATCATGACGTGCTCGATCCCATCCGTGTTTCGAATATCTTCGAGTGGATCGTTTTCCAAAATAACAAGATCTGCGAGCTTGCCGGTTTCCAGAGACCCAATATCGTCGTCAAAGCCGAGATGTTCGGCCGGCATAGTGGTAGCGGTTGAGAGCGCTTGTAGCGGGCTCATTCCGCCCCGGGCAAAGCTCCACATTTCCCAGTGGGCAGCAAGACCTTCGCGTTGGCCGTGCGCGCCAATTCCGACCAAGACACCGGCATCGGCGAGCTGTTTCGACGTGGCAGCTGACGGGGCGTCTGAATAATCTTCAACAGGCGCCGTGACGACACGTTTGGCACGCGCTCGCAAAGTAGCGGGCGGTACATGTTCAGACAGAATTGGATGTTCGGAGACATCTCCTTCCTGATAGAAGAAGCGTTCTCCACTCGGGCCGCCATATGTGACCACAAGCGTAGGTATATAAGCCACATTGGTCTGACTAAACATCTGGATGACATCATCATACAGAAACTCTTGAGGCAGGTTATGTTCGAGCGACGTATTCCCGTCCTGAACCAGAGCCATGTCCATATGGAAAAGAGAGCCGCCCTCGGCAACGACTATCATATCATTCTCGCGTGCGGCATCGACAACTTGCTGCCGTTGTTCCCGTCGAGGCTGATTATAGTTTTTAACGCCGTGCGCACCTTGCTTTTTCAAACGGGTCACATGCTCGAGCGCATCTTCTTCGGACTCGATATTGGCAAAAAAGCCCGGGGCTTTGGCACCATAAATGACTTCTCCGGTTGAGAAAATCCGCGGAGCCAGTAATTGCCCGGCTCTTTGAAGTTCTGCGGCCGGGAAGATCGTGTTGGCGCTGCTGGATGGGTCAAATATTGTGGTAACGCCCAAAGCCAGCGTGGCGACGGTTTCCCAATTCTGCTGAGGCACTAGATCGCCTACGCCTTGCGGACCATGAGCGTGGGCGTCAATGAACCCGGGAACTATAGTTTTCCCCTCCAAATCCACGGAAACTGTGCCGTCCGGAACAGTGATATCGGCTCCGATGGCCTTGATGCGATCACCGTCAATCAAGATGGTGCCGTTTTCAATAATTCCGCCGTCTTCGTCGGACATGGTGATAATTTTGGCCCCGGTGAGAGCCACCATGCCATCAGGAATATCCTTATTGATTTTTCGGGATAAAGCCGTCACGGATTTAGGTGTTTCCGGCTGCTCGTCTGCAGATGGGTCAGCTGAATAAAGAGTCGGGCCAACGGACCAGAAAACCTTGCCGGAATTTGTCCAGCTCGGATAGGTGGCGCCGTTCTGGCTCAGTTTGGTCACGGGCAGGGCGGTCGCGCTTATCCCGCCGCCGACATTTTGCGGACCGGACAGGATAGGCATAGTGTAAAGGTTATAGTTCTCGCGGAAAGCCACAGTCTGGCCGTCGAAGGAAACCTGATAGCTTTGTGCCATTTCAGAGCTCGTATGGGTTCGAGCGTCATGGCCGAGCAGATTTACGCTGACCAAAGCATTTTTCCCGTCTTCATTTCTCGTCATAAAGAGACGAAGATCATCTGCGCCGAAATGCGGCATGGAACCGGACTTTGAGACTCTGACGGCGTCGCCATTCTCGATGTCCTGAACGTAAATGCCTTCAGCTTCTGACCATTCCGGAGCTGTCAGATTGCCGCCGCCCTTTTTCTCAAAAGTCAGGTAATCGCCGCCGGGTGACAGAGCCGGGTTCGCATAGTGGCCGGGCTTGTCCGTGTGGGTGGTGATTTCGCCTGACGTTAAATCTATTGAATGAATGGCGCCGAGATCCGCATCATCCCATGTTGCAAAGACGATTTTGCTTCCGTCACGGGAGAAACGGGGGTGAAGCTCTTTCAGGTCAGCCGGAAGGTTTGTCAGGCGCTGTTCCTTTCCGCCAGACGCCGGTTTTCTGTAAAGCTTTCCCAAGCTTTCAAATATAACGGTGCGACCATCCGGAGAGACCTGAACGAAACGCGGCATATGTGTTGTGAAAGTGTCGGGCGCGACATCAACTTTCGGACGCGGCGCTGTCCGAATTTCGCGTGTGTCTTTCACGCTGAAATCGATATGTTCGATATCGCCAGTCTCGACGAGAAGTTTGTGAATTTGGCCGCGTGCCCAGAAATAGAGCGCTTTGGAATCCGGGCTCCAATCCATATTCGGATAAACGCCATGTACCGCCCAGGTTTCCTGCATGTCGCGGTCCAGATGATCAAAAATTTCGCGTTCTTCGCCGCTCTCCAGATCTTTTACAAAAAGACGGGTTTCGGCATTAACGCGTTTGACGAAGGCCAAATGTTTTCCATCCGGTGAAGGTGTGGGGCGCACCGCGCCGCCATAGCCGCCAGCGGCGACGGATATTTCGCCCGTCTCCATGTCATATTTTTTAATTTGGAAAAGTTCAGTGTGAGAATTCTGAGCATATTCGAAGATCGGGCCGGGGGTCACGTTCTGGCTGTAATAAATGCCTTTGCCGTCCGGCGTGAACATGGGCTCTCCCAGTTCCTTCTGGTGAGTTTCGGAAGGACGCTCGACGAGTTGAACGCCGGAGCCGCCCTGCGTGCTATAGAGCCAGATTTCGCCGACGCCGAGCGAGCGTGATGTCGTATAATGCTTTCGGCCCGCAATGAAGTTCCCATTTGGATGCCAAGTGGGATTGTTGAGCAAACGAAAGCTTTCATCCGTCACCTGTTCCATGTCAGAGCCGTCCACATCCATCGTCCAAATATTGTCGCCGCCCTCACGGTCAGAGATAAAGGCCAGGCGCTGTCCATCCGGAGAGAAGCGGGGCTGCATCTCCCACGCCATGCCGGAGGCGATATTTGTGGCTTTGCCGCCTGTGACAGGCATGGTGTAAATATCGCCCAGCAGATCAAAAGCGATTGTTTGGCCGTCAGGGGAGACATCCAGGCTCATCCAGGTGCCTTCCGTCACGTCAATGTCGATGGATTTTTTCGGTCCCGGAGGGTTGGTAACATCCCATTTCGCCTCGTCCTCTTTCTTGTCGGTGTCATCGGACTGTGCATAGGCAAATGAGGACAGAGACAGAGTTGCAATTGAAACCAGGAGGGATGTTTTGAATGACATAGGGGGCCTTTATCTGAATTGGATTGTAACTAACGATATTTGAGACGAAAAATCATACCTTTTCGTCTCGTAAGGGAATAATAAACCGAAAATATTTCTATCTTCCCGCGCGAACCCTTGTTTTGAGGGTAACGCGCAGAGAGGCAAAATTAAATTTGGCGGGGTTAAAACCGTCCGGCGGCACCCGGAAAGACAACAGGCGTTTCACTACCGTCTTTGGCGACCGCGCTAACGCCGAAAAAGTAATTGTCGATAACGAGGTTTTCGAAAGTCCATTCATTTACCTTTCCGACAAAGCGCGAATGTGTCCATTCCGGTTCTGTTGTGAGACGCCAATGTACGCGATATCCGGCCAGGTTCGACGCGTTGGCAGGTGTTTCCCACTTGAGCATTGCAGAAGGCTCGACCGCGCCGGAGGCTTCGACATTGGCGGGAAAGGGCGGAGCGCCCGCCATTCCGGCCATTGTGACAGCGTTTAGCGCGGTGAGTTTCGCGGCATAGGTTTCGTCAACGCCCTCCATTGTATCACCATAGATAATACCATCTTCCGTACGGAGATCCTGATGCTGGCGGTCATAATGTTCATGGGTTTCCATAATGCGAACGCCGGGAATTCCAACCATATTGAAGGGGCGGTGATGGCCGCCGCGCCCAAAACGGTCCAAGCGGTAGATCATCATAACATTCAGGTTCGTCATATACTGGTCGGCTTGAGCCTTCACATAGCGCGCGAGATTTCTGGACGGGCTATCGACTTCGCCGCCTGTAAACCGGCGTGTGCGGGCCTCTTCCTCGGTTTCATTGGCGCGTGTGCCTTCGGAGAAAACGCGGGCTGTGGAGTTATCGGTGACGCCGTCAACGCCTGTAATGTTAGAGATCATATCGTTATTGAGAACGCCTTTGATATCCCAGCCCTGATCAAGTGCATGCTGCGCAACGATCTTGCCGCCAAACAGTCCCTGCTCCTCTCCGGATAGTCCGGCATAAATGATGGAGCCTGCAAATTTATGTTTTGAAAGAACGCGCGCCGCTTCAATTGTACCGGCCATACCGGAGGCATTGTCATTGGCGCCGGGGCTATCAGACGTGCCGTCTAGAGGGTCTGTAACGCGGCTATCAATATCGCCGCTCATCATGACATAACGGTTCGGGTCGATACTGCCTTTTTGAATAGCCAGCACGCTGACGACTTCTGTTGGCTCCGGGATGCGGGTTTCGCCTTCGATCGTGTCTGAAACATACATCACTTCGAGACAGCCACCGCACTCAGCGGAGATTTTCTCGAACTCGTTAAAAATCCAGCGCCGGGCTGCGCCTATGCCGCGTGTGTCGCTTTCTGTCTCGGATAAAGTATGGCGCGTCCCGAAATCGACGAGCGTTTGGATATCCGAACGAATGCGTTCCGGGGATGGAGCAACAGCAATATCGTAAATCTTCTGAACCTCACTCGGGGGCGCGTCCTGACTTTGAGCATATGCCTGGGAAGGCAAGGTAAACATCAGGGCGGAGGCGCCCAGAAAAAGAGGTTTCAAAACTGTCATAGATTATCCCGTAGAAGCGAGTTTGAGTACGTTTGTATAAGAGGTTTCATATTCCATTTTCGGCAGATATCCAGCGTTCCGCATGGCCTTGTGAAGCCTTGGAAGGCGGTAGCACGGCACATACATATAAGCATGATGCTCGAGATGGTAATTCACCCAATATGGAGCGAGGAAAATTCGGGCCGGAAGCGAGGCTTTCGTCGTTCGGGCGTAACGAAACGGATTTCCGTCCGTCGCGGTCATGGCGTGTTCTGCAATATTGCGAATTCTCAACACGGCCATGAACCAGGTCATGAGCGGAAAAAGCCAAAGCGCAAAATACGCCCACCAGATGCCTAACGCCGCCAAGGCGGCAAAAAGAACTATGTTTGTCACTATAATCGGTGTTCGCGAGCTTTTGGCAAAAGCATCCGAGCCTTCCAGCTCTACGCCCTTTAGGCTTGCCAGCCGTAAACGCCAGAATGTCTGGCCTGTCAGGTCACGGATAAGTTTCCGCTTGAGGCTTGCCTTAGTCGTGGGAAATTTGGCCGAGAGCGGCAGGTCGGGATCCAGCTCTGTCTGTGTATGCTTGTGATGTTTCAAATGGTAATGACGATAGGCCTGCATGTTTCCGCCATAAGGCGCCGCCAAAAGCCAGGTTCCGACAAATTCATTGAGCGATTTGGTTTTGAATAAGACGCCGTGCGCCGCATCGTGCATAAGGATAGCCATTCCGTGCTGCCGCGAGCCGATAAGCAAAAAAGACAACAAGAAAGTCAATGGGTTTGGTAACAACACAAACATGGCTCCGGCGCCTATACAAACGGCCCAAACATGAAATGTCAGCCAAGCGCCCCACAAGTCCGAACGTTTTGCGATAGGCCGGACAATGTCTTTCGACAAAATTGGTGAGGTAGCTCCCATAAGTTTATTTTTGCGCGATTGCGGCGTTAAGTCAATTGCACGGCCGCCATTCAAACGCTTGCTTTTAGACGTCTTTTTTACAAAAAGGACACATGACGAAAGATAATACCCCTACTCAAACTGATTGGAAGGCCCGTCTTATTGAGGGGTATCAACAATTTCGCGCGGGAGACTATGTCGAGCAGAAAGCGCTTTACGAGGAATTGGGCAAGCATGGCCAGAGCCCCAAGGTCATGCTCATTGGGTGTGCGAAAGGCCGTCGATTCGGGACAATTAAAATTGCAAAGCGCTTATATTTCAATTATCAAGGCGCGTTTGTTAATGTTTGGCGATGAGGTTAAATTCAACGAAGTTCCAGTTTCTTAATCCTCAGATTTCTAAGGCTTAAGCCGCCGCAATGAGAGCGTAAGGGTCAATATTATTTGATCTAAGCGCGTCGTGGACTTCAAAATAACGCGTCGGCGTACCCACGTTCAGACGCTTGCGGGCAGCCTCCAAATCTTCTTCCATCAAAGCCATGATGTCTTGTGTGTAGATTTTGACTGCGGCTTTGCCAAGGGCTTCGCCCTGTTTGATAGCCGCAAAAACGGGCGCGCCTTTCGGGACGGATTTTTTGATTTCAAGTCCGGCCATGTAAGCAATGAAACGGGCGCCAATATTTTTATCCTGTGAATAGGTAAATCCTAGAACGCAGGCTTCGCCCAAAGCGTCGCGGCTATATCCGGTAAACACATGAAGTAAATCATGAGTGTCGCGCAGACGGTTTGCGAACCACATAAAGTCTTCGGACGCCTCAAATTTATTTGAGGATTCAAATTTAGCGTATTCATCCACCAAGCCCTGAGCCGTCAGCCCCTGACTTTGCATGAAATGAAGATAGGCGCGTCCCACTGTGTTTTCAGGGAGTTTTGCCAGGTCTTCATGATTGTCGAGTAGAGGGGGAAGGTAGCGCCTTTCTTGAAAACGAGCTTGTCCTTCGGGCGTTTCTAAAAACCTTTCAAACACTTTGAAAGGACGCGCCCCGTTCAACGCCTTGATAATGTGAAAAACCTGAGTTGTGTCTTCCTTATTCGCCATTAGATTTCGAAAATGCCGAAACGCCTTTATGGGTTTCATACGGTATTTAAATCGATTTTTGAGCGATAGGTTTTTCATATTAACAAATTTATCAATAAGAGACGCAAAATGCAAGCTTTCTTATTGCATAGTCCTTATTCCTATCCAGTTGGTTTAGCTTTATCATTAAGCCTGAGCGGAAGGGCGCTTCGAGACTTTGTTATGCCAGCTGTGTAAGGCTTTAAGGTTTTCAGCAGGAGATGCCTTCACCCAACGGGCAAAATCGACACAGACCAAGGCCGTTATATCCGCGAGAGTGAAATTATCACCCGCCACAAATGGCGTTTGCTGCAATCGGTTATCCAAATCCTCCCAGAAGGTTTCAATTCTCATACGCCCGCGCTCCGCCAATTCCTGAATTTGGGGGATGTTTTGTCTGCCAGTCATGGCGCGGTTTTTCATATGTGGAGACGTGTTTCGTAGGATTTCAGCAATGGCATGGAGCCCTTCAAACTCAACCCGTGCATTCCATTCCAACACATTGGCTCGGGAGAATGGATCCGTTCCCATCAATGGCGGCTCCGGATGGAGCTGATCAACATAATAGGCAATAGCGAGGTTTTCCGATAGCGATTTTCCGTCTTCCGTGACGAGGACGGGAACCGTGCGGCGAGGATTAATTGCCGCAAATTCGTCTTTCATCTGCTCGCCTTTGGCCAGATCAACTTGCAAGCATTCATATTTGATGCCTTTCTCTGCGAGAAAAATGCGCGTTCGGCGTGGACTTGGCGCAGTTGAACAATCATACAATGTCAGCATATCTTTTCCTTTGTCTTTAGGCTTTTATGGCAGTGACTCGTTCAATCCTCAAATCAATTTCTCCCCACGAGAAAGATTTGGGCGGGTTTTCAGTTCGGCGGTCTGTTCCTCAGGTCGGAACGAAGTCGATTGGCCCTTGGGTCTTTTTTGATCATTTTGGCCCGGCGGAGTTTTCTCCAGGTGACGGCATCAATGTACGCCCGCATCCCCATATTGGACTTGCGACAGTGTCATATTTGTTTGAGGGCGAAATTCATCACCGCGACAGTTTGGGGAGCGATACTCTGATACACCCCGGCGCAATTAACCTGATGGTGGCGGGCCGCGGCATTACGCATTCTGAACGCACTCGCAAAGAATTAAGAGAACAAGGCTATCGACTTCACGGACTTCAACTCTGGCATGCTTTGCCTGAACAGGACGAGGAAATAGAGCCCGCTTTTTACCATACGCCGGCGAAAGATATTCCAGAGGTTCAAATAGATAATGTTAAAATTCGCGTGATGATGGGCGAAGCGTATGGCGTGACCTCACCGGTAAAAACCTTTTCCCCAATACTATATGTGGAAGCGGAAATGCCCGCAGGTGCAGAATTAGAAATTCCGAAGGCGGACGAAATTGGCGTCTATGTTGTGAAAGGAGATGCCAAAATTAACGGAGAAGAAAGCCCATTATTTACAATGAGTGTCCTGAACCCCGGTGCGAATAAAATCACCGCTGAATCGGACGTCCGTTTAGCCATCATCGGCGGTTCTCCCCTGGGTAATCGCTATATCGATTGGAACTTTGTCTCCTCTCGAAGAGAACGCATCGAACAGGCGAAGCAAGATTGGAAGTCAGGACGGTATGATACCGTGCCTGGTGACAGCGAAGAATTCATCCCGCTTCCAGATGAAACCAACCCCCATAAACCGAGAGAGACAAATCTATGACGACCTATAAGCAAATGCTTTCAACCATTACCGAAGATGCGAAGCTCACAATGGAGCTTGTCGAGAAGGACATGCCTAAGCCAGAAAGTGATGAGATTGTTGTTCGTGTCGACGCGACGCCTATCAACCCATCTGACCACGGCGTGATGTTTGGCGCGGCGGATGTGACTGCATCTGAAACAAAAGACGGCAAATTGATCGCGCCAATTCCGGAACAAGCTATGGGCCGTATGAAAGGCCGTTTAGGACAGGCGCTTCCCGTTGGAAATGAAGGCGCCGGAGAGGTCGTGGCGGCCGGGGATAGTGATTATGCTCAATCCCTGATTGGCAAGACCGTCGCCGTGATGGGCGGCGGCATGTACACGCAATATCGCTGCGTAAAAGCGGCCATGGCTCTACCACTAAACCCTGGCAATACAGCCAAACAGGGCGCTTCGAGCTTTGTGAATCCGTTAACGGCGCTTAGCATGGTTGAGACCATGCGCATGGAAGGGCATTCGGCCCTCGTCCATACGGCCGCGGCGTCGAATTTAGGGCAAATGTTAAACCGTATCTGCAAGGCAGATGGCGTTGATGTGGTGAACATAGTGAGGCGGGACGAACAAGCGAAGTTATTAAAGGATATGGGCGCAAAATATGTCGTTAACAGTAGCACTGATAGCTTCATGACGGATTTGACTGATGCGGTGGACGAGACCGGCGCGACCCTGGCGTTTGATGCCACAGGAGGGGGAACTCTAGCGTCCGATATCTTGACGGCGATGGAAATGGCCGCCGCCCGCACGCCCGGCACTTATAGTATTTATGGCTCTACCCATCATAAACAGGTTTATCTTTATGGCAGTCTGGATATGAGCGTCACAACCTTGACTCGGGGCTATGGCATGGCTTGGGGTGTCGGCGGTTGGCTCTTACCAAATTTTCTCGCCAAGGCCGGAAAAGAGGCGGGGGCGCGTTTGCGAAAACGTGTGGCTGATGAGTTAACAACGACCTTTGCGAGCCATTATAATCATGAAATTTCTCTGGAAGAGGCCTTGAAGCCCGAAACCGCAAAAGCCTATAACGCGAAAAAGACTGGAGAAAAATATCTGATCCTTCCACAGAAATAGGTCGTATTTTTATAAAATCAGGACTGCAAGGTACATCTTTGATCGCCACTTTGCAGTCTTTTTTTTAAGTCTATATATTTCGAAAATCTTCTTACTCCATTGAAAAATATATATAATATCAAAGCCGCTTCCTCATAGAAACTGTTAAGGTTAAAATTTAGCAATGATAAGTGGGAACTAAATAGCTCTTCTAAACGTCTATCCTCTAGTTGGATTATTCAACGGGAGCTGAAGATGAAAGAATATGCAAATAATTCTGTAGGAAATGCTGCGAAAGTTAATCAATTCGCGGTTGCCGCAAATGATGTCGAGCCTGTTTTTAACAAAACGGCGAAGATCAATAAATCTTCTGATGGCGTAAAGAAGCGCGTCGCTGACCTAGAGTGGCAAATTCGATTCACACAAATTCACTTGAATCGTTGGCGCGCACTTGAAAATAGCGGTTGGACTTCTCTAGAGACCTTACAAAAGTCGGCTAAACAGGAACTTAATTCTTTGATGCTTCAATAAGTTCAACTCGCAAAGATTTGTGAGGGGTCCTTGAAACTTTTAAACTCCAGCGCATTTCCGCTGGGGTCCAAGAAAAACATAGTCGCTTGCTCGCCCGTTTTGCCTTTGAAACGAATATAAGGATCAATAACAAAGCGAGTTCTGGCCTCTACCAGTCTATCACGTAGATTATGCCACTCAGACCATTCCAAAACCGCGCCAAAATGCCTGACCGGCACATCTTTGCCGTCCACCTTATTTACAGGCTCCGATCCATCGAAAGCGTCTTGACGAACATGAAATGAGACCTGATGGCCGAAAAAATCAAAATCAATCCAGCTCTCAGCTTCACGCCCCTGCTTGCATCGTAAGACATCACGATAAAAGGCTCTCGTTGTCTCCTTGTCTTTGACGGGATACGCGAGGTGAAAAACGCTCGTCATACTAAATTCCCTTTGGGCCGTAAGCGTAATCACCGCCCTTTTCCAAAGCTCTTAGATAGGCAGGGCGCTTGTGAATTTTATCGACATAGTCATTACAGGCTTCATATTCGATAAGCCGTCCTCGAGCCTTTGCGGCTTCAAGAGGAAAAATCATTTGAATATCCGCTCCCGTCAGATGGTCCCCGGCAAAATATTCATTTCGGGTGAGGGCGTATTCACAATAATCCAGTATTCCTTTGATCTCGCCGACGATTAATGGCTGCAGAGGAGCGGCGGCTTCGCCCAAATAACTTGTGTAAAGCGCCAGCAGGAAAGGCAGCATAGCTGAACCTTCGGCAAAATGTAGAAAATGAACATAGTCTACATATTCCGGCGACTCTTTATCCGGGCGTAAAGACCCATCGCTATATTTATCCAATAGATAAACAATGATAGCGCCAGTTTCGGCTATAATCTGATCGCCATCTTCTATGACGGGGCTTTTGCCAAGTTGATGGACGGATTTGAGTTCCGCCGGAGCGCGGTTGGTCTCCGGATCACGTTCATAATGCTTGATTTGATACTCAACTTCCAACTCCTCCAGGAGCCAGAGAATACGCATGGAGCGGGAATGGTTGAGATGGTGTAAAACGATCATAACCCCTGTATGGGCAATGATATGGGGTTTAGGCAAGTACCTTTTTTAGGTCATCTGAGCCTCGAAACTGCAAAGACGTGACTTTGCCGTCTATGATCACATCAACATTGTTAATCTGATCAGGAACAAATTTCCTCATCATTTCAGCCCGAACCGATAATTCTCCGACGGGAAGATCGATCTTCCCTTGCTGATAAACTAGAACGCTACCTCGAACGAGTTCTGCACCGACAATGTTGAGCGGCACGGAAGAGCCGTTCTGATAAAGTGCGAAGGCTTTTTCAGTATAAAGCGCAAGCTGGGCTCTTTCCTTGAGGGCGGCGAGATTGGGAGAATCCAGAATTCCCTCCGCTGCGAGAGCAGTGCCCGTATCGTGGACGTGGAAATCATGAATGACGTCAATCTCTCCGGTTACGGAGTTAATCTCGATTTGTGTCGTTGTGGTTGTCAGTCGGTGCGCCCAAACTGGTGTGTAAGATGCGCAGATGACTATACCAGCCGCGCCCAGAAGGGCGCGTCTGCGGTTGAGTTTGATGTTCATAAGTGTGTTTTACTCTCCGCCCAACATTCTTTCGAGTGTTTTACGCAGAGTGGATTTTTTCTTTTCAGAGCGATCGGTTTCGGGCTCTTCGATGTCAGATCCCTGACGGTTTTCAGCAGAGGTCTTGTCTTCCGCTGCATCCGTAGGTTCAACCGTTTTCATCGGAACGTCTTTGGCGTCACCATCTTCGGACTTCATTTCGTCCGGATTGCCTTTTAACTCGACCAGCATATCAGCCATCATGGAGGAGGCTTTGTAGTCTGACTTATACATTTCGATACGGCTCTGAGTCAGTTTCTGAGGGAAGCTGTTATTTCCATAATCAGCGTCGGCAGTCATATGCTGTGCGTCCAGCTCTATGGAAAGAATTTTCCGGTCACGAACGATAAGCTTGGTAACGCTTTCTGTGTCCCGTCTCCAGATTTCAGCCGGTACCATGATTTCTTCTGTATCGCCGTTTTCATAGGTTAGAGTCAGAGGAAGGGGAGAGATCAAACCCCCAATATTTTCGAAATCAACAAAGTAGTAGTAATCATTGTCTTCAAGTGCCCGCTCATAAACCTCTTTTTCCCAATCTTTTAGATTTTTGAGGAAAGACTGGAAGGAATTGCGGTCTTTATTCGTTACAGTGAAACGATCATTTTCATTGTAGAAATCTTCGAGTTCCTGATAACGGCTGACGCGCGTTTCAATACCCTCTTGACGATTGCGTTTCTGCGTTATCGTTTCAGGTGTGTTCTGGTTATATTCGTCACGGTCTTTGTCCTTCTCGACGTCGGGATCTTGAGAAGAAATCTGATATTGGCGGACATCTGTCAGAGCAATATCAACATGATCGGTGCCAAAGAACCAGCCCCGCCAGAACCAATCCAGATCGACTGCCGAGGCATCTTCCATGGTGCGGAAAAAATCGGCAGGTGTCGGGCGTTTGAATTTCCAGCGGTTTGAATATTCACGGAAAGCGAAGTCAAAGAGCTCACGACCCATTACCGTTTCGCGTAAGACCATAAGGGCGGTGGCGGGTTTGGAATAGGCATTCGGACCGAATTGCAAAACCGAGTCTGACTGCGTCATGATCGGCACCTGATTGGAACTGGTCATATAGCGCGATATGTCGTCCATCGGATTATTGGAGCCATAACGGCTGATAGGGAAGTTTTCCTCCCATTCATATTCCGCCTGATATTCCAGGAATGTATTGATGCCTTCATCCATCCAGGTCCAGCGGCGCTCATCCGAGTTGACCGTCATTGGGAAGTAGATATGGCCGATCTCGTGAATAATGACGCCGATCAATCCGTATTTTATACGGCGTGAATAGGTGACTTCACCCGTTTTTTCATCTTCGCTGGGGCGATATCCGTTAAAGGTAATCATGGGATATTCCATGCCGCCGCGTTCCCAAGAGTTTACGGATTGCGCGACAGGGTAGGGATAGTTGAAGGCAAACTTGTTATAAACGTCCATTGTGTGGACAACTGATTGCGTCGAATATTTTGACCAGACCGGATCCGCTTCTTTGGGGAAAAAACTCATGGCCGTTACGGTCGGATTGTTCTCATCATCCTGTTCGAACAACATGGCATCCCAGATATATTTGCGGGAGCTCGACCAGGCAAAATCGCGAACGTTCTCGGCGCGGAACTTCCAGGTGCTGGTTCCGTCTGCCTTTGTCTTTTCGTTTTCCTCTGCCTCTTCTGGCGTCACGATATAACGCGTCTCTTCTGTCGAGAGATTGGAAAGACGGCGGCGCTGCTCACCCGTCAAAACCTCTCTCGGATTTTGCAAAACACCTGACGCGGATACGATATGATCGGAAGGAACCGTCAGGCTGACGTCGTAATCGCCGAATTCCAGGGTAAACTCCCCCCGGCCCAAAAATTGTTTATTCTGCCAGCCCGTATAGTCTGTATATGCGGCCAGCCGCGGAAACCATTGAGCCATTCCGAAAATATAATTATCTTCTTCTTCAAAATATTCATATCCGCCGCGGCCCCCAACGGCTTCTTCGTCGATAATGTTATGATCCCAATCAATGTTAATGACTGTTCGTTCTTCAGGGGCAAGGGGCTCCTCCAGATCAATTCTCATCATTGAGTCATTGATGGTATAATTCAGATCATTACCGTCTGCATCTGTAACAGCTTTAAATTCGAATCCGTATTCACGATCTTCATTGGCTTGGCTGTATCGCAGGCTGCCAAAGCTAACGCGATCCTGTTTGGAAGATCCGTCGCCACGTGCTGAGCCGGTGGCCGCAGCGGTCGCACTTTCTCGGGCAAGGCTGCCGTCTTTGAAACGGTTCTGGTCCAGAGCAACCCATATGTAGTTTAGAGGATCGGGAGAGTTATTGACGTAATCAATTGTCGATTCGGCACTGATCCGGCGTTCTTCTTCGTCCAAGACGACGTCAATTTTGTAATTTGCCTGTTGTTGCCAATAGGCCGGACCGGGCGCACCTGCGGCATTTCGGAAAATATTGGGCGTTGGAAGTTCTGTGCCAAGTTGACGAAACTTACAAACTTGATCACCCGGAGTACAAGCCGGACCGTCCGCGAGCGCTTCGGTTCCAAGAACAAGGGCTCCCATCGCCCCGCTGACAGAAATGAGGCTAAAGCGAATGGCATGACTGAGTTTTGGCATAGAATACGTCCATTATTGAAATGTTTTGGGAATGTTAGACTATAACTTTAGGGAAGTCCTACCAAATTCCCGTATATAGGGAAAAGTAGTTTCCGAATTAAAGTGAAAAAAGCCTCAATTTGCGCGGCTAATACCTGATTTTTTAATTCTGAGACTGTGAAATGCATCCGACATTGCAAGCAAGGGGTGTCTGCGGCGGAAGAGGTGACGCCCTAATATTTCGCCGCCAATAGGTAAGTTTTTGGGAAGATCGGATTCCAGCCTTTCAACGATTTTGGATATCACCGCGATGAGATTATGCTTTTCAAGAATAAGCCGCCGGGCCTCCAAAATAGCTGGAAGTCGTTTTTCATATTCATTTCCCGCAATCGCTTTCCGAATGATCTTTTCAGCTTGGTCGATATTAAAGATATCTATAGAGATGGCGGCTTCTTCTGGAAAATCTTTGGCATAATCCGGTGCGCCGTAATAAAAGGGTAAGCAGTTTGCCAGCCACGCATCGGCAAGCTTTTCCGTCCAATGACCCTCGGCGCGATGATTTTCAATCGTTAGGTGATAGCGATAGGTATCCATCGCCTCGTCTTTGCGGGCAATCGGATTTATGCCTCGTCCGAACACGTCAAAAAGATCGCCAAGTCGCTCCTTCATATCCATTGTAAATTTATAGCGCTGGGAATGCACTGTATGGGACATTTGCTTGTTACTGCAGACTGTCGAAAGGGTTTTGGTTTTTTCTAGTGGCGCGCGAGTGGTAAATGCATCAAAGGATATATAATGTCCTGGCTGCCCCCCTAAAGGCCGGCCATAAAACCAGCGTAAGGGCGGCGTTTCAGAAATTTGATTTGGGTGATGGATAACGGAAGTCGGCTTCGCGCTTAATATATGTCCATATTGCCCCAGATAATGCGGCCCCTCAACGCGAATTGATGCCGGTTCAGTTGTGATAAAAAGTGACTTTTGTTTGGGGCAGGCCAGGGGTTCAACCCGGTTGACCTGTCTTTCCCCAGGCAGCATGGGGAGGCCTTCATAAACGACAAGCCAGTCATATTGACGGTCGTCCATATCAAAGGTGAAAACGCAATCTCCCCAACGCTGTTCAGTGCCGGGGAGAATGGAGGTCCAAAGCTGCGGATCCTGTTCCGCATGGGTTTTGGCCATGAATTTTACTTTAATCGTCATAGGGGTGGCGTGACGAAACTTTGAACTTATAGATTACCGAGCTTAGTTCTCTCTCATTTCGTCACGCAGTCCGCGAAACTCGGTGCCTTCATACCAATTCGGCCAATCCTCTGAATTCGCCATATCCAAGCCTAATTCATAGAAAATTTCTGTGGCTTGCGTAATACCGGAAAGGTCCCAGCTATTATCATATTCATCGCCGGGTTTGTGGTAGCGGACGTCATTATACTCTTTGGCAAAGTCCTCGCCATAGGTCAGGCCTTTGGTCACGTGGTCATTCCCTGTATCAGCGTAAAGCATCGGCACGCCTTTTTTCGCGAGGCTGATATGGTCCGAACGATAATAAGATCCGGCTTCAGGTTTATCATCCGGCACAATATACATTTCGCGTGTGTCCAGTTCGGCTTTCAACAAATCTTCCAGTTCAGACGCGCCGTAACCTTTGACCATAATATCTTTGGTTGGGCCTGTCGGAAGCATGGCGTCGATATTAATGCCGGCGACGGTTTGTTTCAGAGGCACTAAAGGTTTTTCTGCGTAGTAAGCAGACCCTAAAAGACCGGATTCTTCTGCTGTGACAGCGACGAAAATAACAGATCTTTCAGGGGTGGGGCCTTGCGCCATCGCCTCACCAATTTCGAGAATGGCAGCTGTGCCGGTCGCATTGTCCACGGCGCCGTTATAGATTTTATCGTCGCCTTCAAGGTCTTCATTTTTGCCCAAATGATCCCAGTGCGCCATATATAGGACGTATTCGTCAGGGTGGGTTGAGCCTACTACACCTCCTGCCACATTACGTGACGTTGTCGTAACAGCTTGTTGTTTGATTTCAGCGTTCAAAGTCAAATCGCCCATAGCGACGGCTTGGAAATCCTTGGTGGAAGCCTGATTTTTCAAGGCCTGATAATCCAGTTCTGCTGCCTCGAACACTTTCTTGGCCGCGTCCAAATGAAGCCAGCCTTCCAAGGCCGTACGCGAAGCGCCTCTATCCGGACGGACAAGGTCATATTGTGCCCCCGTCCAGGAACCTGATACTACATCCCAGCCATAGCTGGCCGGGGCTGTCTCATGGATTATTAGCGCCGCCGCGGCGCCCTGACGGGCCGCTTCTTCAAATTTGTAAGTCCAGCGACCGTAATAGGTCATCGCATTTCCGTTGAAGAGCGCTTCATCTTTGGTCGCAAATCCAGGGTCATTGACCAACATCACAACGGTTTTGCCTTCGACATCTACTCCGGCGTAATCATCCCATCCATATTCAGGGGCAGTAACGCCGTAGCCAACAAAGACCAATTCGGAATCTTCGACAGAAACGGTTTCATCCAGTCGCTTTGTCCAAAAGACAGAGTTGGTTTTCAGATCCGAGTCCACAACAGGCTGCTCATCGCCCCTTGCGCCAATTGTCATAGAAGATTCATTTGCGATAACCGACGCTTCGGTCAATTCCACATTTTGAAAGTAAGTGCCGTTATCCCCCATAGGCGAGAGGCCAGCGCGCTCCATTTCATCTGCGATATATTGTGACGCTTTTTGTCCGCCAGGCGTACCGGGGGCGCGGCCTTCAAAGTCATCCGAAGCCAATGTTTCAATTCGACGGCCCATATCGGCTGCGGAGATGGAAGCTTTGGCCTCTTTGGGAGGCGGGGTTTCAGAGCTACACCCTGTGAAAATAACAGCCGAAATTGTGGCTGCCGCAATTGATTTGGATAACATAACTTTTCACTCCCGACGTGCCGCTATTCAAAAATAATTGAGTCAGCCGCTTGAAAAAATCCTAAAACTGTTCAACCACATCCTACGCGTCAATTAAAGATGATATTTATCCCTTTGAAAAGGAATGTTCAAATGCCCTTTACAAAAACTCGTTTCCGTAAACCAGCTTATGTTCTTACTCTCGCTACGCTTCTATCCGGCGCTGCGATGAATGTGGTCAGCTATGCGCAGGTGCAGGAAGCCCCTATTATGCAAAGCGGTGAGCAGACGACGTCTGATACAGTGCAAAGCCTGATAGATGCAGCGATGAAGGGGGAGCAGGGCTATGAGATTACACGCGAGCTGACGACTGAAGTCGGGGCGCGTCTGGCCGGATCAGAGGCCGAAGCGAGAGCCCGGGATTGGACGGTCGAGAAATTCAATGAAATTGGATTGCAGAATGTACGTATCGAGCCATTCACAGTCCCGGGATGGGAGCGCGGCGTAGAAACGGCAGAGATTGTCTCTCCCTATCCGCAACAATTATACATTACGGCCCTTGGCGGATCGGTGGCGACGCCAGAGGAAGGAATTTCAGCAGACGTCGCTTACTTTCCTACATTTGAAAATTTAGAAGCCGCCCCCGAAGGCGGATTGGACGGCAAGATTGTATTCATCTCTGGACGGATGGAGAAAGCCCCGGACGGAGCAGGCTATGGCCCGGCCAATCGCAAGCGCCGCTCGGGCGCAACCGAAGCCGGCAAGCGCGGCGCGGCTGCGGTTGTCATACGCTCTGTTGGCACAGACAGTCATCGCTTTCCCCATACAGGCCAGATGCGTTATTCGCCTGATGTAGAGCCTATTCCAATTGGCGCGCTCTCCGGCCCCGATGCGGATCAGCTTGAGCGGATGCTTAAAAACGGTGAGGAGGTAAATTTAAAGCTTACACTTACCCCCAAATCTGTTGGGGATCTCCCCTCCGGCAATGTCATCGGCGAAATTGTCGGGACGGAGCGTCCGGAAGAGATTGTTCTGATTGGCGGACATCTGGATAGCTGGGATCTGGGAACGGGCGCGATTGATGACGGCGCCGGCATCGGTATCTCTGCCGGGGCGGCCCAAGTTATACTGGAGGCCGGTCTCAAGCCGAAACGCACCATTCGAGTCGTGGCTTTCGGGGCTGAAGAAATTGGCCTCAAAGGCGGTTTTGCTTATGTGGAAGAGCATAGAGATGACCTTGCCAATCATGTCTTGGCCACGGAGTCAGATTTTGGCGCCGGGCCTGTCTATGAGGTTCACTCCGGCGTGACAGAAGGCGAAAATGTCTTGAGGGCAATGGCTGAAGCCATGGATATCCCTTTTGCAGAGGAAAAGACGACCAATGGCGGTCCTGATATTGGCCCTATGGCTAATGAAGGCGTTCCGACAATGCGGTTCCAGCAAGATGGCACGGACTATTTTGATTTGCACCACACGCCAGATGACACATTCGACAAGATTGATCCAAAAGAAATGGCTCAGAATGTAGCGGCTTTTGCGACCATGGCCTGGATGGCCTCCGAAGCAGAGACTGATTTCCGCGCGGATGAAACAGATAAAGAAAAAACAGATAAATAAGACCTATTGGAGCCCCTCATGGCCTTACCCCCAATTCTTGAAAACCTAGACTTTCCGGTTATCGCCGCGCCGATGTTTATTGTCAGTGGCCCGGAACTGGTCATAGCCCAATGCAAGGCCGGAATTGTCGGCTCTTTTCCGGCACTAAATGCGCGCCCTGCGGAGATGCTGGAAAAATGGATTGTCCAGATCAAATTAGAGTTGGAGAAATACCAAAAAGATAATCCCGACAAAAAGGTTGCGCCGTTTGCGGTCAATCAGATTTGCCACAAGTCGAATAATCGTCTTGAGCAGGATATGGAGATTTGCCGCAAACATGAAGTGCCAATTATTATCACAAGCCTGCAAGCTTCGAAAATGGTCTATGATGCTACGCACAGTTACGGCGGAATTATTCTTCATGACGTGGTCAATATCCGGCACTCCAAAAAAGCCCTGGAAATGGGAGCCGATGGATTAATCGCTGTGTGCGCAGGGGCTGGGGGACATGCAGGTCTTTTATCTCCTTTTGCACTTATTCCCGAAATTAGGCAATTCCATGATGGTCCGCTTTTATTGTCAGGATCCATTGCAACAGGTGGTTCGGTGGCAGGGGCCCAAGCCATAGGGGCAGATTTTGCCTATATAGGAACGCGGTTTATCGCTTCGGAAGAGGCCAATGCGGAGCAGGCTTACAAACAGGAAATTATCGATTCGGCCGGCGGGGATATAGTTTATTCCTCTCTTTTTACCGGTGTGCACGGAAACTACCTGAAAGGGTCAATAGAGAAGGCCGGCCTTGACCCGGACAATTTGCCATCGGCAGATAAAAAATCCATGAATTTTGGTTCCGGAGGAAATACGGACGCCAAAGCCTGGAAAGATATCTGGGGCGCGGGACAAGGAGTGGGGAGTGTTTCTTCTGCGCCGCCAGTCGCCGAGATCGTGGCCCAGATGAAAGAAGAATATGCGATAGCGAAAAAGCGTCTTTCTTACTGAGCTACTTCCTAATTAATTCCTGTAGCCGACTTCTAAAACTTTGAAATTCCTCTTGGGTTTTTAGAGGGGCACAATAAGCGTCGCAATTCCTTCATCCTTATTGCAACGGCTATGGCCATGCTCTAAGAGATATTTAATTGGATTCTGGAAACGGTTTGTAGCCAGGATATTTGGAGGAGCTTATGGGGAAGTGGCTATTAGGGATATTGTTTATAATTATCGGTTCGGCAGCCTATGCGTTAATCATGGGGCCAAAAATTTCCGAGAATATGAGAGATGATATCCGTACCGCCCTTCAAAGCCAAAACTATGACTGGGCCGGTGTTGATATGGACGGCCATATAGCAACCATAATTGGTGAGGCCCCCTCGAATGATATAGCTCGCGCCGCAGTCGAAACGGCTCAGCGTACTGTTTGTTCTGATTGTCAGGCGAACAAACCTTGGCACCGCGTTTTAAGTGATATTGATATTAGATCGGTTGAGCAGGCTCAAACTGTTGAAACGGAACAGACTTCGGCGCCGTTACAATCTCCGTACACATTTAGCATTACAAAGTCTGAGAACGGAAATGTAACTCTCGGCGGTTTTGTGAGTAATGCCCAAGAGCGCGAGAGTGTTCTGGCAAAAGCCAATGCTGCTTTTTCGGAGACTGTACAGAACAGCGGAATTGAAATTGCCAGCGGAGCTCCCGATGAAAATTGGGCAAGCCTTATTGAAGGCGGAATTGAAGAGTTGGCTCTTATGGAAAACGGACGATTTCAAATTGAAAATAATAATTTTCTAATTCATGGCCAGGCAAATTCGGCAGATATTCGCGAACGTGTAAATAGTTTCGCATCCGGCGTGCCCGCTATTTATAATGGCGCCTCCAATATCAATGTTCCCAATCTGGCTTCTGATACAGTGGGCCAAGTCGAGTCGCAGGCGATTTGCCAAACTCTTTTTGATGATTTGAATGAAGGGACCAAGATCGAATTTCCGTCCGGACAGTCTGAAATCACTGGAAATTCAAGTTTTGATCTGCTCGCGGAAATTGCCGCCGCCGCCAATCAGTGCCAAAGCTTTCGTATACAGATTGATGGCTATACGGATAATACTGGCGATGATGATAAGAATCAGCAATTATCAGAACGTCGGGCCAACCGCGTTCTTGCGTTTTTGACCCAACAGGGTGTTGACCGCAACCGTATGTCGGCAACAGGACATGGGTCGTCAGATCCGATTGGCGATAATGCCACAGCGGAAGGCCAAGAAATGAACCGCCGTACTACCTTTACGCTAACACAGGCTGAATAGACCCGCCTGATCCACTCATACAGGAGACATTTAAATGAACCTTACATACATAATCGGATATCTAATCGTGCCCATGGTTTTTGCGGCGCTGTTTGGGCTATTTCTCGGATGGCTCTTTTTTCGTGGAAAAAAACAGGAAGGCGACCTTTCAGTTGAAGGTGAAAAAGCTCTCCGGGCCGAAGCCGATAAATTGCGAACTGAAAACCAGGCTCTAAAAGGCCGGTTGTCAGCTCACGAAACAGAAGTCAGTGACCTGAAAGGAAAACTGGCAGCCAGAGAAACAGGTGCGGCGGCGTCTAGTTCGTTAGACAAAAGCGGTGATGATGATGAGAATTACGCACTAGAGTGGCGCAATCGCTATTTGGCCGCGCGGGTGAAGTACCTGGAAGGTCGTTTGTCTGAAGCACCTAAGTCTTCTGCAAAGAAAGCACCAGCTAAGAAAGCCAAAGCCAAGACAAGCGCGAGTAAAAAACCCGCAACCAAGAAAGCTGCAGCTAAAAAAACGACAGCTAAAAAAAGCACGGCGAAAAAGTCTACTTCAAAAGCGGTAGCCTCTACAGCCTCAAAAACCAAATCTGCGCCTGCTACGAAAGCCAAGCGCAAGCCTGGCCCTAAGCCTGGTACAAAGCGGGGCGAGCTGACTGCGTCCGGTAAGCCTCGTAAAAAGCCTGGGCCAAAGCCGGGGTCAACTCGCGCTAAGAAACCAAAGGTCAGCAAAGAGGAGGAGGCTTTTGAAAAATACTACACCAATGTGAAAAAGTATGACGCGAAAGCAAAGCGTAAAACTGTCGAAAATATTGTGAAATATTGTGGTGTTGCTTTGCAGTCACGCGATAGCTCACTTGTTGCGTGTTCGGATGAAGCAGAGTTGAAGCGCGTCGCAGATGGATTCGTTACCAAGAAATTGGAAAAGGATTCCGGGCAAATGGAGCTGGTCAAAGACGTCTGTCAGGAAATGAAAGGCGAGCGATTCAAATCACGCGTGACTTTCTATTACCTTGCGGCAAAGAAAGCCCGGAAAATAAGCCTGTTTAACTAAGGTCGAACAACGCCCGGATTTAAATCCGCGTTTATTTTACGCTAAAGGCCCGCTTTTTAAGCGGGTTTTTTTATTCCGTCTCTGCTTGATGAAACAGGCCTATATTGTGTTCATGAAAACACAGGCTGAAACTATACGGGTGCAAGACAAGGATCGATTTTCACATCAATTGTGGAATACGGATCGTTGGCCAAATTTCTCGCCCGCTGAATTATCATGTCGCCATTGCGGGGAAAGCTATCATTGGCCGGAATTTGTTGATCGCCTGCAATGTCTTCGCGATGAAATAAAGAAACCCCTCTACATATTATCTGGCCATCGTTGTGCGCTGCATAATGCTCGAGTCGGGGGCGCGCCGCTGTCTCAACACCTCAAACTCGCAGCCGATATAAGTCTCCGGGATATTAATCGGGTTCAATTGCGGGACGCGGCAAAGCGCATAGGGTTTTCCGGCTTTGGATATTATTCTACTTTTCTTCATCTTGATTTAGGACGGCCCCGCCATTGGGTAGGTTCTGAGAAAGCGAGGCAATTATGGCAAATGCACTAACCCTTGGACTGGACGCTGCAGCGGGAGGATTATTCGGAATAGTTGGGACAGCTTTGGGCCGACTAGCGGGTTATTTTGAACGTAAGCAACAAAATACTCAGGAACGTGCGCGGTGGGGGCATGAATATAAGCTTCATGAACTCAATATGGCTGCGAGGCACCAGGAAACGGAACTTGAATTGGCGCTGACGGCTCAGCAAGGATCCTGGGCGGGGTTGGAGGCTTCGATCAAGGCGGAGGCCGCATTGGGAAAAGCTAGTCAATGGGTGGTGAATATTTTGCGCCTTGTCAGACCCCTCATCACGCTCTCGCTCTGGTGCATTACAGTTATCATATTTCTCAAGACTGAGGATGATGCGATAATTGAAGCCGCCGTTTTTGCGGCGACGGCGGCGACTCTCTGGTGGTTCGGGGACCGAGCTCCGAAAACCTCTTCTCGCTTTTCCTAAGGAATAGAGAAATTACTCTGCGATGAGATAATTCTGCATGCCCATCGCCGAGAGAAAGATTAGAATTGAAATCATAACCGTCAGGTAAATTCCCGCAATAGAATAGGTGGCCCACACCGTTTTAATAGGGCCTCTTTTGAACATATGTTTCAAACTAAGAGGCAAGTAGAAAAAGAGATAGGTCGTGAAAATGAGAAATATCAGACCGCCAGCGAGAAATGGTAACCGGCCTAAGATCAATCCCATCAATAAGAGGAAAAAGATAACTGCATGGATATAGGCTGTGTGGACAAGGTGATCGTAGAGAAACGCATTCCCCCGGCCTCTGATGAAGAGGGCGCCGAGGAACATTATGAAGGGCATCATGACAAACATGATCCGAGGGATGTATTTTGAGAAGGTCTCGTTGAAATCGGAGGGATCGCGCATAAATTGAATAACGCCGTCTCGAAATGAGTTTCCAGTGAGATCAACTTCCTGATTGTTCAGTATTATGCGGTTTGGTCTATTTATCTCCGTAACCGTTACATCCTCTATGAATTCATCGTTTTCTCTTGATGTTTGTACAGTTTCTGAGTCGACATTTTCCCGGTTGGCGGTTGGTGTCGACTTTGCCGATTTCTCGGCGCCTATTCTTTCAAAAACCAATCCGCCATTGGAGAACTTCATACTATGGTCTTCATTGTCAAAGACCATCTGGATGTATTCAAAGTTTCTTTCTGAATTTCGTTTGTCAATTTGAGCCTTGGTTTCAAACATTGTCATAGCAAGAGTCATTTTCAAATCTTCAAGGGCTATGTCGTCAGCTGACTTTTCGATGGAGTCTTTGGGTCTGACATTCATATCCAGACTAACAATTTGGGTTTGCGTAATGGCCAGATAACCAAAGAGCAGCAAGCTCATTGCCAGATAGATTCTGACGGGGCTGCTCCACTTTGTGCGCTTGCCATTAGCATATTCTCGTGCAACCCGGCCGGGTCTGAAAAGAAGCGCAAACCAGGTCTGCCACATCCGGGAATCGAGAGAGAAAACAGAGGCGATCCCTTCTTTGGCCAAGGCAAAAATGGAGCGTCGATAGTCATCATTTTTTTGACCACAGTCCTTGCAATACAATCCTTTGATTGGCGAGCCACAAGAAAAACATGTCTCGCTTTGATTTTTGTTGGGAACTTTATCTCGGTCGAGCACACTAGTGGCTAGTAAGGCTTCAACTTCTATCGATTCTGATGAGGTGCTATTCACAGTTATTTCCCCGCTCTCCGTCTGCGCAGTATAAGGTGTTTTTCAAAAGCGTGAACCCGTAAACAGGGAAGAAACGTTACTGGGAAATCACTTGCTCGTCCTCATCTGTTCCGTAAGGTAAAATTATGTTCAAAAATCAGATTATTGCCATCACCGGAGCTAAAGGCGGCATCGGCCGTGCGATAGCTGAAATGTATATTGCCAATGGCGCAAAAGTCGCCATCAGCGATTATGTCGAGTGCTCTGAAACCGCAAAGGAGATTGGGGCAAAGGGTTATGTGTGCGACGTCAGTAACGAAGACTCGGTTAAAAAATTTATTGCGTCTGTAGAAGCCGACCTCGGTCCAATTGACACCTATGTTTCAAATGCGGGAGTGGGTTCCGGTAATGGACGCTATGTGGCTAAGGCCAGCAATGAGAGTTGGGAGCAGGCGTGGCAAATTAATGTCATGGGGTCAGTTTATGCGGCGCGGGCCCTTATGCCGTCTTGGGTCGAACGGGGCTCCGGACGCTTCATTGTGACAGCTTCTGCGGCAGGTCTTTTAAATCAGATTGGCAGCGCCTCTTATACGACCACAAAACACGCCGCAGTCGCGTTTGCGGAATCGGTCGCGATTGAACACGGCGCTGACGGCATTAAAGCAAATTGTATTTGCCCCCAATATGTTCGTTCGGACATGACCAAAGGCATGCCGATGGCAGAGAATAGCCAAGACGGATATCTTGAGCCGTCAGACGTCGCCAACGCTTTGAAAGCGGCTATCGAAAAAGACCAATTCTATGTTTTCCCGCATGAGGTCGTTCAGGAATATTTCGTAAACCGAGCCAGATTCCCCGATGCTTATCTGGAGGGTATGGGAAAGCTGAAACAAAAAGTCGGCGACGCTTTCGCTGCGGCAAAAACTAAATAGCACACTTCCACTTAACGGGAAAAATTATGACGAAGAGATTTGATTTATCCGGCAAAGTTGCTTTGATCGCGGGCGCGTCCCGCGGCATTGGAGAGGCTGTCGCGCACGGCTTGGCAGAGCACGGCGCAACAGTTATTTGTTCGAGCCGGAAACAAGCTGACTGCGAGAAAGTTGCGGAGGCTATTCGGGAGAAGGGCGGGCAAGCTGTCTCCGCGGAGCTTCATCTGGGGGAGCTCGATCATCACGACAAAGTCCTCGCCATGATTGAAAAAGACTATGGACGGCTTGATGTCCTGGTCAATAACGGCGCCACCAGCCCGCATTTTGGCCCCGCCCATGAAGCCAGTGAAGGCGCGTTTGATAAGACGATAGAAGTGAATACGCGGGGCCCGTATTTCCTGACAACCAAAGCTTATAAGCTGCTTAAGGCAGATGGCGGCGGTTCCGTGATCAATGTTGCCTCTATTGACGGGCTGCAACCGGCTGAGTTCCGTGTGATCTACGGGATGAGCAAAGCGGCCCTGATTGCCATGACCAAGGGCTTGGCGAAAGAATATTCTCAACACGGCGTTCGCGTAAACGCGCTTCTGCCTGGCTTTACCGATACGAAACTCGCCAGTGCCTTGAAAGACAATCCGGCCATGGATGTTTACGTCAAAATGAATTTGGCAATTAAACGCATGGCCCAGCCTGAAGAAATGGTGGGCGCGGTGCTTTATATGGCGTCGGATGAATCAAGTTACTACACAGGTCAATCCATGATCGTCGATGGGGGCGCCGTCATTTAATGGCTGAGATTAATCCAACAGTAGAGGTTCGCAAAGGCGAAGAGCTGGATATCGACGCGATAGATACGGTTTTGAAAAAAGCGCTGCCTGATTTGAAAGGGAAGCCTGAGGTTACACAATATCCTTCTGGCGCATCCAATCTGACCTATGCGCTGGATTATCCGGAGCGGCGAATGGTTTTACGGCGTCCGCCTTTCGGGGATAAACCTAAATCCGGCCATGACATGAGCCGCGAATATAAAGTGATGAGCGGTTTGAAAGGAGAAGTTCCTGTTCCTGACACGCTTTATTATACGGATGATCCCTCCATTATCGGAGCCGAATTTTATGTCATGGATCGATCCGAAGGCCCGCTGATCCACAATATGATTCCAAAAGAATGGGGCTGGTCGGAAAAAGAAACACGCCAGCTTTGCGAGAATTTTTTCCAGACCCTAGTCGACCTTCACAGCGTGGACTATGAGGCCGTCGGCCTTGGAGATTTCGGAAAACCTCAAGGCTATGTGAACCGACAAATTACCGGGTGGAATCGCCGATTTGAAGCCGCTTGGACGGACGACATTGAAAAGTTTGAAGATGTTCAGAGCTGGCTCGTGGATAACATGCCCGCAAAGGAACGCGGCGCGGCAATTATTCACGGTGATTACCGTATTGATAATTGCATTTTGAAAGCCAGTGACCCGACTCAGATTGAGGCGATATTGGATTGGGAAATTTCTGCGCTTGGCGATCCAATGATGGATTTGGGCAATACGCTTGCGTACTGGATTCATGCGGACGATCCGCCCTTTATGCAAATGATGGTGCGGCAGCCCTCCGGCGCGCCGGGTATGATGACGCGACAGGAAATTCTGGATTTTTATGCAGAAAAAACCGGAGCGGATGTTTCGGGCTTCCAATTCTATTACGTATACGGAATTTGGCGTTTGGCGGTTATCATCCAGCAAATTTATGCGAGATTTTATCGCGGGCAAAACGACAATCCAAGATTCAAAGACTACGGACAAATGACAAGTGCTCTCGGGCAACTTGCCAGACTGAAAATTAAAACAGGCGAATTGTAAGGGAAAGATTATGGCAGTCATGGATTTGGGCATGAGCGAGCGCGTAAAGCCGCTCGTCGAAAAAGTACGCGATATGGTTCAGAATGAAATTCTGGACGCTGATGCAGAGTATCATGCAGAGGTCGGAAAAGCCGGTGACCGTTTCAAATTCACAGATCGGCAAAATGAAATTCGTGAGGGTTTGAAAGCCAAAGCGAAAGAGCAGGGGCTATGGAATTTCTGGCTTACTGATTCAAAACGCGGGTATGGTCTCTCGACGGTTGAATATGCGTATCTAGCTGAGCAGATGGGCTGGTGCACATTGGCCCCGGAAGTGTTTAATTGCTCTGCCCCGGACACAGGGAATATGGAAGTCCTGGAGCGCTACGGTACGGATGAACATAAGGAAAAGTGGCTTAAGCCGCTTCTGGAAGGAGAAATCCGTTCCGCCTTTTTGATGACAGAGCCTGATGTGGCGTCCTCTGATGCGACCAACCTCGACTTCAAGGCCGAGAAAGATGGAGATGAGTGGGTCTTTAACGGCGAAAAATACTGGTCTTCCGGCGCCGGCGATCCGCGGTGCGAGGTCTATATTTTAATGGCCCGGACTGCGGCGCGCGATAGTGGTGTCCCGCGTCATGGCCAGCATTCCATGTTCGCGATTGAAGCTGACTTGCCTGGCGTAGAAATTCTTCGTCCCATGACGGTTTTTGGCCATGATGATGCCCCGCACGGTCACATGCATATTAAATTTACGAATGTACGCGTCCCAGCCAGCGCTCTTCTGATTGGAGAAGGCCGTGGGTTTGAGGTCAGCCAAGGCCGCCTCGGGCCGGGTCGTATCCATCACTGCATGCGTGCCGTGGGACAGGCAGAACGCGCCCTGAAACTGATGTGCGAGCGATCTTTGAGCCGAACGGCCTTTGGTCGTCCTCTGGCGAAACTTGGCGCGAATTATGATATTATTGCGGAGTGCCGGATTGCGATTGAACAGGCTAGGTTACTTTGTCTGAAAGCGGCTTGGATGATGGACCAGGGCGATTCCCGGGCGGCGGCGCCTTATATTTCCCAGATCAAAGTGGCCGCGCCAAACATGGCGCTCAAGGTGATAGATGAGGCTATGCAGATGTTTGGCGGAACTGGCGTCTCGCAAGATACGCCGCTTGCGGATATGTATGCCGGGATGCGAACGCTTCGTTTTGCTGACGGCCCTGATGCGGTTCACCGTATGCAGGTCGCGCGAAAAGAGCTAAAGCCTTATACAAACACAAAGGTCTAATAAAATGCCAAGTTTCGATATCGTTTCAGAAGCTGATATGTCGGAAGTCGATAACGCCATTCAGAATGTGATGCGCGAAATCGGCGTTCGCTATGATTTCAAAGGTTCGAAATCGACCGTGGAAAGTTCGGATGGGGCCATAAAAGTTTTTGCTGATGATGAGTTGAAGCTCAATCAAATGCACGAAATTTTACGCGGTAATCTACATAAGCGCGGGATAGAGCCTGGACAGCTTGACTACCAAAAAGTTGAGCCAGCCGCCGGGCAATCCGTGCGTCAGAATATTGTTGTGAAAGAGGGCATTGATAAAGAGATGGCGAAGAAAATCGTCAAAGATATCAAGAGCTCAAAAATGAAAGTTCAGGTCTCCATTCAAGGCGATACTTTGCGGGTGACTGGAAAGAAACGAGATGACCTTCAAGCCGCCATTCAGTTCGTGAAGGATATGGGGCTAGAACAACCCGTTCAGTTTAAAAACTTTAGAGACTGAACCGGATATTGAAGGGCGGGATTATTTATCTCGCCCGTCAAAAGCCATTTTGCCATTCACCATGGTGAAAAGAGGCTCGCTAGTCAGAATTTCCGGGCCAGGGGCCGTCATTAAATCGGTCTTAAAAGCGCTGAAGTCAGCTCGTTTGCCAACTTCAATCGTCCCGAGCTTGTTTTCTTCAAAAGCAGCGTAAGCCGGCCAGATTGTAAACATTTTCAAAGCTTCTTGGCGCGTCACCTTTTCCTCAGGATACCAATTTTCATTGCTGTAGCCTTCCGTGTCTTTACGTTGAGTCGCCGCATAAAATTCAATACGTGGATCCCCGACTTCAACAGGCGCGTCAGATCCGCCGACGATTATTGAGCCTGCGTCAATCAGACTTCGCCAAGCATACCCGCCTTCAAGACGTTTTTTGCCTAATCTGTCGACGGCAAAGTGAAGGTCGCCAATGGCATGGCTCGGCTGCATTGAGGGAATAATGTCATATTCAGCGAAGAGGGGAATATCTGAGACATCTACAATTTGGGCATGTTCAATGCGCCAACGTGGGTCTTCGACTTTCCAACTCGACTGAGGAACCGTTTCAAAGGCATCTTTATACCATTGAAGGACATAACGGTTGGCCCGATCGCCGATGGCATGGGTATTCACTTGAATGCCATTCCGTAAGGCGGTTTGCAAAAAGGCTTCAACTTGAACCTCCTTAAGCGTCATCAGGCCTTCATTGTCAGGATCATCAGAGTAGGGGGCGAGGAGGGCGGCTCCGCGTGAGCCCAATGCGCCATCGGCGTAGAGTTTGATGGCGCGGGTTGTGATAAGGTCGCTCTCAGCTGTTTCCGTATCCATAGTAGGCATGGCGCGGTTATTTTGCAGGTCAATAGAGTTATAGACCCGAATTTTTATATCCTCGCTATTGGCAAGCTCTTGCATCAAAGGAACATCATTCGGATCGACCGACATGGAATGGATATTGGCCCAGCCTCTGGAGGCATAAAGCTCAGAGCCTTTTTTATAAGCTTCCTGGCGGCGCTCATAAGTCAAAGTTGGCATCAACTCAGAGACTAGATTTTGAGCTTTGTCTATCAGCATGCCTGTGGGGACACCGTCAGAGTTTTTATTAATCGCGCCTCCAAAAGGAGCATCCGTATTCCTGTCAATTCCAGATTTTTCTAACGTAACAGAATTGACTATGGCCGCATGACCGTCTGCCCGGGTCAGAATGACCGGATTGTTCGGAGCCACTTCGTCCAAATCTTGCCGGGTTGGAAAGCGGCCTTCTGGCCAATGAGTCTCTATCCAGCCCCGTCCGTAAATGGTTTCACCGTCAGAGGTTTGTTCAACTTCTTTGGCGAGACGTGACTTCAAATCTTCTATGGAGGCGGTTCCTTCAAGATTGAGCGTCATCTCCCTGAGCCCTATACCGATGAGATGCGCGTGTCCGTCAGTCAGTCCTGGATATAGGGCGGCGCCGTCCAGATTTATCCGATCGGCGGTGTCGTCTTGGCACCAGTTATCTGATGCGGGGCCAGCGTAAGTGATTTCGCCGGATGAAACGGCAACCGCCTCGACGGTGGGCTGAGCGTCCAAGGCCGTATAAATCGGCCCTCCTGAAATGCACCAGCTCTGCTCAACCGCCTCGTCAGAAGCCGTTTGTAACAGATTGTCCTTTTCTTGACCGCAGGCCGCCAGGCTCAGGGCTATTCCGGATAAAAGGAGAGATTTATATAAAGTCATATCTTGCTCGGTCTTGAATTACCTTCACAAGATAAGGATTTTAAAGTACGAAACTAGCCCGTTTGCTTAATATTATTTTGCGCTTCGGAATTTCCGTTCAATTTTGGCATAATTGTCTCAAAAGCATGCACAAGTTCCGTGAGCTTTACGGGTTTCGCCAACGCTTCATCCATACCGATATTCCGGCAGAGCCTTTTCTGCTGATATTGAGGGTCCGCTGTGAGAGCGATGATAGGGATATCGGAGTAAGGTTTGCGGCTCCCCCTTATTGACAAGGTGGCTTCGATCCCGTCCATCACAGGCATATGAATATCCATTAGAACAACGTCGAAGGCTTGGCTTTCAAGCTGATCAATAGCCTCCTGACCATCGCTGGCGGTCACAATTGACCCAACGACATTGCTGAGTAGAGAACTGACGACCATGTGGTTGGTGGCATTGTCATCGACCACGAGAAGACGAAGGTTTGAATAAGGTGATACATCTTTTTTCTGGGAAACAGATGTCTCCAAAATATCGCTTACCAAGCTTTCCGAAGTCGCGGGTGAAGCTGTCTTTGCGGGCTTTTGCGAAATTTCATTCTGAGGTGCCGGCTTTTCAGGTGCCGATGTTACGATCTCTACAGGTGCCTGCGGCGGAGTTTCAGCTTTTGATTCCGGACTCCTCACAGGGTCAGTTTTCTGCAGTTCAGTTGACCCCGGAACAGGGCTACTCTCAGGAGCTAATTTTAAACTTTCCTCTTCAGCCTGAATAGCATTTTGAGGCGTCGAAATTTCTTCATCTGATACCTCCTGATACGGAATTGCGATGACAAAGACTGTGCCTTCGCCCTTGGCAGATTTCACCTTGATGGAGCCTCCCATCAATTCAGAAATCTGCTTGGTAATTGTCATTCCGAGACCTGTGCCGCCAAATCGACTGGAAATTGAGTCGTCGGCCTGGGTGTAAGGTTCAAAGATTTGTGACTGTTGTTCAGTCGTCATACCAATCCCGTTATCTTTGACGGCAAGGACAAGCCGGCTAGGGCCCCCTGACTTCGCAACGGTTGTCAGAACAACATGGACATTGCCGCCCTGTGTGAACTTAATCGCATTTGAAAGGAGGTTGTTTAAGCACTGCTCATAACGGAAACCATCCAGCATAATTTGCGGGGGTAGGGAGGGATCGAAACTATAGGTCAGTTTTGTCTGGTTCTTTTTGGCCTGCTCTTCCCAAAGTCTGCAGACCATCTCAACACAGGCTTTAGGGTCAGTTGGCGTCGCAGCGAGGGTGAGCTTACGTTCCTCCATCTTGCTGTGATCCAAGGTGCCATCCACAATACGAATGATTTTCTCGGCAGAGTTTTGAATAAGTTCCAGCTTGGGCTTTGTGACAGGATCAGGATGATGATGCAGGAGGGCATCGGAAATGCCGATGACAGCATTCATGGGGGTCCGGACGTCATGACTTAAGCGGGCCAATATATCATTTTTGACCTTTAAAGCCTTTCGCGCTTTTTCAAGAGAAAGACCCTGTTCTTTCTGTTCTTTTGCCTCTTGTGTAATATCGACGTAGTAGCAAAACATGCTCGTCACACGCCCTGTCTGGGAGAGTTGCGGAACGCCGTTTACTTTTAGGTGAATGGAATTTCCGTCTACGTCCAGAATGCGGACCTTTTCAGCCCAGGGCTGCCGGGATTTAATTGAGGTCTTCCAGGCCTCTTCGCAAAAGGCTTTATCTTCCGGGTGTAGAAGACAGATAAAACCTTCATTTTCTGCTTGGCGAATCCTCTCGGCTCCAAAAAGTCTTAAAAAGCTCTTAGAGGAGGTCTTCCAGCTATTTGTTTCGAAATTTAAAACCCAATATCCAGCATCACCGACATCCATAGCAATGTCGAGCGCGCGTTGTGTTTCGACTCTATCTGTCACATCTCTGATAGTCACAAGCATGCGGCCATCACGCCCATATCCCTGAGAAAAGGACAGATGCTTTCCCGCAGGAGTCGAAATTTGCCAATCGGCTTTTTTTTCACGCGACTGAATTCGGGCGTTCGTAATGAGGTCTTCTGTTAAAGCTCTCAAAGTCGTTTCTGACCCTTGGCCGAAATCTCCCCTGGCGACACAATACTGTATCAGGTCATCATAACAGGTGAGTTTTTCAAAGTCCGACTCGCTCAGGCCAAAGAGCTGAACAGTCAGTATGTTGGAATATTCAAGATTCAGGTCTTTGTCGAACACCATTAGGGCCTGTCCAGACAACTCACCAAGGCGCTCAAGCCAGAAATAATCTTCTGTTCTACGATTTGTTTCGCGTCGATCCAGCATGGTTTCTACCGTACCGTCATCCCGGTGGCCGGTTACAAATACCTCATCTCTTGCCGAATTAGTCGGAGTTTGTTCTGCACTCAAATGTGTGCGAATCATCTCAAAATTCCCATTTTCTTTCTACTTGCCTGACAATGCAGGCAAAAAGACAAAATGGAGTTAACAAATGTTATGCATCACACTTATGATGAACAGAGCTATAATCTTAGGGTATTATACCCAAATTCCAGTCAAATTCAGTGGATATTAAAGAAAAGACAATGGTGCGGCTGGAAGGAAATTCCTTAAACACCAGAGCCGAATTTAATCGTACTGCCGAACATTTTGAAAGCTATGATTTTGACGAGCTGGTTCGCGTCTTTGAAGATTGGGAGTCCATCCTTCAAGACTGTGATCTAGAATGGGAGTCATTTGAGCTATGATCCCGCCTGCATCTGCCAATATCTCCGCTAACTACAATCAAGCCTCACAACCGAAAGGGCCTGCCTCAAAGACTAAAGAAACACTACACCCCGTTTCGTTTCGCGTTACTTCTTCCGAGAAGGCTAAGCTTAAATTGCTAGCGGGTAAGGATAGTGTAAGCACTTATGTGCGCCATGCAGCCTTACAGGGCGACACAAACAAAAATTCTAGTCTTTCCATCAAGACGGATATGGCCGCTCGCATTCTGGGCGCTTTGGGCCAGTCCGGTATTGCCGCTAATCTCAATAAGATTGCTGATGCGGCTATGGACGGGGCTTTGCCTTTATCAGAGGATTTGGAAGAGGAATTGCGGGCAACCTGCGCACTCGTTCTAGCCATTCGCAAAGATTTGATTGAGGCGTTGGGCATTAAGGCGAAAGGCTAAGATGGCAATCATAGTCGGTAATCAACGCGGCGGGGCGCGCGATCTCGCTGTGCATCTCATGAAAGATGAGAATGAACATATCGAGTTGCATGAAGTGCGGGGATTCGTATCAGATACCGTGATGGGCGCATTGAATGAGGCTTATGCCACGTCATGCGCCACCCGTTGTAAGAAGTTCCTCTACAGCATGTCGGTTAATCCTCCGCTTGATAAACAGGTAAGCACTTCCGATTTTATTGAGATAATAGATGAGGCCGAGTCGCGGCTTGGCCTAACTGGCCAACCGCGTGTGATTGTTTTTCATGAGAAATACGGTCGCCGCCATGCGCATTGCGTGTTTAGCCGTATTGATACGCAAGAGCTTAAAGCTGTTCACATTCCCTTTGATCATCAAAAGCTGATGGAATTGTCGCGGGATATATTCATCGAACGCGGCTGGAAAATGCCCGAAGGGCTGGCCTATCGCGCTGGCGGTCAACCGCGCCGCTTTACGCTGGCTCAATGGCAACAGGCTAAGCGGGCCGGAAAAGACGCCAAAGCCATAAGTGCAAGCCTGCAAGATGCATGGGCTATTTCTGATTCTAAAACTTCGTTTGAGTATGCTTTGGATGAACGGGGGTATCGCCTCGCCCGTGGTGACCGGCGGGGCTTCGTTGTGATTGACCATGATCTTGAGGTCTATTCGCTCTCGCGCATGGCCAAGAAAAAGAAAAAAGAGCTTACTGCGCGACTGGGCAAGCCAGAAACCTTGCCCAGCGTGACGGAAACACAAAATCAAATCCGAAAAACCATGGGCGCGATGCTGGGCCGCCTGACGACTGGCGTGGATGCCCGCGCCGCTGAGGCGCAAGAGACCTTTGAAAACAAGCGCAAGACACTTGTGGAGGCGCAACGCCGCGAACGTGATGCCTTTTCTAAGCACCAAGAGACAAAGCGTATTGCGTCCAATAAAGACCGGCAAGCGCGGTTCCGGCGCGGTTTATCGGGCTTGTGGGATCATCTGCGCGGTGAGCATAGGCGGATTAAACGCAAGAATGAGCGTGAAGCCTATCAAGAGGCTAAGGCGCTTCAGAAGGCCAAAGATGAAATGGTTTGGCGACACCTTCGCGAGCGTAGGCGCATTGAGGTTTTCAAACTACGACATGCGGAGCGGGCGCAGTCCATACAAAGGCAACTCGAACAAGACAGGCAAAATTATTGCATTTCACACGGGCCGGAGCCGTAGAAATTTCTTTCCGCGCAAGACTTTCATTTTCTATATCTGCGAGAACAAATCACCTTGTTCGGAAAGAAATTTCTCACATATCATAAGCTGGGCATAATCATTATAGATATGATTATGTTTCAGGCTCATTGCCGTGTAGACACATGATGCAATCGGCTGATCTTCGGGGGATGGGTCTAAGCGCCTTGCTTTCAGTTCGCGCAATCGCTCAAGATATATCGCAAGATCGCGCCGCAGTTCTGCACGAATTTTACAGCGAATACTTCGTAAACGTTCGGAGCGTTGCGGCTCTGCCATGGCGGTAGCGGCAAGAATATCTTCAATCATAAAATCGGGATAATGTTCTACGTCCACGCTCGCCTTGATTTGCGATGGAAACAATGGCGGAGCACCCAAACGATAATACCATGGGTGGCTTGGCTGATATGTGTTTGGAATTGCTTCTGGAGATGTCATTATTAAAACCTCCAGAAGACATGGACGCTTTGACCGACTTCGATAGTCATCACATCATTGATGGCCAAGTCTCGCGCCATTTTCTCATAGTTGATATAATAGCGGAGATTTTCAGGAATCTGCGTGGTCTCTTCGGTGAGTTCCGCCGCGTAATCCTCTAGGCGGTCATACTCGCCTGCGTAATGTTCACTGATTGCGTTTTCTGCATCTTCAATGTTCCCAAAGAAAGCGACCAGTTTAGAGCCAATTTCACCATGCTTTTCGATAAAGGCCGCATTCTCGGCAACCGTGTCAAAGCTGGCATATTCAGACAGGCAAATATCGCCAAAGCCTACATAGTCATGAATAGCCCATTCTTCGGCATACTCAGCAGGTGATTTCAAAAGCATCTGGCTCACATCGCGCCAAATGCCTTCTTCTCCCTGCGTAGCGTCTATCCATGAACCGTGCAGAATGCCGTTATTGTAACTGGCCAGACAGGCCACATAGATTCTGATTTCATCTGACATAAAAACCTCCGTCAGGTTAAGGGTTCGCAATGAACCCTTGCCCCTTGGCGAAAGCGGGGGTGTGCAAACGGAGCAAAAAATTGACGGCGGGCGCAGGCGCTAGCGCCGAGCCTCGGGAGACCGATCCATTTTTTGTGAAGTGCGCTGAGGGGATGCCACCCCTAAGGCGTCAGGGATTGAAGCCGAATGGCCGAGACTACAGGCTCGGTTCACGAAAGCCCGCCCGGACGCCAATATTTTATCTTTGTGAAAGAGATCGATACCAACGTCTAACGGGAGAAGTTGAAGATACATCGTCGTACCGAAAACACTCAGACATATTATCTATAGAATTGATTATCCCGTTGAGGGCAGGTGCAGAAAAACTGCTACTACCGCCTGTCGCGTAATGACTGACCCAGTTGCCCACGATTGCGGGAACGTGTGAATTCTGAATATCCTGAACTTGCTGTGCGTCCAGAACCAGAGTGCCTGCTCTTTGGTGAAGAATAATCGCCTTCTCTATGGCGTCGAGGCAATTTTGAACCATCTTATTTGTGTCCTTAATTGCGAAATCAAGCGGCACTGGAATGTCCACCTTACGGATAATTTGTTGGAGCTTGTATTCAAGGTACTGTCTAACTAGGGGCTCAGCTTCACTTATCTGCCCAGCGGACAGTAGGGTGGTAACGCGTGCTTTAAGTCGATCCGCCCCCTGTGACTGGTGAAGAATATCGCCCATGGGCGGCGAGCCTTGCAATTTTGTGTGGTGCCAATCGGCAGTGCTTCCTAACCTGTCAAAATACTTTTCTAGCAAACCATCATGACTCAAAATAATAAACTGCAGGCCACTAGAATTTTGCGGTTGCTGTAGCTTCGTCCGGATAAGCTCCATCAAGAAATATTGGTGACCTGCGTCGAAGCTTGATGTCACATCGTCAAGAACAACGAAACGCGGAACACCGGAATGCTTCATAGCGGCCGCAAGAAATACTGAGACCGCAAGAGCATTTCGGTAACTTTCGGAAAGCAAAGCCCGTGCTGATAGGTTATGTTGGCCATGGAAGTCGCTGAGTTCGACATTGAGATCTTCTTTGTCGTCGGCGCGCTGAAGATCAGGAACTACGTCACCAACTTGCATGATGTCCTTATACATTGATTTGTATTCGGCATCGATGCCGCTAATTTTGGTCTTGGACAGCACCGCCTCCGCAGTCGCATATCCAGACGCGACCTTTGAAATGAATGTTTTCCAACGTTCACGAATATCTAATTGTGACTGTAATTTGGCTTCTTCCAATTGACCTGCTGTATATTCTGCGAGTGCGTCTTTATACTGTCGCCCATACTCCACTTGCTCAGTGAGCTGAACGAGAGACGACGGCAGCTCCGCTTCTAGCTGCGACTTACGTTCCTCCGCCTTACTAAGCGATTCATGTGCGAGCTGGCCAAGCGCTGAAGTTCGGGCAATTGCGGAGTTAACGCTGGTCTCGCTAATTTCGCCCGATTGAATCTTGGAATCTAGACTGGCAAGAATGTATTCTTTGGTATTGACGCCGAGCACTTTTGCACTTTCGTGTTCGGATAGGCACCGTCGCCAAAAGGAACCTTCCCAGAGCTCGGCAAGTTCTTTTGTCTTAGCCGCTGTCTCGGCATATTGGGCAAGTTGATCGTTGATATGAGTGCTTATGGAGCTTTGAAGATCACTGTCACAGAGCGGACACAGCGCTTCATTAGTCCATACATCACTTTCTACGACTTCTTGAGCCGCTGAATAGAGTTTTTCAAAGAGGTCTCCCCGGGTTGCTTCTAGTAACTCGTCCCGTTCACTGATAAGTTTTTTGATATTCTTCTGTTCTACACCAATCACAGCTGCATCATGCGTTTTCAGAGCTTCCAACGCAGCAATGTCGGTAATGACTTTCTCAAGGTCTTTGCGTTTTTCTCCACCTTCAGCCGTTTTTATCGCTGCCTTGATCTCATCGAAATCGATTTCTCCCAGATTCTTGCCGACGAAATGTTCCTTTAGGAGTTCAACATTTCCGAGAGCTTGGGAAACTTGAGCTGAAAATTGAACAAGTTTGTCCACATCATCGAGCGGTATTCCTGTGACCTTCTCAAAACTGGTGCGGAGTGCGGCCAAGGATTGCTGGACTGAAGTCTGTGCGGCTTTGATCTGAGTGGCCAGCACCTTGATATCAAGATCGGAATTTGTAGTGCGCGTATCAGAGACAGTCTGCAGCGCCTGACGGCAATCAGAGTATTCAGAAAGACCAAGAAGCGCAGAGAACGTACGACCGCGCTCCAAGGGAGATTCTTCAATGAAGCGCGAGAAGGTGCGGTAATCTAAAAGCGCGAATGCCTCATTTAGTGTAGCGAGAAAGCGTTCGGGATCGCTGTGTCCGCTAGGACTGGTAACAGTTCGGTTGCCAGAATCATCGCGTTCCACTTTGACGGTGACTGCCGCTCCGCCGTCATCTGGCTCTAGCTCTATTTCAATCATTGCTTTATTGCCGGAATGAAAGCGGTTGCAATAGTAATCTTGAGGGCGTTCATGGGCTTTCAGAACATTAAGCTTGGGGATCGTTCCGTGGATCGCGTAATATAGAGACTCAAATATTGAGCTTTTTCCGATTCCATTGACAGCAAAGACTGAGTTTACGGCTTCAGGCCTAAAGCTGATATCAAGCGGGTTACCTTGATTATTGACGCCGCGAAATCCCTCGATTTTCAATCTTTTGAGGAAGTAGCGCGGCATTACTCGTTTTCCCCGTCCGTATCTCGCGTCAGGAATTCATCCAAAGCGACAGCGATAGTCTCGTTAAACTCCGCTCTAGCCTTTGAGTCCCTCTCTCCTTCACGAACGACGGTGAGGAGCTTATCCCAATTCACTTGGAGAATTTCAGCCATTTCGGGGTCAATATCTTCAATACTCTGCAAGAAATTCGCAGAATTCTCGGAAGACCTTTTATTTCCATCGAAAGTAAAATCGCTCATCCCAAATCGCTTTCTATCACCTTGCCTTCGCTCACACTGTAAACATACTCGCCAATTGATTTGTCCTTGATCCGTTCAACAGCCTCATCAATTGCGCTTAGGGGAACGATAAACCACTCTTTGGGACGAACGGGTTTTCCAAATCGATCTTTAATTTCGATATCTAGCCGCGCCGCCTCAAAAAATGACTGGATCATATTCTCAAGCTTTGTGCGGTTTATATCGTAAAGCTGATAGGTAGCGACAATCTCGACATCTGCGAGCAAGTAAGTCGCATCATTGGCCGCGTTGGAGATACGAGTTTCGACCTTTCCGCCCGTAACCCCAATTTTATGAACAAGCTCACGGTTTTCGGCGATCAAAGGTAAGTCGGACTTGCTCCGTAGAACATAAATCGTCCCGCTCTCGGTTCCTTGCATTGCCTGTTCTTTGAATAAAGGGCCAGCTATTGGGTCGGTGATCCTTCGGCCGCGCTCGTCTTTGTACAAAGCGCGTTGGAGTGACCATTTCAGAAGGTTGCTTTCAGTTCCATTGTCGTAAACGACTCGTAACCGTGCGTCAGGTGTCCCATCAGGTGCTGTGCGTTCTTCACCGACTTTCGCAACAAAAGCGAGTTGACCACGCAAAATAAAAAATTGCCCGGCTCTAATTTCTATGTCCTTGCCAAACTCTCTGGCTTCTCTCGTGCCTTGTTTGAGTTCTGCTTTGGTTTTTAAAAACAATAGCTCAAAACGCTTAAAGTCTTCACATGCTCTGCGCTGAGCAACTTCATCTGGACTTGCTTTTTCACTTCTGGGTTTCACATGTTTCAGTGTTGAAATTTCATCATCCAAACCGCCAAGCTCATCTAGTAGCGCATCTTCATCAAGATCGTCAGGATCGTCGGCGCTCAATTGCAACAAGCCAAGCTTATCAAGATCGGCCAGCAACTCGTGAAAGCGCGGTTGCTTGCGCAGTGCATCCAAGTGCGCTGCATATATACGCTCAAATATATCGCGCCCTTCACCATGGCGAGGTGGGCGACCATGCTCTTCATGAAATTTAACAATATCTTCAAAGCCAGCAACGACACGCGCTTGCTCAGCGCTTATCTTCGGCGTAGCTTTGACCTCTATCGGGCCGCCAAGTTCGGCTTCTAATTCGTCGAGGTCGAGATCACTCATATTTGCCCTCCGCCTTAAAGCGTTTGAAGGCAAGCGCCCCTTCGGCCAGCTTCTGCTCCCACGGGTCTTGGGCCGTCAGCTCAGGCATACGATTGTGTTCTCGCTTGAACCGAACGGCTCTGCGCGCAAAATCAACGGCTTCTTCTGGCGTCAGCTTTATCCGCTTCGCGGAAATAGCCTCTTTGACGCGCATAAGCGTATTTTGATCCATCGCTTTTGACATGATGGAATAGGCAGTCTGAAACGGATTGATGCTGTCGATCAGGTCAATATCAAGCTCGCGCACGTCCATGGCATATTTACGAATGCCATCCACCAGCGCGGTATTTGCTTTAAGCTCGTCACCGCCATCATTTTCTGCGGCTGTCGCTTTGCCTTTCTGGATAAGGTTGATCGCAGCCACCGCTTGCATCCGTATGGCCTCCTGATCCACGTCGGACAATTCAGGGTAACGCGTGCGAACGATGTTCCCCATTGAGACTTGCGTCAGCTCTTCTGGAATAACCTCATCATCAAAAAGCCCACGCTCCAGCGTTCGGTTATCCTGCAGAAAGGATGTGACCAGCTCATTCAAGTCTTCTTCAACAATACGTTTGCCGTCATCGGATTTCGGTTCGACCAAGCCTTTAATCTCAACGTGCACCGCCCCGTCCTCGGAATAACCGACATTGCTTTTGCCTTCCTGATACCCGCCCTCATAGTCAAAGCCGGGCTGCGGACCTGCTTGGCGCGGGGTAAAATTAAAACGCGGGGCCAACACCTGTTCCATCAAGAGCGAGGCCGCGATAGCTTTGAGCGTATCATTGACTGCATCAACAACCGTATCCTCGGCGGCATCAGGTTCGGCAATGAGGTTCGTGAAACGTGCCTTAGTTTTGCCTTTTGCATCACGCGTAGCGCGTCCAATAATTTGAACAACTTCGGTCAGGCTGGCGCGATAGCCAATGGTAAGCGCGTGCTCACACCACACCCAATCAAAGCCTTCTTTGGCCATGCCAAGAGCTATGATAACATCAACCCAATCACGGTTCATTTTTTGTACGGGGTCTTTCAGAGAATTGACCACTTGCGAACGCAAGTTCGGATCGTCATCGACAAGATTTGCCACGCGCAGAACTTTACCGTCCGCCCGTTTAACGAGTTGGAAACCCGTTTCAGGATCGCGCCCCTGCCACTCGCCCAAATGCTCCATTATCATTTCCGCGCTGCGATATTTGTCATACCGCCCCGCCTCACGCGCATTGACGTTTGGAATGTGGATGATGGTTTTAAGGTCTTCAATGAAAGCTTGGGGAACGGCCTCAATATAATCGCCCGAATAAAAGCTATATCCGATGTCGAGGGTTTTCAGATAATCATAACCGTTGAGCTGCTCATAATAGGTATAGGTCACGGTCTCGAACCGCGCCTCATCTTCGGGTGCTAGTACGGGAACAGAATCGCCCCTGAAATAGCTGCCAGTCATGGCGACGACATGAACTTTGTCGCGATCTAAGAACGCGCCAAGCTGCCGTCCCAAGACATTGTCCTTATCGGCACTGACATGGTGAAATTCGTCAACGGCGATCAGGCAATTATCAAATGTCTCAATCCCGACCTCTTCAACCGCAAAACGGAACGTAGCATGGGTTGTTACCAAAACACTCGCATCACTTTCCAAAAACGCACCAACGGCTTTAACTGTTGATTTGGGCACATTCTCGGCGTCAGCGCCCGCCGCATTTGTCAGGTTCCATTGCGGCTCAACATTCCAGTCGGTAAAGAATCCAAACTTGGCAAGAGGCTCATTGGCAAAGCTCGACCCGATAGAGCGCTCAGGCACTACGATGATAACTTTACGAACGCCCTGATTATGCAGCTTGTCCAGAGCGATGAACATGAGCGCCCGAGACTTCCCAGAGGCAGGTGGAGACTTAATCAGCAAATATTGCTCACCGCGATATTTCCATGCCCGCGCCTGCATCGCCCGCATCCCCATGGAGTCTGATGATTTGGATTTTCCATTGGTTGCAAAGTTAGTGGTAATGGATTGTGGGGGGCTTATTTTATCTGGCTCGCTCATGCGCGGCTCTCTTTCTTTAGAGTTTGTATTTGGTCATTTACTTTCATCCTCGCTCTCCTGCGACGCTTGCAAGCGCTGCTTTCAACACTTGAAAACAAACTTTGGCGGTATGTTTGTCTGGCGCGAATCCAGACGCCATTTGTTGATAAGGATGAATGTAATTTCTGAAATCTCGAAGGCCGTGACTAAATTTTTTAACGTCTGGCTTGAGAAGACCAATTTCACAAGAAACATCTATGAGATTGGCGAGAGTCCAGTCTTGAAAATTTCTGACTGAACCGTCTCGTTTTTTCGGGCTTGCTGAAGCTTTATTAAAAGCCGCTGGCTGCCGTTGAGCGGCGCCTAACAAAACACCCTCAAGGACACTTCCGCAAAGGAATATAACAGAAAGGTTTGCTCCAGACTTTAATGTGGTCCTTGCCTCCTGTAAGCGTTCTTTTATTATTGGAACTACTGATGGCTCAACCGGCAGTTGCTCAATATTGGGAATAGAAAATTCACGATCAAGAAATTCATTTTCAGTGTTTGCTGCTATTGGCGGAGTAGCCTTTCCACTCAAACGAGCTATGATCTCTTTCGACCTACTGAGAGCAACTTTATCCAACACCTTTCCGTCTAGCTCACAGCTCGCTTGATATGAGGCGACCATTTCGCTGAGCACTTCTGCGACAAGTTTATCCGACTCTTGCTCCCAAAATGACCTAAGTTTCTTGGCCTTAGAAGTCCCGATGGTTTGGTATTTAGGACTGTGTATATCGACCTTGTGACGTCGAAAGAACTCGCCGAAGCTTGCATCGGTATAGTCGAGCACATAACCGCCGCCCATATCTAGCAGCTTCTCAAAATAACGCTTTTCAATGTCGGTGAGGCTACTCATTAAGCCGCCTTCCGTTTCGTCATCTTGGTATACAGATCAAACAGGGTTTCGAGGCGCTCGGTATCGGTTTTGAAGCGGCGGCCAATATAGATGCGCTCCAGCGTTTCATCATTACGTTCATGCGCGGCGCGAAGATCGTCCGGCATGTCTTCAGGTTTGTATAGCTCAGCAATGGTTTTGGGGAAATGCGCAGCGCGAGCGAGCATAATGTCTGCTGCACATTCCCTCAATGTAGCTTTATCTTGCGCACTTATCTTTGGGACAGGGAAAGTATGATAACTAATCGTGGGTGTGTATCTTACGCCTGATCCATGTCGACCGGATACTGACCTCACCCATACGATATGTAACCGCGATGCCAAAACCGCAAAAAGTTCAAGGTCAAAGTCATATAATACGTACGCCAGATTAGTGACCATTGTGCCTCTCGCTAATAGCAATGGCGTTACGTGGGTTCTTTCTTCAGGAGTTACAGAAGGTAATATAAGGGCTCGTTTATCTTCGTGGCAATACTGCGCAAATCTGTACGGTACGCTCGCATATCCATTAGTGGTTTTTGCCTTCGAAGCCTTCCGAAAGTTCTCAACTGCGTCAACTCTTGTTTTTATTGGAGGTATCCTCGACCACTCAGCTTCTTCTCCCACAGTCAGATGAAGTGCGTAGCGCAGCGTGCCGCCAACCAATTCCTTTGTTCCAATAAGGGGGGTAATAAATTTATCGGCCACGGGGTGCTTTCGGATGATTGCGTTTCGTTCTTCAGGGGAAAGAATTAAGTTGCCATCATCTCGCGCCATGTTTCCCATAATCATTTTGGAGAGTTCAGGCGAAACAGGGCGTTTGGCCGTTTGAACAACAATATCTTCTCCATCCGTTAGATATGGAGATATATTGCTTACGAATCTTTTCTGAAGTTCATCAAAAAGAATCTTAGGGGCGGAAGTCCTATTCCGGATTCCAAGTATCACTACATACACACCTGCATTATTCGCTGCATTATTCTTCCATTGGAATGGTGTATAAGCGAAGTAAATTTCTTGGTCATTCTTCCAAATTCGCGGCCATACAAACTGCACCTGCTCACCTTGGCAGACAGAGCTAGTCGAAACTAATGTGAATATAGCGCCCGTTTGGTTGCAATAATTCGAAGACTTTAGAAACCAGCCAGTTACATAGTCTGCATCTTTGAAATCTTTGTGACCCTTGAACGCTAGTTCCAGATCATGTTTTTCTATTTTATCTTGCTTCCTTGCTCCTTTATAAGGAGGATTCCCACAAATATACGTCTCCCCACCCAGATTATCCTCATCCAGATTGATTTCAGTTTGCTCCAACGGTGTGTCGAAAAGGTCATCGTCCGCATCTTTCACGACATCTACGGGAGCGGTTGGTGGGCAGACTTCTAACCAATCAAGGCGTAATGCATTGCCGATGACGATGTTATTGGCCTTATCCAGCGGCAGCATGTTCTTACAGGCTTGCACCTGATTGATGTAGAGCACGTCGCATTGGAACTCGGCAATCAAGAGCGCGATCTGCGCGATTTGCGCGGCAAAATCTTTGATCTCAATGCCGTAAAAGTTCTCAAGGCTGATAACAGTGTTACGGTTTTCATCGCCGCGACGATCAAGAATTTCCGCCTCAATCTTGCGCAACTCTTTATAGGCAATGACCAAAAAATTCCCCGATCCACAGGCCGGGTCAAAAATGCGGATATTCGCGATGCGTTTGCGCAGGTTGAGCAGCTTGCGCTTATTGTTGCTTGCATCTTCCAACTTCTCCCGCAAATCATCAATAAAGAGCGGGTTCAAAACTTTGAGGATATTCGGGACCGAGGTGTAGTGCATGCCGAGCGAGCCGCGCTCATCATCATCGGCGACCGCTTGGATCATTGAACCGAAAATATCAGGATTGATCTTCGACCAGTTCAATTCTCCCGCCGCGATCATATAAGACCGGGCAATGCGGGAGAATTTCGGCACGTCCTTATTGCCACCGAACAGACCACCATTAACGTAAGGAAACGCATTCGCCCATGGTCGGATAACCACTGGATCGCGTTTCTCAATCGGCGTGTCCATCGCGTCAAACAGGGCCGCGACCACTTCAGTCACATTGCCTGAGCGAGAGTCGCTCATCTGTTTGATAGTGGTCGTGAAAAGGTCATTGCCGAGGAAAATGTCCGTGTCTTCAGCGAAGAAACAAAAAATCAGCCGCGCCATAAACTGGTTCAGATCGTGGCGGCGTTCCGGTGTTGTCCAGTCGGGATTCTCTTTCAGTAGCTCCATATAGAGCTTATTCAGGCGAGCCGTCGCCTTGATATCCACGTCCTGATTTTTGATCTCAGCCGTGAAGTATATGCCCGCAAGCGGAAGGAAGAAGGTGAAGTTCTCACCCAGCTTGTCAAAGTCACAAGCCAAGTGATCGCCTGTGTTCAGGTTCTCGCTAGCCACGGTTTCACCATCCGTGGCAAAGATGAATTTGGCTTTGTTTTTTGTCGTTGCCTTGCTGGCTCGAAGCGCGTCCATCGCCCCGTCAACGCCGCCCGCATCGACCATGAGCATGTGGATGTTCAAGCGCTGTAGAACGCCATCGTCTATGTCGGTCTTGTTGGTTTTGCCCTTACGCAGGGACTTGATATTGGTTGGCTTGTTGCCAAAGCATTCGAGGAATTGAAACGGGAACTCAGCAGCGTCGAATGGCTCGCCTGCTAGTTTGGATAATTGTTCCTCGATCTCAATAGGGTTCATAGCAACTGACTAAATGATTCATTAAATTTTGCCACTCTATCGTGCCGTTTGTGACATCGAAAAACAACTTGTTTAGCGCAGGGGCGTGATGCCTGTGAATATCAAGACGAATAATGCCAAGGTCAGTAAGCTGAAGCAGAGCATCCGTAATGGGCTAAGTGAATAATGTCGTTCCTTCCAGTCAATCCGAAGTCGTTCTGGCCATAAAAAATAGTGACGCTTTGCTTCTTTAAGCTCCTGCCTTTTATCGTCCCTTAGTTGCTCCGGTGTAATAAAGTCTTTTTCTTTGAAAGTCGGCCTCCAAATCTTCACGCCTTCGAGATGGAGACCGATATTGCGAACCGAAAGCCGCATTAGAGCACCCACAATCAAGTAGATAGTGATTAAATTGAGGACTACCAAATAGCCAGTTTTGATAACTTCTATAAGCCATGCAACAAAGTCAGCTATGTTTTCCCCAAAGTTTTCCAGTACCCAACCCAGAAATCCTTCCCAGTTAACCAAGTCTATGTTCAGCAAGCGGGAAATAGAGAGCGTTAGAAGAAAGCAAGTAAATACAGCAACGAATAAATTGAGTATATAACGTACAACCCACCATGTTTTGGCGATCAGTATTTCTAATTTTGATCGAATGGGAAATCCTTCTCTAGCGCTCACAACACCCTCCAGCACAAGCAACTTGAAAGTGTATAAGTTACAACCCCAGTCGTGTAAAACCGCTGACGAGCGTTGCAGGAGATACGTCTAGCCGTGCGGCTACCTTGTAGGCGGGAGCTTGCCCCGAACTTATACGGTGATGCGCTCGCCGGATTTGCGCGTCACTCAGCGCATAAGGGCGCCCCAGCCGCACACCGCGCTTGCGGGCCGCGGCCAGTCCTTCCTTAGTGCGCCGCACGATGACCTTGCGCTCGAAATCCGCTAGCAAAGCCAGTATACCGAACACGACTTCGCCGAACTCGTTCGATGTGTCGATGCCCGCATTCAAGATAACGAGGTTGATCTCACGCTCCCGTAATAGCGTCGCCGTTTGTATAGCCTGCAGAACGCTCCTGAACGCCCGATCAAGGTCAAGAATAACCAGAGTGTCTCTAGCCCTTAGGTCAGCCAGCAGTTGATCAAAAACAGGTCGTGCCTTCACTGCCGAGGCCTTTTCCACCCGCACCACGTCACATTTCTCACGCAAAGCCTCAAGCTGGCGTGCTTCGTTCTGTGAGCGCTTTGAAACACGCGCATATCCGTATCGCTGTCCTGCGCTGTAACCGTTAGTGAATGCTCCTTCCACGGCTTTCCCCTTGTTTTTCAAGAAACGATGGATTTCTGAAAATCGTCATTTTTCGCTCCTCAAAAGCTCGAAAATCAAGGATTCCAGTGTGTTAGAGGTTTCCGTAATCTCCAGTGTTGCGTTATCATTAAACCATCGTTTTTTAACGGTTTTTTCGCAAGGCGGGATCTGCAAAAACTTGCAAATATCCACAATCCCGCGTATATTATGTGTGACTTTGGCGGGGTCGAATTGCCGCCACATAAATATTTGATAGCAAGAAACTCTAGCTCAAGCGCGGGCGATCAGCGCGCAAACCGTTTCAAACTCCCCCTTACAGGCAAATTCGTCGGTGCGGCGATGGCGGGCGCGTTGGTACTTTCACCAATGACGGCCACCGCTCAACAACCGACAGCTCAACCCGCCTCTTGGTCACAAACAACTGAATGCGCTCCACTTCGTCAAAATTCTGTTGGCCGCATTATGAATGCTGGGTCGAGCGCTTGGGATTACTCGGATCAAAACCCCGGTAAAATAGGTATCGCAGTATTCCCCGGACAAGATTTAGGCGACAACACACCAGAAGAAGTTGGAACATGGCTTGTAAGAACCCTCGCAACAGCTGGGGTTGAGGCAGAATGTTTTGTTCAGACAAGCTATGGTAAAAATGGAACGGGTATTGATTTCCTAGTGAATGGCTCTTCTTGGATGGATATAGAGCAACGTGATGTTCGTTTTAATTTAGAAGAGATACGTGACGCCGATCGTTTGCGATCAATGGTAGCTGAGGCAAAAACCGGAAAAGTGCTTTTAACGAGCGCTTCAATTTCAGGAAATGATCCAAGCCCTTAAAGGTTCATAGACCCACCACCGAATGAAAATCCGGTGTTTTCTACTTTTTGAACCTTGTCCCCATCGACAACTACATCTTTGTCAATTTTATCGGCATTGTTTTCTTGGCTATCGCTTTCAATCGTCAAACTGGCATATTTTGATGACTCCATCACCTGATCTGGCTCATAATCACCTTCAAGAGCAGCCTTAGCCTCTAATTCACGCTTAACAGCCACTTCCTCATGTCGACGCAACCAATCTTGTGCCCACGGATGGTCTTTTAAATCTTCCGGCTGGATACGCCCAGAGTCCAATCCGTCCTGTATAGCCGCCGCAATCGCAACGCGGCGCTGCTCTTGATCTTCGATTGACATGATACGCTTGTAATCGTCGTCTTCGATAAGACCGTCTTGGTTTAGATCGGAAAGCAGGTTTTCAGCAAAGTGCTCACCGTGTTTATCGGCTAGACCTTTCTCGTAGTCTCTAAGCGATTCAAGAGTTTCATGTAACGAAACGCTTTCTTTAGCACGCTTTTGTCGTTCCTGTTCAGTTTGTTGAATTGTGCGACGCGCGCCGGCATCATCAAGAATAATACCTTCATTGAGCGCTGTTCCGACCTGCATCCCTGCATTGTGTGCGATTTCAGCTTTCTGCTCGGCCTGCAGGCGCTCTTTAAGAGCCTCTTGGGGATCACGCGCGCCAAACACGGAAAAGGTATCAACGATTCCCGCATCAGAAGAGGGCGGAAAGTTATCCGCCGCTAGCTTCATAGTTTCTGCTGAAGGCCTTTCTAAAGCCATTTGCCCCACACCCTAATGTAATTCACACGTTTCGGGTCTATTGCCCGATTTCATAGTTATTATATTACATAATCGCTTAACGTTTCGTTAGGATTATCTAAAACTTAGCTAAAATGTGATCTATTTATTCGGTGTGGCCGGAAGACCTCGCAGGCCCTTCATAATCATGTCGTATTGGTCATCATCGAAATACTTCAAATGACCGTTCAGTAGCTTGCACAGACGCATGGGGGTTAAATCTGACGGTATGGGTGAGAGATAGTTGAGCAGAGCCTTATTGCCATAGCCTGTGCGTTTGATTTCGGCTTTGAGCGCATCAATTTTTTCCTGTGAGATGGGCTGTCTTGGCTCGTAAGATTGAAGCGCATTTATAACAAATTCCCAATGATCTTTACGAGCCGACTTCACCGCGCCGCTACGCCAATTGTGGATGTATGAGGATGTAAGCTTGTCAGGGCGTTTCTTTGCCTGATTGAGCAGATGAACGGCACCAATGCCCTTCCGGTCGAACATGGCATTCAGGCGGTCAATCATATCGACGGTGAGGGTTATGCGGCTCATGCTTTATTTGAGCATAGAAGCGCCATGCATGGTCAAGAACATCACAATGATAGCGACACCCTAGATGTGCATATCTCGTCTCCAGTGGCGAAACACTGGCGCGCATCCAATCGGGCGCAACGGTTGGCCATGATTGTTAAGAGCTTGGAGGCTATTGACTGCCGGTTGAGCGCGGCACGGCGTTCAGACATGGTTTGGGGCCGGAGGAGAGGTCATTCTCCATATCCGGCGAGTGGTTTGATAGGGGCGCGATAGCCCTTTCATCTTGCGGACAGCATTGATGGTGTTGGAGCGCGAAAGCTCTGACGAGTGAGTATGACGGCGATACGTCTGATTGGCACAAAAACAGGCCCGATAATCTGAGACTTCAGATCTGATCAGAGTCTAGGATTTGTGCCAAAGTGCCGAATGGGTTGCTACGGGAAACGCGCAGCGGGTTTCCCTAGCCGAGGGTGCGAAGCATTCGAGAGAAGCTGCGTAACTACGTTACGCACAGCTGGCACTGCTCCGCTGTGTTCATTTTGCACTGCTCCGCTGTGTTCATTTTGTACCTCTGAATAGATAATCAAACCCGAATTTTTTATCCAGAAGTTACTAACGGTTTTTCGTCAATCGGTGTGTATATAAATTCTCTAAGCAAATGTTCCGTTGCACTTCTTTCAAAATAGATGCTGCTATTAAGTTACGTAGCGTTTATATTCCTCCAGAAAGGCTTTAGCATATGCATTGTCATATACATCTCGGCATTTAATGATGTTGTCGAGCGCAGTTGCCATCTCTTCGCGGTTTGAATCTATAATTGCAGAATTGAAGAGATTCATGTTCGCAAATGTAAAGTAATCAGCACAGTGTTCAGAGAAATGCATTTCGTGATTAGATGCTACAAGATAGTACTCACGAAATTTGGAATAATCGGCGTTTTTTGCAAACGCATTAGCTAGAGCGTAGACAGCGAGTGGTTTAACACCAAGGATTATTTTGTGCGGAAGCATTTTCTCGGTGCTTTGAGCAAGTGATAAATATTCTTGAGCAGTCTCTAACTCGTCGTTCATTGCATAATGATGGACTAAGGCATACAAAGCGCAAAGTCTTTCAAACGCAGTATTTGCGATATCAAGATCGGCACTCCAAATGTTCTCAGCCCTAGTATAATACTTGGTTGCGGTAATCGGTAGGTTTTCAAAAGCGTGAATATATGCCAGTGAATAAAGCGTGCGGGCTTTTCTTCTCATGATCGCCGGGGCTATGTTTTTGGCCCCGATATTTTTGAAGTTTTCAGCGGCCAAACGAAAATATTTATCAGCTCGATGTCTTTCATTATCTAGCGCATATGCGCTAGAAAGAGCGAGCTGTGCAAGCAAAATTGAGTTTTTAACTTCATAAATACTAGTGTCAATATCTGAGATACTAGTTAGCTCATTATAGTAATCTTGCACTTCTACAGTTTCGTGATCATTAGCCGAAATCAGCAACATGGAATTTGTAGCATAAAAGTAGGAAGTGCCGTCTTTGATAGGACAAATTATTTGTTTGGCGGTTTCAAAAAAGGACTTTCCTTTTTCAGGTTTTGATTGAGAATTGTGTGCACTTGACGTTCCAAAATATGCATTTTTTAGAGCTAAAGTTTTTATTGACGGATCACTCACGGTATCAGTTGAAATCAGCTTTTCGATTTTGGAGCAAATTTTTTCACTGTACGAAGCAGGTATTATTGAGGTTCGTGTCGATGCGAGGCCAAGCCAAAGTAGGAATGCATTTTGATTGATAGGAGACACCAACAATAATTCTGAATACACTGGAATATCAGAGAATATCTTTGACGTGCGCTCCAAAAAATCATTGGTTTTAATAGGCTCTAAAGCCCAACAAAGAGACATAAAGCTATCACGAAATTCACCCCATTCTTCAGCTGAAGTTGAGCTATCCATTTTATACTGCAACCATCTAAGCGTTTGATATTCAGCAATAATATCAGGCTGCCTGTTGCGAAGCCTAATTTTGTTGATCTGGTGTGGTATTGATTCCGAAAACCCATTTAGCTTCATTACGATCAGATAGTCATCTCGCTGAAAATCTCGAAATTCGGTCTCTTGTTTTGCCAAGTCTAGGGCGTTGCTTTTGCCTATGATATTAATTAACGCTGTTAATTTATGGTGGTTGTCATTTCCACATCTTAAAGCATTCAACTCGAAATGTTCAGATGTGGACTCAAACATTAAATTAGATTCGAAATCTAGTGTTTTTCCTAGCAGCTCATACAGTCGTGATATGTTCTTCGTGTTCCCCGAAACTGCTTCATTAAGTACTGTTTCGGTGACTAAAATTGCGCCTAAAGGCGTTTGAAACTCGGTGTTGCCTTGACGTAAAATGTTGTTTTGCGATCTGCCAACCTCTAAGTTGGCTGATTGCCATTCTGAGAAATCAAAATCTATACCGTGTTTGGCTTTCGCCCATGATAAACAAATTTCAAAATATTCATCACTCTGCAATTCATTAAGTTCTAAAGCCTTTTCTTTCCAAGCCGTCTTAGATACGCCTGATTTGCTTTCTTTTAAGTGTTTTTCCCATGAAGGAGCTAAAGAAAGAGCGTGGCGTTGGTGACTCAAATTGAATGAAATTCGATCAACTATTAGAACTCTAATTTTTTCAGTAATGGTCGTATTGTGCCGTAAGTTGAAAAAAATGCCTGTAGGTTTCCTGCGGATAGAGATACCTCAGAAGCATCTATTACGATTAGAGTGGGCGTATCGATATTTGCTTTCGAGAATTTCTGAATACTTGCATCATCAAGAAACGGTAAAAATCCGGCCTCCCAGCCGTACTTCGAGCGCTCTTTCACAACTTTCAAAGCCAATCGACTTTTTCCGGCTCCCGCATCTCCCGATATTTGCCACCAGAGAAACGCGCGTTCATCATCAAGGAACTCGTTAAGTTCTTTGAATTCTGCCTTACGTCCTACGAAAGACGTATTTTCTTGAGAGAACTTCATCTCGACAGACGTCCAGATCTTATGCTCCTCGCGTTCAGGGATCTCTAGCCCAAGTTGGTTTTTAACTTCATCGATTATAGAACTTTGAAGCTCTCCATTGATTTGCTGTAGGGCGTATCTTTTTGCCTCCTGAGTGCTTTTGAAATCATGCGTAGGTGTTGGTGCTAAGAATTTCTTTTTTTTATGCGATGACTCGTATTTGAGGTGCCATTCTTTAGCTTTCTCTCGAGACCTATAATAATACCATCCTAACATGGGTGGGAGCCAAGACTTGACACCGCGCAAGGTCTTTTTGTCTGTTTTTCGATATCCCAAATTCTGGATGATATTTCCTATCGAAGGCAATTTATCGATTTCAGAGTAAATGACGGATAAATCTGGCGCTAAAGTCAGAAGAATATTGTAAATGGAAAGCTCTTCATATTCGTATTTATCCTGATCCAGCTTGGAGGCTCCCGGCTTAGTCGCAAGACGAACTAGGTTTTCTACAACTTCTTCAAGCGCACCTTTGTTCACAGCATGTAAGGCTGTGACAATCTCTCTGTAATATGACAAATTGCTCACTCGTTGGTTTTAGCAAGAAAACGATTTTTAGCAATTTATAGATTAACCATTATCGATCTAGTGCGAGCATTACAGAGTTTGGTGCTTTAAGCTCAGCTTCGGTTGGATCGTTATAATCGTCTGACCCACGTAAGGTGATGCTAGAATCGTATCCACTGTCACGCGCCATCCAACGGACTTCATTTGAAGTGAGCTGGCGAGCTGACGGATCAATTTTTTGCGTGACTTTTACCTGCCCTTTATCGTCATACCAAACCATACGTGGATTTTCAGGGTCGTAATATATCTCTACAGGGTGGGTAAATTCATTAGGGCTGAAGCTTCCATCAGGATCGGGCCATGCTTCGTATAGCTTAGAAAAATTATCGTAATCATAGACCGTAATCGCCGGTAAATCCAAAGGACGTGCAAAGTTTCCATCTTTATCTCGCCAGACTTCGATGGTTACTCCTGAATTGTTCTTTCCGAAAATATCTAAATCCTTCCGATAGATTACAGTTACGCTAAAGTCTCCTGTGTCACTCATTGCCCCTCATGATTTAAGTTCCAATAAAGTTATAGTATCACATTCTGCCTTTGACGCGCAATTTCTATAATTATTGCATAAAGGAGTGTGTTTTTCGCTAGTGCGGGGGGGCGTGCGGGGGGTGCGGGGGCTTGCGTGCGGGGAGTCCAGTTTTTCAGGTTTGTCCTGAAGAAAATTTCTCAGGAGGAAATCATGAGGCGCGACAACCCGCAATCCACCCGGAGTATAAAGGAACATTTCCAACTTCCGCCGACTATCACTCAACAACTCAAAATGCAGTTGGCGAATACTGATGACCGTGAGCCGATCATTGAAAAGGGCGTCAACACCGCGGTCACGGAATTCCGCAAAATCCATCCGCGTCCCGTTTCCAAAAGCGAAATCAAAGAAGCCAAAAATCTGGCCAAGCTCCAACGCAAGCGCCTCAATGAATTGATCGAGAAGCGTTCCCGAACGCACGATTACATACGGATTTATCAGACAGCGCCATTCAAATCCCGCTCGCCATTTGAGCGGTTCATGGGCAGCGTCTCTTTGATAACGCTTACAGGGGCGATGCTAACCATCCCGACTGTCGCGGCTGTTACAATCTCCGAGACAGACAAGTTCGCATTCATACGAGATTTCCCGGCGCTCGCATTCATGTTTGGACTAGCACCGTTCGCCGGTGTTTTAAGCGCGGTCTCCATACGGGACACATTCTCGTCTGACGGCGCTCGCAATGCGTTTGACCGTTTGCTTCTACTGGCGACCATCTTCTCTTTGTTTGTATGGGCCATACTAGCCGCACTTATGGCATACCCGATTGGTGGCGAGTTCTCACTGACTGACGGCTTTGATGCCGAGACAACAAGCGGCGGATTCTCATTTGGCGTATCTCCAGCGATCCTGCTGATCTGGACAGTGGTTCTTGATATATGCGCCGCGCCGAGCCTGCATACGATTGCCGAGAAGAAACTCTTTCCCAAACGCTATGTCGGCACCGAGCCTAACCCGGAAGCGGCCTATTTGGATAAAGTCGTCATTCCCAAGGCCCGTAAAGACCTCGACGCTGCAGAAGAAAAGCTGACCGCGCTTCGCAACGCACGCCGATCTCACAAATATGCCGAACAGGCCGCGATCCAGCGTGTGCTGACAGAGCTTGAAACAGTGCCTGCAGATATTCGCTTCGCCAAGTCCCGCGCCGTCGCGAGCCTGTTTGATGCGCCTGATTTCCCCTCAACCTCAGAAACTGGAGACTAACATGAAACATCTCATTCTTACGACGGCACTGGTTCTGCCATGCGCGGCTTATAGTGCCGAAGCGCAAACACCGGACACGACTTCCGCTGATATTTACTTGGCCTTGCCGTCACAGAATATCGGTCTCGACAAACAACTCATTCGCATAGCGATTACGGGTTTTGAGCAAGCCGGGCCGGGGCAAAGCCTGCGGGTCATGGATGTTTCCACTGGTGAGTCGGTCATATCATTTTCGGTCGAAGATAAGCGCCGCTTTGAGTCACAAAAGTTTAAGGCCAAAAAATATGCATCTGAGCTGACAAAATTGCAGACATTCGTTCGTGAAACGAACGCCTTTGATACCATCGATTACACGGCATTTGACTCAGATATCCCGACGACCTTGCGTGCTGTCGGAACTATTCGGGCTGGCTCCAATCGTCCAGCCAGACTGCTGATTTTAGGCGCTGGCCTACAAATGAATTCCGATCAACCGACCAGCTCAATGTATGTGGGCGGGCGGGCCATGGTGCCAAGCGATACACTCCTGACAGGTTCGCTTTTTACATCACCATACGGGCTTGAAGATAACCACGATTATCTTACCGGCGTCGATATTCATTTCTGTGCAGTGCTTCCTAAACCGCTCAACGCCTATGAGGTTCAAGAGGTAGGACGCATCTGGGGGCATTATATCAAGTTGCGTGGGGGAAATCTCTCGCTGTTCACCACAGATATTAATTTGTGCGTCGAGTCGTTCGCCAAAGGCGACTGCGCTCCTATGGAACTGCGCCCGCTGGACGGTAAGATCGAACCGGCGATGATCGCGGCGGATAAATCCGGCAAGCTAAAAACCATCACGGTTACTGAAGCCGAGGAGCACCGCGCCGAGATCGCCAAGCTGAAAGCGGAACGCGATGCGGCAAAAGCTGATGCGGAGGCGGCACGCAACGACTTCGATGCGGCTCTTGCTGAACTGCAAGAAGAGAAGGCAATTTTCAAAACACAGAATGACTTAGACGGCGTTGTCACGTTCGCACGGTTTACCTCAGTGCCACATCCAACACGTTCAGAGACAAGTGTCATGACTGGGGTACAGTATTACCGGGACTCCTACCCAGCTTATGATTCAGCATGGTGCTATTATAATCGTTCAAATCGTCAGCAGGCCAGTATCCGGGTCGATGTCGGTAAGAAAGATGCTGGAAAAGCTATCGAATGGTATGGCGTCTCGCGATCAGTCTTGTCCCAAATCGGTCTGCGTCAGTCTGATCATACTGCGGCTCAAACCGCCTGCCGTTTTCCCGAATAGTGGCTGTACAATCTAGACATAACAGGGCCGGGTATTCCGGCCCCATCATTCTGGCCACGCTTGGCACGGCGATCCTGCTTTCTGCACCGCCGGTCTATGAAGGCGGATATGATTTGGGTCAGGTTACGGCCTCTGTCTGCTATATGGCCAGCCTCCCGCGTCTGGGCGTGTTCGCCTTGCGCAAGCTGGCCAGCAAGATTGAGCTTGCTGAGGCTGGAATTGTTACCGGCCTTAAAGGCACGGCGCGGTGGGCCACCTCGCTCAAAGACTTTGGAGGCGAATATCTCAAAGCCTCATTATTCAAGACTGGCCATGGCAGCTATTGGGGAACGCTCAAGCGCGGGTTTCTGGGATTTGGGTGCCGCGCAATATTTCTCAAATCGGTCGCTGTCAGCCTAATCGTCGGAACAACGGGTAGCGGCAAAAATGTGCGTCATAGCGATATTCAACTGCTGGCCATTCCCGGCTCCAAAATTCATATCGATTTCAAAGAAGAAGACACAGTAAAATATTATAAAGTTTTGATTGCGCTTGGTTATGACGTCAAAATCCTGAATTTCGGCGGTCAGTTTGAAGACCGGATCGAGATTTCAGACAGCTACAATTACCTCGCTGTCATCACCGCGAATTTCATGCGCCCCGGCGGCATTCTTGATGTCGACCTTGATGCAAGACAGCATGCCAACATCATCGTACCAGAGCCGGATAAGGGCGGAGAAAACACTTTCTTTCGCAACGGCTCGCGTGACCTGATCGTTTTCGCCATCCATCTGACATGTATTACCGAAGGGCCAAACGCCAATTACGCAGATGTTGTCGCGCTCCTTCAAGACCGCGACCGATTGCTGTCTTATGCCGAATGGGCATGTGGACGCCTCAAACAAGAGGACGGATCACTAGCTAGGCTCCCAATTTATGACGGCGCATGGGCCGCCAATCATACACCCGATCAAATGGCGCGGTATGAAAGGCTTCTATCCAGATTAGGCGCGTCCGTTGTCGAACTGATGACTAAGCCGGATGCCAAATATTTTGAGAGTTTTTTGCAAGGCGTGTTGGGCGAGATGTCGAGCATGCATGAAGCGACAACCGCTTATGACAAGGAATGCAAGAGCACCTTCACATTCGGTGAACTGAAAGCCCCCGATAAGGACACAATAGCTATCATCATCCCCGACAATACGCGCCCTGAGGCTAATGAAAAGCGTATGGAGCTATTGTTTGAGAACGCTAAAATTGAGCTTGTGCGCCACCCTAACAAGTCCAAGCGCGTCACCTGTATTTTGCAGGAGGTCAATAACTTTAAATTCCCAAAGCTCATGAACTTCGTAAGCTGGTGTCGGGCCTACGGCATATCGCTCATGCTCTATACCCAGTCACTCCGCGCCTTCGCCGCGCAGTACTCGGATGACGGCTTATCATCGATACTTAGCGAATCTCAGATCAAATTATTTCTGCCATCTTTGAGAGAAAACTCCACTCAAGACATGATTGAGAAAATGCTCGGCCAGATGTCTTATATGCTCCTTAATCACAGCGGAAAGCGCAAAGGCGATAATGGCCTTGATGGTTATAGCTATTCTGAAGAGGCGAAGGCGCTTCTTCCTGCCGATAAAATCCGCCAACTGCGGAATCGCGGAATATTATTCTCAGGCAATTCACCACCGGCACTGGTGCGCTTGCCATCGATTGCGGCTATCTGGCCGCTACGTAGCTGGCAGGAAATATCTCCATTTTTCAACAAGCTTTACCGTGAGCGGATTTCCCTCTTTCTTATTCGTTATGCGCCGTGGATGCCCTCCGCTTTTTTCGCGACCCGCAAACGCCGCAAGCAACTTGCCGACTATCAGAAAAGGAAAGCCTCGTGAGCGCCCTAAAACTGCCCTTATGGTATATGGCTAAAGCCTTACGCTATACCGCGTTTTTATTAGAGAACTGGCTCTTGCTCTTATTCATGGTCTGCATGCTCTCGCCTGTAAGCCCGCATATCCGTCTGCCTAATAATATATTCCCGATATGCGCCTATCTCGGTTCCCACGGGATTATCTATCTCTCATCACATAACTGCCCCGTGCTGATGTTGATCGACACGAGAGAACATGAGGGGCTGTTATGGTAGGCCGTGCTCACACCGTTCATACAGCGACGCAGGGCGGCCTCGGCTCGGCGAGTAGTGCGGCCAACCGTTTGCACGGCTCGTGGCTTAGCCCCAAGGCTCAGGCCATTGTCGATAGGCTCAAAGTTCACCGCTCATTTGATGACGCCCGTGATCCGCTTATAGCTCGCCAGCTCCAGGATTTGGATAAGGCGCAAGCGCAAGACCAGTCGGGCGGGGATAGTGCAGGACATAATCAAACCCACAGTGACGGGCTAAAAGCCCAAGCCGAAGCGGCTCTGGCAAATAGACCCAAAGCTGAACCGACCCATACATCACAGACACACACGCAAAAACATCCGGCTCCCCGCCGCTATTACGGGCCAAGCCTGTGAGACCAGTTTCACCCCACCACTCAAATCAAGGAGTTCATCATGAGTGACACACAAACCAACACAATCAATAGCCCAATATGGAAGCGCAATATCGGCGCAGTCAATGTCGCCGTCTGGGAACAACAACCAACGAAGGGCAATCCGTTTTACACGGTTTCCTTCGGCAAAACCTATAAAGACCGCGAAACCGGCCAAGTCAGAGAGTCCCGCTCATTCACTCAAGCGGACATGAACCAACTTCCTGTGCTGATTAACGAGGCCAATCACAAGATTGGCCTGCTCATGGAAGCTCAGAGGCTACACGCACAGGATCAAACGCCCGCGCAAGATACCGGACTGCAAACCCAACGGGATCAGGTCATGCAAAGCGCCAAAGCCGCCAAGGCCAACGGCGTGACGCAGGAGCAAAACCAGACCCAGACGCAATCTCACACTCACGAGATGTAACGGATGTCTCTCTAATTGACAGTTGGGGTAAAATAGGACAATGTTCCTATTTTGTTCCTAACTAACATGGAGATATTTATAAGGAGATTACAATGTCAAATACTAAAGCAACCAATGCGAACACCCCCGTTTACACCATCCGCGACCACTCTGTGGTCGGAAGGCTGTGGAATAACAAAACCAAAGACGGGCGGGATCGCCTCTCAGCCACATTTGCCCGCACCTACATGGATGATGAAGGCAAGTTCCATGAAAGCGCCAGCTTTTATGATGCCGATATGCTTCGTCTGCAAAAGGTCATAGACCGCCTCTACTTCGCCAGAACCCGCTTGGAAGAAGAGGCAAAAGCCAAGCGTAAAAACGTTACGCAAGACCAACTCCGACAAGATTCAGGCGTTTCGTGATGGCAGATGATGAAATCACCAAACCAGCGCTATATTTCGATTTGGAGTATTTTGACGGCATCTTAAACCGGCCTGACCTTCCAGCAGACTTGCGCCGTGAAGCCCTAGAAGTTTTATGGCATCTGATTGCCATGTGCATTGATGTTGGGTGGGGAGTTCACCCTTTACCGGAAACAACGAGTTCTCACCAAGAACGCGGCAGTGGAAAACTCCCAATTTCTAAGGGACATGCGTCCTCACATCGCCAAAATGTGCTATCTTGTGATCATCAAATACTAATGGAATGCTTTGCCGAGACCTCTGGTCTTGGTGAACCGCAATCGGAAAGGACCGCAAGCTCATGAGTCTCGATAATAGCCCCAAGATAAAATCCCTAATTTACTGCCGCGTCTCGTCCAAATCACAGACCAAAGGCTCTGGATTGTCTTCACAGGAGCATCGGTGTCGTCAATATGCCGAGGCCAAGGATTACGAAGTCTGTGAAGTGTTTACGGATGATGTGACTGGTGGCGGTGATTTTATGAATCGTAAGGGCATGGTCGCGCTGCTAAAATATATGGACGATCACCCGCAATATAGGTTTGTCACCGTATTTGATGATCTGAAACGATATAGCCGCGATACAGAATTCCACTTACGGCTCAAACGGGAAATGGAAAAGCGTGGCGCAACTCGTGAATGCTTGAACTTTAACTTCGAAGATACGCCTGAAGGCGAATTCTTAGAGACTATCGTATCGGCGACAGGAACATTGGAACGCCATCAAAACGCTCGCCAAACTCGACAGAAAACCAAAGCGAGATTGGAGCAGGGCTATTGGGCGCTCTCGTCATGTCCAGTCGGCTATACTTTTCAAAAAGCTGAAGACAGTGGCAAAATTCTTGTCCCTGATCCAGTGACCGCGCCCATCGTTAAGGAAGGATTGGAGGGATTTGCCAGCGGACGTTTCGCCTCTCAAACTGAACTACGCCGTTTTTTTGAAAGCCAACCTGACTATCCTAAAAACAAGCGCGGGAAGATTTATAATGCGGCTGTTCCGCGACTTTTGCGAAAGGAATTATATGCAGGGCTTCTAAGCTGTGAGGCTTATGGCGTATCGCGCCGGAAGGCCAATCATGAGCCGCTCATTTCAATCGAAACGCACCAGCGCATTCTGGCAAGGCTTGATGGCGGGATATACGCTCCGATGCGTAATGATATTGACGCAGACTTTCCTTTGCGGGGCGGCGTGACATGCTCATCCTGCGGCAAGCCTTTAACGGCGGGCTGGTGCAAAGGTAAAATCAAGAAATATGCTTACTATTTCTGTGATAAGCGGACAGAAGACTGTAAGGGCGTTATCCCCCGCGATAAGCTTCATAGCGCCTATGAGGATGTCCTTGGCTCGCTCAAGCCCTCACAAGGATTCCTACGGGTCTTTAAAGCCATGTTCAAGATGCAGTGGGAATTCAAAACCGAGAAGTCTGCGGATTTGTCCAAGGGCTTTGCCGAGGATGCCAACAGACTCGAAAACCAAATCAATGATATTTTGACCAAGATTCTAAATCTAAGCAATCCGCGGGTCATCGCAGCCTTTGAAAATCAGATTGAAGATTTGGAACGCCAAAAGCTGTTAGCTGTTGAAAAAGCCCAAAATGCGGTCAGACCTAGAGTACCTTTTGAGGACATGCTTAAACACGCCTTTTCATTCCTCTCAAATCCGCAAAAACTGTGGAATTCCGGTAGGTTAGACCTTCAACGCATGACCTTACGCCTAGCCTTCGCAGGGCCATTGGTCTATGACCGTAAAACAGCCTCCTTAAACACCAAATTCTCTTTACCTTTCAGCGTGTTAGGTAAAAATTTTGGTGAGGAGTTAAAACTGGTGCCGCGAGAGAGAATTGAACTCTCGACCTCATCATTACCAATGATGCGCTCTACCACTGAGCTACCGCGGCTAATATAAGAAGCGCGGCCTATAACGCAGACGGACAGGGAAGAAAAGACCCTTTTAAAGGCCATAAAATTAAAATAACACTCTGGTTCATGGATTTATGAAATTCTCAGGCTGTGGCGTATCGACCCATTTTTTGACAAAATTTGGATAATCTGGGGCTTTTCATCACTTTTTGCCCAATTTAAAGCTGCAATCAGCTATTTATCCCTTCTGGTTGCAATAAACTGTTTCGGTTTTCGAAATAATTCTCTATAAACCTTATATCAATTTAAAAATGGTGACTCTCAGGCGGCTCTATCGTCTGACTAACCATGTGCTTTCTAGGCGCCCAATATTTCGGGCTGATGCGAAATTTAAGACAAACGAGGAGTTTGATACGTGAGAAGACAAGTTTTAAGTAGTGTTGCCATAGGGGCTTTGGTCGCCGCCGGTTCTTCGCAGGTTGCAGTTGCTCAACTGAAAGACGAGGTTATCGTAACGGCAACGAAACGATCAGAAAGCGCTCAGGATATTCCGGTAACGGTTTCAGCTCTTGATAATTCCACTCTTGAAGAATTGGGCGTCGATGTTTTCACGGATTATCTGGTGCAGCTTCCAGGCGTGACTTCCGGCGGGAACGGCCCGGGACAGAACACTATCTACATTCGCGGTCTCGCCTCGACAACTCCAGCCAACACCATTGCCGGCGTTGCGGGTCTGGCCCCTAATGTGGCTCTTTACCTAGATGAGCAGCCTGTTTCGCAGCCAGGCCGTAACCTGGATGTTTACGCGGCCGACCTGGAACGTGTTGAGGTTCTTTCCGGTCCTCAAGGCACGTTGTTCGGAGCGAGTTCACAGGCTGGTACCGTTCGCCTGATTACAAACAAGCCTAAACTGGGTGTTTTTGAAGCTATCTCCAATTTTGGTGTGTCCTTCACTGAAGGCGGCGAAATGAGCGAAAAAGTCGAGGCGATTATCAATGTACCTGTGACAGATAAATTTGCTCTTCGCGGCGTCTTTTATAATGACAATCAGGGCGGCTATATCGACAATGTTGCCGGCACGCGCACTTTATTGGGCGGGGGCGATACGGGAACACCTATAACAGGTCGTTTCAGACCAGAAGGGACAGTCCGCGCGAACGGAGTTCCAGTCGGCGCAGCCCGAGCCGGTTTTCAGGCAGGAGCAGATTTAAGCGGCGTCACATTTCTATCGGACACAAATGATGAGTTCGTCGAAGAAGACTTCAACGATACAAATTATACGGGTTTCCGGGCCAGTGCTCTTTATGAATTCAATCGCGATTGGAAAGCGACTGTTCAAGTGGGGCGTCAGGAATTGGAGACGGAAGGCACGTTTTTCACAGATCCAACCTTGGATGATTATGAAATTCAGCGTTTTACACCGGACGATCTTCAGGATGACTACACGAATGTCAGCTACACGGTAGAAGGTCGTTTGGGCGCACTGGAAGCGCTCTATACAGGTGCCTTTACAGATCGGGACACAAATCAGATTGCTGATTACACGGATTATTCCTTTGTTGCGCAATATTTGCCATATTACGTCTGTGATGGTTCAGTCAGCTATCCAGGGTCTGCAGCTCCGAGCGGAACGTGTCAGCCGCCAACAGCTCAAACTATTTCCGTGTCCAACACAGAGGTCTTTACCCAGGAGCTTCGTTTCAATACGCCAGCAGAAAAACGTCTTAGGGCGACAGCGGGTGGTTTTTATAGCGACCTGACTTTGGAAGAACGCAATGATTTCCAATATCTTGGATCTACGGCTCCGGGCGTGGCTTTTGGTGCGACGGCTGTCGATAACTTTGCTCAGCCTGCGCCTGCTTTTGCAACGGATCGCGGCGCCTTTCCGGACGCGACTGTTTTCCGGAATGACATTCGCCGAACAGATGAACAATACGGTATATTCGGTGAGGGTACCTTTGACGTCACGGACGCCTTCTCATTGACCGTTGGCGCGCGTTATTATGATATTGATGTTGATCTCGAGGGGAGTGCGAACGCGACCTTCTGTAATGGCAGCGGCGTCGACGAAAACGCCTTTGGTACCAATATCAGCGATCAGTATGATGGGGACGGATCCTATACATTTATCGGGAGTTGCGACGATTCCTTACGGCAGACCTTCACGGCTGGCCAGTCCGTTCAGGATATCATGGATGCCGGTTTGTCGTCTACTCAGGCTCAGCAAGTCTTCAACGCGCTTACGGCGCCCGACACGGCGTCTACGAGCGGCGTCATCCTAAAGGGTACGGCAAGTTATGAACCGAATTCTGACCTTTTGTTCTACGGGACATATTCTGAGGGCTTCCGTCCCGGGCTTCTGAACAGACCCGGCGGCGCGGTTCAAACTGGGCCAAACGGAAACGTAAACTTCACGGTTCCGTTTGAGGTCGACACCGATGAGGTGAAGAATTACGAACTTGGTTGGAAGACGACGCTGGCTGGAAATCAGCTCCGGTTTAACGGCAGCGCTTTCTATGTCGATATTAGCGATCTTCAGACAACGATTTTTGACCCGACCATCACCAACCTGTTCTTCTCTGATAACGCTGCGGATGCACGCATCTATGGCTTAGAGGCAGACTTCCAATACGCGCCAAATGCTATTCAGGGTCTGACCATCAACGGCGCTGTCTCCATTCTGGATACAGAAATCACGGATGTTATCACGCCGACAGATGATGTGATTGAAGGATCTGAGCTCGCTTTTGCGCCTAATTTCCAAGGGAATTTGACGGCACGCTATACGTGGGATCTTTCCACGGAATATGAAGCGCATGTTCAGGCAAATGCCGTATATTCGGCAGAACAGACAACAGACATTATCGAGATCAACCGGGATACTCTGGATAGCTACTTCCTGCTAGGAACGTCTGCCGGCGTGGCCAAAGATGGTTGGTCAGCAGAGCTGTTCGTCAACAATCTTACGAATGACGTGGCTGCAACATCCGGGTTCTTTAACTTCGATGTTCAACGTCGCGTCGTCGCGCGTCCTCGGACTTATGGCGCCCGTTTCTCGGTTCGATTTGAATAGACCGATTGTAAACGCTAAGCTTTTGAAGAGTGTTCTGCGTCGCAGGGCACTCTTCTTTTTAATGACGGGAAGAAAGTGTGTCTGACGCGACTGAGCCATTCACAGAACAATTAGAGACGGCCAAGGGTCTGATGCAGGGGGGAAGATTTTCTGCTGCTTTGGAGCCTTTAAATTCTGTGCTGAGTGAAGATAATGAGAATACAGAGGCGCTTTATATGTTGGCTGTCAGTCAACGCCATCTCGGTAAATTAAAAAAAGCCGAAGAGACACTTGAAAGATTGTTAAGTCTCTCGCCTGAATATGGTCGGGGGTATCAGGAAAAAGCGCATTTACACCGAGAGAAAAACGAGGTGAATCAGGCGTTGGAAGCTTATCAATATGCCTGTCAGCTCAATCCGGCTCTCATAGCCAGTTGGGAGTTTCAAGCCAAACTGCTCGAAGGGCTCGGACGCTCAGAGGAAGCGCGCGCTGCGCGTCAACAAAAAGAACATTTTCAGTCTTTGCCGAGACATTTATTGGCCGTTGTCAATTACATGCATGAGGGCAAACTCTTAAAGGCGGAAAAAATTTGCCGTCAATTCATGCAAAGCAATCCTCGTCATGTTGAGGGTATGCGTTTACTGGCTGAAATCGGAAAACGGTTCGGCGTCATGACAGACGCAGAATTTCTTCTGCAAAGCGCGGTGGAGTTCTCTCCGGATAATATTCAGGCTCGGCTGGATTATATCGATGTTCTCAGAAAGCAGCAGAAATTTGAGGCGGCGCATGAAAATGTTTACCACCTTTATCAGGCTCAGCCTGAAAACCCTCTTTTCCAGTCACACTATGCGCTCGATAGAATGCAAGCCGGAGAATATGAAACGGCTTTCGAGCTTTTTGACAAGGTGCTGAGGCAAAATCCGAACGATCCGGCCACGCTTACCTCGAAAGGGCATGCGTTAAAAACATTTGGGCGCCGGGAAGAGGCCATAGCCAGTTATCAGGCGGCCTATCGATCCAAACCTGATCATGGTGATGCCTATTACGCCCTTGCAAATCTCAAAACCTACGCCTTTTCTGAGGATGAAATTAAGTCGATGCGCCAGATTGAGAGCAAGCCGGGGCTATCTCATCAAAACCGAATCTTTTTATGCTTTGCTCTGGCCAAAGCACTGGAAGATCAGGAGAGATATGAGGATTCATTTGAATTCTATGAACGCGGAAATGCGCTGAAAACGCGGCAAACGCGATATAAATCTGAGATAATGACGAAAGAGCTAGAGGCTCAATCAGAATATTGCGACGCCAGTCTATTTGAGGCGTGTCAGACGAAAGGCGAGCAAGCTCCGGATCCAATCTTTATTGTAGGTCTTCCGAGAGCAGGATCGACCCTTTTAGAACAAATTCTGGCCTCTCACAGTCAAGTGGATGGAACGCAGGAACTCCCAAATATTTTAGCACTCGCGCATAAGCTACGGGGCAGGGGAACTTCTACGGAAGCCTCGCTATATCCTGAAAACTTACGGGAGATGAGCGCCGAGCAGTTAAAGGGTTTTGGCCGGAATTATATCGAAGACACCCGTTACCACCGGAAAGGCGCGCCTTTTTTCATTGATAAAATGCCGAACAATTTTCGACATATTGGTCTCATTTCTTTGATCCTGCCGAATGCGAAAATTATTGATGCAAGACGTCATCCCATGGCCTGCTGCTTTAGCGGATTTAAGCAACTTTTTGCTGAAGGTCAGGAGTTCACTTATGGTTTGGAAGAAATTGGGACTTATTATCGGGATTATGTCAGATTAATGCGCCATTGGGATGAGGTGCTTCCCGGTAAAGTCCTGCGAGTTCATTACGAAGACGTCGTTACGAACACGGAAAGCCAAGTTCGCAGATTGCTGGAATTCTGTAATTTGCCCTATGAAGAGGCTTGTCTCTCCTTTTATGAAACAGACAGATCTGTTCGAACTGCGAGTTCTGAACAGGTTCGGCAACCAATTTACACGTCCGGGCTGGAGCAATGGAAACATTTCGAGCCTTGGCTCTCGCCCCTGAAAACTTCACTAGGGTCAGCCCTCAAGGAGCATCGCTAAGTATGCACGATGATATACCACCAGACCTGAATACCGAGCCTGCCGGACTCATTTCCTATGATACGGAATATGAAACCGGACAAGACAATGTCCGGTTCTTGGGCATGGATTTGCATAACCCTGTCTTTTTCATTTCTGCTGCAACAATTTTATTGTTTATCATTGGAGCTTTGCTCTTCCCAATAAGGGCCGGAGACTTATTGATTGGGGCCAAAACCTGGACTCTCAATAATTTCGATTGGTTTTTCATGCTGACCACAAATGTGGCGATCCTATTTTGTCTTTTCATAGCGGTTTCACCTTTTGGAAAAATTCGTCTTGGCGGGGAGGCGGCTAAACCGGAATACGGCGTTCTCTCATGGCTTTCCATGTTGTTTGCGGCAGGTGTCGGTATTGGCTTGCTCTTCTACGGCGCTGCAGAGCCAATGGCTTATTATACAGACTGGTTTGGAACGCCCCTAAACGTTGAAGCCATGACACCCGAGGCCAAGAGATTGGCTTTTAGCAGTACGATTTTTCACTGGGCCTTGTCGCCCTGGGCCGTCTATGCGGTGGTCGGCATGTCTTTGGCCTTCTTTGCCTATAATAAAAATCTACCCTTAACTATTCGTTCCGCCTTTTATCCTATTTTTGGGGATAGAATTTGGGGTTGGCCCGGTCATATCATTGATTTGCTGGCGGTCCTGGCAACCTTGTTCGGCTTGGCAACCTCCCTTGGCTTGGGCGCTAAGCAGGCGGTCACGGGACTTCACTATCTCTTTGGAATAGAAAATTCTCTGAATACACAAATCATATTAATTGTCGGGATAACAGGACTGGCTATAATTTCTGTGGTCAGAGGGTTGGACGGCGGAGTAAAGCTTCTCAGTAATATTAACATTGTAATCGCGGTGTTGCTTTTCCTGTTTATTATCGCTGTTGGCCCAACTCTGGATATATTCAAAAATTTCGGGATCAATGGAATCAACTACATCAAAGACACGCCGCGGCTGAGTAATATTTTTGGCCGGGAGGATGAAACATTTTTCCATGGATGGACTATTTTTTATTGGGCCTGGTGGGTCTCCTGGTCGCCTTTTGTCGGCATGTTTATTGCGCGTGTGTCCAAAGGTCGAACCATACGTGAATTTTTGGCCGCCGTTATCGGCCTGCCCATGCTGGTCGCGATTGGCTGGTTCACCGCCTTCGGGACAACGGCTTTAAATCAGATAGATAATGATATTGGTGAGTTACCAGACGGGATAACAGATATCTCCCTCACGCTTTTTCAAATGCTTGATAGCTTGCCCTTTTCTGAAGTTTCGTCTTTCGTTGCGATCCTCCTATTGATTGTTTTTTTCGTGACGTCATCGGATTCAGGGTCTTTGGTTATTGATAATATTACAGCCGGAGGAAAACTTCATGTCCCCGTGTCCCAACGTGTCTTTTGGGCCTCTGTTGAAGGCCTTGTCGCGATAGTGCTTCTAGTTGGCGGCGGCGCTCAGGCATTGACCTCAATTCAGGCTGGCGCCATTACGGCAGGACTTCCTTTCGCCTTTGTGATTTTGGTCTGTTGTTATAGTCTCTACAAAGGCCTGTCCGAGGACAGCGCTTTAGCAAATGAGGCTTTTGAAACCCCTCCGCTGGAAAATAAAACATGACCTCTGTCAGACATACACATGCCATCCCGTTCTGAAGATGCGCTAATATCGCTCAGACAGATTCTTCTGGCTGTGGAGGTCGACTCTCGTTTTTTGGCGAAGCAATCAGCCTTAAACCCTTCGCAATTCATTTTGCTACAACTTCTTCATACTCGGAACAAAATGACACCGAGCGAGATAGCCCGAGATATGTCTCTGGCACATGCGACCGTTAGTACCTTAACGGATAAATTGAAACAGGCGGGCCTTATCAAAAGGGAAGTCAGCGTTACAGACAAACGCAGCCAGACTATTTCCTTGACGGATCTCGGTCGCCAAACCCTTTTGCAGGCCCCTGATATTTTACAGAGACGCTTTGAAACCGGATTTAAAAATATTTCAGAAGAACGTCAGCAACAAATGATTTCTGTTCTAGGGCAAATTTCCGTCCTTCTCGGTGCAGAAAATATAGATGCAGCGCCTTTGCTTGATGTCGGTCCGGCAACAGACCTTTCAGAATAAATCCTTCTAAAGACGTACATAGCGAGCAGGCGACTGTCTTGTCCCGGCAATGCCGAGCTTGTATGACCTTCTTATGAACGGTTCGAATCCTAAGAAATCATCCGATAATAAATTGAGCCGGGAAGAGCGTCTTGCCAAAAGTCTTCGAGACAACCTTCGGAGACGAAAACAAGCGGTCCGTAAGAAGTCCAGCTCGAACCCTGAAGATAAAACCGCATCAGGGCCTAAGACTTGACGGAAAGCTGCCGCAATCCTCTCACAAGATAGGATTATGCGTAATAATCTTCTTGCGCTGTAAAACAGCACTCAATAGGCACTTAATCCATGGATAAAATAGTCATAAATGGCGGCTTCCCGCTCAACGGTGAAATCTCGATAAGCGGAGCGAAAAACTCGGCGATCAAATTGATGGCCGTATCCTTGCTGACAGATCAGCCGGTAGAACTCACCAATATGCCAAGGCTCAGAGACACACGTTTTATGGGGCAGTTATTGGCGCATTTAGGCGTGAATGTGGAAGAAGGCCCCGGCGCGAGAATGTCACTTCACGCCAAAGAGCTCTCAGGAACTGAAGCGCCTTATGATCTGGTCCGGAAAATGCGCGCGACATTTAATGTACTGGGACCGCTCTTGGCCCGCGAAGGCAAAGCTCGAGTCTCGCTGCCTGGCGGCTGCGCCATTGGGGCCCGTCCTGTCGATTTGCATTTAAAAGCTCTTGAAAAGCTGGGCGCTGAAATTGAACTGGATCAAGGCTATGTTGTGGCGAAAGCCAAAGGCGGATTAAAAGGCGCGGATATTACATTTCCTTTTATTAGTGTGGGCGCGACAGAGCACGCCATGTTGGCGGCGGTTCTGGCGGATGGCATAACGACGCTGAATAATTCGGCGCGCGAGCCGGAAATTATTGACTTGGCGGTTTGCCTCAATGCAATGGGCGCAAAAATATTTGGAGCCGGGCGATCAGAAATCAAAATTGAGGGCGTCTCAAGCCTATCAGGCGTGTCACATAGCGTCGTGCCGGATCGCATAGAAGCCGGGACTTACGCCTTGGCTGCGGCGACAGCGGGCGGCTCTGTCAGACTTAAAAATATTCGATCTGATCATCTCGGGTCACTTTGGCCGTTGATTGCACAGGCCGGATGCAAGGTCAGCCTAGATGACACGTCAGTTCTTATTGAGCGCGGCGGCGGGCGGCCCAAGGCGGTTGATATGGAAACTCAGGCCTATCCGGGTTTTCCAACGGATCTCCAGGCGCAGTTTATGGGGCTCATGTGTTTGGCCGATGGCGTGTCGATTATCAGGGAGAATATTTTTGAAAACCGCTTTATGCATTGCCCGGAACTCTCCCGCATGGGCGCGGATATTACGGTTAAAGGGCGTGAGGCTATTGTTCGCGGCGTGAAAGAGCTTTACGGCGCGCCGGTTATGGCCACAGATCTCAGAGCCTCGGCGTCACTTATCAATTGCGCTTTGGCTGCAAAAGGTGAAACACATATTGGACGGGTGTATCACCTTGACCGAGGGTTTGAGCATATCGAAATAAAGCTGGGTCAATGCGGCGCCAGAGTAGAACGCATGCCGGATGATGAAAATCTATGAGGGAACCTGACCTATGAGTAACAAAGCCCAGCATCTGAACCTGAAAGCAGAAACGGCTGAGGATTTATCTATTATTTCCGGCGCCGTTCAAGATTCCATTTTGCGGGTTCAAGGCATCATGTATGACAAAAAGGCTAAAAGCCTGACCCTAGGTCTGCAAAGATTTCGCCGTGAGGCGGATAAACCCAGCCGTATTTTGTCGGGCCTTCGGTTTGACGGCGTATTAGGCGTGAAAAGTTCTGGTATTGATAAAACCAATCCGGAGGCATTTCTGGTTCTACTATCCATTGCTTTTGAACCGGAAGAAGACAGCGCTGGAGAACTGATTTTCGAATTTTCCGGAAATGGGAAGCTCAGAACCAAAGTGGAATGTTTGGAAGCTATGCTTCTGGACAGAGGCGATCCCTGGGCCGCAAAATCTATACCTGATCACGATACGGATAACTAGGCGGTAGTCTGTTTGAGTGAAGAAACCGATATCGACCCGGCGGATGAGCATTATATCTCAGAGCTGCATATTGACGACGAAAGTCTCCCTGTCAGTTCTGTCGAAATGCAGCATGAACGCCGCGTTGCGATTTTTGACCTCTTGGAAGAAAATGTGTTTCGACCTCTGGATAGCCCTCGTGGACCATATCTCGTGCGGTTATCCCTCGCAGATGGAAAGCGTCTCATGATAAATGTGTCGCGAACCAATGGCGGCGATAGAGGAGAGTATAAATTATCCCTCGTGCCTTTTCGGCGGGTTATCAAAGACTACTTCATGATTTGCGAAAGCTATCACAATGCCATCCGAACCTCTACATCGGCTCAGATTGAAGCCATTGATATGGGTCGGCGAGGATTACACAATGAGGGGTCACGAATGTTATCAGACGGCCTTCGCAATTCCATAGAAATAGATTTCAATACATCGCGTCGTTTGTTTACGTTGATTTGCGCTTTGCACAGGCGGACATAATTATGGCGCTTCCTAATTCCATTCTTTTTGTCTGCCAGATGAATATGGTGCGCTCTCCCATAGCGGAAGGATTGATGCGCAAACTCTATCCGAGCGTCGAGCGCGTTGAGTCCTGCGGATTGTCGCAAGGCGACAAAGAGCAAATGGTGGAGACCATCATGGCCGAAATCGGTATAGATGTGAGCGATCATGAGCCGACCGTTTTGCAGGATTATAAGCCTGAAAATATTGATGTTGTCGTTGCCTTCACCCCGCAGGCCTACCACTCTGCTCAAAGTTATTTCGAAGGCACAGACACTGAAATTTTAAACTGGCCTTTGCCTGACCCGGGCGCTGGGTCTTTGGACGTTAGGGCCATGATGGACAGCTATCGGGCCATGAGAGACCTTATCAAGAACCGAATCTTACGGCATTTTGGCCCTTCAGAGGTCAAGTAACCGCAATAAAACCTATGATATTTAGAAAAACCCCCTATATACGCAGGGTATAGCGCTCTAAATGAGCAAGAAATCTAAGAAAAGGACTTGATTTGGCTAAAGAAGAATTACTTGAGTTTGAGGGCGAAGTTATTGAACTTCTCCCCAACGCGACATTTCGCGTAAAACTCGTCAATGATCACGAGATCATTGCCCACACTGCGGGCCGGATGCGTAAAAACCGTATTCGCGTTTTGGCAGGTGATCGTGTGACAGTCGAAATGACGCCTTATGACCTGACCAAAGGTCGTATTACTTATCGCTTTAAATAAACCGATATGCGCTTCATTCTGGCAAGCGCGTCGCCAAGACGACTCTCTTTACTTAAGCAAATTTATATAACGCCGGATGATGTGATTCCGGCGGATATTAATGAAGACCCTATACCCGGCGAATTACCTGGACCACATGCCGAGCGATTGGCGAGCGAAAAGTGTCAGGCTATCGCTGACCGAGAGACGGAAGCTGTCATTCTTGCCGCTGACACGGTCGTGGGGGTAGGGCGGCGTATTCTGCCAAAAACTGAAACTGAAACCGAGGCTGCTAATTGTCTCGATCTCTTATCCGGTCGCGCACACCGCGTCTTTACAGGCATTGCTGTTTATTCTCCGGATAAAGGACTTCAATCGCGTGTCGTCGAGACACGGGTGAAGTTGAAACGACTATCCTCTCAAGAGAAAGTATTTTATCTGAACTCCGGTGAGTGGCACGGGAAAGCCGGTGGATATGGCATTCAGGGATATGCAGAAAGTTTCATTCAGTCCCTTTCCGGATCATACTCCAACGTGGTGGGTCTGCCGCTGACAGAGACGCGTCATTTATTGCAATTTCATGGAGTTGGAGCATGAAACATCGCGCTGTTTTTGAAAAATCGATAGGCGAGACACGAGCCGCTGTTTATGAAGGCCGCCGCCTTGTCGAACTTCACCTTGAGCGGGAAAGTCAAAAATCAGTCCCGCAGTCAGGTGATATTTACCTTGCCCGGATTACAAATTTAGAACCGTCTTTGAATGGCGCTTTTGTGAATTTAGGGAGCTCTCAAAGTGGATTTTTGAGTTTTACCAATAATCAGGCTATGCCGAAAGTGACAGAAGGCGAACTTTTGGAGGTTCTTGTCATTCGTCCTCCTTTAAGCGGCAAAGAGGCAACGCTGCGATACTTAAAGCCTGCCCAGTCCGGAAAGCCCGGTCCAACCAAGAAAGCCGATCTGAAAACGCGTCTCTCGGAACGTTTCGAAGGCATTACCTTCGATGAGGCCACTGTGTCTGTCATGGACGAGGCGACAGAGCGGCAAATCGCTCTCAAAGGCGGTGGCGCAGTAACATTTGATCAAACCCAAGCTTTGCTGGCGATAGATGTTGATAAGGGGCAGGGGAAAACGGCGTTGGATGTGGCTTTGGCCGCAGCTGAGCTCATAGCCAAACAGGTCCGGCTGCGAGGGTTGGGAGGTTTGGTCGTTATTGATTTCCCAAATCTTCGACAGACGCGCCAGCGGAACCAGCTTTTCAAAGCCGTAGAACGCGCATTCGACGGAGATCCTGCGATTGTAAAGGTTGCTCCTCTTTCCCGTTTCGGATGCGTCGAACTCACCCGTTCCCTGGATTATCCCTCCTTGGACTCTGTCCTAAACACACGTTTTGGAGAGCCTACCGCTGAAACCCAATCCCTTAGAGCGCTTCGCCAATTGGTCAAAGAGGCCTCCGAAAATAAGGGGGCACAATTCACTCTGGCTGTTTCCGGAGTGATAAATGATTGGTTGCAGTCAAAAATCATAGATTGGGAAAGGGCGTTAAAGGACCGGATCGGGCCGCGTTTTAAGATCGAGACGCATGAGGCCGAGGGGTTCACTTTGCAAGCAGATAGGTAAAACAATATGGCCGAAGAGAAATGTCCCATTTGCAAGAAGAAATTAGCCGCAGAAGGCGTGGCGCCATTTTGCTCTAAGCGCTGCGCTGACATTGATTTGGGTCGCTGGCTCAAAGGCAGTTACGCCATTCCTACGGATGAACCTGCTCCTGATCCGGTAAATGACGCCTGATTAGCGTTTATACTCTTCAAAAAGCCCCTTGTTATCAATGAAGTACGCGTCTAACTTTAAGCGTTTGCTTTCTCTCTCAATTGTATTTTTTCCTGTGTAGGAAAAGGCGCTCACCTCTATGCCGTCAGCTTGGTACTGATCTACCAGGGATGGCCACACCTGATTTGCCGGAACGCAGACATGGGTCAGTATTTTTCTGATTTTGCCTCTAAGGGGGCCGTCTACAAACCAGCCTGAACGTTCTCCAACGACGAGCGTTCTTTCAGGTCTCTCAATCCGGCCTTTATCGGCAAAGAAGACATGATGAATTGCGCGGGTAAATCGGCCCGGGCGTCGGCACCAATGACTTAGACATAATTTTTGGCCGGGCTCGATATCGCTCAAGGCATAGAGCACTTCTGGTAACCAGGACACCCAAACAATCCGATCGGACAGACCATATGATTTTGCTAGAGCGTAGAGAGCAAATTCGGCGCCAGCGTCCTTGATATCCACTAAGAGTTGGCAGTCTCTATTTGGATGATCGGAGATGGCTGAGAAAAGTTGGTTCGCCGTAGGCATATGAGTGAAAACACCGCCAGTGTTCAAATAATCGCGAGCCATGATTTCGCATAAGTAGCGGGACTTACCTTTTCCATCCCGTGCCGACTCATCGTGATAAATCATGGGGGTTCCGCATCGCGCCAATCGAATATCAAATTCGATTTGCGTTACGCCAAACCCCAACGCATTTTTTACGCCTTCAAGAGAGTTTTCAAAGTCGGAAAATCCTCTGAACCGATGGGAAATGAGCTTTGAAAAATCCATGATAGGATATCGATAGCACGTCTTTAAGGTGCGGCAAACAAATAGAGAGCTGAGGCCCAAAAAGGGTTAATCGATATCGAAACCGCCCCAGAGTTTCGCGAAAGCCTCGCAATGAATCACGACGCTCTTATACTCATCGAGAGAAACGCCCTGGGGCAGGGAATAGCTTTGCGCGCCTTGTTTTGATTTAAGAACGCCAATTTTCAGACTGTTCTTATCGACGCTTTTATCCTCCAGCTGCGCAAGAGGCAATTTGGAAAGATAAACTTTCAGGTCGGGTCCGCTCCGCGTTTCAAAGTCTTCACTAAAGACAATTTCGGTTCCGGTTTCTGTTTCAACAAGCGTGGCATTTCCAGAAATGGAATAGTGCCTTTTTACAAAACTATGATTCGAAGAAAGTGTGCTTTCATCAGAGAGGTTTTTTCCCTGTGCGAATGAAACGTCAGAATTCGCGCCCATTAGAACAAAGGCTAGGCAGAAGACTGAAACAAATAAGGATGTGAGATGGACTTTCATAATTCCCAATCTCATATTTACCGAATTTGCACCAGTCACATGGCTGTCATTTCGCAGTGTTTGATGGAGTACTGCTTATTTCTAAACCTAGAGGAATGAGAAATGGTGCCCGAACCTGAACTATGACTCTGGTTTCCTTTTGTATCTATCGGTTTAAAAAGTATAAATAAAACAATATCTTGAGAAAATTCTTGTGTCTTTTGGAATTTTGTTGTTCTCTTCTGCTTCCCTCTAGTGGTGGGAACAGTGGTGGGAACAAAATTGATGTGAGGCAGGGCAAAGAGTTATGAGTAGGGCAATCCGAAAGCTAAATAGAGCCAGTGTCAAGGCTATTAATATACCTGGTCGTTACGGTGATGGTGACGGTTTGTATCTCATTGTAAAGAAAAGTGGTCGAAAGTCTTGGCTCTATAGGTTCAGATTGAACGGTAGGCGAAGGGACATGGGCTTAGGTTCTGTTTCACTTTCCAACAATATCGATGTGGTCCGTAAAAAGGCTGATGAGGCCCGCGCACTTGTTCAGGCGGGTATAGACCCGCTAGAAAAGCGAGAGACTGAGATTGAGGCTCGGGTTGAGGAGATAGAAAGAAGGTACACATTTGCGGAGATTATTGATCTCTTTTTTAAGTCAAAGGATAGCACAGGTTACTTTCGGACTGAACAAACTCGCCGTAGATGGTACTTTTGTTTAACCACACATGCCAAGGGCCTACACAGCACCCAGCTAAGTAAAATTACGACAAAACAAGTCTATCGCGTACTTGAGCCTCTTTGGATGATTAAAACTGAAACCGCGAGTCGCACGCGTTTATATATAGAAGCCGTATTAGCATGGGCGATTGCCATGGAATACCGAGATGCTCCCAACCCAGCTGTTTGGCGGGGTAATCTTGATCAACTTTTAACACCTAAAGAGCGCGTGAAGCCGTCGAAGAACCATGCTGCCCTTCCATGGCAAGACATCCCAAAGCTTATGAAGCAATTGAGGAGCCTGAAGACGCCGGCTTCGTATCTCACTGAATTTATTATCCTTACAGCTGCACGATCAGGTGAGGCCAGGGGAGCGGTGTGGGATGAAATAGATTTGGAGGCGGGCGTTTGGGAGATACCTGCGGAGAGGATGAAGATGAAACGACCACATTTGGTGCCATTGGTCGGGGCATCGAGAAGACTTGTAGAGCGGGCGCAAGAATTTCCTCATGAAACGATCGTTTTTTCTAACCCCAGAAATCGCAGGGTATTTAGCTACAATGCCCCGATGGTAACGTTGCGAAAACTTGGCTATCATGACATTACAACACATGGATTCCGGTCTTCGTTCAAAACATGGGCGTTAGAGGCGACTAACTTTCCTACACAAGCAATTGAGTTTGCACTTGCTCATGAGACCAAAAACACTGTTGAGCGAGCCTATATTCGAGGGAATCGAATGTTTAGTAAACGTTGTGAAGTCATGAAATCATGGGACAAATTTGCGCATCTTAATCTAGAGGTAAGTAATCTCGACAGTTAGAGAGCTTGTTGACAGGGTTTGAATCCGCAAGCAGGATTCACGTCTATCCTAATCAGTTAAATAATTCAGTGACTTAATATTCGCGAAAAGCCAAAAAGAACCTCACAAAGCATCCAAAATGAATCTCAAAGATCTCTAAAATAGAAAGTTCGCGTGAGATCATCTTTATCTAATATAACAGTCGAAATCTGTTAAAGTCGCTCAACACTAGCCCGATATCAAATAACGAAAAAACCGCCGACCTTTTAACGCTTGAGCTTGTCGAATAAATCTATGAGTTCGGAGACTTTTTCGCGCTGTTGTTTTTCATTTCCCGGTTTTATAGCGATTTCGACGTAGGTGGCTGCGTGATCCTTAAGTATTTCAGACACGGCGCTAGTAATAGCCGCTTTGACGGCATGCATTTGATTAAGAATGTCGATGCAACAAGATTCGTTGTTAACCTTTGTCCCCGGACATTTTTTTAATCTTGCGAATCTTACCTTTGGGGCGTTTTACCTATTTATGGTTTTAAGTGACATTTGCTTTTAAAACCTCGATATTGACAAATACAGGCGGGGGGTATAATTTAACCTTAAGGAAAGTAAGGTTAGCTTATGCCCGCAGGACATATCAGAACAGGAGTAGTGGCAAGTTTTGCTATCCTGTTCGGGCTTGTGCAGGTGATTTGCGGGTGTTTATCCGTTGCTATTGGGACGAACGAAATAGCTAATAACCCTTCCGCCGCTCACCAACTGAGTGAACCGGATATTCACAACATGTCAGAGAATATGACAGCGGATCATGAACATACAGAGCATGATCATAAAGCCGATTGTTTGCATTGTGATAACATAGTCATCTTGGTGGCAAATGTTGATGCTAGTCCAACTTTTTATAAATCACCAAGCACTCAGCATTATGAATTGCTTCCCAGAGAGGTAATGTTTTCGCCCGTTCATCCTGTATTTTCCGACGAAACGGGACTGCGATGGCGAAGTTCGTCGAGACATTACTTCAGGCTTAGCCCAGTGATCCTTCATACCCGCTCTCTAACTTAGATACGCTGATAAGAGATTCGCCGTAGGCATCTGCCTGCGCGGATTTCTGGCTGCGTGCGTGCTGTTACGTTCTCTTTCGAACAGTTCTGCCGTCAGCCTTGGCAATGCCTAAGCAATATTGGCGCGTTTTTACATTCTCCCAATCATTGTTGTTCCGGTGCTGCCTTCTTTCTCAGCTACCCAGTAGGGCTATCTGAATTTCAAACCCGAATTCAAAACTCAGGACATATCATGTTTGACCGCCGTAAATTTTTAACAACAACCATAGGGGCCGGAGCCGCACTCGGAGCTTCTAGCCTGATGCCCGCATGGGCGAAACCTGCAAGTGCCGGAAATCTTGGTATCCCAGGATTGCAAGGGTCTGTATTTGATCTAAACATCGGAAAATTTCCTCATACGGTGGGGGGTAAGACCGGAACGGCGACAGGGATTAATGGAACTGTGCCGGGACCCCTTATCCGGTTTCGCGAAGGCGACGACATTACATTAAATGTAAAAAATACGCTTGACGAGGACACCTCCATCCACTGGCATGGGTTGCTGGTGCCGTTTCAGATGGACGGAGTTCCAGGGGTGACCTTCCCAGGAATCAAGCCAGGCACAACGTTTACTTACAAATACTCGGTGCCTCAAAGCGGAACCTACTGGTATCATTCCCATTCAGGTCTTCAGGAACAAGCAGGGCATTACGGACCTATAATTATTGATCCCAAAGGCGCCGACCCAGTACAATATGACCGTGAGTATGTATTGGTGCTTTCTGACTGGAGTTTTAAATCTCCCCACCAAATTTTCACCGAGTTGATGAAAAATCCGGAAGCACAAAAATTCCAGAACCGCACATTGCAAGACTTTGCGGATACTGCTGACGAGGTAGGATTAGTTGAGGCCTTTAAACGGCGCAGCATGTGGGGAGGTATGCGCATGTCATCCCGTGACATTTCCGATGTGACAGGCGCAACCTATACATTCCTCATCAACGGCCATTCTACCTTGGATAACTGGAACGCGGTGTTCGCTCCGGGCGAGCGCGTCCGGCTCCGAGTTATCAATGCGTCCGCCATGACGATCTTTAATTTCCGTATTCCCGGCCTTCCTATGAGTGTCGTCGCGGCAGACGGATTGAATGTGCGGCCAGTGGAAACTGACGAGTTTCAGATCGGCGTGGCAGAAACCTATGATGTGGTCGTCGCGCCGGAAGATGCGCGTGCCTATGCGCTGACAGCCGAGTCAATTGATCGGTCCGGGCAAGCGATTGCCACACTTGGCCCGAAACCCGGCATGCGAGCGAAAGCGCCCACTATGCGCGAAATCCCCGAGCTCACCATGAAAGATATGGGTATGGCCTCTATGATGATGGGCGGAATGATGGACGAACCGGACATGAAAGGCATGGACCACGGTAATATGAACCATGCCAAGATGGGTCATAATAAAATGGATCATGAAAGCAGGCAGTCCAGCGAAATGGAAATGGGCGGCATGACTGAAAGCGGTATGGCCATGAGCGGCATGGACCATGGTGACATGGATATGATGGCCAAGAATCACGACCATGCCAATGGGCCGGGCGTGACCTTTAACGCGCAGAACCCTATATCGCGTCTGCATGAACCTGGCACGGGTCTGGAAAACGTTCCCCACCGCGTATTGCGATATACAGACCTCAAAAGCCTGACTCCCAATAAAGATCTACGTGCTCCTGAACGTGAGATGGAAATCCATTTAACGTCAAATATGGAACGATATATGTTCTCTTTCGACGGGATACAGTTTGCCTATGTCAAAGACGCGATCAAGTTCTACGAGGGAGAGCGTTTACGCGTCACCCTTGTGAATGACACAATGATGAACCACCCTATTCACTTGCATGGCATGTTTTTCGAAGTCGTAGATCCTGACGTTGATGTCTATCAAGGTGGGCCGAATCATCAGGTTCAGAAGCATACAATTCTAGTCATGCCAGGCAGTAAGGTCTCTCTGGATATTTCTGCAGAGCATGTCGGTGACTGGGCTTTTCATTGCCACCTTTTATACCACATGCATGCGGGTATGATGCACGTGGTCTCTCTTCTACCAAAAGAAGCAGGACGACCGAAATCTGTGGCAGAGGCAGTTCAAGATGTTGAGCCTAAGCCGGATCACTCCCAAATGGACCACGCTAAAATGGGAGAAATGCAATGAACCGCTTTAGCCTAATAAGCCTTATTGTATCCCTTGCCATTTTGCCGAATGTTTCATCCGCTCAAGACGGTCCCGCTCCCGAAAGACCTTGGTCATTAGCCAATGAGTATTTTGATGCAGATGAAATGGACGAAGCCCGCAAGAAATTGCTGCATGAAGCGGGCGATCAGTCGACCTGGATGTATATTGGTGATCGCCTTGAAACCCAATTTGATAATGACAATAATGAAGTCCTGGTCTGGGATAGTAATCTTTGGTTCGGAAAGTCACTTCACAAGCTCTATTTCAAATCTGAAGGAGAATATTCTTGGGATGACGAAGAGGTGGAAGACGGAGAGGTTCAAGCGCTCTACTCCCGCGGCATCTCAACATTTTTCGATGTCCAAGCGGGCCTCCGATACGATTTCGAACCGAAGGGGCGCACGCATGCCGTTCTCGGACTGCAGGGTCTGTCGCCTTACATGTTTGAAGTCGACGCGGCTTTATTTCTTTCATCAGAAGGTGATTTGACAGCCCGAATAGAAGCCGAGCATGAACAAATGATAACCCAACGCCTTATCATACAGCCTCGCGTCGAGGCTTCATTTGCCGCGCAAGACAATGCGGCCTTCGGGGAAGGTGAAGGTTTTAGCAGTCTCGATCTAGGTCTGCGGCTTCGTTACGAAATTCTCGATAGAAAATTCGCACCCTATATCGGTGTCGAATGGCAATCAGCATTTGGGAATACAGAAAACTTTATCAAAGCCGATGGCGGAGATTCCAGTAAAGTTGTGGGTCTCATCGGTATTCGGACTTGGTTTTAAGAGGAGGTTATTATGAGTGGTTTTTTGGAGCCTAACATTCATCCGGTCTTGGTGCATTTTGCGTATGCGCTGAGTTTAAGTGCATTCGGAATTTATATTGTGGGCCGCCTGTTACCGGCTGGGCCTCGTAAAGAGAGTACGCAGCCTGCGGGCGATTGGATGCTCGCCCTCGGGGCCCTCGCAATCATAGGCACTATAGCGGCGGGATTTTACGCCTATTATACGGTTGCCCATGACGGACCGTCGCACGCGGCCATGACAACCCATAGAAACTGGGCCGTCCCGTCCGGGACCGCCATTCTTATTCTGGCTGTTTGGAGATATTTGAGCCGCGCAAAGCCGCCCGGCGGATTATTCCTAGGGTTGCTGGCGGCGGCGGTTTTGTCGCTCTCTGTCACTGCATGGTGGGGCGGGAACATCGTCTACAAATATGGGCTCGGCGTTCAAAGCCTGCCGACTGGAACCGGAGATGGACATGACCATGATCACGGAAGTGCCGGCGAAACAGGCAAGACGGAGCAATCCCATGATGCCGATATAGCAGAAGGGGGGGCGCATGATAATTCAGATGGCCATCACGACGCTGTTCAAGCCACCTCAGATGCAATGGCGGCCCCCAATGGGCACGACAACTCGGACGGGCATCACGACGGAGAAACGGTCTCTTCGGAGGAAACTGATATTCCGGCGAATGACGCTACCTCCGTCGTGGACCAATTCGGACAGGCTTTGAGGTCGGGGAATGTATCCGCTTTGAAAGCCTTACTATCGCCTAACGTGGTCATAGCCGAAGGCGGTAATGCCGAGCGGTCCTATGCGGAATATGCCAGCCACCATATGAAGTCTGACATGGCTTATACCTCTAATATTACCAACAACACTCTGAAACGTGACGTGATACAGGGGAAGGATATGGCGACCGTCATCACGCAATCCGAAATGGTTGGGAATTATAAAGGCGAGAGCGTTCATAACCGCATGATGGAAACTATGGTTTTGCGCCGCAAAGATGGGGTTTGGAAAATCGCGCATATTCACTGGTCCAGTTCGCCCTTATCGGGAAGTGAGAGATCGATGACCGATGCAGATAAAGTTCCTGATGATCACGATAATTCCGACGGCCATCACGACACACCATCCGGAGACTAAAGTGGTTGCTACAACACCCTATAATGTTCCTGCGGATCCGTTAATGGGAGCAAACCACCTTACCGCTGTTAGGTGGGTATTGGCAGGGCTCGTGGCGCTGGGTCATATTTTTCTACTGACTGAAGCTTATGAACCAGTGCGTATCCACCAATGGACAGGTGGCTATATGGCAGTAAACGGCTTTTTTGTTTTAAGCGGCCTTTTAATCGCAAAAAGTCTCGATTTACGTAGTGATCTCAAGGTTTATTTCGCATCGCGTATCTTGCGAATATACCCTGCGCTCATTGTCTTGTTACTGGCCTTTTTATTCATATTCGGGACAATGTTTTCAAAACCCGGTGGAGTTGAGGCTATTGGATCTGCGGATAACTGGCAGTATGTATTGCGGGTTTTACTCTTGGGTGACCCTGCATGGGCTCCCGGAGGGGTCTTCGCCGATAATCTCGAAGCAGATTTTAATGGACCGCTTTGGACAATTCGCTTTGAGATCGTGGCTTACATATTGGCGGCTATCGGATTTTCTATTGGTCTTTTGAAAAGTCGGGCTCTGACCTTGATTGCCTTTTTGATTGTTCAGAGCGCGTATCTGGGATTGCCGTTTGTGATAAATTTCGAAGCACTACCGAGCGGTATGTTGCCTCTTCTACGTTTATCCAGCGCCTTTTTAATGGGAATGTGCTTATGGCAATTTGCAGAAGCAAGGCGTCCGCACTGGATATTGGTTATTGTTCTGATAGGCACTTTCTTACTCTTCGGCGATAAGTTTGGCGGAGAGCTTTTGGCTAATCTAGCTTTGACAGGCCTCATTTTGCGCCTGGGTTTATCAGACAGAAAATATAAACCGTTGCTCAAACTCCCGGATTATTCCTACGGAATATATATCTGGCATTACCCGGCGATGCAGGCCGTATTATTTCTTCACCCTGACTTTGGGCCGGCCCCGCTTGCTCTATTTTCAATCCCACTGTTTCTCGCACTTTCAGCCGCGTCTTGGCATTTGATAGAGAAGCCGGCCCTCAAACTTAAACCGTCAAAACGTGCGGATAGTATTTCTGTATGACCAGCAGCTAATTTGGAACCAACCCCCAAAGAGCCTATTTAAAAAGGAGAGAAGCGAATGGAAAATTCAAAAACAATGTCAGCAAGCTATAGAAGGTTTGCGGCGATGATCGGGACGTCAACCGTCGTCATGTTTGGTTTGATGTATTTGAATAGTTATGAATTCAGCCACGTCAGATATTCAGAAACCCGCACTTACATGGCGCTCTATATGGGGGCAACCATGGCGATTATCATGCTCGGCTTTATGTTGGGGATGTACAAAAACAAGAAAGCCAATCTCGCAATTTTCTTGGGCAGCCTCGTTATTTTTGGCGGTTCCTTGCTACTCCTTCGGAGTCAAACGACGGTTCAAGACCGCTCTTGGATGAGCGCAATGATACCTCATCACTCTATTGCCATTTTAACTAGCGAAAGAGCAGAAATTGATGATGTGCGCGTTCGCGAGCTTGCTGACAGTATTATCAAAGCGCAGCGCAGAGAGATTAAAGAAATGGAATGGCTCATTGAGGATATCAAAAAGAATGGCAAGGCAGCAACAGAGGCGGAAGCCGAAACACGTCCCGTGCCAGACTATGAAGGTACACCTTAATTCGGTGGAATAGGAGACAAATATGAGTATTGCAGAAGAATTCGCCGTGAAAGACACGGCTCATGGTAAGAAAGCCGTGGTTTACCGGATGGTAATGGAGAAACATATTTGCCCCTTCGGTCTTAAGACAATCGATTTACTCAAACGCAAAGGCTATGAGGTCGAAGATCATTGGCTGGAAACGCGCGAAGAAACGGATGCCTTTAAAGAAAAGCATAACGTGAAAACAACCCCGCAGACCTTTATCGGGGGAGAGCGTATTGGCGGTTTTGATGACCTCCGAGACTATTTTGGTTTCGAGAAAAAAGATCCGGACAAGAAAACCTATACGCCTGTTTTAGTCGTGTTTGCCGTGTCGGCCCTCTTGGCCATGGCGGCAAGTTGGGCAACTCTCGGCAATATTCTGACCTTGCGTTCCTTGGAGTGGTTCATTGCATTTAGCATGGGCATGCTCGCCATGTTGAAACTGCGAGATCTGGAGTCCTTTGCCAATATGTTTTTGGGTTACGATATACTGGCCCAGCGAAGGGTTCGATACGCCTATGCGTATCCCTTCGGGGAGGCGTTCGCGGCCGTTTTAATGGTCGCAGGGGGTATCTTTGGCTTGATTGCGGCCCCAGTCGCCCTGTTTATCGGCACGATAGGCGCGGTCTCGGTCATAAAAGCCGTCTATATTGACAAGCGCGACCTGAAATGTGCCTGTGTTGGCGGCGGGGCCAATGTGCCGCTTGGGTTTATCTCCCTCTCCGAAAACCTCGCCATGATGGGTATGGGTGTTTGGATGATTGTGAAGGCTCTAATCTAAAGCTCGTATGACAGACTTCTTAGAGACTTGGAACGAAGCCACCCTGACAAGCTTGGGCTTGTTCTGGATGGCCTTCTGGGCTTTTGGTCTGGGCTATGTCATCTCGGCGATGATCCAGACTTTTGTTACCAAAGAACGCATGAAGCAGAGCATGGGCGAACCGGGCCCTAAAAGTGTCGGGCTCGGCACATTCTTCGGTTTTATTTCCAGTTCCTGCTCGTTCTCTGCTTTATCAACTACCCGATCTCTTTTTACAAAAGGGGCCGGCCTTATTCCATCTCTCGCCTTTCTGCTCGCTTCGACAAATCTGGTCGTTGAGCTTGGTATCGTTATTGCTGTCTTTCTGGGATGGCAGTTCGTGGTGGGAGAATATCTCGGCGGGATTATTTTAATCTTGTTCATGTGGTTTCTTGTGCGCCTCACCAAATCAACGAAATTAATTGAAAAGGCCCGCAAAACAGCGCAGGAGCAGGAAGAGGGAGACTCAGACGCCGACATTCCCGATTGGAAAAAACTAATTTCAAGCAAAACCGGATGGCAAAGGGTGGCCAATCGCTACGTCATGGAATGGAAAATGGTCTGGAAAGACGTGACCATCGGATTCACAGTGGCGGGTATCATCGCCGTCTTTGTACCGCAGTCCTTCTTTCAAACTTTATTCATCGGGTCGGGTAGCGAAGACCTCACATTTTGGCATATTCTGGCGCAGACTATAGTCGGTCCAATTGCCGCCTTTTTTACGTTTATTGGGTCTATGGGCAATATTCCGCTTGCAGCGGTGTTATTTGGAAATGGTGTAAGCTTTGCAGGCGTTATAGCCTTCATTTTTTCTGATCTCGTAGTTTTTCCGGTTCTTCGAATTCAAGCGAAGTATTATGGTTGGAAAATGGCGTTCTATATTTTGGGCGTATTTTTTGTTATCCTCGTCGCGACCGCTTTGCTTATGCATTACGGTTTTGCAGCGACAGGGTTCTTGCCAGACAGTAGCGCCGCAAAACAGGTGACGGAACGTGAGTTTTTCAAGATTGATTATACGCTATTCTTCAACGTTGCCTTCGTCTTCCTCAGCGCTATCTTCCTCATTTGGAAATGGAAAACAGCGGGGTTTTCATTTGGTGGTGATCATCGTCTCAGTGAGAAAATATTATTTGTCTTCGCAATTTTAGCCTTCTTTTGGCTAGGTGGAGGCATAATGGTTCCGATATTCTTGTGAGTTAACTGTCTTCCGCTAGGAAAACTTTACCTGTTTTTATGATCTGCCTAAGTATTCCCTTTGATTAGAAACAAGAGGCCTTCCTGCTTAAATTTTATAGTTAGAAAGCGGACTGGTTCTGCTGTGTTCAACGCCTTTTCAGCGTCGGTCCATAATGCGACGCTGTCGTTACAAGAGGAGGGAGGCCAGCGGGTGCGACAGATGATTCCTCCTTTGCTCAGTCGAGATCCGAGTAGGGGATAAATTGCAGAAAAAATTAGACATGGGGCGCTGCGTGGGCTTAGACCTATTGCCATGACAACCTCCGTTATCTTGGCAAGATTTGCGCCGTATATGTGTGGTCATGGAACGGGGTCAGAGGTCATGCGCCGTATTGCGGCGCCTATGGTCGGCGGCATGATCACAACAACGGTTCTGACACTCATCGTGATCCCAGCTCTGTATTTTATATGGGCTGCGCGGTCACCTTTAAGGAAGCAAAGGGGGAAAGTTGAAATTAAAAAAAAACCTAACCTAAAATTACTTAAACAAGGAGACTAAAATGAAAAACTTTAAACGGAAAACGACAGGAATGGCATTGGCTTTGGGCACGCTCGGCGCGGCCTCTCAATCCTTCGCGCAGACAATGCAAGATGACAACTCAATGATGATGGAAGGGGGCATGATGATGGGCCCTATGGGAATGATTATGATGCTTTTGATTTTATTGTTTTTAGCTCTTGGAATTGCAGCTTTCATTAAAATATTGTTTTTCAACAAAAGAAAATGAACTAAATACAGCCTCGAATCAAAGGTTATGCCTCTGTGGACAATTGATAAATTAGAAACCAAAAAGTCTGAGCATATACTAGTTGTGCGATTAACTCTGCAATCTAGTATTGACGCCCCGGACGCTTTAGGTGCTATATAAATCTGATGGCTATTCTAAATGTCATATATTCTTCTAAACTATGGCTGACACTTAGCTTGGCCGTAATTATGGGCATGGGAACCATCACGCCGGATATCCATCCTGAAGAAGCCGCTGAGGTTGTGTGTCAAGAGACAGGCGAATTCGTGGATGTTGATTCCAGTGAGAAACCTAATAGACCATCAAAAGCGCCTCACGATCATCATGCTCACAGCTGCGGAAGCTGTCATTTCCATGCGACGCCGATTCAAATGGCTGTTTTAGAAGCGGGTTTGCACGGTCAATTTAATTACGACTTTAGATCCTATAATTCCCCTTCAGATCAAGGCCCTCACGGTCTCTTCCGGCCACCTCGTGCCTAATCTTTAGTCAAAAGCCTGCTGCACGCATGGCTTCAAGTCTTTAGATTTAAACGAGGAAAACTTATCAATGAAAAATTTCAGGAAGGGCGCCTGTGGCGTCCTGATTGCGGCTGCCTTTTCGGGCGCAGCAATCGCGGCTCCGTGCGACGGACCGATTGATACGCGCCTGCTCGACGCGGATGCCCCTTTAACCCTTGCGGGAGCGTTTGAACAAATACGCGCCGCTTCTCCAGAAGTGCGCCGCGCTGCGCTTGAGACAAGAGCCCGTCAGGCGGAAGCGGATCAAGCGGGGAAAATGTTGAACCCCTCCATTGGATTGGAGGTGGAAAACTTCTCTGGATCAGGACCCTTGAACGGGTTTGATAAGGTCGAGACGACACTAAGTCTCGAGCAAACTTTTGAACTCGGCGGCAAGCGCGCCAAACGGGAACGTGCGGCCCGCGCAGAGGCCGCTCTATCCTCAGCAGAATGCAAGGCCATTCTCCGGGAAACACTTCTTCAAGCTTCGCTGCTGTTTTTCGAGCTCAAAGCGGCTCAGGAGCTCGCAGTCTACGCGCAGGAGTCTGCTGACTTGTCGGCACAACTGACAGAGACGGTTTCCAAACGAGTGGACGCTGGCGCGGCCGCGCCGCCAGAACTATCACGCGTCCAGGCCGAACAGGCTTCCGTAAAGGCGGCGGCCTTGAGGGCGCGCGCAAATGTAGAACAGACGAAATATGACCTTGCGGCGTTATGGGGAAGTGATGAACCTGTTTTCACGCCTCCGACAGATAAGGCTATTTACACTTTAAACACACTTGGTGCGGTTGGGGATCTCAACTCACATCCGGCTTTGGCAGTGGCCCGGGCGGATACGGACGCCAGAGCGTTGCAACAGGAAGCGGCTCGATCGGTCGGAATGCCAGACTTAACGGTGAGCGCTGGCCTGCGGAGATTTGAAGAAAGTGGCGATAATGCGCTGCTTCTGGGGTTCAGCGTTCCGCTTCCGATCTTTGACCGGAACAGAGATGCGGCACGGGCTGCCGGTTATAGAGCCGACTCCGCCCGCATAAATGTCGTGGCGACAAAAGCTCGACTGCGGTCGCAGCAACAGGCCGCTATGTCTCAATTACGTGCCTCACAAGCCCGTTTAGACCTTTTGGAAAAAGAAGCTCTGCCAGCGGCCCGCTCCGCTTATGAAGCGTCGCTGACCGGTTATTCGGCGGGTCGTTTCAATCTTACGACTACACTCGATGCGAGAAAAAGTCTGCTCAATGCGGGCGTTTCCGTCATCGACGCTCGCCGAACATTCAATGCTGACATAATGCGCCTGAACAGCCTGATTGGCGCCGCCCCCTTTGACGGAGACTTATAAATGAAACAGTCACTCACACTCACAACGGCTATCCTAACGTTTGCTTTCCTGCTCACGGGATGCGGAGGAGAGACCAATACGCCGGTCGAAACAAACTCTCAGATATCCGATGCTTCTCATGAAGCACGCGAAGCGGATAAAGATATAGAAAAGGTTTCCCACGAAGAGGCTGTAGATGGGAACAGTATTCGTAGCGATATCGTCAGACTCAGCTCAAGGGCCGCACAAGAGGCCGGAATCAAACTGTCTAAAGCAGAAAGAGGCGAGATTGGTCAATCATTGAGCTTACCTGCCGAAATTCGATTCGACGCCGATCGCGTAGCTAAACTATCTCCAAAAGTCAGTGGCATTATCTCACGGCTCTATGCCAGTGAGGGAGATCAAGTGAAAAAAGGCGAAACGCTCGCTTTGATCCGCAGTCGCGAACTGGCGGGTCTCATGGCAAGCTGGCAAAAAGCCGAAACCCAATTATCTCTGACAGAACAGGCATATGCGCGAGAAGAAAGTTTATTTGCAAAAAAGATTACATCTGAAGCCGATTTGCAAACGGCTCGCGCAAACCTTCAAGCTGCTAAAGCGGCAAGAGACGCAGCTGAAAACGAGCTTCACGCAGCCGGGGTTAGTCACAGCGCTCTCAAAAACATCGCGGGGGCAGCGGACGGCGACAATGCCAACGCCTATCTTACCGCTCCGATAGCCGGAACAATTGTTCGGCGAACAGTGACGCTAGGTGAGACTGTTTCCGCTGGAGATGCCGGGGCAGACCCTTTGTTTACAGTTGTAGATGATAGCGTCGTTTGGGCCGATATTGCGGTTTATAAGCAAGACATTTCTCGCATCCGCCTCGGAGCCCCTGTCGCATTTAAAACGGATGCAGGAGACACAATTGCGCAATCAACTGTGGCATTTGTCCTGCCAGTTATCGATGAAACATCGCGTACGGCAACGGCGCGCGTTATCGTCGAAAATCCTCAGGGCACGTTGCGGCCCGGCCAATTTGTTACAGCAGATTTAAGTGTAGGCGCCTCTGAAGCCGTCATCCGCATACCTGATGCGGCCGTGCAACTTGTGGAAGATAAGCCATCCGTTTTTCTTCCGATGGAAGGAGGTTACGCTCCGCGCGCCGTTATGACCGGGACAAAATCCGGCGGTTACATCGAAATACGCTCGGGATTGAGTGTCGGAGAGGCGTTTGTCTCCGAAGGCGCTTTCACCCTTAAAGCTCAACTTGAAAAAGACGCCTTCGGCGATGGCCATGGCCACTAGGACAGATCACTATGTTTAATTTTATGCACAGAATTGCCGGGGGGCGCTTATTGGCGGCCATTGCGGCACTCGCCATGACCCTTGGTGGAATTTGGGCGTTTCGCGCGCTCCCCGTCGATGCGTTTCCAGATGTGACGCCTTCTCTGGTTCAGGTTTTTACAGAAACTGAAGGGCTCGCTCCCGAAGAGGTCGAACGCTATGTTACCTATCCAATTGAGACCGCGATGTCAGGTCTGCCCAAACTCAAAAACATGCGATCCGTTTCAAATTTTGGGCTTTCGGTCGTAAATATTTATTTCGAAGATGGGACGGATGTCTATTTTGCGCGTCAGGTCGTGGGAGAACGCCTCGCCGAAGCCAGCGGAAATATCCCCGACGGTTTCGGGAATCCGAAAATGGGCCCTATTTCAACCGGACTTGGAATTATTCTTTACTTCCGATTAGAAGATGAAACCGGATCGCGCAGCCTTGTTGAAATGCGCGAAATTCAGGACTGGATAATAAAGTATCAGCTTCAAACCGTTCCGGGAGTCACGGAGGTTTTGTCTCTGGGCGGATACGAAAAGCAGTATCAGGTGCGTCTCGACCCGGATGCTTTATTGTCATACAATATTCAAATCGGTGATGTCATGACCGCGCTGGAACGCGGAAATAAAACCGAAGGGGCCCAATTCCTGGAGCTCGGTGCAGAGCAATATACAGTAAGAGGCGTTGGCTTGGCGCGCTCCGTTGAAGATTTGGCGGAAATCGTAGTCAAAACTGCGGATGGCCGTCCGGTTCGCGTTCGTGACCTCGGAGAAGTCGTTGTCGGAGGGGGCGTGCGTCAAGGTCTTGCTACAGCAAATGGCGAAGGCGAGGTCGTCGCTGGCCTGACGCTGAAACTCTTCGGCACGAATACTTCTGATGTCATTAAACGGGTCCAAACCCGCTTTGATGAAATCAATACCAGTCTGCCGGAAGGGGTCACGGCTGTACCTTATTATGACCAAGGCACACTCGTGAACAAAGCCTCTGCAACTGTTACAACCGCCTTATGGCAAGGGGCTGTTTTAGTTGCTCTCGTTGTTTTCGTCTTTCTTGGCGGTTGGCGGCCCAGTGTCGTCGTCGTCCTATCCATACCCTTTTCTGTCGGATTTGCGTTTATCGCGATGAATATGCTCGGCATCGGGGCGAACCTCATGTCATTAGGGGGCGTTGCAATCGCAATCGGGATGATGGTGGACGGTGCGATTGTCATTTCCGAAAATGTGGATCGCGGCTTACGCGAAAGCAAGGCGACCGAGAATCAACGCGATGTCGTTGCGCGGTCAACAGCAGAAGTTATCGCGCCACTTATTGCCGCCGTCGCGGTTGTGATTGTCGTGTTCTTACCGCTTTTTTCTCTTCAGGGCGTTGAAGGGAAAACCTTCAGGCCACTTGCAGCTTCGGCCGCCTTGGCGATGACCGGTTCACTCTTCTATGCGGCCTTGATCGCTCCGTCCCTTGCGAATGCGCTGATGCGCAAGGATAAAAAAAGAGGGGAAGCTAACCCCGGTTGGGTTGCTCGTTATGTCAGCCAAGCCGCCTCTTTTTTCGTGCGCCGGAGATTTGCGGCAATTGGACTCGCAGTTCTTCTTCTTTTCATTGGCGGACTTGCCGGCTCACGATTAGGATCCGAATTTACGCCCGCTCTTGAAGAAGGCGATATTTTGTTGCGCGTGACGATGGCTCCGTCAATTTCTTTGACGGAAGCTTCCAAAACAACAACCCGTATTGAGAAAAGGCTTCTCGAAGCTTTCCCCGAGGTGAAATCAATCGTGACCCGAGTTGGTCGTGGTGAAGTCGGGGCGCATGCGGATCCGACCAATAGTGCCGAAGCGTTTGTTGAACTTAACCCGAAATCAGAGTGGCGAGACGGTATGTCGGCAGAAGATTTAAGGACGGCGATTTCTGAAAACCTCGAAACATTTCCGGGAATTGTTGTAAATATCGGGCAGCCCATTGCTATGTCAGTTGACGAATTGCTGACGGGAACACGAGCTGAACTCGCCGTAAAAATCTTTGGCCCGGACTCCGATGTGCTCCTCGAAAAATCTCAAGAGTTGCAAGCCCTTTTACAACAGGTCGAAGGCGCTGCAGAAGTGCAGGCCGATCAAATCACGGGGGCGCCGCAGCTCGTAGTGACGATGGATCGCGCCGCCTTGGGGCGATACGGTTTAGACGTCGAGGATGCATTAGACGCTTTGCGCGCTTCAGTGGGCGGGGCTGAAGCCGGCTCTTTATTTGAAGGTGTAAGGCAATTTCCGATAGTTGTGCGTTTTCACGCCGAAAACCGTGACACGCCGGAAGCAATTAGCCGCGTCGTTCTTGAATCGCCTTCCGGCGCCCGAGTTCCGCTTGCGACTGTTGCAAATATTGAAACTGTGATTGGTCCGCGCCAGATTACGCGCGAGGACGGAGAAAGATTTATCACGGTGCAGTCAAATGTACGGGGTCGCGATATCGGCTCTTTCGTGACCGAAGCCCAAGGGGTGACGGAATCTAATCTTGATTTGCCGCCTGGTTACCGAGTGGTTTGGGGTGGCCAGTTTGAGCTTCAGCAACAAGCCAACGCCCGGTTTAAAGTGGTGATTCCGATTACTCTAGGTATTGTCTTTCTTATTTTGTTGATGACCTTCGGGCGAGTAAAGTCGGCTATTTTGATCCTGCTCAACATCCCGCTTGCCCTGACAGGCGGCGCTCTGGCGCTTTGGATAACGGGACTGCCAGTCTCCGTTCCGGCGACCGTCGGCTTCATCGCTTTATTTGGTATTGCCCTTGGAAATGGGATGGTACTGGTGAGCTTCATGGACGATTTCGCTCGTGAAGGACGGGATAAGGACCAATTGGCTATCGAAGCTGCCGGACTCAGAGCCCGCCCGGTTTTGATGACCGCCCTTACGACGGCGCTCGGTTTGGCGCCGCTTCTATTTGCAACCGGTGTAGGCGCTGAAGTTCAGCGGCCCCTAGCCACGGTCGTCACAGGCGGCCTCGTGTCGTCCACCCTGTTGACCTTGCTTGTTATGCCGGCCTTGCACCGCTGGTTTGCACCGAGGCCGGGAGGTCATCATTCACTAGTTGAGGCGAGTCATGAGCGTGACCCGAAAACGGCCTGAATAGAAGCGTCACACAGGCGGGAACGGCCCGCCTGTGTTCCAATGCTACGGAGATGAAAATGATAGAAAAAACACACAAAGAGAAAGATCATGGTTCTGATGGGAACGATCATAATCATGGTGATATCGTTACCAGGATTCTAGGGTCTCGCGCGGAAGTGATTTTTGCCGTCTTGGCGGGCGTTTGTCTTTTGATTGGATGGCTTGGTCCAAAACTAAATTTGCTGTCGACGTCGATAGGATTTGTATTTTTGGTCGCAGCCTATGTCTTTGGGGGGTATTTTGCGCTGCGGGAGGCAGTAGAAAAATTATTGGAGGGCAAATTCCAGATCGATTTTCTGATGTTGGTCGCAGCTGCCGGAGCCGCTTTTCTCGGGGAATGGGCCGAAGGGGCGTTCCTTCTATTTCTTTTTGCGATTGGCCATGCGTTAGAGCATTTTGCTATGACCCGAGCGCGAAATGCGATTTCAGCGCTCTCCGATTTGACTCCGGATGACGCGCTCGTTCGGCGTGGTGAAAAAACCGAAACAATCTCCATTCAAGACCTTGTCATTGGCGATATCGTTGTGGTGCGCTCTAATGAACGTCTGCCAGCTGATGGGTTTGTCGTCTCTGGCGCTAGTGCCGTGAACCAAGCGCCAATAACGGGTGAAAGCGCGCCCGTCGATAAGAGACCCGTGGAAGACACGGAAGCCGCCGCGGCAAAACCAGACGATTTGAAATCTGAGACGCGCGTCTTTGCGGGTTCGATCAATGGTTCAGGCAGTCTGGATATTCAGGTTACAAAACTCGCGAGTGAAACGACGCTTGCCCGTGTCGTAACTCTAGTGAGTGAAGCGGAGACCAGACAGTCCCCCACACAGAGTTTCACAAAAAAGTTTGAACGCATATTTGTCCCTTGCGTCATTTTACTGGCGGTTCTGTCGTCTTTGGCGTTTATTGTTTTAGATGAAACTGCCTCGGAGAGTTTCTACCGGGCAATGGCCGTGCTCGTCGCTGCTAGCCCTTGCGCTCTCGCTATCGCAACCCCGAGCGCAATCTTGTCCGGAGTGGCCCGCGCAGCACGCGGCGGCGTATTGATCAAAGGCGGCGCTCCGTTAGAATCTCTTGGCCGTCTGGACGCCATCGCCTTTGATAAAACCGGAACCTTAACAGAAGGCGAACCCCGTCTTGTTGAAATTGTTCCTTATAAAGACGTAGATGAAGATACCCTGCTAACGGTCAGCGCCGCCGTTGAGGCCCTGAGTGATCACCCCTTGGCAGAGGCAGTCGTGCGTGATGGGAAAGCTCGCCTCGGAACCACTCCAGACGGTGCTTCCGATTTCGCAAGTATAACAGGACGAGGCGTATCAGCCCTGTATAAAGGACAACAGGTTCATATTGGTAAAATGGAATTGTTTGCTGAAGTGGAAGGTAATTCTGTGCCAGAGGACTTGGCGGACACCGTGGACAGAATGTCTTCGGATGGGCGCACAACCATGATAGTCCGTTGCGGCGAGCGCTATCTCGGAGTGATCGGCTTGATGGACACGCCTCGTGAGGCCGCCAAGAACGTAATTGTCCACCTTCGTGATATTGGCGTCACTCGTATGATGATGATTTCGGGTGATAATCAAAATGTGGCGGATGCTGTCGCTAGAGAGGTCGGTCTGGATCAAGCCTTCGGAGACCTCATGCCCGAGGATAAAGTAACAAAAATAAAGTCCTTAAAAGTAAAGGGCGGTGTTGCAATGGTTGGTGACGGAGTAAACGATGCCCCCGCTATGGCCAATGCGACCGTTGGAATCGCCATGGGCGCAGCTGGATCGGATGTCGCGCTTGAAACGGCTGATATCGCCCTTATGGCGGACGACCTTGAAACACTACCATTCGCGGTTGGTTTAAGCCGTAAAACGAGCCGCATTATCCGACAAAATCTCTGGGCGAGCCTCGGTATTGTTGCATTCTTGATACCCGCGACGTTGTTTGGCCTCGGAATTGGTCCGGCTGTCCTGATCCACGAGGGCTCCACTTTGCTTGTCGTTTTTAATGCGTTACGCTTGCTGGGATATAGCGAAAACCGGCCTCAAAAAATTACCTCAAACTAAACATTTGGAGGGATTTCATGAGTATTTTGAGGCCAGAACAAACCCGTGATTTATACAATAGGATTGCATGCAGTTATGATAAGCTCTGGCTGCCTTATAAATTATTGGGAATGGACCGAAAGCGAAAAGAGCTTGTTGCTAGCTTGAACCTGCGGGCAGGCGAAACAGTTGTAGATTTGTGTTGCGGCACAGGATTCAATTTCATTCATCTTGCGAAAGCAGTCGGGCCTGCTGGAAAAATTATCGGAGTGGATGTATCCGAACAAGTGCTCGCTCGGGCCAGAAATCAATTAAAACCCGATATTTTAACGTCTGTGGATCTTGTCGCGGAGAGTGTAGAAAACTTTAAAATACCCACCGGGGTCAGCGCAGTCATATCCACCTTTGGCCTTGAGATGGTCCCGGAATATGACGCTGTTATTGAAAATATTACTGACGCCTTGCCCTCAGCGGGGCGCTTTGGACTACTCGGTTTGAAATACCCTGAAATTTGGCCGGCGTGGCTCATAGACATCGGGGTTAGAATGAATAAACCCTTTGGCGTCAGCCGAGACTATAAAAACTTAAAGCCTTGGGTCGCAGCGGAGCGGCATCTAGAGACTCTTGAATTTAAAACCTTATTATTTGGTTCTGCTTATACGTGCTTGATGCAAAAGCAGATATGAATCCCTAATATTAAATTAGAAACTTCTTACCCGAATTAACTATTAAAGGAGGCATATATGTCTGCATTTCTTACTGTTTTTCTGACCGTGTTTTTAGCGGAAGTTGGAGATAAAACCCAGTTAGCCACCGTATTGTTTTCTTCTGACGGAACATCTAATAGATGGGTGGTTTTTTCTGCGGCGTCGATTGCACTTATGGCATCATCGGCGATAGCAGTGCTATTGGGGGCAGCAGCAGAAAAATATTTAGCGGTTTTACCTCTAAACCTACTGGCCGGAATAGGTTTCGTCCTCATTGGACTATTTATGATCATAGGGTATTTTCAAGTCTCATAAAAATTATGCTGAATTATCTAGTTTATGTATAGGGTCAATCCTAACTTCAATAGTCACATGTGACAGCCCGTGAATCTGACTTAGCTTTTCTTTGTAAAAGTAATGAGGCCAAGGCTTCTCTGTGTTTGATGATAATATCAGTCCTTGGTGCCCGGACCCTAACTCCTAAAGGTGTAAATTTGTTATCTGATAATCAGTCTCGACAATAGCCTTCCAAACTATGTTTTTAAAATGGTCGGTCTTATTCCAATAGTTAAGACGCGTTGCAGCGGTGTCGCGGATTAATTCCGATGTCCAGTGTGCAATCTCAATAGGCCTAAATATTGTCGCAAAGGTAAACGCGATCATGAGTTCCTTTACAAGGAACTCAATAAGTGAGTAGCGGCGGGGGCGTGGGATCATTTGAGATAGGTTCGGGGGGGACTTGAATTAAGTCGTCTGCGCCTTGAGTGCTTTTAAATCCTCAATCCTTTCAGGATTAATCAAATCGGTAATGTCGCCGACAACCCATGATTTCCTATTTACTTAGAGCCAAAGGCAAACTATAGGCGCCTATGCGTCTAGTTTGGACATCAATATTTTGCGTCATCTTCATGGTGTCGGGAACGTTGGTCTCAACGGCGCATACACTTGCCCATAGCGAGACTATAGCGGAGCAAGAGATCGTTAATAATCATGACCATCTTGTCGAATCTTCTCATATAATGAATGACAAGGGTGGTGAATCACAGTCTCACTCTGAGGACTCTCATGATACCAATGAGCACGGAGCGGAGCTTCACTTCACTTTCCTTGATATAGCTTTGCCAGAAATGGCTGTGACTGTCCCGAGAAGGAATCTGAAGGTTTCATATCTAGCGATTCATTTTCCATCCCCAAAGCTACCACCTGATCCTTTCCCCGACCGCGCCTGATTTTGAGCTTTATCGGCTGATTTAAAGATCAGCCGACCAATTGTTCTTGGTCAGGAGGTATTAGGATCCATGTCGTTTAAATTTATTGGTCTCGCTATGGCGATGACCTTGTCTGTTGCGCAAGCTCAGGCCGAAACTCAAAATAATCTTGCACCGTGTAGTGGTGCGGACAATCAAATCGAAGTTATTAATCTGGCGCGCGCAACACGTTTGGCCTTGGAAGCTGACCGGCGCCCTGAGCTTGCCAAAGCGGAAATAAGAGCGGCCCGAGCAGAACGGGCGATCGCGGCTTTGCGTCCAGCAGATACTGTCTCGCTTGACGTTGAGGATTTTCCGGGAACGGGCCTTGCTAGTAATATTGACAATTTGCAAATTACAGGCCGATTTTCTCGTGTCTGGGAGCGCGGCGGTAAACAAGACGCACGAATAGCGTTGGCTGAAAGCGGGGTTGGCGTCGCTGAGGCTATTTTCAGGGCAGCAAATTTTGAAATCCGAAGCGAAATCGAAACCCTCTATGCCGAGGCCGCATTGGCGCAGAGGCGTGTTGAGCTTGCATGCGACGAAGTTGAAATTTCTATCGAACTGGAAAGGTCAATAAAAAAACGTGTCGATGCAGCCCGTGACCCGCTTCTAGCAGGTGCCAGAGCGAAGTCCCAGCGCCTTCAAGCAGAAGCTGAAGTCAGACATTTTGACGCCCGAGCCCAGGCCGTCCGAGAGGCATTAGGAGCCTATTGGCAAAGAAATAGAGACTTCCAAATCAATCCTAAATACTTGACGACGCGACCGCCTTCCCAAAGTGTATTTTATACCGAGGTTTACTCCCCGGTTTTTGATCGTCTCGATGCCGAGCGCCGGCAGACAGTTGCGCAAATAGATTTGGAACGCACCAAAGCTGTTCCTGATGTGACTTGGAATGTCGGTGTTCGAAAATTTGGCTATCAAGAAGATCTGGCAATTATTGGCGGTGTATCCATTCCACTAGGCACAAAAAAACGGAGCCGTGCATCTGTCGCTAAAGTCTATGCCGAACAACGCCGCATCAAAGTCGCACGTCAAACGCATCAACAGGGATTACTACGCAAAGCGGCAGGATATAGTCGAGAAGCCCAAAACGCTGCAGAAGAAATATCGCAAATCGACAACCGTCTCATACCCGCGGCAATGGAAGCTGTAGAATTGGCGCAAGAAGGATATGACCGTGGGGCTTTTTCCTATTTAGACATCGTAGATGCCCAGCGGTCAATTGCCGCTTTGCGCGAAGAGCGTCTGACTCACCTTAGAACCTATATTCTCAACACAACCGCTTTAGAGCGTCTTAGCCCCTCAATGGGCTCGGAGACTTTGCCGGAGGAAACACAATAATGACTATAATTTTTCGACAATTTCCTTTCCTTGTTAGCACGGCATTTGCGCTCAGTCTTCTCGCGGCGTGTAGCGGAAACGAAAACAAAAATTCTGAAAATGTAGCTCAAATCGAGCAGAGTGAAGATGCGGTAGAAGATTATCCACGAGGCGCTAATAACGGCCGTCTATTAGAAGACGGATCTTTTTCCCTTGAGATGACTATCTTCGAAACAGGAGTCCCTCCGCAATATCGTATTTATCCTTATAAGGACGGGGTGCCTATCAACCCTGCTTCTGTTGATCTGATCGTACGCCTCCATCGATTGGGTGATCGTGTGGACACATTTAATTTTAAACCGCGTGCAGATTTTCTTGTGGGAGATGGCGTTGTTCTAGAGCCACATTCTTTCGAAGTCGAAGTGGAAGCGCGTTATAATGGTAAGCCATATACTTGGCGATATGAATCTTTCGAAGGTCGAACCGTTATACCTGATGACATTGCGTCCGAAGCTGGACTTGAAGTTGAGCCCGCGAGTTCGGCTGTAATCGAGGAAGTGCTATCTCTCTCAGGAGAAGTTACTCTCGCCCCCTCGGCGACTTCTTCTGTTCGGGCAACCTATCCGGGGCCGGTGAAATCCATTAATGCCAATGTTGGCGATACGGTGACACGGGGACAGTCACTTGCACGAATAGAATCTTCAAGCAGTTTGCAGGAATATACTGTCACTGCTCCGAAGTCGGGCACTATTCTGGAACGAAATACAAATTCTGGGGACGTCGCGGGAAACGACGCTTTATTCGTCATTGCAGACTTTAATCAACTGGAAGCTCGCCTGCACGTCTTTCCAAAAGATTCTGGACGTGTGCAAGTTGGTCAGAAGGTGGAGCTCGGCATCGCCGGAGGGGGGAAGACAGTAGAGGCTCCCATTTCGCGGTTTTTACCTATGGCCGGAGCCACGTCCCAAACTCGTATAGCGGTCGTCAAAATTCCTGCGGACTCAGGACTGCAACCCGGAATGCGACTCATGGCAAATGTAGTAATTGCCGAAAATGAAGTGCCTTTGGCGGTGAGAACAACCGGACTCCAGAGCTTCAGAGACTTCACTGTCGTTTATGCAAAAGTGGATGAAACCTACGAAGTCAGAATGCTGGATCTTGGGTTGAGAGGAGATGATTATATCGAAGTTTTAGGAGGTCTTCGTCCGGGAGAAATCTACGTAACTGATAATTCTTTTCTGATCAAAGCCGACATCGACAAGTCCGGCGCCAGCCACGACCATTAGGAGGCACAAATGTTAGAAAAAATTATTGAGTTTTCCATCCGACAACGCTGGCTTGTAATGGCTATTGTTGTTGGGCTCACAATCTTGGGCATCTATAATTTTAACCGATTGCCCATTGACGCTGTGCCCGATATCACAAACGTGCAGGTTCAGATAAATACTGAAGCGCCGGGCTTTTCGCCTCTTGAGATTGAGCAGCGCATTACCTTTCCAGTGGAAACAGCGATTTCTGGACTGCCGGGTTTGGACTACACCCGCTCCGTCTCGCGTTATGGCTTGAGCCAAGTCACAGTTGTTTTTGATGATGGCACGGATATTTATCGGTCTCGTCAGCTAGTGACCGAGCGCATTCAGTCCGTACAGGCTGAATTGCCTCCGGGCGTCACACCCGAGCCGGGGCCGATTTCGACGGGTCTTGGCGAAATCTATATGTACATTATTGCCGCAGAGCCAGGTGCCTTAAAGGATGACGGCACAGAGTGGACGGCAATGGATTTGCGGACTCTGAATGACTGGGTTGTCCTACCGCAACTTCGAACCGTGGACGGCGTGACCGAGGTTAATACAATTGGCGGGTTCAAAAAAGAAATTCACATCCTTACAGACCCGGCCACTATGGCGGGTTTTGGGGTGTCCTTTGATGACATTATTTTGGCTGTTGAGCGGAATAATGCCAATACAGGGGCAGGTTATATTGAACGGAACGGGGAGCAGAACCTGATCCGTGTGCCGGGGCAGGCAACAAGTCTTGATGATTTACGGGCCATACCTGTCAAAGATACGGGCGTCGTCACATTGCAGCTAGGAGATTTGGCAGAGATTCGCGAAGGCGGTGAATTACGCACCGGTGCGGCCACACAAAACGGCGAAGAGGTCGTCCTCGGAACAGCGTTCATGCTAATTGGTGAAAACAGCCGGACAGTATCCGTCGCCGTAGATAAAAAAGTTGATATCATACGTCCCGGCTTGCCGGACGGCGTCACGATCACACCTGTTTATAACCGGACCGACCTTGTGGATGCTACCATCAAAACTGTCGAAAAAAACCTTTTGGAAGGAGCGCTATTAGTCATCTTCGTTCTGTTTCTTTTATTAGGAAATATTCGCGCAGCCATACTTACAGCGGCAGTTATCCCTCTTGCCATGTTAATGACAATCACCGGCATGGTCGAAAATAAAGTTTCGGGAAATTTGATGAGTCTCGGCGCTTTAGACTTTGGTTTGATTGTAGACGGTGCGGTTATCATTGTTGAAAACTGTCTGCGTCGATTTGCAAAAGAACAGAAACGCCTCGGACGACTCATGACGCCGGATGAACGCTTTTCACTTGCGGCGTCGGCTTCTAGTGAAGTGATAAAACCTTCTATCTTCGGCATTATCATTATTACGGTCGTCTATTTGCCGATCTTTGCCTTAACAGGAATCGAAGGAAAAATGTTCCACCCTATGGCCTTTACAGTGGTCATTGCTCTGACATCAGCGATGCTTCTATCCTTGACATTTGTGCCAGCGGCGGTGGCTCTACTTATACGCGGAAAAGTCACCGAAAAAGAAAGCTTTGTCATGCGGGGAGCCTCGGCGCTTTACCGTCCTGCATTGAAGTTTGCGCTATGGGCACGTATTCCCGTAGTTATCGCAGCCTTCGCTCTGGTTATCTTTTCGGGTTGGGGAGCGACAAAACTGGGATCCGAATTTATACCGGATCTTGATGAAGGAGATATAGCCCTTCACGCCTTGCGCATTCCTGGTACAAGTCTGACTCAGGCAATCGATATGCAGGAAATGCTTGAGCGAAAGATAACGACACTTCCCGAAGTGGAACGCGTCTTCGCAAAAATCGGCACGCCGGAGATTGCGACTGACCCCGTTCCGCCAAGCGTGGCAGACACTTTTGTTATTCTTAAAGATCGTCAGGACTGGCCCAACCCCCGAAAGCCAAAGACTCAGCTTGTTGCAGAACTTCAAGAAACAGTTGAGTCAATTCCTGGGAGTAAATACGAGATAACGCAACCTATCGAAATGCGGTTCAATGAACTGATTTCGGGAGTCCGAGCAGATGTGGCGATAAAAATCTATGGCGATGAACTCGACACATTAACAGACCTAGCCGACACCGTGGAGGGAATCGTAACTAATGTTCCTGGAGCGGCAGACGTTCAATATGAACAGGTGACAGGGCTCCCAATTTTATCAATTCATCCGGACCGTGATGCTTTGGCGCGCTTTGGCCTTGATCTAAGTGATGTTCAAAAAGTTGCGGGAATTACGCTTGGCGGTGAGACGGCGGGCCGCTACTTTGAAGGGGATAGACGGTTTGATATTGTTGTACGGTTCCCTGAAAATTTACGTACAAATGTATCTGCCATTGAACGATTGCCAATCCCTTTACCCGAGAGCCGGCGTGCGGAAACAGGTTTGATGTTTGTCCCTCTTTCCGAAGTCGCGAGAGTTGAAATCGCTCCGGGGCCCAATCAAATCAGTCGAGAAAATGGGAAACGAAAATTAACAGTAACATCTAATGTGCGGGATCGGGATCTGGGATCGTTTATTACAGACTTGCAGTCGCGAATTAGCGCAGAAGTTGATCTGCCATCTGGATATTGGGTCGAGTATGGCGGTACATGGGAACAACTTGTCTCTGCTAGTCAAAGACTAACTATTGTGGTCCCAATCGCGCTCTTAACCATTTTCGGCCTTCTACTCTTATTATTCGGGTCTTTTCGCGACGCGGGAATTGTTTTTACGGGTGTGCCTTTGGCCTTAACGGGCGGCGTGGCGGCGCTCGCCTTACGGGGTCTTCCCTTGTCGATATCAGCAGGCGTGGGCTTTATTGCCCTGTCGGGGATCGCCGTTTTGAACGGTGTTGTTATGCTGAGTTTTATTAAACAGCGGCGAGACGAGGGTGAGCGGCTCAATGAAGCAATTTTGGATGGAGCGACGCAGCGCTTGAGGCCTGTCTTGATGACGGCGCTGGTGGCTAGTCTTGGTTTTGTTCCTATGGCGTTGAATATAGGATTGGGAAGTGAGGTTCAGCGTCCTCTCGCGACAGTTGTTATAGGCGGAATTATATCTGCGACTTTGCTGACTTTGTTAGTTTTACCAGCTCTATACCGCATTGTGTATGGGCTTGGCCGTGAGGGATCTTCTAACCGTGACCCAAAACTCTCTGCGTTGTCAGAATGATAAAAATACTCGCCAATCGAACTTACCGGCATCTTTTTATTGCTCAAATCGTTTCGCTTGTCGGGACTGGACTTGCAACGATAGCTCTTGGTTTATTAGCGTTTGATCTTGAGGGGGCTGATGCGGGCGCCGTACTCGGTACGGCATTGGCCATAAAAATGGTTACCTATATAGGCATTGCCCCGGTTGTGGGAGCGTTTTCAGACCGACTACCCCGCAAAGGTCTCCTCGTTACTATGGACATCGTGCGGGCGGGAGTTGTTCTGTGCCTTCCATTTGTAGAACAAATTTGGCAGATTTATGCCCTGATATTTGTTCTACAATCTGCATCAGCGGCATTTACACCTACATTTCAGGCCACCATACCTGAAATTCTTCCACAAGAGGAAGAGTACACGAAAGCCCTTTCACTGTCGCGTCTCGCGTATGACATGGAGAATCTGACTAGCCCTCTAATAGCTGCGATGCTTTTGACCGTTGTCAGCTTCCACGCTTTATTCAGCGCGACAGCCATCGGGTTTTTGATCTCAGCTTTCATGGTGTTTTCGGTTGTGCTGCCGCGACAAAACTTTCAGTCGTCAGGACAACGAAGAATTTTGACCCGTCTGACCAGCGGCGTCCAAAACTACCTTGGAACGCCGCGTTTGCGCGGCATGTTGGCCGTGACGTTATCGGCTGCAGCCGCGGGCGCAATAGTTGTCGTTAATACTGTGGTCATTGTTCAAGACGGACTGGGGCTGGATCAGCAAGCTTACGCTGTAACGATAGGGGCTTTCGGCGCCGGCTCCATGTCTGTCGCGCTTCTCCTGCCTAAACTTTTATCAAAGCTAAACGACCGTTTGGTAATGATATCGGGCGCCGCAATTTTAACTGTAATGCTATCGGGTTTAACCCTAGTGACCTATTTCTTACCGGGAGGTCTTAGCTGGCCTATTATATTGCTCTCTTGGGCCATTTTAGGGGCGGCTTATTCCCTCACTGTCACGCCGGGAGGACGGCTACTGCGTCGGTCTTCAACCCCGAAGACTCGTCCTAGTATTTTTGCCGCTCAATTTACCCTTAGTCATGTCTGTTGGCTCATTGCTTATCCAGTAGCGGGTTGGGTCGGAAGCCGTTTGGGACAATCATCAGCGCTTTTCGCCTCCGCAGGCTTAGCCCTCATGGGTTTTGCAATGGCTTTCCGAGTCTGGCCTGCAAACGAGAATATTAGAATCAAACATACACACTCCAACTTGCCTTTGAACCATCCGCACCTTCGTCAAGGACACGTAACGGGAGAGCCCGTGCATGAGTTTGTCTTGGATGATTATAATCAAACTTGGCCAAGATCATAAGGCGTTCAACAAATGAAACGTGTGAGACTGAAATAAATATTCTCAAACGGATTAAATATCCGAACCCCCAAAGGCAAACTTGCCGTCTTGAAAGGACCTGCAAATGACATCTGAATTTCAACCATTAACAAAGAGGCATAGATACGGCTCTTTGCTTCTTTTCATCTTAGGGTTTTTTCTGCTCTCGTCTGTGTTCGCAGCAGATGCCTTTGCCCACGCTGTAGCGGAAGGAGACAAGGGGTATATCCAAGAGATTACGGGCGTAAATTTGATCTCTTTTCTGTATCTCGGGGCAAAACATATGGTGACCGGCTATGATCACATTCTGTTTTTGCTTGGGATCATCTTTTTTCTCTACAAAATGAAGCATATCGGCATTTATGTCAGCCTCTTTGCCATCGGTCATTCAACGACCATGTTAGCGGGTGTCTATTTTAATTTTGGCATTAACAGCTATCTCATTGATGCGATTATTGGTTTGTCTATTGTTTATAAGGCACTCGATAATATGGGGGCCTATCAACGGTGGTTTGGATTCCAGCCGAATACGAAGCTAGCAACACTCATCTTCGGATTTTTCCATGGTTTTGGCCTTTCGTCAAAAATTCTAGACTATCAAATATCAGAAGATGGCTTGCTACCAAACCTTTTGGCTTTCAACGTTGGTGTCGAAATTGGACAGTTACTTGCCCTCGGAGGGATCCTTATTCTTATGGGGTATTGGCGCAGAACACCGAGCTTTTTGAAACACGCTTACACGGCGAATGTCGTTATAATGACCGCCGGCTTTTTGCTAATCGGCTACCAACTCACCGGCTATGCCGTAACCTAGGAGAATACCAATCATGTATAATGAAGATATGCCTCGACGCGCTGACTTGCCGTCAACTAAAAAACTAATGCAGTCTACTTTTATCGCTGTGGCATCTGCTACGGCAATTTTAGTCACAATAGTGCTACCAGCAGAGTATGCTTATGACCCAACAGGTGTGGGCAACGTTTTAGGTTTGACCCAGATGGGAGAAATCAAACAACAATTGGCGCTTGAAGCCGAAGCGGACCAAGTCGCAACGGTTGAGGTTCAGTCAAAAACCCAATCCTCCAATTTAATTATAAGAGACTCAACAGCTGATACTGAGCTTTCTACGGTGAGAAAAACCGTCCAAGAAGGAAACAAAACGGCTTCGTCAGAGTCCAGAGCATGGCGGGACGAAATGAGTTTGACAATGGCCCCGGGGGAGGCGGCAGAAGTGAAGCTTGTAATGCAGAAGGGCGAAACGGCGTTTTATAGCTGGAGTGTTGACCAAGGACATTTAAATTCCGACCTTCACACAGATGATGTTGATGGAGAAGCTTATAGCTATGATCAAGGTAGAGCTCTGCCTGAAAAGTCAGGTAAGTTTACAGCAGTTTCTGATGGAGCTCATGGTTGGTATTGGCGAAACCGGAGTAGTGAAGTCGTTACTGTGACGATTGGAACTCGCGGGGCGTATAGTGAAATGAAGCAAATGATGTAATGGCATTACCTGTTTTACTGCTTTATCTATTGTTTAATAGAAAAAAGGTCGCCAGTGGGCGACCTAACATCTTTGAAATAAAAAGTGTTTTATATTTATGGTTCAGGACTTTTGTCTTTCTCTAAAGATTCTTTTTTCATAGGCTTATCTTTAGAGGACACTTCATTCTTCTCCGAGGATTTTTCGTCATTTGTCTTATTCATTTCTACTGACTCTTGTTCAGTCGTTTGGCTATCATCAGGCTTATTCACCTCATCAGTTAGCAGGCTTTCTTGTTCCGCCGCAGAAGGGTCGTAAGCCTCATATTGATTGAAACCCGTTTCCGGCGGATGCGCAAACGCAGTTGTCGCGGTAAAGGTCATCACCGATGCTGAGGCGACAACTATTGCTTTAAAGAATGTTACAGGTTTCATATAAATTTCCTTACAGTTTTGAGATCCTTGGATAACATTGTTTACGGCAACAATAAATTAGAGAAGTCCGTTTATGTCTGTATTGTCATGAGTTTTTTAATTCACACGTGACTGAATTTTGAAGTTCCGACGGCACCATAAATATGCTATAATGGGGCTCTTCCGATAAATTATTTCGCAAGCTCAATTTCGACCGTGATGTGTGACAGGCCGCGAATATGGCTTAGCTTATCTTTGTAAAAAGAGGGCGGTTGAGGATTTTTGGCCTTGAGAGATAAAATTAGACCTTGGTGCCCGGGCCCTAATTCCCAGAGGTGTAAATCCGTAATCTGATTATCAGCCTCGTCGATAGCCTTCCGAACTCTAGTTTCAAAATGGTCGGTCTCATCCCGATAGTTAAGAAGCGTGGCAGCAGTGTCGCGTATCAATCCCCACGACCAGCGTGCAATCACAAGAGCGCCGACAATACCCATTAAAGGATCCAGCCATATCCAGCCATAAACACTCCCGGCAGTTAAGGCGACAATGGCCAATACAGAGGTGAGGGCGTCGGCGAGCACATGAAGATAAGCGGCGCGTAGGTTTTGGTCTTGTCCGTGATGGGCGTGGTCATGATGATCGTGTTCGTGAACATGTTCCCTTTTTATGTGATGACTGTGCCCATGTCCATGATGATGGGAGTGATCCTCTTTCAAGAGCCAAGCGCTCACCAGGTTTATGATGAGTCCAATGACGGCCACGAAAATCGCTTGGGGAAAGCTTATCTGCACAGGGTTGGCGAGGCGGACAAGGCTTTCCCATCCGATCAAAAAAGCGATCAAGGCCAATACGACGGCGCTGGCGAATCCCGCAAGGTCTCCGAGTTTTCCGGTGCCAAAACTGAAACGAGGGTTTTTGGCGTGACGTTTTGCCAGATAATACGCCATTGCCGTAATCATCAATGCGGCGGCATGCGTGCACATATGCCACCCATCTGCGACAAGCGCCATAGACCCGAATATTGTGCCTGCTACGATTTCGACGACCATCATTGAGGCCGTTAATGCAATAACAAACCAAGTGCGTTTGGCATTCCTGTCATGATTATCGCCGAGGTAAACGTGATCATGGGTTCCATCATCACGGAGCCCATCAGAAGGAGAAGCGGGGATCTGGACGGTCATTTAAGATAGGTCCTGATGACTCGAATTAAATCTTCTGCGCCTTTCGCCCGATCTGCATCCTCATCCGTTTCAGGATTAGCGACGTGAGTCCGAATATGATCTTCGATCATTTCAACGGTCAGACCATTTACCGCGCCGCGAACGGAGGCCACTAAATTTAAGATATCGGCGCAGGGGCTTTCTGAAACTATTCCGCGTTCGACGGCTTCAATTTGACCTTTGATACGTCGCACACGTGCGAGCAAGACCGATTGGTTTTTGGATGTATGTGACATAATATAGGGGGCTACCCTATAAAGGCAGGGCCTTCAATAGATATTTAAGGGCGAATAACATTGTACCCGGTTTACGGGCATTCTATTCTTAGGAGGCACGCCTGCCAAATCAGCGTGTAGAGTTCACCAGCTCCCTGTGTAGTGAGACGGCCCTGATTGGGCACGTCCTGTATTTGCGTGTCTCCGATTTCGGCCGGAGGGCGTAGGAATGTCCAAGGCTTGCCCAAACACAACGCACGGGTAGGCTCGCTTCCCCGTTCTGGTGATCTCTGGCTTTTTCGGAGATTTGATATGGTGGACCTAGATGATAACAGCCCGACTGAAATAGATTTAGAAATGGCTCAACGTGCTCGCCTGTTGGAGCTGTTTAGCGTTATTGAAACTTATGATGATCGTGCCTCTGTCATTACGTTTTGCGAGAACATTGTACGGGCGCAACGCGAAAGCTGAATGGTCGGCTAAACCAAAGCTGCGATCAAATAGGCGCTGACAATGCGCTCCACCCGTCAGGTTGAATTAGATGAAGAGATGGGGCAAACTATAAATGCTCATGCTGTCTAGGTGTTTGCGGTTTTGCTTTATGGGTTTTGGGGTTGAATGACTTGGGCGTCTCCCTTCGCTAACGCTTCGCGCTGGGCTGGCGTGAACCAAGCCCGCCTTGCGGTCTTGGCCGTTCGGCCTTCATCCCTGACGCATCCCGCTGCCGCGGGATCATTTCAGGCGTCCGCCAGTCAGCAGACAATTCCACATCTCGACAACGCTTACCCCCGTCATTTTCGCGAAGGCGAAAGTGACGGGCGCCGATCACGGGTAGCTCATCCCGACTATTCGCCGGGGCTGACTCTGCCCGCGCTCTAAGCGGCGACGGGCTGCGGGCCTGCGCAATCACTGACCTCCGGCCAGGGGCCGCTTGGCGCCTGATACGCTCGCGCTTCCCACGCGCTGACGCTTCAGGGGTCGCTCGCTAGTGTCTAAAATTCCGCCATGGCATATTTTTGAACCTAATCACAAAACTATGTGTCGAAAATTTCATGAAAAGAACACTTACATATAATATGCATACATATTATGTGAGTGACATGATTATGAAACAAGATGACCTTTTAGGAACACTCATCCACGATGTTGCGCATCTTTTGCGCCTCGACATTGATCGGCGATTGGTTGAACACAATCTGACCCGCGTGAAGTGGTTGGCGCTTGGAATATTGCAAAAGCGCGGAGCGCTGACACAGTCTGAACTTTCAGAAAGAATGGAATTAGGTGCGCCCTCCGTTGGACGTCTCGTGGATCGTCTCGAAGAAAGGGGCTTCGTGATGCGCGAGCAGGACCCTGACGATCGGCGATCTTATCGGCTTGTCCTAACGGATACAGCAATGGCTTTGTTAAAGGAGCTGGAGGGTACGTCCACGTCATTACGCGAAGATACACTTCACTCCTTAAACGACACAGAGGTATCTTCTCTGAACTCGGGCCTTCTCAAATTGAAAAAAAATCTTCGATCCCGCGTCACGGTGATTATCGCCGTAACAAGCCTCACAGCCTTCAAAACAACAAACTATTCCGAGGCATTTTCCACGATGGCAAGTGCCATCTAATGACAGGAGAACATCATGTCACTCAAATCTATTATTGCCACAGATAAGAAACCTCTCATCCATTGCATGCCGTCTGATTTCATTGACGAAGCGATGTCAATGATGATTGACGCGGGGCGCAACGCCGTTGCCGTGATGGAACGGGGAAATCAACTGCGCGGTATTTTGACAGATCACGATATTATCCGAGCCGTGCATGACGCACAAAGCAAAAAACAGGATATTGCGAAATTGCAGATCCAAGACTGGATGACATCCAAAGTCATTACGTGCTCTGTAGATACGAAATTAACTGAATCCTTAAGCCTGATGGGCAAGCATAAAATTCGTCATCTGGTTGTGACTGAAGCAGACCGCGCCATTGCGATTGTGAGCATTCGTGATGTGTTGTCCCAAATCCATCATAATGATGAACTCGAAGTGAACGTCTTGCGCGACATGGCTCTTGCCTCGCGTGGGATCATAGCGGCTTAGGCCTTATCCCTGCTTGGAGATAAAGATGACCTTCCAGCCCTTAATACCGGATAGAGCCACCAGCCTACCCATTTGCGCGCCGGGCGATTTTTTAGATGAAGCTTTGGAAATTCTGATTCAAGGTAAGAATAGTGCGGTTTTAGTGATTGAAAACAGCAATGAAATTGTTGGGATCCTCACAGACGAGGACATTATTCGCGCGGTTCAATCAAGATGTGAAGTTGGCGACTCAATCAACCGTGAACATGTGTTTGAATGGATGTCCACCAATCCCCTAACTACGGATATTGGAACCAATCTTGAACAGGCTTTGTCATTGATGACACGTCATCAAATCCACCATTTGGTGATCACCAAAGACGGCAAACCTCTCTCAATCATCGGGGTAAGTGATGTTTTGACAGCACTTCACGCTAAAGAAGAAAGATATGCTCAACACTTGCGCGGAATAATCGTGTCTTCTGTTAAAGACCTATCGGTCTCTCTCTCTCCTTATAAGGATAAGTGAAATGAAAATCTATTTTGGCGCCATTTTTGGTGCGCTCTTCCTCATGTTATTTGCGGGCATATTGACGGAAAGCTTAGTTTGGTTAGTTTTTGACTTTTTCCATGCTTCAAAGAAGGTGATAATGGGCGCTGAATTGGTCATGCTTTTACCACTCCTCGTCGCTTTTGGGTTTATGTTTCGGCATACTTTAGAAGTTGAACGAGAGCTCGCTGAGCAAGGTTATTAGGACAATTTTTTGTCTTTAATCTATAGTTAGTATCCCAATCATATCCGAGTCGGGACAAAGCCAAACAGCCTTAATTCAAACTGTCGGCCCTTATCGGGCCGGCTCTTTTACTATGTTCCCTCCTCGGGGGACGGCGGGAAGCGGTCGGCCAATCTGGCGACGGGCAGTCCCGCCGCAAGGCCTTTGGCCAAAGTCGTCTAGGTCTCTTTACATATCTGGTTCGAAAGTTGCCGCTGATTTTTTAATCCACTTTACGCCAGAGGGGATAAGATCTTTCATTCGTCGCCGCGTTTTTTCCGGAGTAAAAACACCGCCGCCAACCATAGTCCACCCCGGTTGGTAGAAATGCTCTTCGGCGGGCTCAATGATGGCGATATCGAGATTTGAGATGCGTTTAAGAAGGCTGGCTGCGGTAGCGATTCCTGCAGAGCCGCCGCCGACGATAACGATTTGATGGGTCTGACTTGCGTTGCGAGTCTGGGGCATTTGTTTTTCCTCGGTTATATTGGTTTGAGCGCTGTATTTATCTGCTTGTGAGGGTGTTCCATCGTGATGATGGCGCTGATTTGGTGTGGTCGCGGCCAAAGTCACAAGAATAGAAGGGCAGGTGAGGGCGCTCTCTTTACGCTCTCACCTGAAACGAACATGACCGACCAATTATTGACATCTCAGGACGTCCAAAAACTCACAGGCATTAAAAGTAGAGCTACTTTGTGGAAGAAATCTCGAAACATGAATGATCGGTTTCCAATGCCTTACAAAGATGGTCCAAAATTTACTCGCTGGAAATTGTCAGAAATTCAACAATGGATTGATCAGCTGGAACCTGTTGAAGTCTAATATAGAAAAACGTGAAGATATTGAATGATTTTACGAAATTGATTCGTTTGTCTCTGGAGGGAACTAAGGTGGGAACAAAATAGATTGAGTTTAATTTATATATACAAAACAATAGCTTAATAGAGGGAAATGGTGCCCGAACCTGGATTTGAACCAGGGACACACGGATTTTCAATCCGTTGCTCTACCAACTGAGCTATTCGGGCCCGGACCCCGCATTATGGGGGCTGAAGCGAAGCGCCTTATAGGGAAAGGCTTTTTACGTGTCCATGCCCAAAGACGGCAAAAAACAGGAAAAATATAGCGCCTGGTTTCTGATGAGTTTTTCGTCGGAATTATGCGCTTTTCCTTTGATTTTGAGAATAGTTCGCATTATTAGAGGGCATGACACTTGACCAGCTCAAACGAAAAACACCTGCAAAGATCACAGGATTTTCCTGTGATAACAAAGCGTTGGAAACCCGTCTTCGGGAAATAGGTTTTGCTGAGGGTGATAATATCGAAGCTTTACATTTTGGGCTTTTTAATCGCAATCCCATTTCCGTGCGCCTGAATGGCGCCATAATAGCTCTTCGCCGCGCTGATGCGTCAGCGATTACATTAGAACTGATTGAGCGTTCAGCAAATCCCATAGATATAAATATGGCTCGCGATTCCCGCGTCGCATAATCCATGGATATTACGACTAGGCCTGAAAGCGGAGTGGTTACGCCCATTTTCGCAGAAAAAACCTTGCGGCTGGCTTTGCTGGGGGCACCGAATTGCGGGAAGACGTCTCTTTTTAATGCGCTGACCGGCGGTAGAGCGAAAATCGCTAACTATCCCGGCGTAACGGTTGAGTACCGAATCGGTCATTTCGAGCTGCCCAGTGGGCAGGAGGTCGAGCTTCTTGACCTTCCGGGTGTCTACGGAGATTGCGGCCATTCTATGGATGAACGCGTGGCGCTTGATGCGGTCAGGGGCAATCTCGAAGGCCAGCGCGCCCCCGATGCCTTATTGGTTGTCATGGACGCCTCCAATATTTCGACTCACTTACACAATATTCTGCAAGCCAAACAACATGGTCTTCCGATTGTCCTTGTTTTGAACATGATGGACATGGCTGCCCGGGACGGTATGACGATTGATATCGCAGGGCTGGAAGACTCCCTCGGCGTAACGGTCATTTCATGTGTGGCTGTACGGGCTTCCGGACGAAGCCAACTTATTGAGTTTCTGAATAGCTGGGCGCCAGAGGTTTTCTCTGGCAAGGCCCGTATTGCAGCGCCGCCAACAGATGACTTGAAGATACTTCAAGCTCAAGCCAGATCTATTACCGCGACAACGGTTAAGCGCGTCAAAAAAGTTGAAACCTTTACACAACGCATTGATCAATTCGTCATGAACCCGATTTTGGGGTTATTAATTTTATTTGGCATCTTATTTTTGATGTTCCAGGCCGTCTATTCCTGGTCGGCTCCGATGATTGAAGGGATTGAGGCTGGTTTCGGATGGCTGCAGGGCTTGGTCGACGCCATTCTTCCCGAAGGCTGGGTGAGATCTCTGATTAGTAGCGGCATTATTGCCGGTGTTGGGAGCGTCATCGTGTTCCTTCCCCAGATCGTCATATTATTTGCCTTTATCCTCCTTTTGGAAGCGTCGGGCTATATGGCGCGTGCCGCCTTTCTCGTGGATACTCTCATGGCAAAAGTGGGGCTGAACGGACGCGCGTTTATACCTCTGCTCTCCAGTTTTGCCTGTGCTATTCCCGGGATTATGGCGGCTCGGACAGTCGAGCAGGAAAGAGATCGTCTGACGACCATCATGATCGCGCCGCTCATGACCTGCTCGGCCCGTTGGCCTGTTTACTTTCTGATTATCGGGGCCTTCATTCCGGCCGAAAAAGTAGGTGTCTTTAACCTTCAGGGTTTGGTGGCATTTGGTCTCGTGATTTCGGGAATCCTTTTTGCTGTCATCATGGCGTTTATCTTCAAAAAAACGCTTATGCGCGGCGAATCCTCCAACCTTTTGATTGAGTTACCGAGCTATAAAATGCCGGTCTTCAAGGATTACCTCCAAGGATTATGGGACCGGGCGGCTATTTTTATGTCCCGTGCGGGTCGCATCATTCTTCCCGCCTCTATTCTTATCTGGTTTTTGGCGAGTTACCCGGCGAATGCGACGAATATTCGAGAAACCTTTGCCGGAAAAATCGGAAGTGTTCTGGAGCCGCTTTTGGCCCCAATCGGGTTCAATCTTGAAATTTCTATCAGTTTGATTCCAGCCATGGCGGCGAGGGAAGTGGCTGTCGGCTCTCTGGCCACCATCTATTCTCTTGGGGAACAGGATGTAGACGGCCTTGGAACAATGCTTCAATCCGCTTGGTCCCTGCCGACCGCATTGGCCTTTTTGGTCTGGTTTGTATTTGCTCCACAATGCCTCTCGACCTTTGCGATTATCAAGAAAGAAACCAATAGCTGGAAATGGCCTCTCTTTGCTTTTGGTTATCTTTTTGTCCTGGCTTATATCGCCGCTGGCGTAACTTATCATTCAGCGGTTGCATTCGGACTTTAATCCATAGAAGGCAGTATTTGACAGCGCTGTCATATCATTTTACTTCAGCACCTCGTCTGGAACGCCCTGTTAATTTATGACAAGGTGCGGCACAAATAATATGTGACTCGCGCTCCAGCTGAGACTTTTTACAGGAAATACCATGACTGAGCTTTCAAAATCCCAGCAAGAACACCGGGATATGTCCAATGCGATTGCAGCGCTTTCTATGGATGCTGTGCAAAAAGCTAATTCGGGCCATCCGGGCATGCCTATGGGGATGGCAGATGCCGCAACGGTTCTGTTTTCAAAGTTTTTGAAATTTGATCCGTCCGACCCAAATTGGACCGATCGGGATCGTTTCATTCTATCTGCGGGCCATGGGTCTATGTTGATCTATAGCCTGCTGCATCTCACAGGCTATGATGCGGTTACGATGGAGCAGATAAAGAATTTCCGTCAATTAGGCTCGATTACAGCAGGGCATCCGGAATATGGTCACGTGCCGGGCGTGGAGACAACGACAGGGCCGCTCGGGCAGGGAATTTCCAACGCGGTTGGATTTGCTTTGGCCGAACGTCATCTTAACGCGCGCTATGGCGACGAGCTTGTCGATCACCGAACTTATGTAATCGCAGGTGACGGATGCCTCATGGAAGGGATTAGCCAGGAAACTATTTCTTTGGCGGGGCATTTGAAATTAAACCGCCTTACAGTGCTTTGGGACGATAACAACATTACCATTGACGGCCCGGTTTCCCTTTCGGATTCAACAAATCAGAAAAAACGATTTGAGGCGTCAGGCTGGAAAGTTATTGAAATTGACGGCCATGATCAAAATCAGGTTGAAAGCGCTCTCAGTGAGGCACAGAAATCTGACAAACCTACCATGATTGCGTGCAAAACAGCAATTGGGAAAGGCGCTCCAAACAAAGAGGGGACGAATAAAGCTCACGGCGCGCCATTGGGAGATGACGAGATTGCGGCAACAAGAGACGCCAGAGGGTGGTCACATCCTCCTTTTGAAATACCGGAATCTGTCTATGACCTCTGGAAGCGGCCCGGCCAAGAAGGTCAAAAAGCCCACGAAGAATGGAAAGGCCGATTGGAAAATTCCAGCCATGCGGCTGAATTCAAGCGGACCATGTCCGGCGAGCTTAATGAAGGATGGCTGGATAAATTTCAGGCTTATAAAGACACGGTCGCCTCGGATAAGCCGAATATGGCGACCCGCGTCTCTTCCAATAAAGCGCTGATCCCGTTAACAGAGGCCCTATCCGATATGATTTCCGGGTCTGCGGATTTGGAAGGCTCAAATAAAACCAAAACGCCTGCAACGTCACAGGAAATTCAGGCGGGTGACTATGCAGGCCGATATATCAATTACGGGGTTCGTGAACATGGTATGGCCGCCTGTATGAACGGCTTGGCCCTTCATGGCGGCATCCTGCCCTATTCCGGCCTTTTCATGGTCTTTATGGATTATTGTCGTCCTTCCGTTCGGCTTGCCGCTCTCATGCAAATTCAGACGATATATGTGGCAACTCACGACTCTATTGGTGTGGGCGAGGATGGACCAACGCATCAACCTGTTGAACATCTGGCGTCTCTGCGCGCCATTCCTAACACGTTTACGTATCGCCCTGCAGACGCTCTGGAAGCCGCAGAGTGCTGGGAACTTGCCGTCCGGCGCAAGAATGGCCCGTCTATTTTGGCTCTGACACGTCAAAACGTTCCGGCTGTGAGAGATGACGCGACCAAGAATATGTGTGAGCGCGGCGGATATGTTCTCAAGCCCGGGAAAGGCAAAGATGACATCGTTTTGATCGCGTCCGGTTCCGAAGTTCACTTAGCCGTCGAAGCTCATGAAGAGCTTGAGAAACAAGGTATTTCAGCCCGTGTGGTGTCCATGCCTTGTCTGGATGTCTTTGAAGAGCAGGAAGACAGTTACTTCCGCTCAGTGCTGGGTAACGACCTGCCGAAAATTGTCATTGAGGCCGGAATACGCCAAGGCTGGGACGCCCTCATTGGTCGGGATGGAGGCTTTATCGGAATGGACAGTTTTGGAGCTTCGGCTCCAGGAGCCGAGCTTTTCCCGCATTTTGGGATTACGACCGAGGCGATTGTCAAAATGGCGCTCGAAAAAGTTAAAGGTTAGATCATGTATGAATTGCCCGGGGATGTATTTGTATGCGGACAACTGCTCCCTGCGCAATTAGAGGCCTTGAAAGATCAAGGCATACAAAGTTTCATAAATAACCGTCCTGACCAAGAAGCGCCGCTCCAGCCTTTATCCGAAGATATGGAAGGAGCGGCGCAGGATTTATCCGTCGATTACCACTATATCCCTATGCTGGGCGGGCTGACATCTGATCTGATTGAAGCCAGCTCGAAGGCTTATGAAAATACGCCCCGTCCTATCGTTGCTTTTTGCGCAAGCGGGATGCGTTCAGCCGCATTGTGGGCCTTTGCACATGTAAAAACTCTAGGATCTGACGCTGTTATCAAAGCTTTAGAGGACACGCCCTATAATCTGTCTCAAATTTATCCGCTCTTGAAGGACTTCGAGAAAAAGGCAAAAGACTCAGACTAGGAAATGAGGGCATTCCATGACGCTTCAGGACTTTGACTTGTGAAAATCGGAGGGGCAGTTCGAAACCACTTTGACTGGCTGCAAGGTTACTCGCCAATAATATTTGGGAATGATCTGGTCGCTGCAGTCATCGTGTCTATTTTACTGGTTCCCCAATCCCTCGCCTATGCACTCCTGGCAGGCTTGCCGCCTCAACTTGGTATTTATGTTTCGATTTTTCCGTTGATAGCTTACGCGCTTTTAGGATCATCGCGACAGCTTAATGTTGGGCCGACGGCCGTGATTTCATTGATGACAGCGGCAAGTATTGCCGTGCTGCCCGAAGGCACACGATTAATCAGTGCGGCGGCCCTGGCGGCTATGGTGGGAATATTTCTGTTAGGAGCGGGATTTTTAAGGGGAGGGTTCTTGATGAACTTCGTCGCTCGTCCAGTCGTTTCGGCTTATATTACGGGCGCCGCATTGCTCATTATTATTTCTCAGCTTAAACATTTACTTGGGATTACAGCCTCGGGCACGACGGCTCTGGAACTGATAGACTCCATCTGGTCTGGTCTGGGCGAGACAAAAGCTGTGGCTATCATAATTGGCCTCTCTGCCTGTCTTGTGCTTTTACTTATAAAACAAAACCTGGGGCTGGGGCTCGTTAAACTGGGCGTAAAAAGTAGGCGAGCCAAGCTCATGGCACGTATGGCTCCTATTGTGGTCATTGCCGCCTATATATTTATCAGTCTAATTCTTGGTCTGCATGAGCGTTTCGGTCTGGCCGTTGTAGGGCCTGTTCCGGCAGGACTGCCTCCGTTTAAAGTTCCGGCAGTTTCGGTGGATATGCTCAAAATGCTCATCATGCCAGCTGCTGTGATTGCTGTTGTGTCATTTGTGGATAGCGGGTCAACAGGTCAGGAATTTGCTGCTCGGAACAGAACCAAGCTTGATATGAACCGCGAACTTTTGGGTCTCGGAGGCGCAAACTTTGTTGCCGGTATGACAGGGGGATATCCAATCAACGGGAGCATGTCGCGAACTGCGGTCAATGCCTCTGCCGGCGGAAAAACGCCGTTAGTCAACGTTATTGTCGCCGTGTTTATGGGCTTTACTGCCCTGTTTTTAACGCCTGTTCTGAAAGCTTTGCCCTTGGCTGTCTTGGCTGCGCTCATCATTATTGCCTGTCTTTCGCTTTTGGATTTCAAAAGCCTTTGGCGCACTTGGGTCTATAGCCGTGCCGATGGCATTACGGCTTTGGCGACATTTTTATCCGTTCTGATATTTGGCGTGCAATGGGGCGTTTTGGCCGGCGTGATATTGGCCATGGCGCTTCATATTCGCCAGACCCTTCATCCTCATATCGCAGAAGTCGGGCGGTTTCCGGGAACGGAACATTACCGGGATGCTTCGCGGTTTGTTGTAGAGACCAATGAAGAAGTCAAAACCCTTCGCATTGATGAAAGTCTGTATTATGCAAATGCCCGTTCGCTTGAGGAGCGGGTCTCAGATCTGATTTCGGAAAGCCCTGAGATGCGTGATTTGGTTCTAATGTGTACGGCGGTAAGCCGGATAGACGCGAGCGCGCTTTCCAGTTTGTTCGAGGTCAATAAACGCCTGAAACGGATTGGTGTGAAGCTTCATTTCTCGGACATGCAAAGCCGCGTCAAAGAACGTTTATTCAGGTCAAACTTTCTCGATCACCTAACCGGGCAAATCTTTCTCTCACAGCACGATGCCATGGAAGCCCTACGTCCCGAGCCGGACTGGTCGCAGCTTTCGGATCACGTTGATATTCACTGACGCCGGACGAGGCGAGGCCCTATCTTCATTTTCACATTTACCGAACGCAATTAATCCGTTAGCGTGTAACAGAATAGACAGAGCGGCGCTCGGTTTTCGCCAGAAGCGACCCTGTCAAAAGAGAGAGCAGACCATGCCGGACCCAGATACGTCCGGATCCGCCTCCTCATCGGCAAATGGCCATGAGCGACGGAGACGGTCAGGGCGACGCCGCAAACGAAGCGGAGAGAAGCCCTCAACATATGCAGCCTTGGACTTGGGCACAAATAATTGCCGTCTTTTGATAGCAAAAGAACTGAGTCATGGGTTTCAGATAATCGACAGTTATTCCAAGGTTGTCCGTTTGGGCCATGGGCTAGCGGGTACGGGGCAGCTTTCTCAACAAAGTATGGACGCCGCCGTCGAAGCCCTCTCTGTATGCGCTCGTAAAATGAAGTCGAAAAGTGTTAAGCGCTGGCGCTGCGTTGCGACAGAAGCTTGTCGACGAGCTGAGAATGGAGAGCATTTTCTCTCCCGCGTAAAAGAAGAAACCGGCATCGCTTTGGAGATCATTTCCGCGCGTGTTGAAGCGCGTCTGGCAGTGATGGGCTGTCTCAATCTGGTGGATCCTACCAAAGATGTCGCTTTAGTCGTTGATATAGGCGGCGGTTCCACGGAACTGAGCTGGGTAGATATCCGAAAACTTCGCGATCCAAATCACGAAATGAAAACCCATAGACCGCCGATCAGCGCATGGGCGTCACTTCCAATTGGCGTTGTTACACTTTCTGAGCGTATTCCTGAAACGGACGATCGAGAAAATTGGTATGAAGGCATGAAGCAAATAGTTAGGGAAACTATTGCTGAAAAAGGGTGTGACACGCGTTTTACCCGTACGTTTGAAGACGGGAAGGGGCATATAATCGGAACGTCTGGAACGATTACGTCTCTTGCGGGGATTCACTTGAAGCTCCCATATTATCGCCGGGATAAAGTTGACGGACTTTGGTTCCGTTCGCGCGATGCCGTGCGTGTCGCGCGCAACATGGCAAGCCGCAGTCCCGAGGACCGGGCGAAAGAACCTTGTATTGGGCGTGACCGCGCGAAATTACTGGTGGCCGGCTGCGCTATCACAGACGTCGTTTGCGAGATGTGGCCGAGCAAGATGATACGTGTTGCCGATAGAGGACTACGCGAGGGCATGCTAATGGGATTGATGAACCGCAAGCAAACCATTCGGACTTTGCCGCAACAAGACGACGTGGCTCCCACAGATGAAGCAGAGGCCACAGAATGAGCAAGCCCCCTAAAGACAGTCGTCCGCGCCGCATGAGCGGAGGGAAGCCAACTGCGCCCAAACGAAGCCGCCGGACTCCCAAAGCTGAAAAAGACAATGCGACCCGCATGATGCACAAAAAAGTCAAAACGGCGCGAGGCCGAAAAATTTCGTCCAAGCTCTGGATCGAGAGACAGATCAACGACCCGTTTGTCAGGGAAGCGCAAATTAAAGGCTACAGGTCCCGCGCGGCTTTCAAACTAGAGGAATTGGACGACAAATTTAATCTCCTCAAGCATGACAGTTTAGTTGTGGATTTGGGCTGCGCTCCTGGCGGATGGGTGCAAATTGCCCTGAAACGCGGCGCGAAACGCGTTGTCGGGATTGATATACTCCCCGTGGATATGGTCGCGGGGGCCGACCTGATTGAATACGACTTCATGGCAGACGACGCGCCGGACAAGATAAAATCCTATCTGGAGGCGTCGCCGGATGTCGTTTTATCGGATCTCGCGGCCAATACCACAGGACACAAGCAAACAGATCATCTAAAAACGGTCGCACTTGTCGAAGCGGCGGCAGATTTTGCCATGCGGACATTACGTCCTGGCGGTCACTTTGCCTCCAAGGTTTTTCAAGGCGGAGCAGAATCTAGTTTATTAAAAGAGCTGAAATCAAGATTTCAGACCGTGAAACATTTCAAGCCGGAATCTTCCAGAAAAGGCAGTCCTGAAATTTATTTGGTCGCTCTTAACTTGCAAAACCCCAAAACGGATTGATTTATTAACAGTCCCTTACGGTTTTCTCTTTGCGGCATGGAAAGATTTCTGATAACGCCCGCCTGCAAAAGAGATAGGAGACTCCCATGGAGATTCGAGAAGGGCTTACCTTCGATGATGTCCTTTTGCAGCCCCAGGCTTCTGACATCTTACCGGCGGATGCGAACCTAAAAACGCGTCTGACGAAAGCCATTACAATCAATGTTCCATTGGTAAGCGCCGCTATGGATACTGTCACCGAAGCCCCTCTGGCCATTGCCATGGCACAAACCGGCGGCATTGGCGTCATTCACCGTAACTTGTCAATTGAAGAACAGGCCGAGGAAGTTCGTAAGGTTAAACGGTATGAGTCCGGCATGGTGGTCAATCCGATTACTATTGGTCCGGACGCGACTTTAGCCGATCTGCGCGCTTTGGTAACTCATCACAAAATTTCCGGCATTCCGGTTGTGGAAGCCGGCGGAAAGCTTGTCGGGATTGTGACAAACCGGGACGTTCGATTTGCGGATGACCCTTCAGTTTCCGTGAAAGACTTAATGACCACGGAGCTCGTGACTGTCAAAGAAGGCGCGTCAGAGTCCGAGGCAAGGGCGCTTTTACACAAACACAGAATTGAGCGGCTTCTGGTCGTTGATGACGCCTATAACTGTGTGGGTCTGATTACCGTCAAGGATATGGACAAAGCCGAGAACTTTCCAAACGCTTGCAAAGATGAAAAAGGCCGTCTGAGAGTTGCCGCTGCCTCAACCGTAGGGCAGGCAGGTTATGACAGGGCCGTTGCCCTGATCGAAGCAGGGGCAGACGCCGTGGTCATTGATACGGCCCACGGACATTCTTCCAAGGTTCTGGAAACCGTCAAGCAGTTAAAAAATGACTATCCTGCCGCACAAATCATTGCAGGCAACATCGCAACAGCCGCCGCCGCCAAAGCCCTGATAGAGGCCGGGGCAGATGCCATTAAAGTCGGTATTGGCCCTGGCTCCATTTGCACGACGCGAGTCGTTGCCGGTGTCGGCGTGCCGCAGCTAACAGCTATCATGGATGCCTGTTCAGTCGCGCACAGAGCAGGCATACCTGTGATTGCGGATGGCGGTATCAAATATTCCGGGGATATGGCCAAGGCCCTCGCCGCGGGCGCGGAATGCGCCATGGTCGGCTCGCTTCTGGCCGGGGCAGAAGAGACTCCGGGTGAGGTCTTCCTTTATCAAGGGCGGTCTTACAAATCCTATCGCGGTATGGGATCCGTTTCGGCCATGGCGAGAGGCTCCGCAGACCGATATTTCCAAAAAGAAGTGAATGATTCCATGAAGCTCGTGCCGGAAGGCATTGAGGGGCGTATTGCCTATAAGGGCCCGGTTGGACCAATACTGCATCAGCTAATCGGCGGCATTCGCGCTGCTATGGGCTATACGGGGTCCCGCACAATTCAAGATCTTCATAAGAATGCGGAATTTGTGAAAATCTCCAATGCGGGATTGCGGGAAAGCCATGTTCACGACGTTCATATAGCGCGTGAAGCGCCTAACTATTCAATGCCGAGCTAATGACTATGGGATATGAAATCTTCTGGCCGATGCTGGTTCAAATCAGCTTGTCGGTCGCCATTTTGTTTTGGCTCGCTTGGTCGCGGGTGAGCCGAATTGCCAGGCAAGGCATGTCAGAAATTCGTAAAACGGGTTTCCCAAGTCATGTTGTCAATGCAGGTGATAACTTTAAAAACCAGTTTGAAGTGCCTGTTTTGTTTTACGCGCTTTGCCTCTTCTTCTTTGTCACTGATGGAGTCACTCAGTTCGTTCTGATTGCTGCCTGGGTTTTTGTGGCCGCGCGTATTTTGCACGCTTTGGTACAGCTTACGAAGAATGTTATCTTTCCCTATCGGTTTGGAGCTTTCTTAATGAGCGCTATTGCCATTCTGGTTATGATACTGCTCGCCTTTTCTCACTTGGCGGCAATATGAGGCTCGGCGGTCGCATACAGGCGGCGGCGGAAGTCCTTGAGGATATTCTGGACCGCAAAACGCCCGCCACGATGGCGCTTCGTGACTGGGGCAAAGCCCACCGTTTTGCAGGATCAAAAGATCGTTCAGCGATTGGAAATTATGTCCATGACGCGCTTCGCTGCAAGAGCTCTATTGGGTATCGAATGGGCGACGAAACCCCCAGAGCCCTCGCGCTTGGGGCCGCCGTTTTCATGGGCGGTCATACCGTAAAAGAGCTAATGGAGGATTTTGCGGCTGACAAACACGCGCCTCAAGCTCTGAGTGAAGACGAACAGAATAAACTCAACGGGTCCATCAAATTAGAGTCAGCACCGGATTGGATAAAAGCAGACGTTCCGGAATGGCTCTGGCCCATGTTTGAAACCAATTTTGATGAAATGGCCGTCGCGGAAGGAAAAGCTTTGACGGCGCGGCCGCCGCTGGATTTGAGAGTGAATACGATCAAGGCCAAGCGGGATAAAGTGCTCTCCTCAATGAAAACAAAGGGGCTTAAGAAAACGGAGATTTCTCCTATCGGGCTTCGCGTCGAAGCGCTTGAGGGTAGCGCCCGTCTGCCTAATGTTCAAATCGAAGCGGAATACCAAACTGGAAAAATTGAAATCCAGGATGAAGGCTCACAAATTGTTAGTCTTCTGGTGGATGCAAAACCCGGCGAGAAAGTCTTGGATTATTGCGCCGGAGGCGGAGGCAAATCCCTCGCAATGGCCGCCGATATGGAAAATCAGGGACAAGTCTTTGGCTTCGATATTGATAAGCGCCGGCTTTCCCCGCTTTACCAGCGCGCGCAGCGGGCAGGGGCCTCTGTGATAGAGGTTCGTGAACCGCCCTCCGAAAGCCTTAAAGATTTAGTCGGCAAGATGGATCGGGTTCTGATTGACGCCCCCTGTACGGGCGTGGGAACTTGGCGGCGTAAACCGGACGCTAAATGGCGATTATCCGAAGAGGCTTTAGAACGCCGCAATAATGAGCAGCGTTCAGTCCTGAAAAGTGCAAAAGGTTTTGTGAAACCTGAAGGCGGGCTTTTGTTCTACGTCACGTGCTCCATGCTCGCCGAAGAGAACGAAGCGCAGGTTTACGCCTTTCTGGAAGAAAACGAGAACTTCACTCTCCTGTCGGCTGGGGAAGTTTGGGAAGAGAAATTCGGCGTCGATTCTCCTAAGCCATGGTCGGCGGATGGCTGCACACTCACTTTAACCCCGGCGGCCACAAATACCGACGGCTTTTTCTTTGCCGTAATGGAGAGAACGAAATGACCGATACGCATGAGCTCATCACCGAACAGCATGAGCAGTTGCTGATTATCGATTTCGGGTCTCAGGTGACCAAGCTGATTGCCCGGCGCGTGCGTGAAAGCGGCGTCTATTCCGAAGTCCATCCTTATAACCGCGTGGATGCGGCGCTACTGAAATCCTTTAATCCGAAAGCGATTATCTTATCCGGCGGGCCGAGCAGTGTAACCGGGATGGGGACGCCCCGCGCCGATGAAGCCATTTGGACGCTTGGCGTTCCGGTGCTTGGTATTTGTTACGGTCAGCAAACCATGTGCGCCCAACTCGGTGGTTCAGTTGAAGCCTCAAACGAGCAAGAGTTTGGCCGGGCAGATTTGAATATCATTAAAGACTCCCCCCTATTTGCGGGACTTATCAAAGTCGGCGGGGATGAACGCGTCTGGATGTCTCATGGCGACCGGGTCAGCAAAATCCCCGAAGGATTTGAAATTATTGGTAAATCTCCGAATGCGCCTTTCGCGGCGATTGCGGATGAGAGTCGCCATTTTTATGGTCTGCAATTCCATCCGGAAGTCGTTCATACCCGCAACGGGGCAATGATCCTTAGAAATTTCACCCATAATATTGCCGGGTTCAAGGGTGACTGGACAATGTCAGCCTTTAAAGATGAGATGATTGCCGCCATTCAGAAACAGGTTGGCGACGGGAAAGTTATTTGCGGTCTTTCCGGAGGCGTGGACAGCTCAGTTGCCGCCATTCTCATTCATGAAGCGATTGGGGACCAACTGACTTGCGTTTATGTGGATACCGGCATGATGCGAAAAGGTGAAAGCGAACAGGTAACATCTCTTTTTCGCGATCATTACGACATCAATCTTATTCATGTGGATGCGGGTAACGAGTTCTTAGGGTTGCTAGAAGGGGTCAGCGATCCCGAGAAAAAGCGTAAAATTATCGGCGGAACTTTTATCGATATTTTTGAACGTGAAGCAAAATCTATTGGAGGGGCAAAGTTCTTGGCGCAGGGCACGCTCTATCCTGATGTAATCGAAAGCGTTTCTTTTGATGGGGGGCCGTCTGTAACTATCAAGTCCCACCACAATGTCGGGGGCCTGCCAGAGCGCATGGATCTTGAGCTCGTCGAACCTCTTCGCGAGTTGTTTAAGGACGAAGTCCGGGCTTTGGGCCGCGAATTGGGACTTCATGCAGATTTTGTGGAACGACATCCGTTTCCCGGGCCTGGCCTGGCGATCCGATGCCCCGGAGAGATCACCGCAGAACGCCTCAACATTCTGCGCGAAGCCGACGCGATTTATCTCGACCAAATCAGAAAACACGGTCTTTACAATGATATATGGCAAGCTTTTGCCGTTATCCTACCGGTGAAAACGGTCGGCGTTATGGGCGATGGCCGGACATATGATTATGTGCTCGCCCTGAGGGCCGTCACCTCTACGGACGGTATGACAGCAGATTATTATCCTTATACCCATGACTTTTTGGGCGAAACAGCAACGCGGATCATCAATGAGGTACGCGGCGTGAACCGGGTCGTCTATGACGTCACATCCAAACCCCCAGGAACTATTGAGTGGGAATAGACGCTCATCACTCATTTTAAAAAACATCGATATGAAAGACAGCCCAACATTTAAAGTCAGTGTCGCCCCCATGATGGATTGGACAGAATATTTAACTATTTCAATGGGTTAGAGGATCTCGTGTGCAATTTGTGTGCAGTGCGAAAAAGTTTTAGGCTGCAAATTTCAGTGAATTTGGGGTAGTTTTAGTGCGCTCTAAGGAACTTAAATTATCTCATTTCTAGGCATGTCATTATTGACATTACTAACCCAATGGGTTATGTATGATTATGCAAACTGTTGCTGAAACACCAATGTTTATCAAACAAGCTGCAAAGTTATTTTCAAATGCGGAGAAGAAAGCTGTAATCGATTTCTTGGCCGCAAATCCATATGCTGGAGACCTAATTCCGCATACGGGCGGCGTGAGGAAGGTCAGGGTTCCGGCATCAGGGCGTGGTAAGCGGGGAGGTGCACGCGTAATTTATTATGTCTTCAATGAGGACGCACCGCTCTATGCTTTGTTGGTTTATGCAAAGAAACAGAGCACGAATTTAACACCGGAAGAAGCGAAAGCCGTGTCTGCCTTCGCTGAAGCCATAAAGGCGCACTATAGGAGTAAATCATGAGCACTTTTGGAAAAGATCTCATCCAGTCCATGCAGGAAGCTCTTGGGCATGCCAGAGGGGAAGAGAATGAAACTGTTTTACACGCCGTCGATATTGAAAACATTGACGCAAAAGCTATTCGGGCCAAATTGCGCCTAACCCAAGAACAGATGGCACTGATGCTTGGTACGAGTTTGTCTGGCTACAGAAAATGGGAGCAGGGTCAAAGACAGCCTTCTGGGGCTGCAAGGGCATTACTCAAAGTAATGGATAAAGAGCCACAAGCCGTTCTAAGAGCTCTAGTTGGCTAAAGGTTCGAGTCCGCAAGCAGGAGGCTAACCAAATATAATAAGCAAGCAAAAACAATAGCTTATAAAAGATAAACGTGAAAATGTGTGACGTTTTGTGGACAAAATGTGTGACGTTTTTAATACGCTATACGATGATGTTACTGTATGACTTTTAGAGTTCTCACCTTTTTTCCAGTGGGCGACGAACCATTGCTACATCAGATGCAATACGGAAGAATTTTTTTGTGATTTTCCAATCTAAAGCCCACGGGCAATAATTTCCTTCATTATTTCCGACGTGCCGCCATAGATACGTGCCACACGGGCGTCGACCCATGACCGACTGATACGATATTCGCTCATATAACCATAGCCGCCATGGAGTTGCAGAAATTCATCCAGTAATTCGTTTTGCAACTCCGACCCCATCAACTTTGCCATAGCCCCGCGTTCAGCGCTTAAATTGCCTTCAAGAAGCCGCGTCAAGCAATCATCCACGAAAACGCGAAGCATGGTGGCCTTCGCCTTGCATTCAGCTAGCGTAAAACGAGTGTTCTGATAGTCGAACACAGGCTGACCAAACGCATGCCGTTCCCGTACATATTCAAGAGTTTCATCTAACAGAGCAAAGATACTCGCAGCCGCGCGGATGCCGATAATAAGACGTTCTTTTGCGAGTTGATGGGTCAGATACTTGAAACCGACATGAGGTTCACCCATCATATCTGCATCTGTCACTCGCACATTGTCGAAGAACAATTCGCTAGTATCTTGCCCTTTAAGTCCAATCTTCTCTAGACGTTGGCCTTTGCTGCAGCCTTCAAGTTCATTATCGACGAGAAAAAGAGTGATTTCTTTTCCTCTAGGTGTCGGCTCCAACTTCGTCGCAAGGATTGTAACGTCCGAATTTGCCCCGTTAGAAATGAACGTTTTCTGCCCGCTGATTAGATATCCGTTTCCGTCAGGTTTGGCTTGGGTTTTGATGCCCCGAAGGTCGCTTCCTGTGCCTGGTTCAGTCAGTCCGAGCGCGCAAATTTTCTCGCCCTTAGCCATGAGCGGCAGCCATTTCTTTTTTTGATCTTCGGAACCGTAGGCCAGAATATACGGAGCAGAAATATCGGAGTGGGTGGTGAAGCCAACAGCGGTTGCATTCACTCTAGCCAGTTCTTCGATAAATACCGCAGAATGGCCAAAATCCCCGCCTGGCCCCCCGTATTCCTCTGGAATCGTGATGCAGAGAAAACCTTGCTCACCCGCCTTTTTCCACACGGATTTGGGGACAATCCCGTCTTTCTCCCATTCAGCATGATAAGGAACAATTTCCGCTTCGATAAAGCGGCGCACCTGATCACGGAACATTTCATGATCTTCGCGATAGACATTACGTGCATCTGGGTGGGGATGTTCTGACATTATTTACCTATCCTTGAATTCTGGAGATCGTTTTTCGATGAAAGCGGAGACCGCTTCTGTATGATCTTCTGTCTTATGAGCCAGCGCCTGGTAAGCGGCGGATATTTCTAACAATGAGTCCAGACGCATATGCTGGCCTTCGCGCAGCAAACGTTTTGTCATACGCGTGGAATGGCCGGGGTTTGCCGCGATGCGCGAGGCGATGTCGATAGCGCGTTCCATGAGATTTTCCGAGTCAGTGATTTCCGTAATGAGATCCCATTCAAGCGCTTGCTTGGCATCAATTCGGTCTCCAGTCAGAGCCATAATGGTCGCTTTGGGCAGACCAATGACGCGCGGAAGAAGCCAAGCCCCGCCGTCTCCCGGAACAATACCCAGTTTGACAAAACTCTCGGCAAAAATCGCGCGATCGACAGCGATACGGATGTCACACATACAAGCCAAATCAAGCCCTGCGCCGATAGCGGCGCCATTCATTGCAGCAATTACAGGGACGTCAATGTCATAGAGCGCGAGTGGGATTCGCTGAATTCCGTTCCGGTATCCGGACCTTATATTATAGGCAGAACCGCCAAACATACCGGATTTGTTTTGCATGTCCTTGATATTGCCACCAGCGCAAAATGAACGGCCTTCGCCCGTTAATACGATGCAATGAATTGTCTCATCTTTGCGCACGAGTTCGGCTAACTCGACGAACGCGTCCATTTGCTCGGGCGTTGATAAAGCGTTGTGCGTATCAGGGCTATTCATGCGAACGATAAGTATCGAGCCTTGGCGCTCTTGTAGTAAGAAGTCTGACATAGCGATCTCCATTTTTATTATGCCCATCGGCTTTGCGTAATTGCGGGCCAAAGTGAACCAGCGCCACGCTGACAGGCTTCCCCTCCTAATATGTCAGCCCAGTACGTGGCTGTTCCAAATTCCGCTCGCCATGACCAAAGCCGTTTTGAATAGTAGTGGAGATGGTATTCGTGCGTGAATCCGATGGCTCCATGAACGCTGTGAGCAAAGCTTGCGCCGTCGCTAGCCGCTTCGCTTGTGATTTGTTTGGCTACGGGTATGGCTATTTCGTCAGCAGCGAATGTTGGTTCATGAAACGCCCTGTCAGCGGAGGTGTAGCTGAGTACAGATTTTTCAGCCAGTTGGGCAATCATCTGTTGGATGGCTTGGAATTTGGCAATCGGCCTTCCAAACTGTTCCCTTTCCGACGCATATTGGGAGGTCATGTTGGTTATCGTTTCAAGGGCGCCCGCAATTTGAGCCGAGCGCATTAATGCACCGCCGCGTAAAATTGCACTTTCATTCATTCCAAGTGGAAGGGCAGCGGTTTGACGCGGTGTCGTCATATCGAACGTGAGACTATCGCGGGGTTCTTGTGCAATGTTCTTTCCTGTTACAGTTGACGCGGCATCTTCTGAGGCAACCAGCGTAAAATGCAGGACATTTCCATGTCGCGCTAAACAGAGAATATGGTCAGATTTTATACCCCAAGGGACGCCCCTGAGCCTGCCGGATACCTGACCTCGGGACAATGTGAGAATATCCTGGGAAACCGTCGTTATGCCATTAGGAATCTCAATGCCGCACAGATCTAAAAAGTAATTGGCTAGCATGTTTTCGGCCATTGGAATTGGAGCTGCGTATTTACCTGCTGCGAGTACAGTCGGAAAAACTTCGCTGAAACTTGCGCCGGTTCCACCTGACTCTTCACGTACGAGGGCCAGTGTCAAACCGGACTCAGTGATGATGTTCCAGAGTGTATCCGGCCAAGCATCCTCTCCGCCACGGTTGGAAGCATCCAATCCGAGATTGTCGGAAAGAATCTTTTCAGCCGTTTGTGCAAATAACTGTCTCATTGTCTCACCTATCGCAATCCGAGGCCGCGGGCGATTATACCGCGCAGGATTTCACGAGTGCCGCCGCGCAGCGAAAAAGAAGGGGCTGTTTGGATCAGAAAAGCAAGCACCTCCGCATGGGGATCATCACTGGAAATACGAGGCTCCGTATCTAGAACAATCTGGGCAAGTTCAGGGATTTCTTGTTCGAATGCGTTGCCCATATCTTTAACACAGGAAGCATGCCAAGTGGGGTTCTCACCGGCATCAAGCTGAGCCGTGATCCCGAGCGACATCGCGCGTAAGGCGTGAGTTTTTGCAAGCATTCTGCCAATCTCACGCCTTTGCAATGAATTGGCCTCTGGGCCTACAGCATTAATCAAAGTCTTTACAACTGCGATTGAAGACAGAAATCGTTCAGGTCCACTGCGCTCAAAAGCGAGTTCAGCCATAACTTGCTGCCAACCCTGACCTTTGACGCCAATAATTGCATCCTCTGCAAGCTCAACATTTTCAAATATGACCTCGTTAAAGTGTTCGTCCCCCGCGAGATCTTTAATTGGACGGATATTGACACCCGGAAGGCTGAGATCGATTATGACTTGGGACATACCCGCATGTCGGTTATCCGATGGTGGGGCTGTCCGAACCAAAGCAATCATGTAGTGACAATTATGTGCATTTGTGGTCCAGACTTTTTGTCCGTTGAGTATCCAGCCGGTCTTGGTTTTTTCGGCTTTCGTCCGAATGGACGCCAGATCTGAACCGGAGTTCGGCTCGCTCATCCCAATACAGAAATAACTGTTGCCCTGACATATAGGAGGAAGATATTTTTTCCGTTGTTCTTCGGTACCAAAGTTGAGAATCAGCGGCGCGCTTTGTCTGTCGGCAATCCAATGAGCGGCCACAGGAGCGCCAGCTGCAAGCAACTCCTCAATGATGACGTATCTGGCATATGCCCCCATGTCTTGCCCACCATATTTTTTAGGCATTGTCAGACCAAGCCAGTTTTTCCGGCCTAGGGCTTTTGAGAACTCCGGGTCATGACCGGACCAGGAATAGGCCTGCTTACGTGGTGATCTATCGTTCACTGTTTCGTTCAGGAACTCTCGGACTTCTTGACGAAGGTGTTCTACGTCATTCGGAATGTCGACAAAATCGAGTTGAGGGAGGTTCATGAGTTTTCCTGAAGTAAGGTGATCGGGCTCAAGCTCGACGGTTGAAAATCAATCCAGTCAAAGTCGTCCCGGCAAAGACGGCCAGGGTTTTGATTGAAGTCCAGGATTGTGCCGCTAACCCGCAGTGCCTTCTTCGAACGTTCTTTCTGCTGAGAGTAACAGAAACCCCAATCTTCGGCATGTAACTGTTTATCGAGGTTCTTCGCCCGTCCCATTGAGATCATGGAGCACCTGCGCAGGGCAAGGGCGGCCTCACGCTGTTCGGAATCCAGATTATTGAACGCCCATTTAGCAAATCCCGAACGCAGGTTTATGCCTTGAAACTTCTCGGGAGCTATAATGGTTTCATATTCCGCTTCCCATTCTAGGACGAGCTGATGATCCCGCAAAATCTGGGCGCGATATTTGCCTGAAACTTGATTATTATCACGATCAGACACGAAAATATCATATCTACGTCGCGTTATTCCCATCAGAATATGCGCTCCGCACATACCCGATAAATCCAGAAGGTGCGTACAGTTTAAGCGCGCATCCGCAGCGCGATGTACGGAGGCAGAAAATGCATTTAGTGGCGTACCGACCAGCGACTGTAAACCATCTTCCGCCCCCGGACAGGTCACATAGGGAAAACGAATTGCTGTACCCTGAATTGATTTGATTTCGGAGTCATCAATCGTCATTTCAAGCCGAAAATGGTGAAAGTCATCCTCAAGGCAAGCTCGAGCCAAAGTATGACCATCGGAACCCGTTTGGCCGGCTAAAATTATTGTTCGGTGAAATCCTTGCAACTTTTTCTCTTGTTTACTTAGGCAATCGAGCTTAGATATATTAAACACTATTTAGAGAAATGTATAGAAAATAATTAGGAAAGCAAGAGGATTAGGGATGGCACAATCTGGATGGAGTCTAGGGCAGCAAGATACGGTCATTGATGCGCTCGCGCGGGCTGTTTCGAAATATCCAGAAAAAACGGTTCTAGACTTTTCCGGTGAGACATACACCTATCAGGAACTGGATCGATTGACGACACGATTCGCTCATGCTCTTTCTGATCTGGACGTGAACCCGGGCGACCGGGTTGTTTCAATGCTTGATAACAATATTGATGCCATCGTCACATGGTTGGCGGTCAATAAACTCTGCGCCGTCAGTGTGCCGCTTAATACGGCGCTGCGAGGTGCTTTTTTGCGCCATCAAATCAGCGACGCCAGCGCTAATATTATAATCTGCGAAGCCGACTATTTGGACCGCGTCATTGCGATTGCAGATGAGGTGCCTGATTTAAAAACAGTCCTCGTACGCGGAAACCCGGCCTCGGAACATGCAACCCGCTTGGATGTACGGCAACTTTCAGAGCACCGGGGCCATTCCGATGCGACGATTGACAAGAAGCCGCGACCAGAAGACTTGGCGGCGTTGATTTACACATCCGGAACGACGGGGCCATCCAAGGGGTGCATGCTCAGTTATAATTATATGTGTAATCTGGCTCGCCAACAGTTGAACGCAGCGCCTATTGAACATGATGATGTTTTATGGACACCACTTCCGCTGTTTCATTTAAATGCCCTGTCAACGGGATTCATTTCGACCATATTGGTCGGCGGAACTGTTGCCTTTTCACCACGTTTTTCTGTATCTGGGTTCTGGCCAGCGATTGAGAAATGCGGTGCTACGGCGATTTCAATTCTGGGCGCGATGGGGAACTTGCTAGCCAATGCCGACGACAACGATGCGATGCTGCGCTGTAAGGGACAAATCCATACAGTGCGCGGAAATCCGTTTTCCGAGGAAATGAAGACGACATGGCGGGAACGCTTTGGCGCCAGACAAGTTGGATCGAACGGATACGGTCTGACAGAAGCTGCTGTCGTTACAACAATAGGGGCCGGGGAATATGCAGCGCCCGGTTCCTCTGGAAAAATATCGCCTCAATTCGATGTCCGAATTGTTGACGACAATGATGTAGAAGTACCGACGGGAACTTCCGGTGAAATTATTATTCGCCCATTGCAGCCCAATATTATGTTCCAAGGATACTGGCAAAGACCCGAAGCAACAATGAAGGTCATGCGAAATATGTGGTTTCATTCCGGTGACATTGGCAAATTTGATGAAGACGGTTTCTTCTATTTTGTCGACCGCAAAAAGGACTATCTTCGTCGCCGGGGAGAAAATATTTCGAGCTTCGAATTAGAACAAACGTTTTTGGAGCACCCAGCTATTGAAAATGTTGCTATCCATGCCGTGCCATCAGAAATCATTGAAGATGACGTGAAACTCACAGCGATATTGAAACCCGGTCAATCCCTTGATGAGAAAGCCCTTTGCCTATGGGCGGTAGAGCGAGTGCCTTATTATGCCGTCCCGCGTTATATCGAATTTCGGGATACATTTCCCACCAATCCTCAAGGCCGCGTTTTGAAGTACCAACTCCGCGAGGAAGGGGTCACGAGTAAAACTTGGGACATTGAAAAATCCGGCATTAAATTGACAAAACGATAGCCTGGAATCTTATCAGACTAAACACGCTCAATGATGGTGGCAGTTGCCATGCCTCCGGCACAACATATTGATTGCAATCCAAGCGTTGCGTCTCGGCGTTCAAGCTCATGCAAAAGCGTAGTCATGATACGGGCACCGCTCGCGCCGAGCGGGTGACCCAGTGCAATAGCGCCGCCATTTACGTTTAGACGGTTTGTGGAAATATTATGCTCCTGCATCCAGATCATGGGTACGGGCGCGAACGCCTCATTCACTTCAAATAGGTCGATGTCATCCGTTGACAAACCTGCCTGGTCCAACACCTTTTGTGTAGCCGCGATAGGGCCCGTCAGCATAAGTGTGGGGTCGGATCCGACTGTCGTCATAGCGCGTAACCGCGCTCGTGGCTTTAGAGCATATTGCCTAAGGGCATTTCCTGACATTAAAACTAAGGCAGAGGCACCGTCGGAAATCTGTGATGCATTGCCAGCACTGATCTTACCATTCTCACGAAACGGAGTTTTCAGGGTAGCGAGCTTTTCAATTGTTGTTCCCGGACGTATCGTTTCATCCTGCGACAAGACCTCTGGTCCCTCATGTTCATACCCTTCATCAATCCAACTTCGGATATCGACGGGCACAATTTCACGGTCAAAATATCCGGATTTTCTGGCTTTTGATGCGCGCGCCTGACTTTCTGCTCCAAATGCATCCAAATCTTGCCGGGACAAATTCCATTTGTCAGCAATTCTTTCGGCGGCTTCTCCCTGGGAGACCATTTCGAATCTGTCCAGCACCGGTTTGCCGAAGGCCTCGCCCATAATGGATCGATTGCTGCCCATCGTGACGCGCGTCATATTCTCTGCGCCGCCTGCAATGACGACATCATGAATGCCTGCTGCGATCATTCCTGCAGCGACATGAACGGCCTCTTCGCCGGATCCACATTTACGGTCGATTGTCAGGCCTGGAATGACTTCAGGCCATCCCGCTGATAACAGGGCGGTACGGGCGATGTTTGCTGATTGCTCTCCGACTTGCGTGACATTTCCCATGATCACATCGTCGACCGCTGCCGCTTCCAGGCCTGTTTTGTCTACCAGGGCCTGGAGTACCACTGCTGCTAAATGATCGGCCCGTATCCCTGAAAAGGCACCCCGATACCTTCCGGTAGGAGTGCGAAGGGCGTCAACGATGAAAACGTCATGTAACCTATTATCATTCATATCATAGACGCTTTAAGCCCGGAACCCGGCACTTTTTTACCGTCGTTATATTGATACACTCCATGACCTGTCTTTCGCCCGTAACGGCCCGCCGCAACCATTTTGATGATGAGAGGGCAGGGTCTAAATTTTTCGCCAAGTGTTGAGTGCAAATATTTTAGAACAGACAATCGGGTATCCCAGCCCGTCATGTCGCCGAGTTCCAGCGGTCCCATCGGGTGATTAAATCCCATTCGCATGGCCGTGTCTATATCTTCAGCTGATGCCGTCCCTTCCTGTAGCATCCACATCGCTTCATTGCCCATCATAGCGGACATCCGGCTGGTTGTGAGCCCGGGTGACTCATTGACGACGATGGAGGTTTTATTGATTGCGTCACAATATTCGCGGGTTTTTACTAAAGTTTGCTCTGAAGTCGCAATCCCCAACACAATCTCAACCAGTTTCATTTTGTGAACCGGGTTAAAGAAATGCATGCCAATAACACGGGAGGGGTCGGCAATAGCTGTGCCAATTTCTGTGACCGATAAAGCTGAAGTATTGGATCCTATCACGCCGGTTTGGCTCATATGTTTTTCAGCGTCTTTTAGGACGGAATGCTTGATCGATAGGTTTTCTGAAACTGTCTCAATGAATAAATCTGAACCTATTGCCGACTCAGATATGTCTGTGGAGAGAGAGAGGTTCTTTATCACGGTGTCAGCGACCGATTGATCTAATTTCCCAATACGTACGCCGCCGTCTAGAACGGCCTGAATCGAGGTTTTAGCACTGTCGAGCTGTTGGTCATTTATATCGAAAAGCCGGGTTTCGAACCCCGATACGGCGAACGCATGGGCGATGCCCCTGCCCATGAGGCCAGCACCAGCGACGGTGACAATCGCATTTTTGGATAATGTCATGTGAAAACCGCTTCAGGCTATAAGAAGATTGATAAATTATGCGTGCCAATAACCGCCATATCGAATACGATTTCGCGTTTGGCGAGTTTCAGCTCTCCCCCAACATCCCGAAGAATATCATTACGGACGTAGCTGACCACTTGCATGTGATCTTCCTCGAATCGGTTACGTGTCAGGAGACCGTTACTCTTGACGGAAAATTCTCCCTTCGTCCCCGTTTCCCAAGCCAAGATGTTGGATACGAAATGCCGGGTTCGGGAAGGCGGGTCTTCCGCCCATGCCGATTTCGTTTGGGTCAGCCGGGCAACCCGCCCCATTAAGGAACCATAGTCTTCATCGAAATGGTTCATTGTATGTACTATGCTTTTATCGTTTTCTGCGCGATCCCGTGAGAGGCGAAGCGGGGCACGGTAAATCAGATCTGTTGCCAGGAATGAAGACCACTCTTCCAAACGCAACTCATCAAGCAGCATGGCCTCAACATATAGCGCTTCTGCGATACGATTGTAGATTTCCGATCCGACTGAAATCCGTTTGGTGTCTTCTGCCGCTAGCGGCTTTAATTGTGCGTTGGCCATAATTCAGGCTCTCCAGTTGCATTTATAAGGTATTTCGGAGTGGAAACTATTCAGCTGTCATCATGTCATAATATCGTAGCCACCAGTTCCACTGGGTGTCATCTTTTGTAAATCCGTCATACGCTTCGGCGGGTCCCGGCCAATCTTTCGGACGAGGTAGCGTATTAACAGCCTGATATTTTAGAGTCATGTTTCGGCCTCTAGGTCCTTTAGCGTTTCGCGTCATATGCGGCCATGTGTCGGAGTCGTCCTGTTCGATCATGCCGGATGTACCTAGCAATCCTGTCGTGACCTTCCGGATTTTGTCCTTCAGATCTTGTGGGGCATCTTTTTCGGCAAATATCCAGTTTGTAAATTCGAGCTTGTCAGGCCCGCGTGGAACATAGGTATGCAGTGATGTTAGACCCAATATCGTGCCGTCTGGCTGCGGTGCGTAGATGAATGCGACCAGAATGTTCGGGAACATGCCGCCCACTTGAGGCGGTTGATCCACGAGTAATGCCAATTGATCATCATCCAGATGTTTCATTAGCTGTGGCATCATCTCTTTTGTGACACCAGGCGGTGGTAGAAGCTCGAGCTTTTCCTCGAGAGACATGTCAGCAAATCCCGCTGCCAGCATTTTGAACTTATTGTCCACCGGCTGACACCGCATCGCATGGCCCGTGCGTGATGTGACTTCAACACCCATCATGGACGCCTCAATATCGCCTTCGTTGAAGCCGGCAAATTCTCCCAGCCATTGATGCAATGTTATGGTGTGATAGCCATCTGCCGCTGCCTGTTCTGACGCTGTTTTCCAGTTGGCATTAATGATAAATCTTTGCGGCGGCCCTAGTGCTTCAAGTCCGCGATCAGTACGGCAAAACAGCATGTCATAATACCACTTCATGTCGCCCAGATATTCTTCGAATGTTTGGCCATCCTTATCGAAATTGGCAAATATCAATCCCCCATAAACTTCAACATTGGCAGTTTCTAATCCGAGTTCTGATTTGGGACGCATTTCGCCGTGCATTTTCTCTTTAGCAACTGGTGCGCCGAGAAAGTCGCCGTTATTCTTGAATGCCCAGCCGTGGTAGATACACTTATGTATCCGTTTGTTTCCCGCCTCAGCCGTGCAAACCCGCATACCTCGATGAGGACATACATTCAGTAAAACATTAATTTCGTCATTCTTGCCGCGGGTCACGATGACTTGATCTGTGCCCATTTCTCGGACCATGAAATCGGATTCGTTAGGTATTTCACTTTCGTGCCCCAGTAAAATCCACGTTTTTGAGAAAATTTTCTCCATCTCTAAATCATAGAGATCTTTATCCGCCATAACCCTCAATTGGACTTCTTGCATATCCAGATTAATCAGGTCGTCAATCGATGTCCCGTCGGGAAGAACAGGTGCGGAACTTTTCGTTGGTTTGGGTACTGTTTTCAACATTTTTCTTCCTTTTGTATATTTACGGACCGGTGCTGCTAAAAATAAATATTGAACAATATTTGCATAAGTGTATGAAAAATGCAATGATGCAAAAAATAAAATTTCGTATTATTCAACATAGCAAGGCATTGGTACATGACAGAAGAAAGTGCAAAGTCAGGAACTTATAAGGTAACAGCTAATCGTGAGCAGTGCTGCGGTTACGGTGTGTGCGCAGAGGTTTGTCCTGAAGTATACGGGCTCGATGAAGACGGGCTCGTGGTTTTGTTAAAAACCGAAATCGGCGAGGATCTTTATGAAACAGCCAGCGAGGGCGCTTATGGCTGCCCGCAATTGGTGCTCAAGGTAGAAAAAATATCAGCTTAGCTGAGAGTTAAAAACATGTCCGAGTTCAAAGGAAAAACGGTTCTTGTTACAGGAACAGGCGGCGGGCTTGGCAGAAATATGGCCGAGCAATTCGCAGGTGCTGGAGCGCATGTTCATGGATGCGATATCAATTCAGAAACGAATGCAGCGACGGCCAGTATGCTGCGTGAGAACAAATTGCTCTTCACCGGAGAAACCGTAGATCTGGGTGTTCCGGAAAGTGTCGCAAATTGGGTAGAGCAGTCTGCTTCGATAAGTGGGAATATTGATATTCTTGTGAATAACGCGTCCGCTGCCCGGTTCAAGTCTATGGACGAAATTTCCATCGAAGACTGGCGTTACACCATTCGAAACGAACTCGATAGTTTGTTTTATACGACGAAATTTTCTTGGCCGTTTTTAAAGAAACGAGGCGGCGTAATCATCAATATCGCATCAGTCGCTGCGCATCATGGGTCCAAAGCGGCCGGGAATACAGCCCACACAGCGACGAAAGGGGCCATCCTTGCCATGACGCGGCAACTGGCCTTGGAAGGGGCGGCCTATAAGATTCGCGCGGTCAGTATAAGTCCTGGTGTTGTGATGACGCCCGGTACAGCACCCATGCTGTCGGACCCTAAAGTCCGCAGCATACTTGAACAAAATATTCCGCTTGGCAGACCAGCGCAGCCCGGTGATATCGTCTCGACCATAATGTTCGCTGCATCAGATGGCGCGCGCTACTGGACAGGATCAGATTTGGTTGTCGACGGCGGAATGATAGCGGGATAAAATTGTAGGAGGAAAAAATGGATTTACGCGGAATAGGGTATATTGGCTTTGAGTCTGCCGACCCGAAAGCTTGGTTGGACTACGGTCCAGATGTATTAGGGATGCAAATTGGCAAAAACCCGGATGGGGATACTGATAGCGTTTATATGCGAATGGATGATCGTCGCTATCGCATCGCGCTGCATAAAGGGCAGGTTGATCGCATGGCCTATATGGGATGGGAAGCCATTGGCCGGCAGGCATTCGAAGATGCTGCGCGCACGCTAAAAAAGCATAAAATCGATTTTGACATGGGTGATGCCGAATTGATCGAGAAACGCGGGGTACGAAATGTTTTGCGGTTCAAAGATCCTGTTGGTTATCAGCATGAAATTTTCTATGGGCAAAAATTCGATCCTGGTACGTTTACACCTGGCCGTCCTCACACCGGTTTTTGCACCGAGGCTCGTGGGTTTTGTCATGCTGTACTGATGACGCCAGACTTCGATAAAATTGATGATTTCATGCAAAATGTTATGGGTATGAAATGGTATGGCTGGGGGGCAGGAAAAGGCAAAACTGGATTTTATCGTTCACGTCACAATGATCAAACAAGCCATGATATTGGATATGGTTTTGCACCCGGACGGATCGGACTGCAGCACATCGGAATATTCGTGAAAAATATTCGTGATGTGGGTGAGACCTATGACCTCGTAAAGGCCAAGCAGTTGCAACTAATGATGACATTGGGGCAGCATACACAGGACCCCCATTTGTCATTCTATCACTTTAGCCCTTCCGGATGGGCGGTTGAAACCATCGCAGAACATGAGCCTTGGCCGGGCGACCCATTTGAATTGAATCCTGAAAAACTATCCATCTGGGGACATGAATTGGTTGGGCCTATTTTGGGACCAAGTGTTATGACCGTCGAAGACATGGCGAAATACGATTCATAGGAAAAAATAATGGGATTATTGGAAGATAAAGTTGCCCTGATAACAGGCGGCGGCGGCGGTATTGGCCGCGGTATTGCCCGGAAATTTATCGAGGAGGGTGCCAAAGTTGTCATTGCCGAAATCAATGAATCATTCGGAAAAAGCACGTTAAAAGAATTGACCGAAGAGCTGAGCGGCGAAGCTCACTACGTCAATGTTGACGTGCGCGAAAAAGATCAGGTTGAGGGAGCAATTGCGACGACGATAGAGAAATTTGGCGGCATCGATATTTTGATCAATAATGCATTCTCCCTGACTGAGAATGTTGGCATCGAAGACAAAACCGATGCGATGCTGGACAGCACAATAAAATCCGGTGTCTGGGCGAATTGGTGGGCAATGAAAGCGGCCCTTCCGAGCATGAAAGCCCGCGGCGGTGGCAAGATTGTCAATTTCTATTCGATAGATGCGCAGGTCGCGGCGTGGAACCATGCTGATTATAATATCACCAAATCAGGGATATTGGGCCTAACGAAAAGCGCAGCAATGGAATGGGGCCGATTTAACATCAATGTTAACGCGATAGCGCCTGCAGCCATGGGCAACGTGTTTCACAAACTGGCTTCTGAAAACCCGGGTTTTGCCGAGGCAGCAGCGGCGCGGAAGCCGCTTTGCAGAAACGGTGATCCAGAGAAAGATATCGCACCTGTTGTCGTGTTCCTTTGCAGCGAAATGTCGAGCTATGTGACTGGCGAACTTATCAATGTTGACGGCGGTCTGCATTTGCCCGGATATAATTCAAAGCCAGGTTCTTAGCTTGGTTTTTCGGGTTTCAGCGTTCCGAGAACCGCCAATCCAATTAAAACCACAGCGAAACCATCCTGCCAGTACAGTTTTTCTTTTAAAAAATATGCCCCAGACAATAGGCCTAAGACGGGTATAAGCGAAATACTCACACTTGAGGCGACAGGACTTAGGGTGCGCGCAATATATGCCCAGGCAGTGTGACAAAATCCGAAAATAATGATTCCGTTGAATAGAATAGCCAAAATGACAGGCATTGAAGGGATAACCCAGTTTGTACGTTCTAAGCCGACGGAAAATGGTAAAATTGCGATCGCTGTAACGACGGTCATCCAGAAGGCGATTGTCAGTATGTTCAGGCTCGTCTCCACCCGTTTTAATTTTTGAGTTCCAAGAGCCCAAGTCGCCGTTGCTCCGAGTAGAGTCAGCGCAGCTAAGGGAGCGCCGGACAAGGCGGTGAACTCTGTGGACAACAAAAAAAGAATACCGATGAACGCTAATCCGATAAATGTATAATGGGCGGTTTTGAATTTTTGACGATATAAGCTGGCTCCCCACAATGCGGAAAACACCGGCATAGTATATCCGATGACGGCTGCGCGACCCGAATTTAAATGGGGTAGGGCAACCATCAAAAGAACGTGCCAGACAGCCATGTTCAATATCCCCAGTATTAAAATCATCCCCCATTCATGTCTGGGAACATAGAAAGATATTTTCTTGATTATGTAATATGCTGCTAACGTCAAAATGCCGACAATTATGGAAAGTCCCCGGAAGGTCATGGCCGGATAATTGGTGACAGCCATTTTCATAACTGGCCAGTTTACGCCCCAGAAAAGAGTGATAAAGACAAGTAGCAATACTTGTTTACGGGTAACCCCTGCGTGGGTCTCGATGGACACGTCTTTGCTTACAGCTTTAGAAGCTTTATCGCATTTGCGCTTCGAATCTTTTCGGCGTCCTGATTAGATAAATCCAGTCCTGCAGTTGGATCGCCAAAGTCGTAAGCGCCTCCAAAATTTGTTCCGTGCACGATGTTGTCAACTCCAACTAAATCAATGACGGCTTTGCGAAGGGTCGTTGCGTGGACATCTAAATCAAACCAGAATTTATCAAGATATTCTGTAACGGGTTTCTTATTGCGCGCGTCAGGGGCCATTGACTTGTTGAGTGCGTTCAGTCGTCCCAATTGGAAGAGGGACATTCCCCCGGCATGAGTTATATAAGTTTTCAAGTTTGGGAATTCATCGAGCGCGCCGCCACAGATTAAATACCAGAAAAAGAGACTTTCATCGTAACAATCGCCTAAGATTGATGTCGTTTCAAAGAGGTCACTGGTATGATCATCGCCGAGCCAAATTGACTGGTTATAACCATGAACCATAATCGGCACATCCAGTTCCGTCACTTTCTCCCAAACTTGGAAAAGCTCAGGACTATGGGCTTCCAATCCGTTGAAGTTTGCGCCGCCGACACAGACGCCTTTCGCACCCAAATTCCGGACTGCATGATCGATTTGTTTTACAGCAGCTGTTGGATCGGCAAGGTTGGCATGAGCCCAAAACGCAAAGTGTTCAGGATCTTTTGCGCAGTAGTTTGATAGCTCTTGATTGCAAAGATCGGCATATTCATTGCCAAAGTCTCCTGCCCAATACATGAATGCGTGCGAAGGAATTGATACGACAATTTTATCAACATTCCGGTCAGCCATTAGCTTGCGGCGACTTTCATGTCTCATTTTTGTAAGGAGCTTCTCGGTGGCTTCTTCGTCAGTTCCCGACATCGGTTGTGATGTGCCGAGGCAAAAGTGACCGACGGTAAACCCATTGGTCGTCATAAAGGGCCCCCAAAACTCATGAACGTTCATCATGCCAGGAGTGATCATATGAGCGTGGATATCAATTAACATGTCGAGGCCTTAGCTTAAAATTTTCTGAGTTTTTCGGGTAGCCATTCACCGACACCGACATTAAATTGCCAGACATCAGTTCGCGCATAGACACCGGTTTTATCGAAGGGGTCCAGTGATGCGAATGCCCTTGCGTTCTCAAGGCTGTTTGCCTGGATAATCATGGCGCTACCTAAAGCATCAGCATTCGGGTCGTGACGAATAGCACCGCCGACACAAAATCGGTGCTTATTTTCTACGGTATATTTGATGTGGGCGTCCATCGCGGCTAGGCGTTTTTCTGCGCTATCATCAGCGTCAGTCCGGACTATAAGAAAGTAGCTCTGGGTCATGCTTTAAGGCCTGGATACAAATTAAATATGCAAATTAATTTCGCCCTGTTCCGCTTGGCGGCGCTTGCCTTCTTCAACCAATTCTTTCTTCAAGGTTGGATAGTAAGCAATCTGGCCTTGCATGCCGCCAGCAACGTCTATTGACGCAGCGCTAACAAAACTAGCCAGGTCGCTACCTAAAAAAAGCGCGATGTTTGCGACTTCTTCAGGTTGTCCCAGCCGCCCTAAGGGTACGGGTTTGGTGACCATTTCATAAAATTCTTCACGACTGATGGTATCAGGCATCTCCTTAAAATGCCGCTCCCATTGGCCGGTATCTATCCATCCCATATTCAGTGTGTTGACCAAAATCCCATCTTTCGCCAAGGCTTGCCCAAGGGATTTTGATAAGGCAATCCCTGCAGCGCGATTGGAAACGGTGGTAAATCCGGCCCCAGGAATTTGTACACCATTCAGCGCATTTATATTTATAATCCGTCCCCATTTTTGTTCGCGCATATATGGGGCACAGGCTTGTACAAATCGAAAATGAGCGACCTGAAGGTTATTGGCGTGGTCAAGAATATCTTCGGGTTGCAGCGTTTCAAGTGAACCCACGCGTCCTTGCCCCGCATTATTCACCAGGACATCCACTCCGCCCCATTTCTCTGCAACGGTTTTGACGAAACTGCGAACTTGTTCAGTGTCGGAAACATCGACCGGCAAAGCGATCACATCCTGGGCACCGTCTTTCAGGAGTTTATCTCCAGCCTTCTGGATTGCACTTTCCGTGCGGGCACAGATTGCGACTTTCGCACCATCTTTGGCATAGGCAGTCGCTATGGCGTTCCCGATACCGCGTGAAGCCCCGGTCACGATGACGCGTTTTCCTGTTACGTCTATGTTCATCTTTTATCCTTCTAAGGCTGTTTCGTGAAAGGTGGATTGCGAAGCAAAAGTGCCGATTTTATCCCATAGCTGGGTGCGTGTTGCCGCGAAATTATGATTGTGAGCTGAGCCGGCAAGCAATGTTAAATCTACGGATTGAGCGTTTCGATAGAATTTTGGCTCATCTTTTGGCTGAGGGGAAATATCCACCTCGCCAAATGCTAAAAAAACAGGGCATTTGATATTCGCAGCTTCCTTTGAAACAATTCCAGACTGCACGGCTTGCTGCGCAAATGGGGAGGGCGTCAGGGACGCACGAGTATCATCCTGTTCTATTAAGTTTGATGGCACGTCCGGTAAATGAAAGAGCGGGCGCATGAGTCCTCGATCTGTCGGCGCATAGTGCGCTTTATCAGCGTTTAAATCAGGTTCACTCGATCCGAGGCTTAACCCGATATTTGTCCACCCAAGAACACCAATTCGATCAAACGTCGCAAATTTGGCTTGCTGCTCCACCACGGCCATACCTCCCATAGAATGGCCAAGGCCCACGATTTTCGGCCGCTTGTCCATATCTTCCAGAACCGATTGAACTGCCGCGTGGTTAAAAGCTGCAATGCTTGATTTATCCAGCAAGCTCACTTCTTCCGGCTTGTCGCTTTCGCCCATACCCAAATGATCCAAAGTCAGGACCATAAATCCCTTGCCCGCCATATAATTGGCAAAATTATATCCCTTAAAATCATCAAATTCGGCTTGGAAGTAAAAGCGGCTATAGCTTCCGCCCGGCAAACAAACCAACAGTGTATTTTTCTTGTTGGTTGCGGGTTTCGTCAATGTACCCGCAATTCGTTTTGTGCCGAGGGCGGGATTGCCGCCATCGACGCTAAGCCTTAACTCTCGGACATCGAGTCGTGCCATGCTACAAAGCAGACTCCGCACTGGCGGCAGCGAACATCCGATTAATATCGCCGGAGGTGACAATGCGCTCGCCTTGCCCTTCGGGCGCGGCTCCGCCCATACCCGGCCGGGGAAGAATTTCAACATGTTCGGCCTGCTTACGCAGTGCAGCTACTGTTGCATCTTCTTTATTAGTGTATTTGAAGGCATCAAATGAATATTCGCGCATCGTATTGAGATGGGTGATTTTATTAATTTGCTCATCAGTCAAATGTTTGAGGCTTTCCCAAGCTGATTCAGGGGAATTTGGCCATGTGCAATCCGAGTGCGGGTAATCACATTCCCAATGCACGAGATTTTCATTCATCATGTCGAGATTTTTGAGGCCGTAAATGTCTTCAATAAAACACGTAATGACGTGGCGTTTAAAAATATCACTCGGCTGTTCATCGCCGAAGGTCGCGTGGGTCCACGCTTCATGATGTTTATTCGTGAAGTCCGCACGTTCCAATAGATATGGCACCCAGCCAATACCGCCCTCGGACAGGGCCATGCGCAGGTCCGGATATCGCTTCCACATGGGGGCCCATATCCAGTCTGCCGCACTGTTAGCAATCGAAATTGGCATGGATGTAATCCATGCATCAATGGGACTTTCATCGGACGCATGCGGAGCATGGGTTCCAGTGCCGATATGGCAGTTAATCACGACTTTATTGTCAGCACAGACTTTCCACAGCGGTTCCCAATATTCGTTATGAATAGAGGGAAACCCGAGCTTGGCTGGGTTGTCCGGGAAGGTGATGGCATGCACGCCGTTTTTGACGTGTTTTTCAATTTCAGCGACCGCCGCTTTCATATCCCATAGCGGGATCATGATCATCGGAATAAAGCGGCCTGGAGCGGCGCCGCACCAGTCCTCAACATGCCAGTCATTATAAGCTTGCATGGCCGCGAGAGACACATCACGTTCCGGGTGCGCTTGAAATTTCTGCCCTGCAAACCCCGGAAATGTTGGAAAACAGAGGGACGCCAAAACGCCATTAGCGCTCATGTCGTCGACACGGTCTGTGACGTTGTACGTCCCCGCGCGCATATGCTCGTATGACAGCGGCTCCATTCCGTATTCTTCTTTAGGGCGTCCAACAACTGAATTGAGCCCCATATATCCCCAAGCGCGTCCCTCAAACATCCAGACGTCGCGTCCGTCGATATGTTTGTTAATGGGTCCGCGCCCCTTAAACCCGGCCGGCATATGGCGTTCAAATGCACCGCGGGGTTCAATTGCGTGGTCGTCAACGCTTATCAAGATCATGTCATCAAGTTTCATCGGGAGGCCTCTTCGTTTGTAAAAACTGCTACGAATATATTTTTCATAGTTTGATTGCTAAGTTGGTTTGGATTTATTATACATAAATTGAAATAGTGTTCAACTAAAAAGGGGATGTCATGGTAAATTGTCTCGATGGGAAGGTTGCAATCGTTACAGGCGGTGCGGGCGGGATTGGTGCAGCGTCAGTTAAAACCCTTGCGAAACAAGGTGCGAAGGTTGCCGTTATCGACTTGGATCTCAAAAGCGCGGAAAGCGTATGCGAGGCCGTAAATGCCGATGGCGGAAAGGCTATTGCTGTGGAAGCGGATATTGCGGATGAATCGTCGGTTATAGCGATGGTTGAACAAGTCTCGACCTCTTTTGGCCGGATCGATGTTCTGTACAATAACGCGGCAGCTTTGGGTTTTGACATGCAGCAGCATGACGGCGCGGTAGCTGACATGCCTGTTGAAACTTGGGATAAGGCAATGGCCGTTAATCTACGGGGTCCTATGCTTTGTGCCAAGCATGCCATTCCGGTGATGCTGTCTCAGAACGGCGGCAACATTATTAATGCCTCTTCAGGAATGGGCGTGCAGGGCGAGGTCACCCGATCAGCCTATGCGGCCTCAAAAGCCGCAATAATTATGTTGACGAAATCTATCGCGGCACAATACGGGCATAAGGGCGTTCGTGCCAATGCTATACAGATTGGATACCTTCCTCCGCCGCCCGGCTCGAAAAAAACCACCCCGCCGCAAGTATCAAAAATTCTCGCCGCTCACCACCTGATCCCCTATGATTTAACAGCTCAACATATCGCTGATGTTGTCTTGTTTTTAGCATCAGAACAATCGGCGGCTCTGACTGGATCCTTGATTGTGGCGGATGGTGGTTTTTCTGCACATACGCCTTCAATGAATGAAATCAATGAATTTGTGCGCTCAGTCGGGCAGAACAGTATTTAGGAGACTTTATGGATCTAACAAACATCGAGGTCCCAAACCATGTCCCTCCGGATCTGGTCATAGATTTTGACCTCTGGGATTATATAGCCGAAGCTAAAACCGACGCATACAAATGTGCGGCGGCGTTGCATGAAACGATGCCCGATATATTTTACGCTCGAAAAATAGGGTATTTGCCGGGTTGTTGGGTGCCGCGCAGAAACGAAACGCTCCGACGTATCGTCAGAGATCCTGCAACGTTTTCCAGTCGGGAAGGTACCCCTTTTGCCGCAATGCTGGGCGAAAATTGGAAACTGATACCCTTAGAGATAGACCCGCCCGAACATGGTAAGTACCGCCTTCTTTTGAATGAATTTTTCAATAGTAAAGCAGTAAAAGCCCTAGAGCCGAATATGCGTCAAACGTCTGAGGCGTTAATTAATCGAGTAAAAGATCAGGGTTTTTGCGATTTTAACGCTGATTTTTCATCTCAATTTCCCACATTGGTTTTCTTGCGAATGATGGGTTGGCCTGAGAAGCATGTCACAAAATTCGTAGGGTGGGTTAACACGCTTATTAAAAGTCAGGATATGCAGGTCGTTCACGGCGTTCTCGTCGAAATCGTCACATATTTGCGCAGCGTTATAGATGCCCGGCGCACAAATCCTGAAGATGACCTGACCAGTTACGTGTTGTCCTGCGAAATTGATGGGCGACCTTTATCCGAAGATGAAGTCATTGGGATATGTTTTCTGATCTTCATAGGGGGACTTGATACGGTTACTTCGTCCTTCAATTTTCATTACTACCATTTGGCCAAACATCCTGAACTGCAATCACAGCTACGCAAAGACCCTGACTTAATACCCAGTGCTGTCGAAGAGCTATTAAGGGCACATGCGGTCACAAATATGCGCCGCGTTGTGACCCGGGATGTTGAAATTGACGGGGTCCAAATGAAGAAAGGTGATTATGTACTGATTTCTTTGGAGCTGGCCAATCTTGATGCTGAAGCCTTTGAGTGCCCGATGAAAGTAGACATTATGCGCGCCGATGCCCGCAAACATATGACATTCTCTACAGGTCCGCATTTGTGTATCGGAGCCTTACTCGCTCGCCGTGAATTGTGTATCGCTTTGGAAACATGGTTGAGCATGGTGCCGAAATTTCGAGTCGAGAATGAAGACAAAATTATCGTACGATGCGGCGGGGTTTTCGGGCTTGAAAATTTAACGATTGCGTGGAATTGACGTATGTGAATGTAATATGCATCTCTTTGATATATTTTAGACAATGACGTGACCAAGAATCATTAAGCGGAGGACCGAAAAATTCCAAAATCGAAAGAGAAAGCATCAGACGCTGTAAAGGTTCGCGTTCGTGCAGCTCCGGGAATGGAGCCAAGCCGAACAGATCACAGGTCTGAACGTACGGTCGAAGACATCATGAATGCGACCTTTGCTGTTTTAATGGAAAAAGGATCTGAAAGCCTTTCCATACGAGCAGTCTGTGAGGAAGCAGGAATATCTCGCGGAACGCTCTATAGGTATTTTGCGTCAAAGGAAGAATTGATTGAAGCGGCGACCCTGCATTTGCGCCATCAGACTGATAAGCGCGTTGCGGAAGCCGTAGGCGGGATCGATAGTCCGAGAAAGCGGTTCGAAGCCTTTCTGGATTACACGCTGGAAAACATTGAATCTGTCGAATCACGCCGTTTGTTGCGAACAGAACCCGAATTTTTACTTAAGTATTTTCGCGAAAATTTTGATCATTTTAAGCAGCGAATTGATGTTGCCTTGGCGCCGGTTTATGATTCTTGGGACGAAGAGTTGGACGGCGGCCTGGATCGTGACCTTGTCTCTGAAATGTTTGTCAGGTTTGCTTTGAGTGAGACACTTATCCCTACTGCGAATAGAGGCGAAGACTTGCCGCGAAGAGCACGGAAGATGCTCAAACTGATTACCAAGTAGGTGTTTATTTAGGCATTTGTGTGTAGCGGATTGAGAATAGCTTCTATTACGAAATCGACGGCATAAGACCGCCATTTAATAAGTCCTTCGTCTGAATTCGTATCAAACTCTAAAATTGAAGACAGCATATAGGTATTGGTAAAACCTCCGCTGACGATCAATGATGCCATGGCTAGGAAATACCGAGGATCGACATCAGCTCGGAAGATGCCCTTTTCTTGTCCACTTTTTAAAATAGGCTGGATTTTAGAGACGAGGGCCGGGGCCATGTCTGGAAATTTCGAGTTCTCTGCTTCAGTTTCATTGTGAAATGCTATTGCCTCTTGAGCGATATTTGCGAGATTTGGATCGTCTCTGTATTGATCGAACATAAGGTTCAGAAAAGCACGCATGGCATTTTCAGGCTCTTCTGGATCCAAATCTATTCCGAGCAGCCCAGAAAAAATGCGGTCGGTGCGCTCATCGAGGACTGCGGAAAACAAGTTTTTTTTACTATCGAAATAATGATAAAGAAGTTGTTTCGTGACACCTGCGCGCGCCGCGATATTGTCCATGCGTGAACCAGTGATTCCGTTCTCCGAAAATTCCCAGCGAGCGGCGCGAATAATCCGGTGAATAGTTTCGGCTTTCCCTGTAAGCGGCTCCGCTTTTTGGCTCATAATTGCATCCATTTTGTTCGGCAATTATCAGGTTCATTTGACTGTCAGTCAAACGATATTCCCCAACTCCACACGCCCTTGTGCTATGTGTGCCTCAATCAACAAACCCGCGCTATTGCGGGGAACATAAAACATTTCGGGGAAGACTATATGAGCCAAAATTCGGTTGATAAGCACTTCGACGTTGCCATTGTTGGGGGCGGACATAATGGTCTTGCGTCAGCATGTTACCTGGCGGCCGATGGAAAAAAAATCATCGTTCTGGAACGCACCGAAAAAGTTGGCGGTATGGCAGCCTCGGATTATCTGATACCAGAGGCCCCGAATCATCTCGTCCATTCCTGCGCATTGGAACTCGCAAGTTGGCAGGGAAGTCCTGTCGGCACCGACCTCAAACTCGCTGAGCATGGTCTCGAAGTCATTCCGTCTGACCCGGCCTATGCCTACCTGCACGACGATGGCTCGTCGATTTGCTTTTTTCGTGACATTCCCCGCACTTGTGGCGAAATGGCAAAATATTCCAAAAAAGATGCTGCCGCCTATGGTCAATTTGTTGGGGACTTATTCAAAATGGCCGCAACGATCGGACCGATGATGAAAGCAGATCCTGCGCGTCCGGGCCTGAGAACAATTTGGGAAACTTTGAAGGCGGCCCGCAAATTCAAGAGTGATAGAGACGAAATATTGAACCTCTTGACCAATCACGCATTGTCCATCGTCGAAGAACGCTTTGAGCATCCGGCGGTTCAAGCAGCCGTTCTGGGGTTTGCTGGAGGTGCCGGTCCAGTAACCCGTGATAGTTCGGGTCTGGGATTTATGTTGCTGGTTCTACTCCATTCTACAGGTATGGCAAGGGTTCGCGGCGGTATGGCTAAAGTACCGGAGGCGATGGCGTCACGGTTGAAATCATTGGGCGGGGAAATACGTACCAGTGCCGACGTAGAAGAAATTGTTTCCGACGACGGAACTGTCAGAGGCGTAATTTTGAAAGGCGGTGAGTTTATTGGGGCCAAGGCCGTCATTGGTGCGTGTCATCCGAAAGTCGTTCTTAACTTGGTGACGGAAGGGCAGGTCGAACGCAAATATCTCAGACGAGTCGATAATACACCTTGCGCACAACATGGCTCATCTCCTTTCAAAATAGATGTCGCCTTGAAAGGGAAAGCCGTATTTGAGCACCATCAGAGAGAACGCAAGGATGATGTGAATCTGGGACTGCCCACGACAATGATGGGGTCGGTAGAGACTATCGTTGAAAACTTTGACGCGGCAGCCCGAGGAGAATTGCCAAAGGACCCGTATTGTTGGTGGACTGTCCCGTCAGTTGCCGATCCAAGTCAAGCCCCGGATGGACAGGATGTATTATATATTTACCCGGCAGCTTTCCCAGTAAGGCCACGAGATGGGTGGGATGCCGTTCGCGGCCCCGCGGTAGATCTGGTCATGGACTGGACCCGTAACGTTATCCCAAATATTGACGTTCTCGAAATCGGGAGACGCGTAGAGACATCGGATCAACTGGAAGAACGGCTCAATGTTCCTGGAGGCTCATATGTGCATATAGACGTCTCCATTTTACGGAGTGCCATGATGCGGCCAGCTGCTGGTCTCTCAGGAGAACTTCCCATTAAAGGCCTGTTTTTCGGGAATGCCGGAGCGCCTCCTGGTGGCGGGGTCTCAGGCCAGCCTGGCCGGATTGCCGCGGCTCGCGTTAAACGTTTTTTGAAATAGGAGAGAGACGCATGTCCTTTTTAGACAATAGGTCAGAATTACTGGAAAATGCCTATGCGGCTCTGTCCGCAAATTACAAAGGCAAGGACGTCGATCTCTACGAGGTCTGTAAAAAACAACGCCAGTCCGAGCCTGTGATTGAAGGCGACTTCATGAAAAGTCTCGAGGTGGCGACGCATGCAGATGTTCGCCACACCTTCCCAGTCTACGCTGTTTTTAAATACAACGACATCCGTAAAGTCCTTATGGACTCGGAAACATTTACCAGCGGGTTCATTCGCGCCGGGCTTGGGCAGTTTTTTGGAGGAGATGGGTTAATTATTCTGGCTATGGACGGCGAAGAGCACAAAGAAACCCGCGCCCTTCTAAAACCGATCTTCATGCCGGCGAATGTAAGAGGGTATACCGACCTTATTACAGAGATTGTTCGCGAGGAGTTTATCAAACCTGTCCTCCCACTCAGGAAGTTTAATTTGATGGATTTCGGTCTCTATTTTCCGATCAGGGTCATATATGAACTTATCGGGTTCCCCAAAGATATGCTCGATGAGATTTACGAAGTTGCTGCGATGGGGCTGGCAATCCTATCGGGTCAGCAATTAGACGAAGACAAAATGGCCGAAGCGCTATCGCGATCCGTTGAGGCGGCAGACAATATGCGGGCTCGGTTGGTCGAACTTTCCAAACGTCGGCGTGCCGAAGGCGATTTTGGCAAGGATCTCATTAGCCAGCTCATACTCGCTGAACATAAAGGCCAGCGATTGACTGACCACGAAGTTGGCACGTTTGCCGGTTCATTATTGCCTGCAAGCGGCGAAACGACGACGCGAACATTCAGCTGCCTAATGTCCATCCTCCTCAAAAACCCCGAACTTTGGGAACGGCTGAAAGCGGATCGGTCACTCATTCCAAAAGCCATCAACGAGGCAACCCGTTATGAAGGCGTGGCAACCGTAAAGGTGCGTCAGGCCTCCAAAGACACCGAAATAGGGGGCGTTAAAATTCCGAAGGGCGCTTTGGTCCAATGTCTTGTGGCGTCGGCCAACCGGGATGAGGACGTATTCGAAAACCCGGATCAATACGATATTGACCGCAAAGCCGCCGTGAATTTTACGTTCGGTTTTGGACCACATATGTGCATCGGGCAATTTATTGCCAAAATGGAGCTGGAAGCCGCGCTTAACGTTCTGATGGACTTGATGCCGAATTTACGGCTCGACCCCGATTATCCTGAACCTGAAATCAAAGGCGCCCAATTGCGAGGCGTTTCGGACATTTACGTCCGTTGGGACTAAATTAACTTAGAAGCTTAAGAGGCCACTCAATGATACATTACGATAAGATTCCAGAGCGTGGTAATTTCGCCTATCAGACACTCGTGGGCCCGCATCAGGTGTCCGGAAAAGCGCTCAACGATACCCGCGGATTTTATGGTCTTACATATTCCAAAACATCTTGTTTTGGTACCTTGTATACTGAAGACGGAGAAACATTTGCGGCTGTACGATCACTCCTAGGTCCCGAAGGCACACCAAACCCTGTTACGTTTTTGTATTTATCGACGCTGATCGACGGGGAAAACATTCGCATCGATCGGGATAAAATGGCCAAGCAAGCTATGACCCTCCGGCCTGATACGGCGCTAAATGGCGACATCGCTTCATGGCAGAGCTGCAAGGGAGACTCAGGAAATCCATGGAAGTTGACGGCTTCAGGAAATAGTTATTCTTGGAAAGAAGACGGGCTATTCGATATCAAAGGAAAATTACTGGGCACGGGTATGCAGTGGTATTTACCGGGCAAAGAGTGGGGAACTTTCTACGTCTCCCAAGTCTATGACGTTGAGGGGGTGTGTGAAGGCCGCAAGGTCAAGGGCTGTATGGCGATGGACCAGATATATATGGAGAAAGGCGGCGCTATTCATCATAAAAAAGACCTTGTTGTTAACAACAATATGCACGTGATTTGGTGGACATTCGCCAATATTTATAAAGATGGCACCTATGAACTTGGTTCCATCATGGTCGGTCATGAAAACCTGGGGTATGCGATTTTGACGGATCATACCGGCAAGGTACGGTCGACGACCAATATTGAAGGTAAGGTCGTTCATAAGCCAGGCAGTTATTTTGCTGAATCGGCAGAGGTCATTATTGACGGGACCGAAGAATGGGAGTTTCGGCCCGATAAAAAAGACGAAATGATCGATTTCGTGGGCGGGTTTCCGATTACGGCTCAACAATGCGGACAATGGCGCCGCAAAGGTGACACCCGTGAAATTGACCATTGGCTGGGCTGGGGCGAGACTGATCGCCGCAACGGAACCGCACGCAATGTATCAGGGTCTGATTTATAATTTCCAGGAGAATACGAATGTCGGAAACGCCAGAAGACAAAATTGAAAACTTCATCCACGATCAAGTCGCGGCTTGGAATGCTCGAGATAAAGATAAGTTTTTCGGATTGTATAGAGCAGCATGTCCTGGAAAAATGACCATCGAATATGTTGGCCGTCCTATTGAACCGGATGCCTGGGCCGTTCTGGAAAATATGTGGGAAACCTCAAATGCCTTGGTGGATATCGATATCGTTAAAACGGTCGTGAATGCAAATGAAGCGGCGTGTTATCACATCAATCGAATGCCCTCTCGAAATCTCGATATTCACACGATGGAATTATACAAGTTCGACGGTGAGGATATGTGGGTGAAATATCTGATAAAGCCTGAACCCGTAAGCTGATATTTATTTCCAGTTTCGTCCGGATTTCAGGGTTTTCATGAGGTCCTGATCTGCGTCTAAATCTCCGTAGAAGAAATCGATGATCTGCGTATTGCGCAATATTCGGTGCCGCCGGGCACTAGGCGAGGTCATGGCATCCATGGACTCGGGATCCACGTCATATACACAGGTCGGCCCATGACTGATATTGTCCATCGCCCAACGTGCCAGATCGCTCGGCTCGATAAGGTCTATGGCGGTCGGGTCAATTTTATAATGCTCCAATATTTTCAGCATCTTTGGCGTCTTGGTGGATCCAATCACCATATAGGCAATATCGACCTGTGTGTTTTGCCATTCAGTCCAAAGGGACTCGATAAGGTTCATCGCATAAGCTTTACTTGCGCTATAAAGACTGACCCGACCTGCGCCGCTAAAGGCGAGATCAGAGCCGATGACCATGATGCCGCCGCGCCCTTGAGCGTGATATCTTTTCCCGAAATTGTGTAGGGTGTCGGTCAGGAAATGAATGTTGCGCTGCATGAGGGCTTTCCACGCTTCAAGACCACTTTCCAGAAACCTTGATGAGACCGTATCGCCGCCTGCATTGATGACAAACAGGCCGGTGTCGAGAGCGTCGGCAATCGTTTCAATTTTGTCCGCCGCATCAATATCCATGAGATCCAAGGGGTAACTGCGGGTTTCAACGTTAAATTCGCGGGAAAGGTCTGCGCCCAGTTGATCAAGTAAGGGTTTCCTACGCGCAATGAGGGCGCAATTTAATCCCTTTTTCGCGCACTCGCGGGCCAGTTCGGCGCCCAGACCATCCGAGGCGCCGCAAATGATCGCCCAGTCACCATATTGTCGCTTGAACTTGGCACTCAAATTCTGACCTCATAAAAAACGCGCCGATTCAATCAAGAGCGGCGCGCAGGGTTTTTCTCAGGAAGACTGAGTATTAAAAGCGGACGGTTGCCTCCGCGCCCCAAACACCGGGCGTTCCTCTAAATGCCGTCGTGTATCCTAGCGAGTTATTCAGATCGAGAATGTAAGTGTTATATTCTTCATTCAACACATTCTTGCCGAATACAGCAAATTCGATATTGGGATTATCCAGCTTGATAGCGGCACGGACATTAAGCAATCCATACCCTTCTTGTTTGTCACGGTCCAAATCGACGGTGTCAAAGAATATGTCGCCCTTGAACCCGTAATCTGCGTGCAGGACAAATTCACCAAAGGATAAAGGTGCGGTGGCCGTCGCATAAACATTGTATGTGTAATCCGCCGCATATGTAAAAGGCTCGTCGCTACGGTCATTCCCGGCGTCTAAGAATTCGTCGTAAGATGGGTCCAATAAGCCTAACGAACCGCCGAAGCTAAAATAGTCATTCAGAATAAAATCAAGTTCGGCTTCGATCCCTGTAACTTTTGCCTTAGCGGCATTCGCGGTCGTAGCTGTAGGAGCACCGTTGACAACAATCACTGCGGTTCTCTGGACGTTGTCATAATCCATGTAGAATGCCGCTAAATTCGCCCGGACTTTATTATCCAAGAGTTGGGTTTTCAAACCCAGTTCGTAATTTGTGACGCGCTCAGGTTCATAAGCTGGAGCGACAACACGGTGATTGAATCCACCGGCGCGTGTTGCCCGGCTTGTTTTAGCATAGCCAAAAATCGAATCCGTGAATTCGTAATTTAATCCTAAATCATAAGACAGGTAATCATATTTTACGGCTCGTGATAACAGGCACACGCCGGGTGCGTCTGTCTGTGTTAAGGTACAACTGGCACCGCCTGGGCTTTCCAGACTCATATTCAATGCGCGTTTATCCCACGTATATCGAAGGCCCAAATTGAGTGTCAGGGCGTCACTGAAGTCGTAATCGGCCTGGCCATAAAGCGCGTAAGAATCGTTTTCGATTTCACCAATCGTGTTTGCCGTTGAACTCTGAGTCAGGTCAGTGTTGTGCTCGGTAAAGTAAAAGCCGCCGACAATCCATTTTAGGTCTCCAGTGCGCCCGAACAATTGAAGTTCTTGGGTGATCTGGCTGTCTTGATCATTGGTTTGTTCGTACTGGATGCCTGTGGGAATCACAATACCCGGGACAGGTAGGGGTGGTGATGGGAGAACAATGGCGGGTCCGGCAATTTGAGGGTTAGGTGTACCATCGATATCCGCGAGAATATTGTTAAACACGCTTCTCCAAGCGGTGATTGATTTTAGTTGAATATTTCCAAGATCGTAATTGACAGTCGCTGAAACACCTTGGGCTGTGATGTCTTCAAATTGATCAGTGGCAGTGAAGTTTGTGTAAAAATCATCTGAAATATACTGGCTGTAGCCCAAGAAAGCGCCCGATAAACCTGCCGGGTTTACATCGACGAGAGCCGCAATGGGTCCGTTACCTTGGCGGTTAAAATAATCCCCGGTGAAGGTAATGTCCCATTTTTCCTCGTCGGGAGCGATTTTGACGACTCCGCGAATATAGTCAGAGTTGAGATTGGCAAGTTCATACCCGTTAAACAGGCTTTCTCCATACCCGTCACGCTCGGCATGTTTGAAACTGATCCGTGCCCCGGCTTCCTCGCCAGCCAGCGGAACATTGACATGTCCAAGAACTTCCTTCGTATCATATTCGCCGATACGGCCGGTGAGGCGACCACCCCATTCGCCTTCAGGGTCAGGCGTTGTAATAACCAGTGCCCCGCCTGTCGTATTTCGCCCGAACAATGTACCTTGAGGGCCCCTTAGAACTTCGACACGTTCAACATCGACCAATTCTAATAGACCCAGTGACGACCGGGCCGAATAAACCCCGTCAACATAAATGCCGACAGCGGGGTCTGAAGCTGATGTATTCTCCACGCCCGCCATGCCCCGAATGGAAACACTGGCGCCGGAATTACCATTGAGAGGCTCGATGGTGACATTCGGTGTATTATACTGAATGGCATCCACATCTGTGATCTGGCGTGTTTCGAGCGTGTCAGCGCTCAAGGAGGTGACGGCGACTGGTGTTGTTTGCAGATTTTCCGTTACCCGGCGGGCTGTCGTTACAACTTCGTCAAAAACCGTATTTTGCGCAAAAGCAATTTCAGGCATAATAAGGGCCGTTATGGCCGTGGCCGATGTCAGTAAGAGTTTGGATGCATGGCGGTTTGTGCGACCGACAGAAGTCTGGGTGTTCGTCATTTAAGTTCCCCTAGTTAAGCCTGTAAGGCGTGAATCTTTTATATTTATTGAACATAAATCGTTAAAATGTTTATGTTTGTCAACTGGGATGTCCATTTATTGAACGTATTAGCATAAATAGTGGCATAAATACCACGATTGTGGATCGCGCCTCTGTGGCGCGTTCCGTGTTTAAGCCGCTAACTTTTTCGCGCGGCCCATCTTACTCGTGTCAATATTAAGAAGATCCACCGCATTTTTGTACCGGATTTTCTGCAGATCCTCGTCCGAGATATTCAGGCCTTGGGTCAGATCGTGACGAACCGCGTCACTCCCGCCAAAATTGCTCCCATAAAGCAGTCGGTCAGCTCCAATGAGGTCTAAGACAGCCTGACGCATCGGGACTTCGTGAAGCTCCAGATCGAAATAGAAATTGTCCAGATACTCGACCAGATCTTTCTTATTGTGCTTTACATCCAGATTTTTGTTGGTCTCATTGAGCCGTCCAAGCTGGTAAGGCACATATCCACCGCCATGGGTGATATAAACTTTTAGATCCGGGAACCGGTCGAAAACGCCGCCATTGCACATATACCAGAAACACTTGGTCTCATCATACTGCATGCCGACAATGGCTGTGGTTTCATACCGATCATCATTGGCTTTTTCGCCCCACGTGACAGACTGATTATAGCCATGGATAAACATGGGCAGGTCGACATCGCATAATGCGGCCCAGACGTGATCCATCTCGGGATCATCGAATTCCAGTCCTCCGAAATTTGACCCGCCTGCGACCAGTCCTTTTAGTCCAAGTTCGCCGCAGGCGTGCCGGATCTCCTTGGCGGCCGCTTCCGGCACATTGAGGGGGGCTGTCGCCCATCCGAAAAGACGATTGTCACCGTCGGCGCAATATTCGGCCGTGACTTCGTTGACCTTGCGGGAGTAGGGCACGCTAAATTCTGGTTCCGCCCAATACATGTAACAATGAGAGGGTACAGATACGACTTGTGCGTCCTGACCGGCAGCATCCATTTTGGCCAAGCGCTTTTTAGGATCGCCCCAGTTGGCCATATATTCCGCGACTGACGGCGCGTTCCCTGCGGCCACAGCAGCGCGGCGCTCTGGCGCGCCGAGGCTCAAAATCCAGTGGCCCACGCGTAATTTTACATCACCATTGTCGTGTTTTTCGAAAAACGGACCCCAATGCTCGTGTTGATTATAATAACCCGGAAGTGGGGCGTGAGCGTGAAGATCAATGAGCATGATGAATTCCTGTATAAATTAGTGGCGACTTTTTCGGTGTTTTGAAACCATGACCTATATTGACGCATCTTGATTAATTAGTCAATATTGCAAAAAGTGTCTAATAAATATTTTTAATGGTGAGGCTAATTTGAACCAAGAAAAAGAAAAAAAGGGAGAGACGGCGCTCATAGCAGGCGCCGGGATCGCGGGGCTGGCCGCCGCAGCCGCCTTGGCGGCACATTTTGACGAGGTCATCATTTTTGAAAAGGATGACGCAGCCGCCATTGGGAAAATCAGTATGGGGGCAGTGCAGGGCGGTCATATCCATACAATGCTTAGAGGGGGTGAGGCGGGCCTCGAAGTTTTATTGCCGGGGATTCGGGATCAATTTGTCGCTGGCGGCGCGATTGAGCTCGACATGGGCGGCGATTATCGCGGCCATGATGGCGGGACCTGGCGGGAACAAGCTTTTCTCGACATGCCGATTTTGATGATGAGTCGGCCCGGTTATGAAAAAGTAATCCGGGAGCGCGTTATCGCCCTGGAAAACGTGTCGATTCGATCAGCGTGTCGGGTGGCAAACATCGCGTTCGAAAATGATTGCGCCACAGGCTTGAGAATTATCTGTGGTGATGAAGAGTTATCGCAGGCCGGTGATTTGGTCGTCGATGCCCGCGGGCGCGGGAGCCTTCTGCCAATCGAACTTGAAAAAGCAGGTTTTGGCCAAGTGCCTGAGACAAAACTCGGTATATTGATGAGTTACGTGTCGGGTCATTTTAAACAGAAAGAAGAAAATCCCAAAACGAGATTAGCGATGTTGGTTCGTCCAACGGCACCCGAGCGGCGATACGGCATTCTCTGCCCAATAGAAGACAATCAGTGGATGGTCACACTCGGCGGGAGGGCAGATACAGTGCCGCCGACGGAATATGAAGGGTTTTGCGACTATGCCCAAGAACTCGCCGTTCCAGATTTTTACAATGTTTTTAAAGACTGCGAACTTGTCGGGCCTTTACGGCGCTATAAAAAACCGACCGCGGATTGGCGGCACTATGACCAGATGAGCCATTTTCCGGGAAGGCTGATCCCACTCGGTGATACCATCACCTCCATCAATCCGACATTCGGGCAGGGCATGACGCTTGCGGTCTTACATGCCCTGTCGCTTTCCAACGCCCTTAATGCCCATGCTATTGACGCCCCTAAGTTTCTCGATCGCTATTTCGACGATGCCATGAAAATCAGCGGCGCAGCATGGCATATGGCAGGCAATAGTGATCTCGAATATGATTTTGTCACTGGAACGCGGCCAGAAGGGTTTGAACAAATGCAGCAGTTTTCCAAAGGGCTCAAATTACTGGCCAATAAAGATAAGAATGTTTTGAGGATCTTGATGGAAGTGTTTCACTTGGAACGGCCTGCAGCAGACTTGCGTGAGTCCAATTTGGCTGCGCGCGTCATGAAAGTTTTAAACATGTAGCGCTTAAGGGCGAGTGCCTATTCCCAGCGGGGTTGCACAGCCTTGTTCAAAATAGGCCGTGGTATCGTCAAACTCATATCGCTCGCCGGCTTTCGATATAAAGACACCGGAGCATCTTCCAAGAGCGCCGTGGTGGGATGAATAGCCGTCGCGCTGATGAAAACCGAACAGACACCGCGACCAGGTTTTGACCTCCATTCGAAGCACGCCTTCACTGTCCTCCATGTCAATCGTCCAAGCTGTTGCATGCCGTTTTTGCGTGAGAGGATCGATCCAGTGAGATGTTTCTACTATCTTGTTGCCCGGCCTCGTCATGTCGTTGACCTTGCCTTCGGCAAATATCCGCGCCGCATAACCGCCGCCGCCGCGCTGTGCATAACAAAAAATGCTGGCCCGTTCGCTAAAACACCAGCCCCAGATATAGCCTGACACACTGCCCAAAAGCGACATCACATCCTTGCCTGCTCCCAGACATGTCCTCTCACGTACAGCCCAGCCCTGCGTTAGGGTATAGGTATTTCCCTTATGGGTGAACTGGCCTTCGGCCCGGCCCAATTGCTCATTTCCAGCAATTCCGGATTCAGGTAATTTGTCCCACGGGCCATGATAGGGCATTGATTTACCTATGCCGGTGATGCGAATATCGATATCAACGCCCATATGCTCACCCTTGAGTTCCCAAATAGGCGGTCGGCAAATTATCTGTCTTTTTCCTGCAGACCAGACAACCTGATCATCGTTCTTAGTGATAGAAAAATCAGCGTAGACATTTGCCGGATCATTGCGATTGCCCACGAACGGTGTGTTCGTCATTTTCCGATCACCGGGCAGCGATGCAATCATGTTTGTCTGCAAGAGGCACCCATCCTTTATCCCCCAGACATCTCCCCCGACTCGGTAGACGGTGCCCACAACCATCACATCCAGATCACCCGCGCGCCCAAACACCCCAATCCCAATATGATCCTGAAAATGTTCTTTTAATTGATCCTGAGGCAAGCTTTGCACATGGCTGTATTCATCGCCAACGCAGACGTCCATATTGGGTTCTATTTGGGTCATTAGGTGGCTCTATTTTTCTAGTTGAGAGATCTGTCCATTCCCAGAGTTTCGGTGATATCGCCCCCTGGATCAGCGTCGGAACCATAGCTGAAATCGCCGTTTCGCTGACGTTGATGCAAGGCTTGCATGAGGAAGCGATATCGATTGCCCGGAGCATCAAATCTTGAGTGCAGATCCCGTCTTGAATCAGGTTCCAGATATCGAGGATTTTGCGGGCGCATGACATAATTGTCCTGAGGCCCGATCTTGTAGGCCAGCTTGGGCATAATTCGGCGGAATATGAGCGGTGCCTGTGTCAGATTGAATATCTGGTCGACTCGAGACCGGTGGCTACCGCTGGGCACAAAAGGCTGGACATTTGGGATATCAAATCCCGGTCGAAACCGCGGATAAGAGATACATAATCCGCTTCGCAGGTGAACATGCAATGTCGACCGAAATTCCTGATACTGGGCCCGAACGCCCCCAACCCATTTCATCACCGGCGAGACCGGCTTTCCCGTTACCATTCTCACGCGGGTTAAACTTTCAGACGTATATTCAAACGTAATCTCGTCCGTTTCAGACTCACCTTCACCGCCTATCACTTCGCCGTGTAGAAAATCGGCATGGGTCAAATCGATCAAATTTTCAACAGACAGGGCCGAGCAAGCATCAAAGCGAATTGTGGTTCGCATATAATCCGGGATCGAACCATCCTTGGGCAGAAAAGGAATGTGCGGGAGCAGGTCAAAACTGGCATTATCCGGATTTCCATACCAGGCCCAGACATAGCCATATTGTTCGCAAGACGGGTAATAGTGAGACCCATTCGTGAATGCCGAGGCTTGAGATGTGTTTGCGCCGAGTTTGCTGGGATGTATTTCGCATACTTTTACGCTTTCATCCTCACGCCATAAAAAATATGGCTGAGAGTGCACCATACGGCGGATAGGAACATTCGTGACGTCGGTCGCATGAGCGATTGGAAACCATGTGTCGCGGAGATCGTATCGTGTCGGAATCCAGTCCTGACCTTGCTGCTTAGTCGACGCCATTACCCCGCCTTTCTCATCTGCAAAGACGGGCCGGTGAGCAGGCTGGCGATCGCCGCGCCGTCCAATCTATCAAATACTGCAATTGGGGACTTGGAGCGCAGGATCTTCCGTGAATATCCGTGGTCAGGGTGAACCGTGCCGCGCCAGACGACATTCGTTGTTTGTCTGGGGCCCGAGAAGATGCCGAGATGCACCTCCGCCACAACTTTATCTTCTGGGTCGAGCAAATGATGTGTGATCATTCCGTTATGTGAGTTGAAAACGGTGCGAAGTATAAACGGATAGTCGCGATCCCACTTACTGGGCGCTTTGCCCTTTACGGTCCATCCCGCCGCACGGTCACTTATAAAACGACCCTCACGCCATACCGGATCCCCCAAAAAGAAGTCGGTAAAGCCTACATTGTGAATGCCAAAAAGGGTTTCAGGGCCATCAATCATTGCCAGTTGATAAGCCAAGGTATCAAAAGGAATGATGAGGCTCCCAAATAAAGGCAGTTGCGTCTCGATATCGGAATGAGGCCCGCAGTCTCCGACAGATTGAGGTTGAGACGTCTTTCGCAAATATACGAAGCCATCGACCTCCCTAACATCAAAGCCCGCGACTTTATATCGTTTTGGAACGGATTCGTCGGCGGATAAATTGGGGATTTGTGTGCAATTCCCATTTGCTCCATTAAAGGTCCAGCCATGATAGGCGCACCTTAGATCCCCATTGATGACTTTGCCGAGTGAGAGCGGGACGCGTCGATGCGGGCAACGATCCTCCAGTGCCCTGACAACACTGCCAGAGTCGCGAAACAACGCAATCTCATCCTGTTCCGTACAGACCCGGATAGGAGACTCCGAGCTTATTTGCTCACTCAGTGCAATTGGATGCCATGGATCGGTGTTTCTTTTTTGCATTGCTTGTCCCGTTAACGGCTTTATTTTTTATTATACATTTTATAAAAACTTGTCTAATAAATATTTTGGGAGGTAAGGTTATGCAAGTTAAATCACTCGACCACGTCAATATCATATCGCAAGATTTGCATGGCACCGCAAAATTCTATGCAGATCTCCTGCAGTTAGAAGTCAGAGATGGCCCCCCGCCTATGAAGCATGACCATGCGCAATGGCTATTCGATGTGCGCGGCAGAGCCGTTATTCATGTCAACGCGGTGGGAGCGTATCAAATTTTTGAGAAAGAGACGTCGCCTGGCGAGACGACGGGTGCGTTGCATCATGTGGCATTTGATTGTGACGGCTATGACGATTTACTCGATCGGATTATATCAATGGGCCTAGAATATAAAACCAATGCCGTCAGTTCAGTGGGGTTACGGCAAGTGTTCGTTTATGACCCCAACGGCGTTTTGCTAGAGCTGAACTTTAGGGGCGACTAAAGCCATTATGGATTTAGGTATCAAAGGCAAACACGCAATCGTAATGGCTTCCAGTAAAGGACTGGGCTTTGCCTGTGCTAATGCCTTGGCGCGCGAAGGCGTCAACATTGTACTTAATGGACGGAGATCGGAACCGGTCCAAAATGCAGCGAAATCGCTTCGGCAAAACCACGGTATTAGCGTTGTCACAGTTGTTGCGGATTGTACCAGCGAAGCGGGGCGCTCTGAACTCCTCAATGCTTGTCCAGAACCAGACATTCTAATCCTGAATGGAGGGGGGCCGCCGCCGACGGCTTTTGCGAAAACGGATCAGAAAGACTGGGAAAATACGCTGCATAATACGCTCATTTCACCGCTGCTGATGGTTCAGTCAGTGTTACCGGGTATGCGTGACCGCCAATTTGGACGGATTGTTGCCATTACTTCGGCCATGGTGAAAACACCGCATCCCGTCATGTCTTTATCGCACGCCCCACGCACGGGTCTGACAAGCGTGCTCAAATCAATTTCGCGGGACTGCGTGGCAGATAATGTCACGATCAACCAGCTTCTTCCTGAAAGATTTGACACAGACCGACACAGATCCCTTCTAAAAGCAACATCGAAAGCAAAAGGCGTAAGTGAAGCCGTTGCCGAGAAAGACATTATAAATTCGTTGGCCGCAGGCCGGCTTGGACGACCAGAAGAATTTGGCGATGCCTGTGCTTTTTTATGTGCGGCACAGTCCGGTTATATTTGCGGGCAAAACCTGATGCTCGACGGTGGAAACTATAGGGGTCAGCCCGGGTGATACTATGACAAAACCATTTCGCGGTTGGCATGTTCTGGCTGGTAGTTTCGTCAATGCAATGCTCGTGGCTGGCGCAAGCGTTTATTCTTTCGGATTGTTTGTAGCGCCAGTTGAAGCGGCTTTTGGCTTAAGCCGGGAACAGGCCTATCTGGGAATCGAAGTGTTCTTTTTAAGCACGGCGGTTTGGGCCATAGTCACCGGGTTTATAATCGAAAAGTTTTCGGCGCGCGCCGTTTCAATAGCCGGAGGACTAAGCTTTGGACTCGGTTTTGCCCTGATCGGCACGGCGGTTCACCCCGGGATAATGTTATTGGCAATTTTCGGCCCGATTGGTTTTGCTTTTACGGCAGCCGGATCGTTTACCGCAAACGTTCTCGTTACGCGATGGTTTTCCCGCATGCGGGGTCGAGCCCTGGGCATAGCAGCTGTGTCTACATCCGCAGGTGGATTCTTAGTCGTGCCTATTTTCGCGGCATTCATTGAGGCGCTCGGGTGGCGCCAGGCTTGTCTGGCCGCAGCCCTCATTGTCCCCTCTGTTATCATTGTATCAAGTTTGCTCTCAATCAGATCCAGGCCGGAAGATATTTCACAATATCCGGACGGCGATTTAATCCAAATTGATAAAACACAAATCGCGGACGGAGATATTCGTTCCGTGTCCGAACTGCTCAAGGACCCTAATCTTTGGTTGATTGGATTAGCTATCGGTCTTCTGCTGGGGAGTGACCAAGCCATCTTAACATCATTGGTGCCCTACGGAATTGGGCGCGGGTTTTCATTGCAAGAATCGTCGTTCCTTGTCACCTGCGTTGCGGGCTCAGCTATTTTAGGTAAAATTTTGATTGGCTGGCTGTCCGAGCGTTTCGATAAACGACTATTATATAGCCTGGTCGCGTGTCTAAATATCACCTTTCTCGTGACCTTACTTTATTCGCCCGGATATGTTGGGCTTATGGTTGTGGCCTGTTGTGTCGGATTGGCTGTCGGCGGTGCTGTGCCGATCTGGACTACACTGACGGCGCATTGTTTTGGACGCGAGAATTTCGGACGCGCGCTTGGCGCTATGAACGCAATTACCGTTCCGATAATGCTGGTGTCCTTGTGGATGGCTGCGCGAACCCATGATATGACGGGCGACTATCAATTGGCTTTTAAATTATTCATACCGCAAGTCTTTATGGGAGTCGTTATCATCCAGTTTGTGCGAATGCGGCGAAACAAAGTTCTGGCACAGACGGCCTAACCCGGCTCGATTTTTCGGAGCTATGTTTCGCGGTGAACATAGGTCATTCTCCCGCCAGCTAACATCAACGCGCAATACATGTTGATCTCCACAATTTCCGCTTCAGAGAAGTACTTCCGTAAATCGTCAAATACCTGTTCGCCTATGGATTGATAATCGGAGGCGAAGAGGTGGGCGTATTCCATGGCCGCTTGCTCTGGCGGGGTGAATCTATCATCCTTCTTCTGGATGCAGGCGATGTCAGCCTCGCTCACACGTTCAGATTTTCGGCCGAGCTGGCAGATATCGCAATCAGTCACGGCGGCAATTTTTAATCGCATAAGCTCACGCAGGCGTTCATCAAGAACACTTCCCGTGTGAAATGCGGACAATAAAGTCAGCCATTTGCTCGCAAGTTCCGGCCTATGCGCCCAAATTTGAACGGGCAAGCCGTCGCTGAGAACGCCTGCATCCAGAGCGTCCAAAATCTGGTCGTGCAGACGCGGGGCGAGCGCCTTTATGGGCAAGGGGTCAATTCTGAATGAATCGAGATATTTGTCTGACATAATAGATTCCCGTTGCTGCTATTTTCTTGACACTTTTGCCATAATTGTTCAGTTTATGCAAAAGATGTTTATTGCTTGTCCCCGGAGTCTGTCATGTATGATTTGCTGTTAACCGCTGATATGATGGTGCCTGATCCGGATGGTATGGCAGATTTATTGACCGAAAAACTCGGGATTTATCAGCATAAGAATTGGCGCCAGGCTTTTGACAATCACCCCTATATTGCCCATTTTTTGCGAGTGCATAAATCTCTTGCTATGTCTCCCACGCGGGTGGAGCCGCAATGGCATTTGGACAAACCCAATCCGGGAGATCCATTTTTCCATGACCATCTTGAAGCATTAATGGATTATCAGGGGCGTCACCGGCCCATGGTCACTCACGCAGTCGTTTTGACAATGACCACAGAAAATATGGGCGTGTTGATCGATAAGCTCCATCGCAATAAACAGCCGTTCAGACTGGCTCAGCGCACAAAAGAAATGCCGTTTGACCGGCTTTGGGTGGGCATGACGCCGGAATCAATTGCCTACCAACCGAGCGTTGATGGCGGCTTATGTATAGAAATCATACCTACCGAACCGCCCCGGTTTCCGCCTGAAATTTTTACAGATCCGCCCCAACCAAAAGACTTTAACGAAGGCGAGATGGTGCGCGTTACACGGCGAGGGTTTTTAGTGCGTGATCTGGACTATACCCTGCAGTGCTGTGCTGAAAATATGGATTTGCATACGGATGGCCCGGTGAGGGAATTTAGCCAAGAGGGCTATAAGCTGGGCCGTTTCTCATTTAGAGCCAAGACAAGCGCGACTTTGGATGTGATCGAGCCGATCCAGTGGGACAGTAAAGCGGGCCTTTATTTACATAATTGGGGGGCGGGGCTGTACTATATCCGCATTTCAGTCGTTAATCTTGAAGCCAAGGCCGAGATGCTCCGCGAAAAAGGCGTTGCATTTGAATGGATCGAATCCAGCGAGGCGGTAGAAGGGCGCTCTCTAATCCGCATCGACCCGGCTGAATTGGAAGGTCAGATGTTCGAGTTTGAGGAGCATATCGAATAAAATCAAGGCTTCGTGATTTTTGTTCTCAAAATACCGATCTTGGCAATTTCAAGCTCGACGATATCATCAGGCTTCAAGAACTTCATTTTCTCCAGGCCGCTGCCATTGCCCACTGTTCCGGAGCCGAGGAATTCTCCCGAATGCAAGGTCTCTGATTGCGAGACATGGGCAATGACATCGTCAAATTTCCATAACATGTCGCCTGTGTTTCCCCGCCCGAACTCAGTCCCGTTCACGCGAACAATCATGTCCAGATCATACGGGTCGCCGAGTTCGTCCGGCGTTACAAGACAAGGTCCCATAACATTCGCCGTATCGAAATCCTTGCCTTTGGCCGGGCCAAGCTGACCGCCCATTTCCCGCCCTTGCGCGTCGCGGGCGCTAATATCATTGAAAATCGTATAACCCAATATGTGATTGGACGCGTCCGCCTTGGAAATATCTTTGCCGGAACGTCCGATGTAACAGCCCCATTCCAATTCAAAGTCGAGCATCTTCGAATAGGAAGGCCAGACCACATCATCGTCGGCTCCGATGACAGCAAAGCGGTTTGCCTTGTAATAAATGGGTTGGCGGCGCACGGTTTTCAAAACGAGGTCGTCGACAGTGGTGTCCGACTCGGCAAATGCTTTCTCGGGATCCGGCGCGCGCGCCGTCCTCATGCGGCGGGCAGAGGCAAAGCTCTGCTCCAGATGAAGTTCAAAGCAGGAAAAATCCCGCATCTGGGCCGGCGGCTGTATGGGGGCGCGAAGCCGCACATCCGCTCGTGTAACGATGGCTTCGGGTGCCGGATCTTTCAGACATGACTTTGCAAGATCGATTGCCTCATCGCAATTGTCGGCCATGGCCTGCACACTGGCCAGCATGGAGGATGGATCCCCGTATTTTGATTTATACGCCCGATTGAGATCAACAATATGGATATCTTCATCAATGAGTGCACCGGCGCGCTCAAATCCATCCCCGTCTTTAAAAGTTACAAGACGCATTGCCTATTCTCCATTTGCTTTTATTGCACGAGAATGACATTAATGTCTAAAATATACAATGACGCTTTTGCGTTTTTCCTCGTTTCAAACCGGAGCATAACTGAAGTTATCCAAAGTATATGGTTCAAATTCTGCCAGAAATAACCCCGGAAAACGCGCCCTTTTGGCAAGGCGGGAAAGACGGTAATTTACGCATTGCGAAATGCAATGACTGTTCGGTCTATATTCATCCGCCGAAAAATTTTTGCCCGAAATGCCACTCTCGATCTGTCTCCTCACACGCCGTGTCAGGGCAGGGAAGGATTGCCAGTTATACCGTCAATTATCAAAAATGGTTACCCGATTTAGAGACACCCTATGTGGTTGCAATTGTCGAGTTGATTGAACAAGAGGGGTTGCGGTTCGTCACCCGGATTGTTGATTGTGACCCTATGGAAATTAGGATTGGACTTCCGGTGATGGTCACTTTTGAAAACCATGAAGATGTTTGGTTGCCCCTTTTTAAACCTGAGGAAGGCGCGCCAAGAGCATGACCAAGCAGGTGTATATTACAGGCGTCGGTCAATCCGAGGTTAAACGGCCCAGCCAAAAATCTGCGGCCGATCTGACATTAGACGCCTGTCTGGAAGCCATTAGCGATGCTGGACTTGGGTTGAAGGACATAGACGGCGTTGCTTGCTGGCCTGGGGATAATAATAATGGGGCTCCCTTTTCGCCAATTGGTCCGGCTGGGTTGAAAACGCTTTTGGGTCTCGATGTGAAATGGTTCGGAGGCGGATATGAGGGGCCCGGCCCTATAGCCGGCATCATTAACGGCGCCATGGCGATCGAGGCCGGACTGTGCCGCCATGTTCTGGTGTTCAGGACAATTACAGAATCGACTGCACGTCTCAAAGACAAAACCGTCAGCACATTAGGAAAAATTGGGGGGAAGACCGGGCGAGATTCAAACCCGCTTTGGATGAATTATACGCCGTTCGATGTGCATTCCGCGACAATGTTGATCGCTATGTATGCCCAAAAGCATTTTCATGAATACGGATTGACGTCTGATCAACTAGCTCAAATTGCGCTGACTTGCCGTGCCAATGCAGCGGATAATCCCAAGGCGATTTACAGAGCGCCAATGACGCTCGACGATTATCTGGGGAGCCGGATAATTGCATCTCCCCTGCGCATGTATGATTGCGATGTGCATTGCGACGCTTCAACTGCAATCATTCTCTCACGCAAAGACTGCGCGCGGGATACGCGCCGGGACCCCGTGTTAATCGAAGCTATGGGGGCGGCACATTCACAGCCATGGTCGTGGGATCAAATCTCATTAACGCATATGGTAACGCGGGATGTCGCGGACGATATGTGGTCGAAAACCGATTTAAAGCCGAAAGATGTGGACTGTGCGCAGCTTTATGACGGGTTCTCTATTCTCACGTTGATCTGGATGGAAGCCCTGGGTCTGTGCGGAATTGGGGAAGGGGGCGCGTTTATCGAAGGCGGCCAGCGCATCTCCCGCGCAGGTGAAATGCCTATCAATACAAATGGCGGTCAATTATCCGGCGGTCGCACACATGGCTTGGGTTACGTGCATGAAGCCTGTCAGCAAATATGGGGACGCGCGGGTGCCCGGCAACTTGAAAAATGCGAAACCGCTGTTGTCGCGGCCGGCGGCGGTCCCCTAGGGGGAAGTGTATTGCTGAGGCGTGCAGGCCTTTAGTCGGTTATTCGGTTGCGCAATATTCCGATTTTCTCAACCTCGGCTTCCACGAGATCACCGCGATTAAGGTAGACACCTGTTGCGTCTCCAACGCCGGGAGGCGATCCGGTGAAGAGCACATCACCGGCCCGAAAACTGGAAATATTCTGAACATATTTTATGAGGTCACCTACCGGAAATGTCATGTCACCGGATGACGCATTTTGACGAACTTCGCCATTCACCCTGAGTGTTAAATCAAGGGCTGGCGAGCCGTCTGGAAATTCATCCTTCGTGACCACCCAGGGACCTAATCCGGTTGTCCGATCCTGACTCTTGGCCGCGAACAAATCCATACCAATCTTTGGAGATCCATTGCGCTGCAAATCACGCGCACTCACGTCATTTCCGGCTGTATACCCGAGAATGCAGGCATAGGGATCGTCCAGATCAATCTCGTCATTCCCGATTACGACAACGAGTTCGACTTCATGATCGAGTTTTTCGGTAAGGGGCGGATACCGGATATCGTCGTTTGCCCCAATTAGGGCGGCGTATGCTTTCAAAAAGGCGACGGGTTTGGAGACGGGGTCGACACCAAATTCTTCGAGATGTTTGGAATAGTTTGCGCCGGCAACAACCACTCTGTTTACGGGTTCAATCGGGGGTAAAAATCTCACGCTTTCAACGGAAATTTCATCCGAGAAAAGATCAAGTGCACTCTTGCCAGCGCCTCGTGTAATCTCTGGTGCCCATTCATGAAAGTCGCCATTAATTTCCTGAACAGTTTTGCCGTCTTCTGATCCCAATGCCCAAAAAATGCGGTCGTCTTTCTCCAGTCTTGCAAGTCTCATAAAGTCTCCGTTTACTCTGCAGCTTCCGCCACATGCTTGTTAGCATTGGACAGTGGCAGGTATTGTTTCAAGCGCGAAATTTTCCGCTCATACCCTTTTATGGATTGCAGTTTGATGTGACCATAGCCTTTCACCATGTCTGGGGCCTTCATGAGAGTAAGAACCGTGTCCTGATTTTCTTTAGTCAGTGCGTGAGCCGCCAAATTAATGAGATCAACGAACTCGTCCCGCAAGCGCCGTTCCATCGACCGTTCCTCCGTCATTCCAAAAATGTCCAGCTTGGAACCGCGGAGGACCTTCATCTTTGCAAGCAACGGAAATAGCTTCAGAACCCAAGCTGGAAATTTGGTCTTGATCGGTTCGCCTTGAGAGTTCTTACGCCCGAAAACAGGCGGCGCGAGGTGTAATCTAATTTTGATGTCACCCTCAAATTGGCTTTTGATATTATCCAGAAATTCGGGCGACGCATATAACCGGGCCACTTCATATTCATCTTTATAAGCCATAAGTTTGTAAAGCGAAGCGGCGGCGGCGAGGGAAATATCGCTCAAAGCCCCGTTCAGGTTTTTATCGGCGCGCAATAGCGGTGCTAAGGCATTTGAAAACCGTTCTGCGTAAGCCTCGCTTTGATACGCGATCAGGTCGCTTCGGCGCGACTTGATAATGTCCTCTGCGCTTTGAACCTTAGCGGTTTTTTCAGAAGCGTCATTATTTTCCATAGCCAGATGCCGACCAAGCTCAAATGCGGCTTTATTGCTCTCTACTTTTGTTCCAATGGTTTCAATTGCCTTGAATATGGCCTCGCGGCTGAGGGGCAAGTGCCCGGATTGCCAAGACATGCCTAGCAGGGCTAAATTGTTAAATATTGTATTTCCCAATTGCCGCATGACAGAGCTGGCGGTATCGGCTTCAAGATAGACTTTTGCCGAGGTCTGAAGATCCGATCTCATGCCGGACTTGTCATATCTGAAGTCCTGAATGCCGACGACGTCAGCGCTGGCGGAAATTTTGGAATTGGCAATAACCGCCGTTTTTTCAGGAGACGCCAACGGCCGGATGACTGACCCATGTGCGATAATCATATCGTTGACGAGGATTAGATCAGCCTGGCCCCGCCCAATGCGAGCATTGACAATTTTATCGGGCTGCTTCGACATCTTGAAATGTGTGTAAACCGCGCCGCCCTTTTGCGCCATGCCGAGCGCGTCTACCGCGTTGACCGCATAGCCTTCCAGATGGGCGGCTGTACTGAGCATTGAGCTCAATGACGTTATGCCTTGACCGCCCACGCCTGCCAGAACGATCTCGAACACGTGCTCATCCCCAAGGTCAGTTTTAGCCGGTACAGGCAGGGCTCGATCGGGCAGGGGAGACGGGGTCGGACGTTTAAGCGTGGCCCCTTCCAAAGTCACAAAGCTGGGGCAAAACCCATCTATGCAGGATTTGTCCTTGTTGCAGGCCAGTTGATCAATTTTACGTTTCTGGCCATATGCGGTTTCAACGGTCTCAACGGCAATGCAATTGGATTTTAATGAACAGTCCGCGCAGCCCTCGCAAACCCGTTCATTGATAAAAATGCGTTCAACCGGGTCAGGGGCAAGACCGCGTTTGCGCTTGCGCCGTAACTCTGTAGCGCAGGTTTGGACATAGATAATGGCGGTGACACCTTCAATCTCTCTCAGCTCTTTCTGTATACGGTCCAGCTCTGATCTATCATAAAACGCCGTTCCGCTTGGATAATCTCCCAAGGCACGCATTGCTTCGACATCATCGCCGACCAATATCGCCGTCTTTACGCCCTCCGCTCTTAATTGTGCGGCGATCATCGGCGGCGTGAGAGGGCCGTCAACAACCTGTCCGCCAGTCATGGCAACGGCCTCGTTGAACAAAATTTTATAGGTGACATTTACCTTGGCAGCGACGGCCTGCCGGATCGCAAGTAATCCTGAATGGTGATAGGTGCCGTCGCCAAGATTGACAAATACATGGTCCTCTTTTGTGAATGGGGCTTGCCCGACCCAAGACACACCTTCACCGCCCATTTGGGTGAACGTGCTTGTGTCGCGCGGCATATATTGCACGAGATAATGGCAGCCGATGCCAGCCGTCGCGCGGCTACCCTCTGGGACTTTCGTTGAGGAATTATGCGGGCAGCCAGGACAGAAAAAAGGGATGCGTTTGTGACGGTCCTCGCTCGTTTTGGATGTTGATTTTATATGATCCACAAACATCTTCATCTGCGGCGTGCGTTTATGCCGGGGAAGAAAGTTAAAAATGATTTCAGTGATATGGTCGCTATTGAGTTCGCCGAAATCAGGAACAAATTGATTGTCCTGCCGGTCCCGTTTCCCATAAATTCTGGGACGGTCAGCGCCCCGTAGGTCGCATACATATTCCCGAAGTTGCGTTTCAACCAGCGAGCGCCGTTCCTCAATGACAAGGACTTCGGTAACGTCTTGGATAGCCTGTGTTGCGCGGCGTTTTTCCAGTGGCCATACCAGCCCGGGCTTGTAAAGACGAATTCCCAATTTTTTGGCACCGTTCTTGTCTATGCCGAGATTTTGCAATGCCTGCATAACGTCGCGGTAAGCCTTGCCCTGCGTTACAATACACAGATCCGCTTCGTTCGTATCAAATATGAATTTGTCAAAATCATTGTGATAGGCGAAATCTTCAGCCGCAGGACGGCGTTTTTGGCGGAGCCGGGCCTCTTGATCAATGGGGGTATCGCTCAATCGAATATGGACATCGTCATAGGACTTATCCGGTATGACGACGTTAAACCGGTCGGGCTCAATCACCATATTCTTTGTTGAGTCCATGAGTTCCGCCACGACCGTCATGGCCGCCCACAAGCCACTATATCGTGACAAATCAAACGCTTTGACGCCGAAATACAAGACTTCTTCGATGGTTGAGGGTGCAAGAACGGGAATTTCTGCGTCCACAAAATTATATTCACTTTGGCCCGGGATAGAGGAGGACTTACAGCCATGATCATCGCCCGCTATGGCTAATACGCCGCCATGGGGCGAAGTTCCGGCATAATTGGCATGTTTGAGCGCGTCGCCGGAGCGGTCAACACCAGGTGTTTTACCATACCAAATACCAAAGACGCCCTGAAATTTGGCACCCGGATAAAGTCCGACCTGTTGTGTGCCCCAGACAGCTGTCGCAGCGAGGTCTTCATTGATACCCGGTTGAAAGATGATGTCATGCTTATCCAGACGTTCCGCCTCGCTTTGCAGGCGCATGTCCAAACCGCCAAGCGGGGAGCCGCGATAACCCGAGATGAAGCCGGCTGTGTTAAACCCCTTCTCTCTATCCAACCTTTTTCGTTCGAGTCCGATCCTGACAAGCGCATCAATCCCGGAGAGCAGTATTCGGCCTTCCGAGGCGTCGAAACGTTCCGTTCGCAAATCCGGTTTTGTGAGTGTATCCAGCATAAATGTCTCTCTATTGAGACAAGGTTAGTTGGTGATATGCACATTTACCTTATTGAATATTGCGTAATATATGTAAATAATGCATAGTAAATGTGGTAAAAGGATAAATAAGAATATTAATATGCATTATTATACATAATGGACAAAATTGATCTAAAAATATTGTCGACGCTTCAATCAAACGCCGGGCTGTCAACAGGCGACATCGCAGAGCAGGTTGGGTTGTCACAATCGCAATGTTGGCGTCGAATGGCGAATTTGAAGGAATCGGGTGTTATTCGTGATCAGGTCACGCGTATGGACCGACGCAAGCTCGGATTTGGGGCTATGGTGTTTGCTCATGTGAAAGTGACGGCTCATGGCCGGGCAAACCTTGATGAATTTACCAATGCGGTGATGAAGTATCCAGAAATCACAGAATGCCATGCCATTATGGGGCCATTTGATTTTCTCCTGCGAATCGTCACGAAAGACATGGATGCCTATGAAAAGTTCGTTTTTGGAAAATTGTCACGCGTACCGGGCGTTCAGGAAATCAACTCGACAATGGCATTATCCGAAGTCAAATCCACGTCTGCTTTGCCTATAGAGACTCTGATGTAGTGCGAGAGAATTTACACTGGCCAGAGTTGACTATTTGGGTTATTATTACACACTAATTCAATTAATGTATAAAAAAGAGACGTATGGCACATTCAGTCAATGATGAACTAAAGCAGGCTTTTGACGGAGTCAGCGATAACTTCCGCGGCAATATTGATGACCCTTACCCGCTATATAAGGAGATGCGCGAGAACACGCCCGTTTATATCGGCAATTTCATGGCGGAATTGGGCGTGCCAAATATCGCAGGGGGAAGTGCGGATCGCCAGACGTTTACCCTGTTCAAACACGCAGATGTCATGCGGGTTATGCGGGATGCTAAGACCTTTACCAGCGGCTTTATCGCTGAAGGACTCGGCGCATTTTTTGACGGGCTGATTTTAACAGGGATGGACGGAGAGGCCCATAAGAGGGCGCGCGCTCTTCTGGCACCGGTTTTTACGCCGTCGACCATACGACTGTGGCAGGCCGAGAAGATATCGCCCGTTCTCGAAGACGAATTTGTTAAACCGCTCGCAGCGGCAGGAAAGCAAGCCGAACTCATCAATGACATGGGCATGATTTTTCCGATACGCGTCATCTATGCGTTGATTGGATTTCCTGAAGATAGTCCGGATGACATCAAGCGTTTTGCCGGTTGGGCCATGGATATTCTGGTCGGACCGCAAGAGGATCCCGAGAAAGCCAAAATAGCCGGTATGAAAGCTATGGCCGCGGCGCAGGCCCTCTATGATGCTATGTTGCCAATCGTGCAAAAAAGACGTGCCGACGGCGCCAAAGGGACTGATCTGATATCACGGCTTATTCGCCTTGAAGAAGACGGAACCTCCCTGGATGATCATGAGATTACAACATTTGTCCGGTCATTATTGCCCGCCGCGGCTGAGACAACGACCCGTACCTTTGGTTCAGCGATGGCGCTCCTACTGTCACATTCTGACGTATTAGAAAAGGTCCAAGCTGATCGCAAACTCATCTTGAAGGTAATCGATGAAGCCGTCAGGTTGGAACCTACGGCAACTTTTAAGGTTCGTCAGGCGGCAGAGGACATCGAGATAGGCGGCGTGTCCGTGCCAAAGGACTCGATGGTGTCGTGTGTTGTTTCTTCGGCCAATCGGGATGAAGATGTATTTGAAAATGCCGACCAGTTTGATCCGTTCAGAAAACAAAAACCATCCTTCGGATTTGGATTTGGTACCCATATGTGTATTGGACTTTTTGTTGCCAAGGCCGAAATTGAGAGCGCCATTAATGCGCTACTTGATCACATGCCAAATATCCGGCTCGACCCTGCATTTCCAACTCCGGTCATGACCGGGTTGCAATTACGCGGACCCAGATCCGTAAATGTGGTTTGGGACTAAGTTCTTCCTCTTTTCAATTTTCCATGACGAAAGCAACGTAAATGCCGACAGTTAAATTTATCGACGCCAACAACCAATCCTACGAAGCCGACGGCGCGATTGGAACCTCGGTTATGGAGGTCGCCGTCAGTCACAATGTTCCCGGCATTGATGCGGATTGCGGCGGCGCCTGCGCCTGCGCAACCTGTCATGTCTACGTTCATGAGGACTGGCTCTCTAAACTCTCACCCCAAGATGACATGGAGGCGAGTATGTTGGAATTCGCCGAGGATGTCAGGCCTAATTCCAGGCTGTCTTGTCAGATACCGCTAACGGAAGACCTAAATGGGTTGACGATGACTCTTCCGAAAGAGCAATAAAAACCAGCTCAATTGGTTCAACGACCCTGCCATTTCGGTTTTCGTTTTTCAGCAAATGCCTTTGGGCCTTCTTTGGCATCTTCTGATACGAACATGGCGACCATGGCCGGATAGTTTTTTTGCGCAGTAATCGCCTGTTTCAGATCTGCTTCACTCAAGCCCTTTTTTACGGTTTCCTTGGATGCCCGAATAGCCATCGGGCTGGCGTCACATATGGTAATGGCTAGTGAAAGCGCTTTGCTAATGAGCTTATCTTCTTTTGTCACATAGTTCACAAAGCCCAGTTTCTTACCTTGCTTGGCCGTGACCCTCTTGGAGGTCAGGATCATATCCATGGCGCGTTTCTCGCCGATGAGTTTTGGTAGGCGTAGCAAACCGCCTTCATAAGCGGCGAGCCCGACTTTCGGTTCCGGTAGTCCGAAACTGGCCGTTTTCGAGGCCACAATAATATCACAAGCCAAAGCAATTTCAAATCCGCCCCCTAATGCGAGGCCGTTAACGGCCGCAATGACGGGTTTATTCAGGCTCCATCTCCGCGTGAGGCCAGCCGCACCTGTTGGCGGTAAATCCTGAGGCTCACCGGCTTCTGGCTTAGTTTTCAAATCTTTGCCAACGCAAAAAGCGCGGTTTCCAGACCCCGTCAGTATTGCGACCCAAACCTCGGGGTTATTTTCAAATTCATCAAAGGCTGAGGCCAACTCCGCATGGCCTGCTGGGGTGAGAGCATTGAGCACATCAGGCCGATTGATAGTAATCATCGAAATTCGGCCTATCGTTTCGACTTTACAATATTTATTAGACATAATTACCTTTTATGTTTAAAAACAATCATGCGGTTTGCGAAAGGAATTGCAAGTGAAAAAATCTCGGATTGAGTGGCAGGGCAAATGAGTGGAGCGATAAAAGATGGGGTGGGCCGCGCTATTTGTATCGGAGCCTCTCATGCTGGCGCCCAGTTCACTTTAAGTTTGCGGCAGTCCGGCTGGGATGGGGACATCATACTTTTTGGGGAAGAGCCCGAGCTGCCTTATCATCGCCCGCCGCTCTCCAAAGACTTTATGTCAAATGCGCGTAGCTTTGACGATATTCTTATCCGGCCAGCTGAGGTTTATAAAAAAGCCGATATTGACATGAGGCTGGGATCGCGAGTTGTAAATGTTTCTCCACAAGATAAATCGATCGAATTGTCTAATGGTGAGACCTGGCAATATGATAAACTGGTCATGGCAACAGGTGCCCGCGCGCGAAAATTACCCCTAGAAGGTGCTGATCACAAGCGAGTTTACTACCTTCGAAGTAAGTCAGACGTTGATGCTATAAAGTCTGAAATAGCCCCCGACAAAAGTGCTCTGATTATTGGTGGGGGATATATTGGCCTTGAAACGGCGGCCTCCCTCCACAAGCAAGGCGTGAAGGTCACGGTTTTAGAAGCTATGGACCGGATATTGCAGCGCGTAACCGCTCCGGTCATGAGTAATTTTTACAAGCGTATTCACAGAGAAGAGGGCATCAATATTGTCGAAAGTGAAGTCGCGGTCGGCATCGAATCTGACGGTAAAACGCTTTCAGTGCATACAGCTAAAGGACATCATTTTTCAGCTGATTTCATCATTATTGGCATTGGTGTTCTGCCGAATATGGAGCTAGCCGCAGATGCCGGGTTGTGCGTTGGGAACGGTATAGAAATTAATGAATTCTGCCAAAGCTCTGATCCTGACATTTATGCCATTGGCGATGTTTCATGGCACCATAACTCAATTTATGATACGCATTTGAGGCTTGAAAGCCTTCCTAATGCGACAGAACAGGCGAAAATCGCCGCCGCGCACATATGTGGTAAGCCCAAACCCTATAACTCTTTGCCTTGGTTTTGGTCAGATCAGTTCGATTTGAAACTGCAAATCGCAGGCCTCTTTCAAGGCTATGACAATATTGTCCTACGCGGGAACCCAGAGGCAGGGCGGCAATTCTCCGCTTTTTATTTTAAAGGGGACCGTTTCTTAGCGGTCGATGCCGTAAACGACCCCAAATCATTCATGTTTGCCCGCATGGCTCTCACAAAAGGGCACGTTCTAAACAGGGCAGTTCTCGCCGATCAAGGGCAAGATTTGAAGAATAGTCTCCCAGATTAATAACCATGTCGGTGCACTTGCGCTCCAAAAAACACAAAGGTCACGACAAAATAAAAATATGAGCAAAATTTTCAATTCGAGTAATCACGCGCTGGACGGCCTCACATTTGACGGTATGACAGTCATGAGCGGCGGATTTGGCCTGTGCGGTATTGCGGAAAACCTCATCGCGGCTTTGCGGGATAGCGGCGCGAAAGACCTGACCGTGATTTCCAATAATGCGGGCGTGGACGGCTTTGGCTTGGGGCAGCTGCTTGAGACACGCCAAATCAGAAAAATGCTCTCCTCATATGTTGGCGAGAATAAGGAATTTGAGCGTCAATATCTGGCGGGTGAGCTGGAGCTGGAATTTAATCCGCAAGGCACGCTGGCCGAAAGAATTAGAGCCGGCGGCGCGGGCATTCCCGGATTTTATGTGAAGACCGGCGTCGGCACTCTGATCGCCGAAGGCAAACCCGCCAAGCAGTTTGGCGGCGAAGATTACATCATGGAGACGGGCCTGACGGCCGACCTCTCGATCATCAAAGCGTGGAAAGGCGATGCGGAAGGCAATTTGGTTTTCAAAGCCACAGCGCGGAATTTCTCGCCCATGATGGCGACAGCAGGCAAGGTGACCGTGGCAGAAGTGGACGAGATTGTTCCCGTGGGTTCACTCGACCCGAACTTCATCCATACGCCGGGCATTTTCGTGCAGCGCATTATTGAGGCGGAATGCGAGAAGCGGATTGAACAGCTGACCTTGCGGGAGAACACGTCATGAGCTGGACACGTGATGAGATGGCGGCGCGGGCAGCGCAGGAATTGGAAGATGGCTATTATGTTAATTTGGGCATTGGTATTCCAACTCTAGTCGCCAACCATATTCCAGAGGGGATGGATGTTACACTGCAATCTGAAAACGGCATGCTCGGCATGGGACCCTTTCCTTATGCGGGCGAGGAAGATGCGGACCTGATTAATGCGGGGAAACAGACGATTACGACGCTGCCCAAATCCAGTTTCTTTGACAGCGCCACAAGTTTTGCGATGATACGCGGCGGGCATATTGATCTGTCTATTTTAGGCGCGATGGAAGTCGCTGAAAATGGCGATATCGCCAATTGGATGATCCCGGGCAAGATGGTCAAAGGCATGGGCGGAGCCATGGACTTGGTTGCAGGTGTTAAACGTTGCATCGCTTTGTTCGATCACACCAATAAGCGCGGCGAGAGCAAATTTCTCAAATCCTGCACCCTGCCGCTGACGGGGCGGAATTGTATCGACATGGTGATCACCGATCTCGGCGTATTTGCGCGAGAAGGGGAGCAGCGCCGCTTCCGCTTAAAAGAGCTCGCGCCCGATGTGACGCTGGATCAGGTTAAGTCCAAAACCGAAGCGCATGTTGTTTGGGATTAAGGGGCAAGGAAAGATGTTAAAAAGGGGAATATCATGACTAAACCATTTAAAGTTATCGTTTGGGGGCCAGGCCATATGGGCGCTGTTGCCATATTTGAAGCCCTTCAAAGTCCGTCAATGGAACTTGTTGGTGTTCGCGCTTATAGCGAGTCTAAGCTCGGAAAAGACGTCGGTGAATTATTGGGTGTTCCGCCAACGGGCATCATTGCTACCGATGATGTGAGGGCTTTGTTAAAACTGGATTGTGATTGCGTCATCTATGTGGCCCATGATGAGGGTACCTACCACACGGATGATGAGATCATCCAAATTCTGGAAGCAGGTAAAAACATCGTCACGACTTTGCCTTATACCTCCATGGATAAGTTTAGAGAAGCTGGAACCGCCGCCCGTTTCGAGGCCGCCTGTCTGAAGGGCGGGGCGACGCTTTATGCCGACGGGATAGATCCAAACTTGGTGCCAGGCCGTTTGCTTCTCGCCCTTACAAATGCCTGTGCAGATGTAACGACAATTAAGCTGGAAGAAAATTGGGATTGTTCCGAAGCTGAGCCCCATAAGCTCCAATATATCGGCTTCGGGGCGACGCCAGAGGAAGCCAATAAAATTGAAGTCTCGAAAACGCTTGCCTTGAATTTTTTAAATGGCGTTGTTTACAGAGTAGGCGAAATGATCGGGGTAACCTATGACCGCGTTGTTGCCAGCCATGATTTTGTTCCCGCCGCTGAGGATATTCACAAACCGTTTCTGGTAAAAGCCGGAACGGTCGGGCGGATCACACATCGCGTAGAAGGTTTTGTCGACAATTTAAGTGCCGCGCCGCTTTTCGTGATCGAAGCTCATTGGTTTATTGGCGATACTATGCTGGCAGAGGGTGTCAAACCTGGGCAACATTATGTTGGCACGATTGAGGGCCGTCCATCCGTAAAAATGACACTCGATTTTTCCGTTTCAAATAAAACTGACGAAAAATTCTTTATGACGGGAGATATCAAAAGTGAGCCGATTTATATTGCGAGCGTTATGCCCATTGTGCAGGCGATCCCCAGTGTATGCGATGCAGAACCAGGATTGATGCCGTCTATCGGCCCAGCTTTGCATTGGAAACCGGGGCTTCTGGGGCCCTCAAAGAGATAGGGCGAAAAGATGCTCAGTAAATATGATGAAATGCTCTGTCATCAAACGCCCACGACATTTGACCATGTGGCAGAGACAAGTGAGAACTGGCGTGAGAATATTTGGTGCTGCGCGCATGAAACGAGTGGTCAGTTTTTTCTAAGCTCTCATTTCGGCGTTTCAACAAATCGTAATGTTATGGACGCGTCCGGTCTTTTAATGGTGGAGGGCCAGCGGCAGCACAATATAAGGGCGTCTCGTAAATTCAGGCCGGTCACGGATGAGATCCGCGTAGGGCCGCTTAACTACCAAATTGTAGAAGGCATGAAGACAGTGACTTGGGCACTGGAAGAAAATGAATTTGGCCATAGCTTCGAGGTCGAGTTTGAAGCGGTCATGCCGCCGCAGGAAGAAGTTCCGCAATATACGCGCTCGCGAGGACGCGTGGTTGAAAATATGTGTCGCTATGCCCAGACTGGCCGTGCCAAGGGGTGGCTCAAAGTTGATGGCAAAATACATGATATAAAGCCCGATAGCTGGCTTTCACACCGTGATCATAGTTGGGGCGTGAGATGGCAGCACAATCTCTATCCAGACGGTGCAGGTTTTCAGCCGCCCGAGCCACTTTTAGGGTTTTTAGGAGATTGGCATATCTTCCAGTTCAAAGACTGGGCGGTGTGTTCCAGCTTGCGCGAAGACCATGAAGGCAGAGTCCTCGATTTCACAGGGAGTCTTGTTTACCGGTTAGGCAATGAACGTAAAGAAGTAAGGTTGACAGGCGAAGACCATGATTTTCGCCTTGTTGAAGGCACGCGTCTTTTAGCCGGGGCCACAATTACGGCAATCGCTGAAGATGGAAGGCGGCGGATAATCGAAATAGAACCGATCTCGCTCATCTATCTCCAAGCAGCAGGCTATTGGCCATATAAAGGCTTTCGCCTTGGAAAATGGATGGGAGAAAACTGGTCTGACGGCGAGGTACTCGATACGTCAGATCCGGCCTCCATGAAAGATGTGTCAGCGGCGCCGACCTTTGCCGTAAAGTGCCGCTGCGGCGATGAGGAAGGTTATGGCATGATCCAATTTGGTATTTATGGGCGTCACCCAAAATACGCGCCACAAGGCTAAGGCGTGACTGTCGATATTAAACAAGCGCGGCGTCCGCTTCAAAGCTGGTTTTCCGCAAGGTTACCAAGCGTGCAACATCTCGAAGTTTCAGAATTGACCACGCCGGGTGCAGGTGTGTCCAATGAGACCTATTTTATCACCATAACATACAGGTTTAACGGCAAGATCGTATCAGAAGATCTGGTAATCCGATGGCCGCCCGACGGGTTTCTGGTATTTCCAAAGGCGTCTTACGACATGACGCATCAATTTAATATTTTGAAATGTTTGGAGCTCTCACAAATACCGTCACCAGGTGTATTCGGATTGGAAGAGGATCCAACGATTATTGGTAAACCTTTTTTTGTTATGCACAAAGTGCCGGGTTGGATTCCAAGCGACTTTCCACCTTATCATCAAGCCGGGCCCCTATTCGAGATGAGTCTGGAACAACAGGAAAGGATTTGGTGGGCCGGTCTTGAAACGGTCGTCGCAATTCATGAATTAGATTTAAAATCGAGCGGATTGTCTCTGTTGGGTGTTCCGACAGGCACAGGGTTCATTGACGCACAAATCAAGCTCTATGATGCGGTGCTTGCTCAAAATAGTGACCCCGTTCCTGATATGCTTGTGAAGACAAGACAATGGTTGCTCAACAATCGCTTTGAGCCGCATGTTCAATCCCTTTGTTGGGGGGGATGCACGTCTTGGCAATATGATTTTCGATGGTTTAAATGTCATCGCAGCTCTGGATTGGGAAATGGCAGTCATAGGCGATCCGATTGCTGATCTGGCATGGTATCTCCATGTAGACTGGGCTTCCAGTGAAGGCCGCCCCACGGCGCCGACACCGCGCCTGTCGGGGCTTCCCGGAAAAAAAGAGACCATTGCAAAATATGAGGTCTTAACAGGGCGAAAAGTGTCAAATTTTGATTATTATGACGTGCTGGCCGCCTATAGATTGGCCGTCATCTATACGCGGATTGAACAGGATGAGACTTATCTGAATAGGTCAGGAAATTCCAAAGGCCTGTTGACCACAACTCATTTTGAAAAACTGAAGGGTTTGATACGGTAGAGAAACCGATTCCATTTCAATGGAATTCTGTGATTGGGCGTAATGTCTTAGGATGACGTTTCTATTCTAAACACTGTCCAAGTTAGCCGGATTGGCGAACAAATGATGGTAAGACAGTTCTTTTGTGGAGCTAGAATATCAGAGTGTGTTCGCTAAGCCTTAGCTTCTGACTTTCCAAAATAATGCGCTTTCTGTCATAGGCATTTAACTTTTTAAATTGCGAAATATCGCAAGCTTGCCTACTTTATGAAAGCACGCCTGCCAAATCAGCGTGTGGAGTTCACCAGCTCCCTGTGAAGTGAGACGGCCCATCTGGGCGCGTCCTGTAATTGCGTGTCTCCGGTTTCGGCCGGAGGGCGTAGGAATGTCCAAGGCTTGCCCAAACACTACGCACGGGTAGGCTCGCTTCCCCGTTCTGGTGACTTCCGGCTTTTACGGAGGCAAAGTCATGACAGAGCGCAAAGTTGGAAAACTCACAGAAATAGATCTGGAGATGCAGCAACGCGAGAAATTACTTGAGAGCTTTAGTCTGCTTCAAACCTATGATGACCGCGAAATGATTATTGCCCAATGTGAAAAACTGGTATCCAAACAGACAAGACAGAATGATGAATAGGTGGATGCTATGGATGGGTATACAAAGGCGGCCATAAAAGAAGCCTTAGCCAAGCGGTCACCTCGGCAGGTACGCTTTGATGATTTTATGGAACGCTTAGTTAAAGGGCCAGGAGTCTACGGACTGGCTGTGGTGTTTTATGGCTTTTTCGGATGGGTGATATGGCAATCGCTATTGGGGACATGAATGTGGGCGTCTCCCTGCGCTAACGCTTCGGGCCAGGCTATCGTGAACCAAGCCCGCTTTGCGGTCTTGGCCATCCGGCGTCTATCCCTGACGCTGCCGCTAACCGCGGCCTTTATTTCAGGCGTCCGGCTATCGCGCGGACTATTCCGCATCCCGACACAGGCTTTCCTCCATCGCTTTTGAAACAAAAGCAATGAACGCCGATCACGGGCCGCTCATCCCGACCTTTAGCCGGGGCTGAGACGGCCCGCGCTCTAAGCCGCGTCGGGCTGCGGGCCTGCGCAACCTTTGACCTTCGTCCAAGGGCCGCTTGGCGCCTGTCTCCGCTCGCGCGTCCCGGTCGCTTCGCTTTAGGGGTCGCTCGCTTATGTGTTTCAATCGTTATGAAGTCAGTGTCATCCTGTTCTGAAATGTCCGGCAATCATTAATATTCCAATGAGAACAAATCCGGCTCCGGCGATCAGTTTCAGCGGCATGGCAGCCAGATATTTTTCAGCGCTGGCTCCAAGGATGACGGCCAAAGCTGTTGAAACAACCAATGCGCTAGCCGCCGCTATAAAGACTAGCGCTTTGTTGGATGTTCCATCCGTGGAAAACAGCACTGTTGCTAATTGCGTTTTGTCTCCCAGTTCCGCCAGAAACACAGTTAAAAATATAGTGAAATATACATTCATTATTTTTCTCTCTTTTAAATTTAGCTTCAAGTTTTATGTCGATGTATATCGCGGAGTCTAAACGCTAAAAACGACTTTGTGAGACAATTCTTGAGGACGGCCCTGGCGGGCCGGCTTTTTTATTTTGTTCCTCCTCGGGGGACGGCGGGAAGCGGTCGGCCAATCTGGCGACGGGCCGTCCCACCGCAAGGCCTTTGGCCAATGTCGTCTAGTTCTTTTTACATCGTCATACCAAAAACCTTGCGGCGCGCCTCAGCGCCCGTCGCTGGACTGGCCTCTTGCCGCTTCCCACCGCCCCCCTGCGGGGGAACGTGCCGCGTCCCATTATCTCATTTGGGGCGCTTCGCGCCGCATCCTGCGGACGGCATTGGAGACCAGACCGATGACTTTTTACCAAGCCGAGAGCCAAGCCCCATTTGACCACGAGCCGCCGCGCTTGCCCCCACCAGACCCTGACCAGACAGAAGCCCCACAGCCAGACCCCATCCGCATCTATGTGGCTTGCCTTGCCGCTTATAATAACGGCCATCTGCACGGCGAATGGATAAATGTCACCAACGAGGCGAGCATTTGGGAAGCCGTGCAAGCCATGTTGTTTGCATCCCCGATAGACGAGGCCGAAGAATGGGCTATTCACGATTATGAAGGATTTGAAGGCGTTGAGGTTGGCGAGTATTTCAGCTTTGCCAATGTTGTAGAGCTCGCTGACTATATCCGAGAGCGCGGCGCATTAGGGGCGCAAGTCCTGAATTATTACGGCGGCAATATTGAAGACGCGAAAGCCCGCTTTGATGAATATGCGGGAGAATATGACAGCCTAGCCGATTACGCCGAGGAACTCACCGAGCAGACAGGCGAGACAATCCCAGAACGCCTTGCGCCCTATATCGACTATAAAGCAATGGCGCATGACTATGAGCAGTCAGGCGACTTTCTGACCTTCGAGGTCAGCGGTTCCGTTCACATCTTTTGGGCGCATTGACATGGCCCGTTATCAAGTCAAACCGAGAGAAGATGGACATGGCCCTTACCGTTGGAGCCATGTCGTCAAACGTCATAGCGGACTTCGCCAAGGCAAAATCTACGCTCAAATGGGCGACGACTTAGACGCCCAAGACTCCAGCAAGTTACGCGAACTTTGTGACAGCGCAGGGTTTGAGATGCGGAGGGTCGCATGACCTTCGCGCAAAAATTCGACAGCTATGTTTGCATTGGCGACACCATCACTTGCACCGTTGACGGTTACACCGTCACGGCGCGAATTGCCCATGACGAGACGCCGGACGCACCCGACGAGCGGCAAGATGGATTCTGGCCGAGCCTTTATCCAAATGACGCAGGGTTTATCGGCGCAGGGAATGGATGGCGAGATCGCTTTGATGCGGCCCAAGCCAGAGCCGAAAAAGTTTTGGCCGCTTGGAAAAATGACGAGTGGTTTTATTGCGGCATCATACTGACTGTTGCGATTGATAGCCTAGTCCTCACCGACCACGCGGCAAGCCTATGGGGCATCGAAGCGAACTATCCCGATAGCCATAACGCCTATCTTTCAGAAGCCGCAAACGAGTTACTACCCGTAGCGTTAGCCGAGGCCAAAGCAGAACGGGCGCGGCAATGCACTATCCTTTGCCAAACGGACAACGCGGCGTGACTCGCCAGTTTGAAGAGACGGAAGTCGGAGCGCAGAGCCTGATTGACGGGGTGCGCCCCGTCACGCTTGGCGAGAAACTGACCGCCCGAACCGCGCACCCCATGACTCCGAAACGCAACCCCATGCAGGGCAGAAGCCTTGCGACCACGGTTTATTCGACGAGGTCGGCCGTGCGCAAATCGACTTGTTAGACCTCATTTTACACCAAACTTAACCAATACAGGAGGCTCACATGAGCAAACCATTCGACTTAAAATTCATCCCATTCAGTGCTTTGCATATCTCTGAACTCAATATGCGCCATAGCGAAACAGCCCCCGAGATTGACGATATTCTGCCGAGCGTGAAAGAGCGCGGCATCCGTCAGCCTTTAATAGTGCGCCGTGAAGGCGGCACAGCCAAGAAACCTAAATATGGTATTGTTGCAGGACGCCGCCGCTATTTTTGTCTTACCGCGATAGCCGAGGACGGCACCGAAATAGCCGATGTGCCGTGTTGCGTGATGGACGCGAAAGATGATGCACTCGCCATCGAGACAAGCATCATTGAAAACGTGGCCCGTCTCGCGCCCACTGAAATGGAGCAATATGAGGCGTTTTCAGCCTTAGCGGAGAAAGGGCAAAGCGTAGACGACATCGCCGCCGTGTTTGGCATCACGGCCAATTCTGTGAAGCGGCGTCTGGCATTGGGGGCACTCATTCCAGAGGTCAAAGAGGCTTACACCAATCAGCAAATTGATGCGGCTTCTATTCGGGTTCTGACGATGGCCACGGAAGAACAGCAAGCCACATGGTTAGAGTTGTTCAATTCAGATGATTACTGCCCGACAGGTCAGCAATTGAAAGCATGGCTGACAGGCGGCGGGGTTATTACCACCGAAGTCGCCTTATTTAATGTGGCCGAATACACAGGCACAATCCTGACGGATTTATTCGGTGAACATGGGCAATTTGCCGATGTTGAGCATTTTTGGGAAGCCCAAAATGCCGCTATATCCAAGGAGGTTGAAACCTATAAAGCCGATGGGTGGAAAGAGGTAATCTTAGGAGAGCGGGGTCGCCACTTTCCCACCTATTGCCACGTTCACCACCCCAAAGAGCAAGGCGGACGGGTCTATATCGAGACGCGCGACAACGGCGAAGTGCTATTCCATGAAGGCTATATCACGGACAAAGAGGCGCAGACCATACGCCGTGCCTTATCAAATGGGCAGAGCGAGGGCGCGAAGGCGTCCAAGACAAGCAAGCCTGAAATGTCTGGCCCGATGGCCGACTATATGAATTTGCACCGACACAGCATTGCGAGAGCCGAGTTGATTAAGCGGCCCGATTTAGCTTTGCGTCTGTCTGTTGCGCATATGATATGCGGCGCGCGAAACTGGAAGATTGACGGTAAAAGCCCCCAAAGTCGCAAGCCAGAAACCCAAGCCAGTGTAGAAAGCAGTAAGGCCGAAGCCTTACTAGCTGAGGAACGCCAAGCGGTCTGCGACCTGCTAGGGCTTACGGGTGAACACCCCGCAATCTATCACCGCCACTATAGCCCGCATAATCTCTGCGAGATATTTGCGCGGCTTTTGACCTTAGATGACGCAGAGGTTTTGCGCGTCCAAGCCTTCTGTCTCTGCGAAACATTGGCCGTGGATAGTGCCGAGATTGAAGCCATTGGCATTCTGACTGCGCCAGACTTTGGAGACTATTGGGCGCCAGATGATGCGTTCTTTGACATTTTGCGGGACAAGCCCACCATCAATGCCATGGTCAAAGACATTGCAGGTAAATCTTGCGCCGATGGGGCGGTGACGGACACCGCGAAACTGCAAAAGCAGATTATCAAGAACCGTATTGCGGGGCACGGCGTCGAAACCGCAAGCCCTGACTGGCTTCCAAGATGGGCGGCTTTCCCCGCCAAGCCTTACAAGGCGGTCAAAGGTTGCGCCCCTGCGGAGGCTTCGCGCGGACTTCAAAAGCTGTTCAGCTCCGCTTGAGGGGACATCCAAGATTAGACAGAAAAGCCCCCGCCAATGGCGGGGGCTTTGCTTTGTCAGCGGCTACCAAAAGTAAATTGTGCTCCCGAAATAACCCGCATCAGCGTGGGCCAATGCGGGTCTAAAGGCGCGTATGGATTGAGAGGTCTTGCAGGTTCCAGAGCGGTAAATTCCCTTAAAAAATTCATGGGCCTCTTTGACGTAAGCCTGTCCAAGATTGGCGGGGGACTTTACGAAGGCCAAGGATCAGATGGGCGAAGGCTGGCGAGATAGACAGGGCTTTACCGCTCATATCGCGGTCTTGAAGCCAGCATGGAGCCGCCAAGTTCCTGGCCGCGCGCATCAACGGGCCTCAAGATCGGAGGGCTATTTCTCGCTCTCTATATTGTCATGGTAGGCGACACTGCCGATGCAGGAGAGTGTCGCCGAGCATGGCGGGGTGCCTCTCAAGTGACTCCCATCATGTTTAGTTATGAACATATCCAAATGCCTGCACCATGATTTGGGCGTCTCAAAATCATATCAACAAAATAGTAAGAGGAAGCCAAATTCCCTGCTGATGTCAAAATAACCTGCACAAAACCTGCTGTGCCGAATAGGCCACCGGTTCCCTAAGGGTCACTCTTTTCCTCTCTGTGATTTTGAAGGAAATCACATATTCATCGCGAACCAAAATAGCGCCCCTTTGGCCTATCTCCACTACGTTCCGGGGGACAAGTCCCTCTGCCCGTCAGAACTTGGTGCGGACGGTTTCTGTCAGCAGGGAGATTGGCTCCCGAGATTTCGCTGACATAATTTGGAGACTGAAACCATGGCACAAGCACTTGGATATGTAACGAAAAATGAAGTGGGTAACTTTCAAGGCACCCTGAACCTCGGCGGATCCTCCCGCATCAACATTGTCGCCAATGACAATAAAGAGAGCGAAAAGCAGCCTGACTTCAGAGTTGTAGATAGCCGCGGACAGGAAATCGGCGGCGGCTGGCTCAAGACCGGTGAAGTCAGCGGGAAGGAATATCTCTCGCTCACCTTTGCCCACCCGACCCTCGGCCCGCGTAAAGTCTACGCCAATCTTGGACAGGCTTACGGCAAAGAGGCGGATGAATTTGCGATCCTCTGGAACCCACAAGACGACTAAATCCCTAGCGCCCCAGACCCGCATTAGCTCACGCTGATGCGGGTTTTTTCATGGTTACAATTTGCGATTGAAACCAAAGAGGTCGCTCGTTAGTATAAACTATATGACAGGGCTGACCCAGATATTGGGGCCTGCATCCGAAACATATGCAGGATATGCGTGGGATTATTTGCGGCGCAATAGCGGGTATGCTCGCGATTATGATGTTGATATGTCGTCGCGAGACCCGTCGGAAATTACAAATAACAGTCAGCTTCGATACGAAGCTGTCACAGATAATCTGGCACATCGTTGGGGATTAGAGTGCTTTGAGTCACCACAATCCGCAGGATTGGATGCTTTAGTCATATGGCGTCAGGACGCGTTCCCCGGCGCATTATCTGTACATTATCACAGTAAGACTTCCCGCAATAATGATGCGACCTCTTTTAAATTATCGAATTTTGATTGCGGCAAGCAGCACTATGTAAAGGCGAATGGAACACGTATAAGCGTGATTAAATCAACTGATTTTTGGCTGCAAATATCAGGAAAACCCAAGCATATTGCAGATGAAGATCAACCGTTTTCCGTGCTGATTGATGGCGGAAAAGGCGCCCGAAGACGCATTGATGCCCTGCGCCAACTCACGTCACTCAGCCGAAACGGATCTGATAATTTCAAATTATTGGGACGGCAAAAAGCATTCGCAAAGATGAGAAATGCACTTCTCGCTTATGATATTCGGGCAGAGGGTGGGTCTTATCGTGATGTTGCGATAGCCTTATTTGGGGCCGAAAATGTGCGGCAGAACTGGGATTCTACGGGAAGATTTCTTAAAGGCCGTTCTATTCGCGCGTACAAATTCGGTGAGCGCATGGTCGCACAAGACTACCAAAGCTTGTTGCCCAAGAAAACTCTGTAAGGGGTATCGTTTATTGAACGTCCCAAAAACGTGACTCCCAATCTCTCCAAAGTTGTGTCTTGATTCGTTGCATGATCATGCGCGGAAAGACGCAGCCACGGTGAATGGTGTGAGGCTAAAATGGGCGAGAGTTTAAAAAGAAAGAATATTCCGCGAAGAAAAATACTACTCAATGATGTTCCAAGTCCGTTCTTGTTACCCGATGAGGCTGCCGTCTTTTTACGGCTTGATGAACGCACATTAGCCAATTACCGTTCCAATAAAACAGGCCCTGTCTACCGTAAACATGGCGGCTCTATTTGTTATCATCGTGACGACTTGCGGGATTGGTCAAGTGTGACAGCGGCTAAACTGTGAGCGGTGTAACGCTCATCCACTGTCACTTTGTCAGAGACAAGTTGAACCATCGCATTAGGTTTGGAAGCCCCAAGACTACACTCACTCTTGATAAATATCGTAAGCTCGCTTGCTTTGATGCAGGCGCAACCCTCGGATATATTAGATGGCGGGCGAATGAATATGGCACACAGGATTGGCGTTTCTTTGTATTAAAAACCCAAAGTAAAGGCCTGCTCACCCGCGTGCCTGGCATTACGCCTGCTGTCAAAGTGTTAGCGTCATTTAACGGCACACAAGCTGTGAAGCGCGCTTTAGCGTCGCTCGATGATGTTGAAAAGTCCGTGTCGGGGCCGATCGAAATGCTTCCTGAAAGTTACTGGATTGCCTTTCAGAACGGTCTTTCCACGCGAAGAACCGTGAGAGGTTTGCTGCCAGACACCTCCTTGTTGGAGGCGCAAAATGTTGTTTAAAAGCCTTATTGCTGGTGTGATGACACTCGCCATAATTGGAACGGCGGGACAGATCATATTCTCGCCAAAGCCTGTTCTGCTTTATAATCCAAGTGAGAGTGCAGCGGTTGGATGGTATCGTTTAAGGCCAGATGAGACTGTTATTCTTGGTGCGCAAGTTGCGGCTTATGCTCCCAAATGGGCGCGCAAATTGGCTGATGAGCGCGGCTATCTGCCTTATGATTACCCTCTCATAAAGACGGTCTGGGCCGTCCATGGGGATGAGGTCTGTTACAATACTCAATCGGTTAGCGTCCCAAAACGTCCTGATATACCCGTGCTGGGGCAGGATGTTTTGGGACGCGATATGCCTCAAAAGTCGGGCTGTATTGTGCTCGGCTCGGGTGAATATATGTTGCTATCCCCTGATGTGCAGACAGGGTTTGATAGTCGATATTTTGGGCCTGTTCGCGCCGAGAATATTTTGGGAGTCGTTGAATATCTGGAAAATCCAAAGACTCTTAAATCGTCGGAAAAGCCTGATTTAGCGGGGTTTGAGGGGTGAATTTAAGAGGGCAAGATAAAGGGCGCGGCCCAAAATGGCCTAAGCCATTGTCTGCACATCTATTTTCGCGGGACGCGAGGGGGTGGAGCCGGGACGTGGATTCGGCGCGATCCCCCATAGGGCCTGAGAAAATGGCCGGGACGTGGACTGAAAAGGGCTATTTGGAGTCAATTCGTGAGCCTTCGTGGTGAGCGGCGAAAACCAGTTCAATGTTCGGCTTGGAAAGATACTCTCTCCTAACGGAACGGGGCGTTTTGTCAGCTTTGCCGGACAAGTGCGGCGGGCGGCGCAGCGTTCGTCGCGCTCATCCGGTGGACGGGTCAAGAGAGGGCCTGTGACCGAGCAATATTTTTCGCGGCGCGTCATCGTCAAAGTGCATCTCGTGAAGATGGGGGCATATGGCAAAGATGCGCAGCGGCATCACCTGGATTACATACAGCGCGATAGTGCGGCCCGCGAAGGCGAGAAAGGAATTCTGTATAGCCGTGATGAGGTATTTCTTGATGGTGAGGAATTTCATGAGCGCGGCATTGATGACAGACATCAGTTTCGCGTTATTGTCTCGCCTGAGGATGGAAAAGAATTAGGTGACCTTCGCACCTATACCCGAAACGTCATGGCGCAGATGGAACGCGATTTGGGAACGAAGCTCGATTGGGTGGCGGCCAATCATCACGACACGGCCAATCCCCACAGTCATGTTGTGATCCGGGGTGTTCGAGACAACGGGTCAACATTGATCATTCCGAGAGATTATATTTCTCATGGGATGAGAGAAGCTGCCGAGCATGTTGCGACATTGGAGCTCGGCCCGACCAATCAAATTGATGTGGCCAAAAAATTGGCCCTCTCGGTCAGGCATGATCGCTTCACATCCATCGACCGAGATTTGTTGGTAAAGGCTCAAAATCAGATTGTAGATTTATCAAAGCTGCCACTGGACGGATCAGATTGGTCACAGCGTTTTGAAAAATGGCGCGTAAAACATTTAAGCTCAATGGGACTGGCAGAAAAAGTTGGCTTTGGGAAATGGCGGCTTGATGACAATCTTGAGCGCACGCTTCGGCGCATGGGAGATCGCGGCGACATCCTCAAAGCCTATCACCGCGCCATGACGCGCGCGAAACTTGACCGCAGCCAAAATGGTGAACCGATATATGACCCTATGGCAAATCCCGCCAAACCGATTACCGGCAGAGTCATCGAAAAGGGCATACTCGATGATGTGAATGACCGAAGCTTCATCGTCTTAGACACGATGCAGGGTGAGGCTGTATTTGTTGAGACAGGCAGAGAAGCTAATACCGTTCAGATAAAGCGCGGTATGGTCGTCACCGCAGGTCCGCAAGGTTACAAACCGAAAGCTTCAGACTATACGATTGCAGACATCGCGTCCAAACGCGGCGGAATATACAGCCCGTCTTATCATGAAATGAGCGACCCCAGCGCCCGTGAAGAATTTATCAAAGCCCATGTGAGGCGCTTGGAAGCTATGCGCCGGCTCGGACATGCGGAGCGCAATTCAGACGGGTCATGGAAAGTCCCAAAAGATTATCTCAAACGCACGGCCAAATACGAAAGGTCACGCGGCTATGGTAACCCAGTCAAACTAGACATTCGAGCGCGCGAGCCATTCGCAGAGCTTTCTACGACTTTGGGGAAGACTTGGCTCGATACCGAACTCATGTCAGACAAAAACGAAAGTCACGCATCAGGTTTTGGTCAAGAGGTTGAAGCCCTAAAAGCCCAGCGTCAAAAATTCTTACTTTCGCAAAAGCTTATTCAAAAATCGTCCGGGGTTACGCAAGGCACGCTGGAGGCTCTTGAAAAAATAGATCTTGATGCAGCAGGCAAAACTTTGGGTGATGAGTTTGGTAAGCGTTATAAGCCTGCGCCGCAATCGGGACGTATTTCAGGTGTATATCGGAAGTCAGTGCAGAGGCCGAGCGGTAAATATGCCGTCATTGAAAAATCGAAAGAATTTACCCTCGTGCCGTGGCGAGAGACGATGGACAGAAACTTGGGCAAATCAATTTCAGGCGTAATGAAAGGTCAAACGATTTCATGGACGCTGACAAAGGCAAGAGGACAAAGCATTTCATAAACGGAGATAGGACTATGACTTTTTCAATTAAAGCGCTTTTGCTATTGTCAGGAGCGGCGCTCTTTGTGACAGCTTGCGGCACTGATCCGAAGGCAGCGAATGAAGCCAATTTTGAAGCGGCGCTGAACGCACACTACGCGCAAATGAAACAATGCCTCAGGGTTGGGAGCGAGCCAAATGCTGAAGGAATCATTCAAGAATTTAGAACGGATGGCCGCGTTCAAGACAAGCAATTGTTGTTTTACAATGGTCTTGTGGACTTGGGCCTTATGGACGCTGTTACCTATCAAAAAGATACAAAAAACTTTAGCGGGCAAGTCACAGGAAAAGCCGATTGGATTGGCTACAGGTTTTCAGAGAAAGGAAAGACCTTCTTACGTCCCGCCAAATTGGACGCAGGAGCTTTCAGCACAGGAGCGGGTCAGCTCTGTTACGGGACGTCTCAAGTTGTTTAGATAATCAATTTCACGGAACCAGCCGAGGCAATGGGCGTGAAAGTCAGTAGCGTTCAATATACCTACAAGTTGGTGGACATTGCGCCGTGGGCGAATGATTCGGCTATATCTAAGCAATATGAATGGCTGCCGGAGAGAATATCTAACCCAAGTATAGCTAAAGATGACGACCTTGTGCTTACCAAAACCGGCTGGGCTCATCATAGTGTTCTGAAACGATAGTCTGTAGTCTTAGACGGGGCATAACAGACTTAAGGATTTACGATCGGGCAGTATAATTTTTAGCTTTGGGAAAGCAATTTCCGTTGGAGAATTAATGGTTACTTGACATGTCGGATATTCCGACATATATAAAGGAAAGGTCGGAATAAGAGACGGAACGATAATGTCATTTCCTAAAGCAGAGTTAGAGCGTGCGATTCGCGATGAAATTAAGTCGATAAAGGACGAGGCCATAATGCGTGGCGGGAACGATAGAAAGGGATCATGGGAACCCGAAATAGATTCTCTAAATGCCCTCAGAATATCTCTTCGGATTGAAGATGAAATTAATTTGACAATTTCCGAGGACAAAATCCCTGCGGGAGGATTCTCCGATGTGGAGAGTTGCGTAACCGCCTTTTTGAATGAAGCTGAAAAAGCTTGGGTGGAAACGAAAGAGGAGGAGGTCGCGCAATGAGTGAATCAAGAATGGGATTTGCTGGACCTGAAAATGACAAAGAAAGATTGCAGCAACGATTGAAGGAGGCCCGCGAATACCTTGGAATAAGTCAGGCCAAAGTTGCCGAATTTCTTCAAATACCACGTTCAGGTGTTTCCGAGATTGAAAGCGGTAAACGAGCAATTAGCGCACTTGAACTGCAACGCTTAGCAAAACTCTATCAAAAGCCGACATCGTGGTTTACCGAAGATGTGGTCGAAGGCGTCCCAGCTGATGTTGAGTTCCTAGCAAGAACTGCTAGCGAGCTTTCGCAGACTGACCGTAGCGAGCTTCAAAAATTTGCCGAATTTCTGAAAGCGAAGTCGAAGGTGAGTGATGACGCTTCGCAATGATCGTCAGGCCATACTGCGGGGTATGCGAGCGGCGATGCGATTGCATCGCGACTTGGCAACACCCGACCGCATTGGGAACTCGCTGAGGGTAGATGTGTTTGACGCAATCTCGCGTTCAGGTGCAATGCTAATGTTTCAACCATTGGACAAATTGCTCGGCGCTTACATGCAAGAAGACGGCGAGAGCGGCATTATTATTACAACTCAACGCCCAGTGGGAGTTCAAAGATTTACTGCAGGTCATGAACTCGGCCACCTTGTGATGGGGCATAGGCCGCATGCGGACGATGAAAATATACTGCGTAGAGTACCTCTGGGTGTCGGTCGCTACAACCGTGTGCCCTTACAGGAACGCGAAGCCGACGCGTTTGCGTCGCATTTCCTGCTACCGCGATTCCTCATAGCAAATCATCATCGCGCGAATGGTTTATCGCGGCGCGATTATGAAAACCCACAATGTGCTTATCAAGCTTCGCTCAGATTTGGGGCTAGTTACTCTGCTACGCTTTACGCATTCGAACGAGAAAATTTAATCAGTCGCGGCTTAAGAAAAGAGCTCGTTAGCGTTCCACCTCGCTCTCTGAAAGCTGACCTTGTGGATGGCCACAAAGTCGACGGGTGGGCAAATCGTGATGTATGGCGTCTCACTGAGCGGGACGAAGGTGTGGTCATTGAAGCTAACAGAGAAGACCTATTCTTACTAAAGTTGGATGAGCACAAAAGCGCTGGATATTTGTGGACATATGATGAGCTTGAGAAAGCTGGATTTGTAGTTCTTAAAGACGAGAGCAATGCCCTTCATCCTCACAAGCTCGGAGGACAGAATAGGCGCTTCATTCTTGGTGATCCTAGTAGTCTGCCCGAAGGGCAGTATACACTGCACGAAGAAAAATCTTGGGACCCATCTGATCAAGCAAAATCTCTCAGTTTTACCTATACGAATACAAAGTCTCGCGAAGCTGGTCTCTATGAACCTCAGCGTGATCGGTTGCTCCGTGCAAAATGAGCAAGGTTGAGGTTCATACAGATATGCGCCCGGAGTTTGCAATCGTTGGCAATCAAGGCAGGCGTCCCACATGCCTAGCATTTGCAGCTACTGACGCCCATGTGTATCTCCACGGATGTACGGATCCCTTATGCGTTGAGTGGCTCTATTATCACGCTGTCTCTCATGCTGGGGATCCACCTAATGCTGGCTCCACTCTGCCGTCTACGCAGCATGTTCTTAAACAAAAAGGACAACCACACGAGTCACACTGGCCCTATGACGCGGCACCGATTGACCCAACCCGATGGAAGCCACCAGCGAAAAAGCCGAGCAATTTATATCACGCTGAGAGCATGATGGCGCCCGCGTTCTCCAAAATTGTAGAAGGACTCGAAGTGTCGCAACCCTCGATTATCGGCTTAAATATTGGGAGAGCTTTTCAGACATGGACCCAAGTGTCTGGGGAAGCCGTTATCGCCGATGAAACCGAACACCCATCGCAGGGAGCCGGTCATGCGTTATTGGCAGTAGGACATGGAGAGTATAATGCTGCGCCACACCTTCTAATCCGGAACTCATGGGGAGCGTCTTGGGGAGAAAATGGATATGCTTGGATTAGCGATTCTCACATTAAAGACAGATGGATGGGCGGATTTCGCCTCAAGGAGATTTAGGATGGTTTCACACTACAACCCGATGCGGCCAAGCAAAACCTGTGTTGAAGCGTGGCTTGCCGCGGCTCAAAAACTGCGCGATGTTGGCTCTTTATATGGGCTGGTTTTGCACATTACTGATCCAGTGAACCACAGTGAAACAGACCACGAAGTGATTTCCCGAGTTGATCAATTTCTCAGAGAGCACAAATCTTTCCCGATATCGACCGTCGCAAACACGATTTTCCCGGAACAATTATATGTGCCGGGGAAGCGTGAGTTGTTGTATGAGCGTTATGATCGGCAATTCCCCCGAATCAAAAAAGCGGTGCCGGATTGGGGGCGATATTTTCATCGACTTACGAATTGGAAAAAGAGTCGCGATGGGAAAACTGAAAATCAACTAGAAACGATGATTATCAACCTGAAAAAATTTGGTCCAGCGGCTTCAGATGAAAAGAACAGATACCATATGTATGAGTTGAGCCTTTACCATCCTGTGCGGGATGCGAACAAATTTCGGGGTAGGCAATGTCTGAGCTTTATCGAAATCAAACCTGAATTAGACGGTGATAACGTTCGACTCCATATGACTGCGCTATATCGAAGCCACTTCTATATGGCAAAAACACTAGGTAATCTTATTGGATTAGGTCGTCTACTTTCATTTATCGCTCGGGAGAGCGGTCACGAGCCAGGAAGCTTAACTATCCACTCTACATATGCCGAACTTGATGCCGGAGTGACTGACAAGAAACGTGGCAGTAGTGCATGGAACAAAGGTGGTGCGAAACAGCTTATTTTGGATTGTGAAGCTATTGTAAGCGAAGTGATCCCGTCACAAGCGGCTGAGACGGCATGAGATTGTAAAGAGCTTCCACCTGCGAAACGAACTCTGATTGACCGCCGTAACTTGGATGTCTAACTCGCTCCACAGGAACTGTTAAATCCTCAACAGCCCGTTCTGCGTCTCTGCCTACTGCAATAATTTTGTTAGGCGATAAAAGTTGAATAAGTGCGTCTAAAAATGGTCTGGCTTCGTCTCGTTCTCGACTCGTATGACTTCTATTGCTCATCGGCTCGTCGGGAGTGTGAGGGTGAAACGGAAATACGTTCCAAAGCATTACAGGCTCTTCTATACGAATGAGTGTGTTCCACATCACGGTCGCAGTTCGCTCGGCCATGGTTGGGCCTTTAGTTGCTTTACGAAAGGACGCGCCGCCCAACAAATCGCTAGCATGTGACAAGTGCGCTTCATCAGTGAGTGCCAGTCCAGTGCGACGTCCGCCACGATAACCTAGATCACGCGCCACCCACAACGTGGTTGCTTTTCCGTCGAGTGCGGCAATAATCATATTGCGTAGATTGGAACGACGGATTTTGGCGGCGTCATATCGATCAAAAGTATCGCACTGATCAGAGTATGGATTGAACGTGCTGACACCTTGATAGGCTGCTAAATCTGAAATGAATCGATTGATTGTCATGCCCGAAGCTCTGACACGCTTATGCTGTGCTTGTCCAAATTTAGTTTGATTATTCCAGCCTTTTTTTCCTTGAGAAACCGAAAACAAGCAAACCCCTCCAAAATTGCTTCTTCCCAAAGCCAGAGCGGCATACTTTCCACCTCATAACCGGCGACGAATTCACGAACTGTTTTGAGCAAATCGAAGGATAATTCCCCAGGTTTTACATCTTGGAACATGTTCGCGCTTTTCGCGTGATTAAAAATCATGGTTGCCAGCCCTTCTTCAATCAGGATTGCACGAGCACCGTCTTCGGCTTCATCAGTCGTTGGATCAGATTTTCGTTTGAGTTTAAAAAGCGCTCTTGTGACTGGAGACCAGCCAAGCTTGGCCGCGTAAGCGTAGTGAAACACATCGTGAAAACGATAAAAGTCTTCGTCTCGAATGTTGTCGGTAAGTGGGTCACCAATATTGATATCATTACAGGTTTGGAAGACATAACGTTTTCCGCGCTTGATACGCTGCTCAACACGTATTTGAAACTTGCGTGGCAAGCGCTCAGTTTTATCCTCATGCTCTGAATCCAAAAGGGACGGATATACTTTCTTGCCATGAGGCCAGCGGTCAAAGGTTTTGTATAGATTGTCTACAGCTGCGCTTTGAAGATCGATACCGGCTGCACTTGCCGCGCGTAAAAGTGACTTCATGATTGGTATTAAGTATCCGGTTATCTGTTCGCTACTGTGTTTCTGTCGATTGCGCGCATAGAAGTCTGTCAAATCTCCAACTTCCCCAGCTAGTGAGATTAGCTGTCGAATTAGGCGAGACATTTCTGTTTTACGTGATCGTGAAAATTGCTGTTGTACATCCGAAAACCGTACTTTGGGTCTTGGCTTTTTGATGTCACGATTGGCGGACAGAGTAGCAATTTCGGAGAGCCGTATACCACTTAAATGGCAAACCATGGTGTAATACCAGAGAAAGTCACCAAGTTCTTCTTCGACAGCATGATGGTATCGTGCGCTGGAAATGTCATCGCGTGTTTTCTTTTTTACGACGCTTAAGAGGCTTCCAGCTTCGCCAAAAAAGCCGAGCATAATATTATCAAGCGCAACTTCCGCCTTGGACGAGTATTGGTTGGTCTGAACTGCTAATGTCTCGTAGTGATCGATAGTTAGGTCATTGATGGAAGGTATGGAAGAATTTTCAAGATATTTCATTAAAGTCCAACGCTGATTCGACTACCTTAAGAATAGGACTTAAGTAACTACTCGCAATTGAAAACTTGCATAGTCAATTGAACTACTTTGTGATGGAACGAAGTATGTAAAACTAACTTAGCAGATGTCCGGTTTAAGGATATCTCCTGCGCGAGCCGCCCGAAAAAATCCTTCTTTATAGCTTCATACGTTTGAGAAAGAGATACTTGTTTGCCTGAGCGCGGCCAATGTGGTGGGTACTTTTGCAAATCTATCATTTTCACAGAAACTCACAGAAGTTCATAGAAAGTCATAATAGTTCACGCGATTTCACTATTTAGGAACTAGACCAAAAATCGACATTTCTGACAGCCTAAGTCCATCGCAATTGAAGGACTTAGGTAATGTCGCCACAAAATATCTTGATTGGACAGATACTCGTTGTTTTCACGACGATCATTCTGACGACATGGTATGCTACCCAGTGGGTGGCGCTTCAGTTTGATTACGATGCTTACTTGGGAACGGGATTCGCAGAGCTTGGCAATCATAAAATTTATGCGCCTTGGAGCCTGTTCAAATGGTGGTATCAGTTTGATGCCTATGCACCGCACATCTTTTCCAGAGGGGGACAGATTGCAGCGGGAGGCGGTTTTCTCGGGATTATCTTTGCGGTCATTGGGTCAGTATTGCGTGGACGCTCCGCCAAAGCGCTGAACACATTTGGCTCGTCTCGTTGGGCGAATGACAAGCAAATCAAGAAGGCCGGTCTGTTTGGTGAACGCGGCGTTTTCCTTGGCCGCACCACGCATGACTATATCCGTCATGACGGCCCGGAGCATGTCATGGCCATTGCGCCGACGCGCTCCGGTAAAGGCGTCGGCCTAGTTGTTCCAACGCTTCTGTCTTGGACAGACAGCGCCGTTATTCATGACATCAAAGGCGAGAACTGGCAGCTCACTTCCGGCTGGCGCTCAACTTTTTCTCACTGCCTGCTGTTCGATCCAACCAATGCCCAGAGCGCGAAGTATAATCCGCTTTTAGAAGTCCGTAAGGGCGAGTGCGAAGTGCGCGATGTCCAAAATATTGCCGACATCCTTGTTGATCCCGAAGGGATGCTCGAGCGCCGCAACCATTGGGAAAAGACCGCGCACAGCCTCTTGGTCGGCGCTATCCTTCATATACTCTACGCAGAGCGCGATAAGACGCTGGCTCGCGTAGCCTCATTCCTCTCTGACCCGAACCGCTCTTTTGAAAAGACGCTACGGGTTATGATGAAAACCAATCATCTCGGTAACCGGGCAACGGCAAAAGTCCATCCGGTGGTCGCACAAGCAGCGCGTGAACTCCTTAATAAATCTGAAAACGAGCGCTCAGGTGTTTTATCAACGGCTATGAGCTTTCTCGGTCTTTACCGGGATCCCACGGTCGCCGAGGTAACATCAAAATGTGATTGGCGCATCGCCGATCTTATGGCGGCAGACAAACCCGTCTCGCTCTATCTGGTCATTCCGCCATCTGACATCTCGCGCACGAAACCGCTGGTTCGTCTTATTCTCAATCAGATTGGCCGCCGCTTGACGGAAGAGCTTGTCGTCAGCGGTGACAAGACGGCTAAGCGCCAACTCTTGCTTATGCTTGATGAGTTTCCCGCATTGGGTCGTCTTGATTTCTTTGAAAGCTCTTTGGCCTTCATGGCTGGGTATGGATTGCGGGCATTCCTGATTTCGCAATCGCTCAATCAGATTGAAAAAGCTTACGGCCCTAATAATTCGATCCTCGACAATTGCCATGTAAGGGTTGCCTTTGCGACCAATGATGAGCGCACGGCCAAGCGTCTGTCTGATGCCATTGGCAGCACGACGGAAATGCGGGCCATGCGAAACTATGCAGGTCATCGCCTGGCCCCTTGGCTTTCCCACGTCATGGTCTCTCGGCAAGAAACGGCGCGTCAGCTCATCACGCCGGGCGAGATTATGCAGTTGCCAAGCCATCAACAGCTCATCTTGCTGTCAGGTTTTTCGCCCATCAAAGCTCAAAAAATTCGCTATTATGCGGACAAGAATTTCACTGGCCGTGTCCAAAACCCTCCGACTCTCTCCCCGAATGGCACAGACGATTTGCCCCCTTCATCGTCTTGCATGTGGGGTGATGCGACACGGCCGGTGGATGACAGACTCTACACTGAAACAGACAAAGCCGTGCAGGAAAAAATCGCGTCAGCCTTAAATATAAAGACTGACACTGATGAGGATGAAGATAGCGGCGGCAAAGAGCGAAGCCCTGAACTCAGCGGACACGAGCCCTCGCATTCACCAAACAATGCCGGGGAAAAGTCTCGTGATGTCTCTGAAGACGACGACCTCACACCCGCAATCAAACTCGGCGAGTTTGTCAGAGATACCGCCAATCTTGCCCGCGCCCATGACCTGACCCGCAGCACAGATATAGACCTTGGAATGTAACGATGAGCAATGAACTCACAGCCCGCGTTCGCGCGCGTATCACACCGGAGAACGCAGCCCTTTTAGATGTGCGGGCGCGCGCCTTGGGTAAAACAAAATCCCGCGTCATCAATGATGCTTTGTCATCCTGTTTCACTTTCGAGCATGACGACGCACGAGATGCCCGTATCCTCGAAAAGCTGGATATGATGATCCGTCATAATCATCGGCATTCGCGCGATCTCAATCTACATTCTGAGACCTTCGCTCTATTTCTGCATTTCTACTTCACAATGGCGCCTCAAATATCAAAGGCTGATACCGATGCGCGCGCCGCGCGCGGCGTGGGGCTGATGAATCAATTCGTAGATCAGCTCGGCGCTAAAATGCGCATGGGCGGCAAGACATTCAAACAAGCTCTGTCTGACGTGCTGGTGTCTGACCAAGAGTTTTTCCGTCTTGATGAAATTCAGCTTCTCGAAAAATTACAAAAGAAGAAAGCGTCCACACCAAACAAGACCTCAAAAAAGAAGAAGGAGACCGCAGATGTCTAGCCTTCAGTCAGCCGCCACATCAGACCGCACGCTTGCAATGCTGCGCACAGCACTCGGGCCTGTCATCACTCAGGCCTTAGATGACCCAAAGGTCGTTGAGATCATGCTCAATCCCGATGGGCGTTTATGGCTAGATAAATTGGGCGTTGGGCGTTTCGATACAGATAGCGTGTTGACCCCTGATGAGGGCGAGCGCGTCGTGCGCCTCGTCGCCAGTCACATCAATCAGGACGTGACAACAAAAGCGCCAATTATCAGCGCGGAGCTTCCGGGAAATGGTGAGCGTTTTGAGGGCGTTTTGCCGCCCGTTGTGTCAGCGCCGTGTTTTTCCATTCGCAAGGGAGCTGTCGCGGTCTTCACGCTGGATGATTATGTCACAGCCGGCAGCCTCACTTACGAGCAATCGGAATCTCTAAAATACGCGGTCACCTCTCGTCAAAACATCCTCATTGTTGGCGGGACTTCCAGCGGCAAAACCACTTTGGCCAATGCCTTACTGTCGGAAATATCAGACACAGGCGACCGCGTTGTCATTCTTGAAGATACGCGCGAGCTTCAATGCGCAGCCAAGGACACAGTAGCGCTTCGCACACACGGCTTGAATGTAACGCTGGCGGATTTGGTGCGCTCGACCCTGCGACTTCGCCCGGACCGCATCATTGTTGGCGAAGTGCGCGGGCCGGAAGCCCTCCACATGCTTAAGGCTTGGACGACGGGCCATCCCGGCGGCATTGCGACCGTCCATGCAAATTCTGCAAAAGCGGCCTTGGGCCGGATTGAACAACTGATTTTAGAGGGCGTGGCCATTGTGCCGCGGACTCTAATTGCGGAGGCCATCGACGTGATTGTCTTCATTTCCGGACGAGGCTCCAAACGCCGCGTGCAGACAATCGCGCGCCTCATTGATGTGACGGAGAAGGGCTATCAGCTCGAACCGCTCACAGCGTCGTCTTCCATTCCTAAACTCACATTTGACGGAGGTAACTCATGTACGGACCACTAACACACGGGACGATAAATCAACGGCTAATTTACGGCGCGGCACTCATTGTTTTGATTATGATGCTCATGCCGCAGACGGCTCACGCAGCAGGCTCAGCCATGCCGTGGGAAGGGCCGCTGACAAGTATTCTGCAATCTATTGAAGGCCCGGTTGCCAAGATTTTTGGCACAATAGCAATCATTATGACAGGCATTGGCCTAGCCTTTGGTGATGCGGGCGGCGGCATGCGCAATCTCATCAAAATTGTCTTTGGCCTGTCGATTGCTTTCACGGCGACAAGCTTCTTCCTGTCATTCTTCAGCTTTACAGGCGGCGCGGTCATCTAATGGCTGACGCGACCGCATATCAGCTTCCTGAAGGTTTCACCATTCCGGTGCGCCGTTCATTGACCGAGCCCATCCTATTAGGCGGAGTTCCGAGAACGGCGGCCATCCTCAACGGCACACTTGCGGCGGCTTTGGGCCTTGGCCTCCAGCTCTGGCTACTCGGCATCATCTATTATGTCTGCGCCCATACGCTTTGCGTCTTCTTCGCCTCGCGTGATCCGCAGTTCATGGAAGTTCTGGTCCGCCACATTAAACACAAAGGGTATCTCGCATGATGAATTTAAGCGAATATCAAAAGCGGCCGGATTGCCTGTCGGATTACCTGCCTTGGACGGCTCTGATTGCACCGGGCACAGTGCTCAATAAAGACGGTAGTTTTCAGCGCACGGCAGAGTTTCGGGGTCCTGACCTTGAAAGCTCGACTGAGGAAGAATTAGTGGCGACCTGTGCGCGCCTTAATAATGCACTTCGCCGTTTCGGCTCAGGCTGGGCGCTCTATTTTGAAGCCGCCCGTATTCCAGCCCGCAAATATCCTGTGTCTGAATTTATTGATCCTGCTGCTTGGATTGTTGAGCAGGAACGTCGGGGCGAATTTGAAGAAGAGTCCAGTCAGCGCGATTTATTCGAAAGCGTCTATTACTTGACCTTCCAATTTCTGCCGCCTGCGGACAGATCGAGTAAGGCAGAAAGCTGGATTATAGAGACGCCAGCCGATGATAAAAGCGTGTCTGTTCAAGACCATCTTCAAAGCTTCATGTCGGAATGCGACAGATGCTTAGATCTTTTGCAAAGTCAATTTCCGATGGCGGAGTGGCTGGATGATGATGGGGTGCTGACATATCTGCATTCAACGGTTTCGCCAAAACGTCACCCAATAAAAACGCCTAAAACGCCTGCCTATCTTGATAGTTTAATTGGCGGGGCCGATCTTGTTGGCGGGCTTGTGCCGCGTCTTGGTGAGCACTCAATTCATACAGTGACGATCCTTGGGTTTCCGAGCGAGACAACGCCGGGTATCTTGGATGAACTGAACACATTGGGTTTCTCATACCGCTGGATGACGCGCTTTTTGCCGCTCTCCAAAGCCGAAGCCTCAAAGATCATTACAAAGACCCGGCGGCAATGGTTCGCCAAGCGTAAGTCTGTTGTCGCGCTGCTTAAAGAAGCGCTGATGAATGAGACCACACCGCTTGTTGATAGCGATGCTGACAATAAAGCGATCGATGCGGATGCCGCCTTGCAAGATCTCGGCGGGGACTATGTGTCCTACGGTTACATGACGACGGCTATATGCGTGATGGACGAAGACGCGACAGTAGCTGAAGCACGTATTAGAGCGGTTGAGCGCATTATCAACGGACGCGGATTTGTCACCATCCATGAAAAGGTCAATGCCGTTGACGCTTGGCTTGGGACGCATCCCGGCAATCCATATGCGAATGTGCGGGTCCCGTTAGTTTCGACATTGAACCTCGCCCATATGATGCCGCTCTCAGCCGTTTGGGCGGGACCTGAAAGCAATGACCATCTTGGCGGTGCGCCGCTCCTATACGCGACAACGGAAGATCATACGCCGTTTCGTCTGGTCACCCATCAAGGCGATGTCGGGCATACGCTGGTCGTTGGCCCCACGGGCGCAGGTAAATCAGTCTTACTCAATCTGCTATCCATGCAGTTCAAACGCTACCCGAACGCGCAGGTTTTCACCTTTGATAAAGGCGCGTCATCACGCGCCATGATTGAAGCGCTTGATGGTGATTTCTATGCTCTGGGCGAAACGAACTCGGGTTTGGTGTTTCAGCCCCTGCGAGAGATTGATGAGCCCTTAGAGATCGCATGGGCGTCCGAATGGATCAGCGGTCTGCTTACATCTAAAGGCGTCGATGTCACGGCGGAGATTGAAAATACAGTTTGGACTGCTCTGCAAAGCCTCGCCAGCGCGCCGGAAGAGCAGCGCACGCTCACAGGCCTCTCAGCTCTAATTCAAGATAGCGACTTACGTCTGGCGCTAAAGCCGTTCACACTTGAGGGCGCTTACGGTCACATTCTCGACGGCAATAAAGACACCTTGCGCGATAACGCCGTGCAGGCTTTCGAGATGGAAGAGCTGATGCACTCAAAGGCGCTTGTTGCGCCCGTGCTGACTTATCTCTTTCATAAGCTTGAATCGCGTTTTGACGGTAAACCCACATTCTTGATACTGGACGAGGCCTGGGTCTTTCTCGATGATCCAATGTTCGCTGACCGTATTCGCGAATGGCTAAAAGTCCTGCGAAAGAAGAACGTCTCCGTTATCTTCGCGACGCAATCACTTGCAGATATTGCGAGCAGCCCCATTGCGCCTGCGATTATTGAAAGCTGCCTGTCACGGATATTTCTTCCCAATAACCGCGCAATGGAGCCGCAGCAAAAAGAAGCTTATGACCGCTTTGGCCTGAATAAGCGGCAGGTTCAAATCATCGCCTCGGCCACGCCCAAGCGGGATTATTACTTTCAAAGTCACGGCGGCAATCGCCTGTTTGATTTACAGCTTGGCCCGGTCGCGCTCGCCTTTTGCGCGGTGGGTTCAGAGGAAGGCCAAACCCAGATTGACCGCGTCCTTGAATTAGGCGGCCCCGATAATTTTGCAGCCCATTGGCTGCGCTTCAAGGGCCTGGAATGGGCCGCAGACCTTATGGCTGACCAATTTCATGAAGAGGAGTATGTCCCATGGCTCGACGTCGCGGAATAATCACAATCGCTATCATTGCGGCTATGGGGCTTTCCCATGCGCCCTCAAGTCATGCCCAATTTGGCGGGGTTGTTTATGACCCGGCAAACTATGTGCAAAATTTCTACACGGCCGTTCGCAGCTACACGCAGATTATTCGCCAAGCGCAACAGCTTCGTAATGAAGCCAATATGCTGATCAATCAGGCTAAGCATCTCTCCAGACTGGACGTGAACTCTGCCACTGATTTGAACCGCATCTTGAATGAGATAGCCTATTTGAACCGGCAAGCAGAAAACGTGGCTTACGATGTAAACCGCACACGCCAGCTTATCAGAGAGCACTTTCCTGAGAGCTATGACGGCATGTCGCAAGATGAACTCATGGTGCAAGCCGAAGCGCAGTTTGAAATGTCAGAGCGCGCGCAAAATGACGCCATGCTCATGCAGTCAAAAATGGTTGAAAGCCTCCAAGAAGATCAGGCCTTGCTCAGTCAGCTTATGAATTCAAGCCACAGCTCGGTGGGCGAGCTGCAAGCCACGCAATCGACAAATCAATTGATGGGCCTACTCGTCAAACAATCAATGCAAGCGCAGCAAATGCAAATCACCCAAGCGCGGGCAAACAGTCTTGAAATGTCGCGCCAACTCGCCCTCGAAAAAGAGGCCCGCGCTCGCAGACGGCTTTTCATGGGTAGCGCAGATAACGCCTATATTGGGGGCACACCGTAATGGCTGATCCCACAAGTCTCGGCGTGATTGACGAATTTGTCGTCACCTTCACAAGCTATATAGATAGCGGTTTTGGTTTGCTCGGCGGCGAGGTCCAATATCTCACAGCTATCCTTATTGGCATCGATATTACCTTGGCGGGTCTTTATTGGGCGATGGGATCTGACAACTCCGTCATCGGAAAATTCCTCAAAAAAGTTATGTATGTTGGCGTCTTCGCGCTGATCATCACAAACTTTTCCGGCCTCGCAAATATTGTCTTTAATAGCTTTGGCGGGCTTGGCCTAAAAGCGACGGCCACAACAATGACGGCTGATGATTTGCTTCGCCCGGGCTTCATTGCCAATACGGGCTTTCAGGCGGCCCACCCGATTTTGACGCAGATAGGCGAGCTTACCGGGCCTGTGAAGTTCTTTCACAACATCGTATTGATTGTCGCGCTGTTTTTGGCGTGGATCATCACGATGTTCGCTTTCTTCTTTATCGCGATACAGCTCTTTGTAACTATTCTTGAGTTCAAGCTGACGACGCTGGCAGGGTTTATACTGATACCCTTCGCGCTTTGGAATAAGACATCTTTCTTAGCAGAGAAGGTCCTTGGAAACGTCGTGGCCAGCGGCATCAAACTTATGGTGCTTGCGATTATTATAGGGATTGGCTCGACAATCTTTGGCGACATTACATCAGCTTTCGCGCCGCCTGCGAGTGCTCCTGATACGGTAGTGCCTATCACCCTGAAAGATGCGGCCTCCATCATGCTTGGCTCAATGGCCTTACTCGCTCTTGGTATTTTCGGCCCTGGTATCGCAACAGGCTTGGTTTCCGGCGCGCCGCAATTAGGCGCTGGCGCAGCGGTCGGCACGATGGCGGCAGTCGGCGCAGGCGCTCTGGCTGGAGGCGCCGTCGCAGGGGCCGGCATTAAAGGGATCGGGAAAGGCGCAGCGGCTTCCGTCAAAGCGGGAGCCTCTATGGCGGGCGGTTCCAAAGTGGCCTTCACGCTGGGCAGTATGTCCCAAGGCGGCGGTCTTAAAGGCGCGGCGGCGGGGGTAGGTGCCGTAGCTCAAGCGGGCGTGATGTCAGTCGCGAAAGCCGGAGGCCGTAAAGCGCTCGCAGCAGGCGGCGCAGTATCAACGGCACATGGCAATGGCATGCGCGGCGGAATGGCCGCTTTGTCCAAAGGCATGAAACCCCCTCGTAAGGATGGGGGCGGAGGTTCCGGCTCGGGTGAAACGGGCAAAGGGCCGAATTGGGCCAAGAAGGTTCATCGCCAACAGCAAACCCGTCATGCCACGCGCACTGCCACAAATGCGCTTCGCGGCGGTGATGGCGGCGGCAGTGGAAGCGGCCCATCCTTAAACCCGGACGCATAAATCTGAATAGGAGGACAAGACGATGAAATGGAAACGTAACCAGTCGAAATTTGGAAAAACACCTGTCCCTGAGACGCCGTATCAACGCGCGGGGCAAAAAGAAGACCGCCGACTAGGACGAGCCAATGCGCGCGGCAATAGATGGTGCTTGGCCTTTTGCGGCGCCATGGGATTAGCCGCGCTGTCGACAAGCGGCCTGATATATCAAAGCGCTCAAGCCAGCATCGTGCCTTGGGTGGTTGAAGTGGACGAAAGCGGCGCGGTTAAAGCGTCAGGTCCGGCGCATACAAATTTCAAACCTTCAGACGCGCAGATTGCGCATCAATTAGCGCGCTTCATAAGCAATGTCCGGTCAGTCTCAATCGACCCTGTTGTTCTGCGTGATAATTGGCTGAACGCTTATAATTACGCCACAGATCAAGCGGCGCTTATGCTCAATACCTACGCCAATGAGAATGATCCTTTTGCCGATATTGGGCAGCGCAGTGTGACCGTGGATGTCACGAGTATCGTGCGCTCATCCGAGGATAGCTTTGAAGTGCGTTGGCGCGAAAAATCTTTCCGTAATGGCGCGCAGCTCACCACGCAAACTTACACGGCGAGCCTTTCAATCATCACCAAGCCGCCGACGGACGCGGAGACCCTGCATCGCAATCCACTCGGTCTCTATGTCCACGGACTTCACTGGTCAAAAGACCTCAACGCAGCGGGAGCCTCACAATGAAACAGACATCACACAAAGCACGCCTAATCCTCACCACATCAATTTTGGTTTCCGCTGTTAATCTATCAGGTTGTGCCACTCTTGAAGGCGCATGGGGCAATATAAAATCGGGAAGCGTGACGACTCCGGATGAAATGTCCAAAGCGCTCTACGTGCCTGAACCTGTACAAGTCTATGACGTTTTAAGTGAAGCTGACGATTACGCGGCCCAGACGATGCCAAGCTTGATAATGGATGGGCAGATGAAACCTATGCCGCTTGATGTGGATCTATTTGATGGCGGGCCATCTTTGTCCGGCTTTCAAGCCGTCAGCTACGCCAATGATGCCGCCATTGTGAAGCCGACGACCGATAATTACCTCAACGCGATTCAGCTTTATCCCTACACGCCGGGATCACTCTATCAGGTCTACACCTCCCCAACGCAGGTCACCGACATTGCATTGGAAAAGGGTGAAGGGCTTATCACGGTCTCCGCAGGGGACACAGAACGCTGGACGGTAGGCGATACGGTTTCAGGCAGCGGCGTAAATGAGCAGGTGCATATTTTGGTGAAGCCCATGGCAGCCAATCTTTCGACTAATGCCATTATCACCTCCACGCGGCGTACCTATTATTTGGATCTGAAATCTTTCGCCGACACTTATATGGCAGCGGTGTCTTGGCGCTATCCGCAGCAAGCTATCCGAAATTTGAGACAGGCCGCGCCGGAAAAAAGCCTTGTCACCAAGGCAAGCTATGAGCGTGTGGATGCAAGCTTGCACGCTGATGATCTGCGCTTTGATTATGTCATTAAAGGCGACACACCGCATTGGCGGCCGACACGGGTGTTCGATGATGGGTCGAAAGTCTTCATAGAATTTCCCCAAGGGTTAGCTGCTTCTGAAGCGCCGCCCTTATTTGTCACGGACGGAAAAGGCACCATCAGTAAACTTGTCAATTACCGCGTCAGAGACGGCTATTATGTCGTTGATCGCTTATTCGACGCCGCTGAATTGCGGCTGGGCGAGAAAGATCAAACGGTCGTCCGTATTGAGCGGCAGTCGTGAGTGTCACTGGCATGAGCGAAGCGCCTCCCAATCTCTCAATACGGGCACGGCCGCGCGCTGTTCGTCGGTTTAGCCGCAAGGCGCTCCTCGGCGGAAGTCTGGTATTAGGCGCTGTTATGTTCGGAGCTTTGGCCATGGCGCTTCAATCACCCCAGCACGATGAAAAGGCGGAAGAGCTCTACAATGTCACCCATAAGCCGATGGCGGCAGGATTAGAGCTTCTGCCCAAGAGCTATGAAGAGATGAAGCCAAAGCTGGGGCCACCCTTGCCCGGTGACTTAGGCGAGGCGTATCTGGCTAAAGATCAGGTTTTGCCGACACCTGCCCAAGTCGCCGTCGCGTTAGAGACATCTCGACCTAAACGAAGAGCCTATAGCGCGCCTGCGCAGCCTTCATATCAGCCTGCAGCGCCTGCCTATAATCCGCCGACTCCAGGACCATCTACTCAAAGTTTGTTCTTTGACGTGGGCCGTAAAGCCGCGGGCGGTCAGGTTCAGCAATATGCGGGGGCCGCAACCGTTGACCCGTTAAGCCAAGGCCTCGGATTTCCGGTGCCCGAGATGCCCGGTTATCCCGCGCCGCCTTCCGGGTTTGATTTAGGGAACGCTGAGAGTGACCCAAATGGGCAAGTCGACAAGCAGGCCTTCTTGGAGCGGGGCGCGGATGATATTTACAATTCGCATGGCCTTGTATCGCCGCGCTCACCTTATCAGGTCATGGCGGGTAACATCATCCCGGCGTCATTGGTCACAGGGTTAAACTCTGACCTACCGGGCCAAGTTATCGGTCAAGTGACCGAGAACGTCTATGATACGGTGACAGGGCAGCATCTGCTCATCCCGCAAGGATCCCGTCTCATGGGGCGCTATGATAGCGTCATTGCTTTTGGTCAGAGCCGCGCGCTTGTAGTCTGGACGCGGCTTATCTTGCCTAATGGCGATAGCATTCAGCTTGACAATTTACCGGGCTCTGACAGCCAAGGTTTTGCAGGCTTGAAAGACAAGGTGGATCGCCATACTTGGCAGTTCATCAAAGGCGCTGCTCTGTCATCGCTTCTCTCGATCGGGTCAGAATTGGCCAGCGATGATACTGACCGCCTGACGCGAGCCTTACAGAACGCAGGCCAAGACACAGCGAACATTGCCGGGCAGCGGATCATTGACCGCAATCTGAATGTTCAACCCACATTGCGCGTACGCCAAGGCTGGCGGTTTAACGTCATCGTGTCGCGCGACCTTATTCTCAAACCCTATGGAGGCCACCCATGAGCACGCCCAAGCTAAAGCTACACAAACTTCCCGATACCAAGCCAACCAAGCACACAATTTCTGTGATGCCGGACTTGGAAGCTGAGTTGGAAGCCTATGCCAAAGTCTATGAAAAGGCTTACGGCGAAAAGGCGGAGATCTCAGCACTCATCCCGTCAATGCTCGCAAGTTTTCTTGCCGGTGATGCGGGGTTCAAAAAGGCCAAGCGCGAGCTGGCCTAATTTCCACCACGTCAAGCACAGGAGAAAAACGCTATGGCTACTATTGGAACATTCAAACCGACAGCGACGGGCTTTGAGGGCACCATCGCAACATTGATGACGAGTAAAAAGGTTCGCTTTGTCGCGAATGAGAAAAAGAAAACGGAAAACAGTCCGGACTATTTTGTAAAATCCGGTCGCTGTGATCTCGGCGTGGCTTGGAATGATGTCACGGAACCGCAGGACGACGCAGAGCCGCTGGAATATATCAGCGTGAAGCTTGACGGGCCTGAAATGACGAAGCCGATCAATGCCGCGCTGTTTCACCGTGAAGATGGTGCTGACCTCGTGTGGTCACGTCCGAAGTCATAATCTTAAGCAAAAAAATTGATGTGGTGCGCATTTAAGCGCGCACCACACATTGAGGTAATAGGAGTTAAAGTATGGAACGAGAACAGGAAGGTTTGCCGCAACCAAAAAATCGGCATCGTCCAATCGATAGCCCTTATAAAACTGTAGATGAGGCTGCAGAGTATTTACGCCTTAATCCACGAACTTTAAACAATATGAGGTCAGCGGGCAGGGGGCCTTGTTTTCACAAGCATGGCCGCAGAGTGCTTTATCATATCGATGAATTAGCTAAATGGTCAGGTCTTACAAAGAAGACGATGCGGGAGCCTGAGGTAGAAACTCATAATATGTTCGCGTAGTTCTTTGACATCTCAAAACAAAAATAAAGTTGAGCCTTAAGGGGCTCATTTTTTATAGAGGTTTTACTGACGCGAGAGGACTGACTTGTCGTGGTCGATAATCCGCAAAAACCACGGCAGGGTCCAAATGGGTATAGCGTTTGAGCATTTTCCAGTCTTTGTGTCCTGTTACTAATGCAACTTTTTCAATACTTAACCCTGCTTCGAAAAGTCGACTAGTGGCTTCGTGACGGAAATCATGAAATCTCAAGTCTACAATGCCCAATTTGTCACGACCACGCCGATAGTATGTACCGATAGTCTTATTATTATATGGAAATATCCGGCCTGTTGCGCGAGACTCAAATTTTTGCTCTTCGAGAAGAGCCCATGCATCATACCCCGTTAGGTCAAGAAGGGGTACGCGTTGATGATTTCCGTATTTGTTCCTAGGGTCCTTTCGGTCCCTAACAATGATGCAGCGAGTTCTTGCATCGAGGTCTTCCCATGTTATCCGGCAAATTTCGCTTTGGCGCATGCCGGTAGCAATTGCAAACTTGATAATCCGGGCAATTGGGATGTTTGTGGTGCTGAAATTCTCAAAATAACTTATAAGACGATCTAGTTCGTTCTGGGTTGGTCGTCTATCTCGTTCATTGCTACGGCCAATTAGACCTAAGCGTCTCAATGCGATTCGAGCAAGATCAACTTCTTGAGTTGTTATTTCAACTCCATGAACTGCAGCAGCATGAATTATAATAGTATGAATGTAAGAAATATCCGCGGCGAGGGTTGCTGGGCCAGCTCCTTCTTTAGCGCGCTTCTGTCCATACTCTAAAATCGTCGCCCTTTTCAGTCTTGATAGTTTTGTCCTGCCTAAGTTTTTCTTCAGCATTCTCAAGGCAAACTCTTTGGATCGACCTAGGGGTTTGTTGACCTCAATCATGTCCGCAATATGCAAATCTATCAGTTGCCCGAAAGTCGTGAATCCAGAAACTTTAGGTGCTATAATATTTGTCCCTTGGTCTGTTCGTCTGTCCGCTTCTAGTGACCAAGAGACTGCGTCAGCTTTTCTTGAAAAGGTTTTTGACGCATACTGACCCTTGCGTCTAATCTGTACGCGGTAGTTACCTGATTTGAGTTTTACTATAGTTGCCATTTTGTGTGCAATTCGTGTGCAGTACCACAGAGAATCGGGGTGATTTCCAGTGAATTTGAGTGCACACGCGTCCTTTCTAAGTGTTTGAAGTATAACAAAAAATGAAGCAAAATCAAGAGTTTACAGTAAGTGTTGCACCCATGATGGATTGGACGGACAGGCATTGTCGGTGGTTCCACCGTCAGCTTTCGAAACGCTTGGAACTCTATACCGAAATGGTGGTTGCCGATGCGGTCATTCATGGACCTCGCGATAGATTGCTTGGGTTTGATGAGAGTGAGCATCCGGTCATACTCCAGATTGGAGGCAGCGATCCTGAGAAGTTATCCGAGGCCTCTAAAATCGGGGAGGATTATGGCTATGACGGACTCAATATAAATATTGGATGTCCGTCCGACAGAGTCCAGTCGGGTCGCTTCGGAGCCTGTTTAATGGCAGAGCCCGAACTCGTGGCGGAGTGTTTTTCTGCCATGCAGAACGCCGTAAAAATACCTGTGACGGTAAAATGCCGATTGGGGATTGATGAGCAGACTTGCGAAGAAACCCTGCCAGAATTTCTGGAGACCGTCTCCAAAGCGGGATGCGACACTTTTATCATTCATGCCCGAAAAGCCTGGCTTCAGGGATTGAGCCCAAAAGAAAACCGCGACGTGCCGCCTCTGGATTATGACCTGGTTAAAGAGATGAAAGTTCGTTTTCCGAATTTGAAAATTGAATTGAACGGAGGCCTCAAAGACATCGAAAGCTCTTTGCAGGAAACAACCCAATTAGACGGATTTATGCTGGGACGAGCCGCCTATCATACGCCCTGGTTACTAAGCGAGATAGATAGCTGGGTTTTCGGAGACCCATCGCCTGATTTTGATCGCAGCGATATAGTGTCCCGCTTGGTCGGGTATTTACACTCAATCGAGGAGCAGGACCGCTCGGCAAAAGCCCTGCTTCGTCATGTCATGGGACTATATAGCGGACAGGTTGGGGCGCGGCTCTGGCGCCGCGCATTGAGTGAAGGCGCGGCAAGCGTTATCAAACCCTCTGAGGTTCTTACTCAGGCCCATCAGGTCGTTACTGACGCTTTGGAACGCGCGGCTTAGTGGATCCTGCAACCCTTATATTTTTGATTTTCGCCTTGCTCTGCGTCGCGATGGTTTCCGGTTTTGCCGCTGGATTATTTGGAATAGGCGGCGGGGCGGTCATGGTGCCGGCTCTTCATTATGCCTTGAAGGCGATTGGCGTCGCCAATGAAACAGTCATGCATACAGCCGTTGCCACGAGCGCCGCCGTCATCATCGTCAATAGTTGGCGATCCGTGCGCAAACATCACGCCCGAGGCTCTGTGGATATGGATATCCTGTTGCCAAAACAAATTTGGCGCAGTTATGGATTGTGGATAGGGGCTGGCTCTTTCTTAGCGGCCTTATGGATTGCTCCTAAAATGTCCGGAGAGGCTCTGACGGCCCTATTTGCTATCATTGCCTTTTTTGTCTCCCTTCAATTTATTTTCGGCCGTCCCGATTTTGTCATCAGGCAGTCCGTCCCGGGGGGATTGGCGCCGCCAGTGGTGGGCTCAACCGTCGGCGGGTTATCTGCCCTTATGGGTATCGGGGGAGGCTCCCTGAGCGTTCCCTTGCTAAGTCTATGCAACGTACCAATACACAGGGCTATCGGAACGGCTTCAGGGTTTGGACTGGCAATTGCGTTGCCGGCAACGGCCGGGTTTATCATCTCTGGCTGGGGCGTCGGCCAGAGACCTGTTTTATCGCTAGGTTACGTCAACATCGCCGGATTTGCCATCATCGCGGGGGTCTCACTATTTTTTGTTCCCCTTGGCGTGAAAGCCGCTCACGCGCTAAATGCCTCTATGCTGAAGAAAATTTTTGGACTCTGTCTGATGCTTGTCGTGCTGAATATGCTGCGCGAGAGCCTGCTTTAAAACCGTAAAGTCATGACCGTCGGACTGGCCTGAACAAATTGAAGTTCTCCCAGATAGGTCATGCCCAGTAAGGAGACATCCAGGCCCGTCGGAACGACTATGGCGTCGACATCCTTTATGGTAATGGCTCCCACCGAAATTCTGTCCAGCACGATGCGCGCTGCCATATTGTCGCCGCCTGCCGTTCGAATTGGTAGATCATAGACAAGATCGCGCGTTTTTATGCCGGCCTTTTTTGCATCCATTTCGGTCAGCGCCACCATGCCCGCGCCTGTATCAACCAGAAACCTGACGGATCCGGTATTGACGCGCGCTTGTGTCCAGAACTGTCCATCACTTGGATTTTTACGCAAGGTAACGACAGAGGCGGATTTGGGCGCTTTGTTTTCTGATTGAATGGGAGCCGGGGATTGGGTTTCTATAGTCTCAGACGGCGCGCAGGCCATCACAACAAGGCTTAAGACAAACCCTATCATGAGACGTTGTAAGCTCCGCCTTAGGGTGCTCCGTTCAAACAAGGAAAACCGGGCGTGTCTGGGACCGATAAACCGAAAACGCCTTTCGGGCCTGACAGATAAGTTTCCAGATGTCATAAACATGCAGTTTGACTATCGTAAAAGCCTTTGAAAGGTTTTAACAAAAGAGAGTGTGAGCAGGATTCTTATGTTCACGGTAAACAGGATTTTAATATGAGCCAAGCTCGCCCTTTTGACGACATACTCGACTTGATCGAGACTATGCCGACACTGAATGAAGGGAAGCGGAATGATTTGACCCGGAAAATGGAAGAGGTCTGCGGACACTTATCCCCATTGGGGCGCCTTTGTCCGGATTTGGCAAATGTCGCGGCCTGGCAGGACCGGGAAGTTCCGAGTCTTTCCCGGCCTTTGATCGCGGTCTTTGCCGGTACGCACGGCGTTTCTGACGGCGTATTCGGGTCTGATATTATCGAGGCGTCTAAAGCCCGCGTAAAAAGCCTGACCGAAGGCAAGGCGGCTGTGCGGGGTATGGCCGCTGACCTGGGGTCTGCCTATAAAGTTTATGAATTTGGGATAGAACACCCCTCCGCCAATTTCACCAAAGAAGCCTCACTCAGTGAACGTGACTGCGCGGCCGCCATTGCGTTCGGTATGGAAGTTGTGGCCGAAGGCGCGGACGTTATTGTACTGGGAAATGCGGGATACGGAGCGGCTACGGCCGGAGCGGCGATTGCAAAGGCTCTTTTTGGCGGGGCATCAGATTATTGGGCCGGCGGAACAGAAAAAGGGGCTCAAGCCCGTATCAAAGCTGTCGAGGAGGGCGCAAAGCGGCACAACCGAGAAGATACGCCGTCACCACTTGAAATTTTAAGAGACTATGGCGGCCGTGATATTGCCGGATTGGTCGGAGCTATTTTGGCCGCACGGCACCAACGCATCCCTGTTATTCTGGATGGTTATGTCGTGTGTACGGCGGCAGCGGTTTTACACCGTATAAACCCTGCAACACTGGACCACTGCATAGCGGCGCAAGTGTCCATAGAGCCCGCCCATCAAGCACTTCTGGATCGGCTTGACCTGACTCCGATTGTAGATTTGAAAATCAATATTGGTGACGGAACGGGCGGGGCCTTTGCTCTATCCGTATTGAAAACTGCTGCTGCCGGTTTAACAAGTTTGTAGTATAAAGACTGTATTTTGCGACAAAATACGCAAGAAATTCCCTTAGAATTTCGATATAGCGCAATTGTCGTAACTTCTTACAGGGGCCGTATATGGCTGTTTTTTCACATGCTGATTTTGCTGACCACGAAGGCGTTTATTTCGCCAGTGATCCGGACTCTCAACTGCGCGCTATCATTGCTGTCCATTCGACGGTGCGAGGTCCAGCGGCAGGGGGAACCCGTTTTTGGCGCTATGATTCAGACGAAGCGGCTTTAACGGATGCACTGCGCCTATCCAAGGCCATGAGCTACAAAAACGCTGCGGCCGATTTGCCATTGGGGGGCGGAAAGGCTGTGCTCATCTATCCTGACGGGGAATTTGACCGGGTCAGCTTATTTGAGGCCTATGGCCGCGCAATTGATCGTTTAAACGGCACCTATATCACAGCAGAAGATGTAGGCGTTTCTCCCAGTGATATGGACATTATCTCTTCCCAAACCAAACATGTTGCCGGGCTTTCCAAAGGGAAAGCCGCGTCTGGCGATCCTTCTCCTGTGACCGCAGAAGGCGTTTTTCGAGGCTTGCTTGCCGGGGCCAAACATTTGTGGGGCAGTGAGGATCTATCAGGTAAAACAATTGCGGTTCAGGGCTTGGGCCATGTCGGTTACGCTCTCTCTGAAAAGCTCCATAAAAGCGGAGCCCGTCTTATTGTCGCGGATATTAACAATGAGGTGTTGGACAAAGCCGAGGCTGCATTGAATGCAAGCCGCGTCGAGATCGGGGAAATACATGCCCAGGAAGCCGACATATTCTGCCCCTGTGCTTTGGGCGGTGTGCTTAACGCTCAAAATGTGCCGGAGATTAAAGCTCAATTAATCGCCGGCGCGGCCAACAATCAATTGGCGTCCGAAGAAGTCATGCCATTATTGGAAAAAAGAAATATTACTTATCTGCCGGACTTTGTCTTGAATGCGGGCGGTATCATAAATGTCGCCACAGAAGTTTCAGGTGAGTATAGCACGGCTTGGGTTGAGCAAAAGCTGGTTGGGCTGAAAGAGACGATTATCGAGATTTTGAATACGTCTGACAAAGAGGGAATTTCTACACTCCAGATTGCTAACCGCATTGCAGAGCAAAGGCTTAAACGAGCCTAGGTAGACAGTCGGAGCTTTCCGCTTTGCGGCTGTCAGGTGTGCCAACATCTATGGTGAAATCCGGATCAGCGCTTTGTTCAAAGTGAATGGCGACGATCACAGCCTGACTTAAAATCTCACCTTGGTTTAAGCTCGTTTTGCGTTTTGATTGGTAAAGCACACGGTCTTCTCCGTTCATTGTAGAACAGACGAGAGCGACGCCGGGCATTTGAGCATTGTCGCCGAAACGGGCCTTTCCAATTTGGCCGCTTTTGTGGACTTGGACTGTAACATTCCCAACGGCGTCATTTGCACTGACATAAAAAGGAGCATTACTTGCCACTGCAAACCGCTTTCGACCGTTGATAGAGTCTATTAAAACGACGCTTGCTGTCGGCGCCTCTGAAACAGATAGACGCTCTAACATTTTAGCCGCCGCCGGAAAGCTTGCCAGTTCAATCGCTATCAGGGCGATTAGAATATTTCGTTTTTTCAATAATTTATTTTTAAAGCTGCTAAACGCCATCATATTTCCTGGTCATGCTAGGTGTGAACAGACCAGATGCAGTTTATGTGCCATCATATCTGTCGGATTGACTGGAAACGAAACAGCAAACTGGTTAAGGGGCGCAAATTATGACTCATCCAGACACACAACTCTCAGGAAAAGCCTTACTGCTTTTTTCAGGAGGCCAGGATTCGGCCACCTGTTTGGCGTGGGCGCTGGATAAATTTGAGCGGGTTGAGACTGTCGGGTTTCATTATGGCCAACGCCATGATGTGGAAATGAACTGCCGCAAAACTATCCGGGACATGATTCCGGCTTTGAATCGAGATTGGCAAGCCCGTTTGGGCGAGGATCATATTCTTGATTTATCAGTATTGGGACAAATGAGCGAGACGGCTTTGACCCGGGACGTAGCCATTGAAATGAACGAAGACGGCCTCCCCAACACCTTTGTTCCTGGCCGTAACCTGGTCTTTTTGACGTTCGCCGGCGCGCTCGCTTATCGCCGCGGCATCACAACGCTGATTGGAGGCATGTGTGAGGCTGATTTTTCTGGATATCCGGATTGCCGCAAAGAGACTTTGGAGGCTCAGATGAAGGCTCTCGCTCTGGGTCTCGCTAAACCCATGTCAATAGAAACTCCTCTTATGTACTTGTCAAAAACAGGGGCGTGGGAGCTGTGTGAGACGTTGGGGGGCAAGGCCTTGGTGGACGTCGTAAACCGCCAGACCCACAGCTGCTATAAAGGCGATCATGAGACCCTAAATGCTTGGGGATATGGCTGCGGCGATTGCCCGGCTTGCGAGCTCCGAGCCGCCGGTTGGGAAGGATATAAGGCCGGATGAGCTACGCCGTCAAAGAATGTTATCTAACAGTGCAAGGCGAGGGGGCTCAGGCCGGAATTACGGCCGTCTTTCTGCGCTTTGCCGGTTGTAATTTGTGGTCGGGCTTGGAACGAGACCGAGCCAAAGCTGTTTGCCAGTTCTGCGATACGGATTTCGTTGGTACAAATGGCCCGGGAGGGGGTAAATTTAAATCCGCGGATGAGCTGGCGGCGCACATTGATAAATTTTGGCCCAAATCGGGACAGAAATGGGTTGTTTGCACAGGGGGTGAACCTGCGCTCCAACTTGACGCGGTCTTAATTGAGGCTCTGCAGAAAAAAGACTTCAAAGTTGCGATCGAAACAAACGGCACGATTGCTCTGCCAGATGGCATAGATTGGATTTGTGTGAGCCCAAAGGCCGACGCCCCTTTGGTTCAGACATCTGGTCACGAATTGAAATTGGTTTACCCACAAAAAGAAAACAGACCTGAGGATTTCTCAGATCTGGATTTTGGGGTATTCAGTCTTCAGCCATTGGATGATAAAAATCAGGCGGCTCACTCTGAAGCCGCCTTCAAATATTGTTTGGAAAACCCGAAATGGCGTTTAAGTGTTCAGACGCATAAATATATCGGGGTTCCCTGATTTATCAAATTTTACGTAAGTTATCCTGCCAAATCTTCGGCAACCTTCTTGGAAAACCGGCCAAAAGCCCGCTTCGTATCTGTCCAGGTACCGCTGGCAAAATTGGCGTTTTGGATGAAGGAGTCGTACCAGCGGTAATCCATCGTTCCGAGAGAAACGCCGCTTGCATCGAATAATTCACCTTTCAATTCAGCACCGCCAATTCCAAAGCTTTGATAGGACAGGCTCGGCTCACGGGAAAGTTGCTCAAAAGTAGGACGATTATTTTTAACATCTTCAATTGTTAAAACCAGTTTGGCAGGGGCATTTTCTGCCACTTGCAGACCCTCTTTTTCAAGACGTCTTGTTATATCTTCAAACAGATCCTTTCGAAGATCCTCAAGTGCTTCTTCGCCATAAAAGCCATTTCCGGAGAATCCATTATTCGTATTGAGTCCAGACCCACGGTCACTTAATTTTTTAGGTAAGTTGTTAGCGCGAAAGGCAAGCTCATCACTTAGTTTGACATCCACAGAAACCGGCGTCGCTAATACTGTCGAGAGATTGCTTTCATATCCGACTCCGCCCGCACTGGCTGTGAGAGGGGCTGCAAAACCGATTGAAGCGGCAATAATTGAAAGGGCACCTAATTTGATTGACTGTTTCATAATATACTCCTTTTGTAAGTGTATAACATGAATTAGCGTAATTTTCAATGTTTTAGGCGACGAGGTTCAAGCTTGGATGATTAAAAAACGTCCACTAAGACACTCAATATATTGCTTGCGCCCCGGAGTGTTTCGAGTTCTCTATCGAGTTCATAAGACTGAATTTGTCTGGATGTGACGTAAACCTGTCCCGACATATCAATGGCTTGAGTTGTGATTGTTAATATTTGAGCCGTTGTATCAAGGGCTTGGTCTGTGATTTTAACCGGGATCGAACCGACGTAATATACGCCTTTTCCTGTCGCGAGAGTAGATTTCCCAACAAATTTCCCGGTGCCGTAAGCCATTTTACCTGTGCCATAAACGGCCTGACCCGCCAGTTTTCCTGTCCCATAAACGGTCTTGCCGCCAATTTCAGCTGTTTTTCCGACGGCTTGAAAGGGGAGAGCCGCAGCTTTCCCGGTCACCTTGGCCGCCAGACATCCACTCAATGAAGTGGAAATTAGCGTTAAAATGGTAAAATAGGTGATTTTTCTTAGCATGAGACGTCCCCTCTAACTTCACTCTTTCGCTTTACAAGTACAACACAAAGAAAGACTTAATGCATCCTATCGCCAATTTTCCGGTATTCATGACCTTACAGACCTTCCCGCCACCAGGCGACAGCCAGACTCAGGAAAAATAGAGAGAAGAAAAGCAGAGGGTGGACAAGAGGTTGTCGCTGGCTTCGGGTCACGGTGTAATCCTTGTAGGACCTCAGTCCCATCCAGCTTTCTCCGGAGGCGTCGGCTTTAAGGTCAACGCGCCGTAATTGCGGCAAAGTCTCATTTCCCAAACCGACAGTTTCAATAAATCCATCTGTCCTCTCGATTAAAGGCGAAAGAACTTCGGTGGTTGGAAAGAGTTCGGAGTATTCTTTCGGATTGAGGGCTCCAATAGCCGTAATTGTACTGACATCGCCCTGTTGAAAACGATAAGCGCCAAAGCCTTCCGCAGGTAATTTGCCACGAAACAGGCCTTCGGAGACTTGCGAGAGCGTAATGCTACGTTCAGTTCCCGAAGGCGTCAGCACCGTCACAGGTGCAGAAATGTCTTCAAGGCTTCGTCGCTCGATCATGATATCCTGCCCTTCAGCAGAGGCGCGCAAAGTTTCAGCTTCCAGATCAGGTTCGCCCATCAGCCAGTGAGCGGTTCGTCTAAACATTTCCCGGTAGGGCCCTCCGCCATCATAGCCTTTAGACCACAGCCAGGATTGATCGGACATCAGCATGGCTACGCGGCCCTTACCGATTTTGTCTATAACAAAGAGCGGGGCGCCATCAGCACCCTCCATAAGCACATCACCGCTGATGGGTGTGTTATTGATAAGGCGGAACCAGCGCCCCCAATTGGCTTCTTCCTGCCCTTTGAAAGAAGAGGTGATGGGATGGCGTCGTCCCTTGCTGTTCAGGCTGGGGCGAAAAGTGTCCAGAGTAACTTCGCCTGTGGGCCGGGTCGGCAGAATAGAGGCAAGGGGAGAGCGGAAAAGACTATCCTGACTGGCAAAGGCCGGCCCCGTGCCGAGGAGTAACGCCCCGCCGTCTTCGACATATTCGACAATGTTACTAAAGTAGCTCGGCCGTATAATAGACAACGTGCCTCCTACGCGCCCGCTCGTAGAGCGACGTCGGTAATGGTCAAAAATTATCAAATCAAATTCATCCAGTTTTTCTTCAAAGAGCTGACGGGTCGGAAACTGAATAAGTGACAATTCGCTTTCGCGGGCATTCGTCGCATTAATGCGCGGCATCGTCAGAATCGTAAAATGCACAAGATCAATGGCCGGATCGCTTTTCAACAGATTTCGCCAAGCCCGTCCCCCGTTATGCGGCTCACCGGTAATGAGCAGCACTCGCAGCCGATCGCGAATGCCCGAAATTTCGCTAACAAATACATTATTGTTGAGGGTAAGCTCGTTCTCAGCAGCAACGACATTCATTTCGACAGTGTTCGAGCCTCGACGTTCAATCTCCAAGGGAATGGAGAGAGAGTTGCCGATTGTGATCGGAAAGCGAGCTTTAGGAACTCCGTTCAATTTGACTTCGATGAGAGCGCGTTCACCTTCATGACCGGGGTCATCGACCTGCAACTCAAACTCGGCGATTTCTCCGACAAGGCCGAAGCGCGGGGCCGTCAAAGCCCGAATGCGTCGATCGCGTGCTTCGGGGTCTCCAATGACGAGGGCGTGGAAAGGAACATTTTCGGGAACGACAGATTCCAAAGTGTCCATATTGTCATGCACTTGTCCATCCGTCAGGGCGATAACGCCCGCAATACGGTTGCTGCCCGCCGTCCCCAAAGCCTCGACAAGGGGGGCGCTGAACTTGGTGCCGCTTTCCGAGCCATTCACATCAACCTGTATGAATTCCAGGCTTTGGTCTTGCTCCAAGCTTTCTTTCAGACCGCCCAAAATGGCGCGGCGGGCTTGCGGGCGATCACCTACAGTCATGGACTGCGAAATATCATTCAAGACAATAACCGAGTCCGGCAGGGGCTCTCTATCTTCATCAACCTGTTGCGGGTTTAAAACCGCTAACAACAAAAACAATCCCGCGGTTAGTCGCCAAAAATAGCTTTTCAATCCTGAGGTCGCTGTCAGGAGCGCCGCCAAGAATATGGCCGCGCCGAGTGAAATGACAAGCCAGGGCGGCAGGATAGGATCAAAGGCGAGGGCGGAGAGAAGATCACTCATTTTCGTCTCCTTCCAATGTATCTAGCCCGATATCTCTGGCGCGTTCATTGCCGAGGCGTTCCACCAATATGGCAGAATGAACCTGATCCGCTTTATAGTTTCCGGCGAGCGTGTACATGGCCAGATTGACGCCAAACCGCGCGGCAAATTCACGTTGCCTTGGGAGGGTTTCGTCCAGTTCAATGATCGGTCGGTTGTCATCATCAAGCGCCCAGGCGGCGGCCCAGTCATGTCCGCCAATAATAACGGGGCTGACACCGTCGCGGCCCGCTGCGTTACTGGCCGCGTCGACCCAGACCTGCCCATTGGCATATCGGCCCGGAAAAGATTGAAGGAGGTAAAAGGCCTTGGTTAAAACGTGATCGTTAGGAACGGGAATAAGGCGAGGAACATCAAGGGATTGGGTAATGTTTGTTAAGCCAGGATTGGCGGCATTACCCGTCACCGCGCTATCGGCAGAATCTCTTGTATCAAAGACAATTGTGCCGCCGCTTTCCATATAGGCATTCAGGGCGGTGACCGCCTCGTCAGAGGGCGGCTGGGAGTCGCGGGAAACGGCCCAATACAGAAAAGGGTAGAGCGCGAGAGCATCTACAGCTGGGTCGACACCGTCGACGCCTTCAACATCAATGGTCGTACGAACCTGTAATTGCTTACCCAGACTTTCAAGTCCGGTTTCCGTCAAACTGTCGACACGCCCATTTCCAGTTTTAATATAACCAAAATGGAGCCCGGTCGCCGCGGTGCTGACTTTTGCGCTGATTTCTGGCTCTTGCGAAGTTTGAGCCAGGGCGTCAGAGGCAGGAACCAACCCGATTATGCCAAGAGCCAGTATTGTCGCCAGTTGTGGGGAACGCCTGAAAAAGACGGGGCGGCGGCCAGACATAAACAATGCGAAAAGGGCGTCTAACGCCAACCCTATCAGGCCAATAGCCAGCCCAATCCCGGCCAGACTTTGCAATTTTGTGCTGCCATATTGTTTACGATTTGCGCCTGCGGGTAAGGGGAGAGCTGTGATGTTTTCCACCTCTTGCACCGTTTGCAGGGCGCGGCGGCGAGTGCCTTGTGTGTAAAAACCGGGGGGTGTTTGCTGGCTTGCCTTCGCGGTTTCAAACTGTGCGTCTGATAAAGTGATAACGCTCGCTTCCGGAGACTCGAACCGTCCAAACCCATTTAAAACAGTGTTGGCGACCCACTCTCCGCCTTCGGTTTCCTCGGCAGGCTGGGCCTTGTTTTTGGCCAGCGGCAAGATGCGGCGCAGCATATCGACATAGAGCCCGCTCAAGGCGAGATTTGACCATTCCGGCCCGGCGGTGACATGGAATAAGACGATTAAGCCTTCGCCTCTTGGAGCCGCCGTCACGATCGGGGAGCCGTCTTCCAGCCTTGCCCAGCTTCGTGTATCCGTCTCAATTCCCGGTTCAGCCATAACTTGCTGTGAAATTGTAACTTCATCAGAGATTTCCAAGCCAAAAAACGGACTATCCGTTTCAAAGGGCGCGAGTGTCTGCGGTGTTTCCCAGCTCAGAGCGCCTCCGATAGAGCGGCCGCCGCCCCTGAGCTGAACAGGCACAAGACTATCCAGGCGCTTGGCAAGTTTTGGCCCGGCAAACCGTATCAGGACGCCCCCGGTTTCGACAAAATTTTCTAACCTTTCATCGCTTGTTCTCTGGCTGTCAGGCATAACGATCACGCTGGGATTAACGGCCAGGAGAGCCTCCAGGTCTCCGTCATAAATATCAGCGTAAGGCTCAAGGGCGGTTCTGGCATAAAAGGGTTCGGATAAGAGCGGACTCGCTGTATCGCCGCTGCTGCTCAGAACGCCGATGAGGGGGCGTCCCCAGCTATCATCGAGTAATTTTACGGAGCCAGCGGATTTAGAATCTGAAAGCTGAATATGCGTTACGCGATTGCGTAGTTGGGCTGGGAGTTCAAATCTGGCTGTCCCCTGGCTTTCTCCGGGCGCAAATTGCAAATCGGACCGCGCCAATACGGCATTATCATTACTCATGGCTTGCACCGTTAAATCAATTGGGACCGGGCCGGAAACCGGACGTGACCATCCGCTCTCAAAACCATTCGGAACCTCGCGGGTGAAAGTCGGCAGGGCAATCTCTGTAACACCGACCGGCACATAAACGTTCAAATCCGAAAGAGCGCTTAAATTTTGCTCTGGCAACTCTTGATCAGACCTTGATAGTCCGGACGAAAGAAAGGTTCCGCTTTTGTTGTTTAAATTCAGACTGCTAAGCGTTTCTTCTAAAGTGCTGTAATCTTCAATCCACGCCTCTGGCTGAAGAGTTTCAATTGTTTCAAGAGCTGATTGCGCCGGCTCAAATGAAGGTGTCTGTTCTCTGGCGTTAGTCAATACCAGGGCAACATTTACATTTTCCCGGCGCGCTTTTTTAACCTGTGCTTCCGCTTCATTGAGAATTTCTGACCAGAAGGGGGCCGAAAGCCAGCTATTGTCGATCATCAAGAGGAGGGGTTGTTGGGTCTCAACCGCAGACTTTTTAAAAATCGGGCCGGCTAAGGCTAAAGTGATAAGCGCGATCATCAAAAGCCTGAAAAGTAAAAGCCATAAGGGCGTTTTAGCCGGTGTTTCCTCTTCGGTCTGAATATCTGCGAACAGACGCATGGGTGGAAAGCTTTGCGTTTTTGGTTTGGGCGGTGCAATCCGCAAGATCCACCAGACCAGCGGCAAGGCGAGTAGGCCCAATAAAGCCAAAGGCGCAAGGAACGTCAGGCCGCTCATGAGCGGTAATCCGCTGGCTGGCCGGATAATAATCCATATAGGCGGTTTAAGGCGGTGGTGGCGGGTTCATTTGTGTGATGACGAATGACTTGCCACCCCAGACGGCGGGCGAGCGCGTCAATATCTGACTTATGACGTTCAAACCGGCTCTGATAAGCCTGTTGCGCTGTTTCTGCTCGCCCGACGATCAAGGACTTAACTGTTTCCAATCCCGGCATTTTGAGTTGAAGCCGGCCTTTATAGGGAAAAGCTTCTTCGGCCGGGTCCACAATATGGAGCATTATGCCTTGGGTCGGACGTTCGGCAACCTTGGCCAGTTCTTCCGTCCAGGTCTCTATCGGCCCAAGAAAGTCAGACGCGATAACGACTTTGGAATGGGGCCGCATATCGCTTTTGAAATCTGAATGCGTGCCAGGAGTCGTAATGAAGTCTTCAAATAAGCGGTCCAAACCTTTGCGCCCCGTTCGAGACCGATGCTCAGAGCCCAAAATCGCGCAGCGTTCGCCTGCCTGCATTAAAAGGTGACTTATTGCCAGTGACAGGACAGCCGCGCGCTCGCTTTTAAGCGGGAAATTTTTGTGAGAAGCCCAATCCATCCCGGCGTCTTTGTCCTGCCAGAAATAAATCGTATGGGCAGCTTCCCATTCATTGTCGCGAACAAATAAGGAGTCTCCGCGAGCCGAGCGGCGCCAATCAATACGATTGGCCGCATCAGAAGAATCATAGGGCCTATATTGCCAGAAAGTCTCGCCCTGACCGGCCTTGCGCCGTCCATGAAGACCGGAGGCCATAATTGCCGCCACACGTTCCGCCTCGGCCAAAAGAGTCGGATAGTTAGAGGCCAGAGTCCGCGCCTTAAGACGCAAAGCGGCCTTATTATTTAGCGTCGTCTGATGCATTCCTAGCGCAGGCTGTCTTTTAACTGATCAATGACATGGTCAATCTTTGTTCCGCTGGCTCTTGCGGCGAAAGTCAGCGCCATGCGGTGTCTCAACACCGGACCTGCCAACTCCAGCACATCATCGATACTCGGAGAAAGACGTCCATCAAGTAGAGCCTTAGCGCGCGTTGCCAGCATCAGCGCCTGACCAGCCCGGGGACCTGGTCCCCAGGACACATCTGTCTGAACGCTTTGTAATTCAGTCTGATCTGGCCGGGCGTTCCGGGTGAGCGTCAAAATCGCATTTACCACTTTTTCTCCAACCGGCAGGTTTCGCACGAGGGTTTGCATCGCCATAAGGTCTTTAGAGGTCATAGCTTTCGAGGCTTTGGCTGACTTTGCCCCGGTCGTCGCGAGCAGAATAGAGCGCTCCGTGTCCAAAGTCGGAAAATTGACATCAATCTGCAGGAGGAAGCGGTCAAGCTGGGCTTCGGGGAGAGGGTATGTGCCTTCCTGCTCAATCGGGTTCTGGGTTGCCAGAACGTGAAACGGCTTGGGCAGAACATGTTTCGCCCCGGCAATGGTTACGATCTTTTCCTGCATGGCCTGTAGCAAAGCCGACTGCGTACGGGGGGAGGCGCGGTTAATCTCATCCGCCATTAAAAGCTGGCTAAAAACTGGCCCCTTGATGAAACGAAACGCCCGTTTACCGCTTTCGGATTCTTCCAAGACTTCGGCGCCGAGGATATCTGCCGGCATGAGGTCAGGTGTAAATTGAACCCGTTTTTCCGATAGGCCTAAGACAGTGCCAAGAGTTTCAACCAGCAAAGACTTCGCAAGGCCTGGAACGCCGACCAATAAAGCGTGCCCGCCAGAGAGAATCGAAATCAAGGACAAATCCACCACATTGCGTTGTCCCAATATGACGCTTCCGATTTCAGTTTGAGCCGCGCTGAGCTTGGCGATTGCTTTGTCTGCTTCGGCTTCGATGTTTTTACCGGCCGGAAGGGATGTCGTCATTGCGGTCATATGTCTCTGGCTTATCCAATAATGTTTGTGGTCCCGGGGGACGCGTCTTTCAGGTTTCCCTTTTTCTGGTTTGCAGAAGAAGGAAACGGTTTTGGCTTAACATGCGTAAATCTATTAAGTCTTGCGGAATCATCCGCTATGACAAAGCTGTGATTCACACAGAAACTTTGAATGACGCTAGGACGAAAGTCTATGGAAATCCCGTTAAATGCCCGTAACTCGCAGTTCTCATTGCAAGACCTGCTCGACGCGCTGAAAGATACAGAAGAGGGCGAACGCCCAGTCGAGCAATGGCATCCTGAAAATTGCGGCGAAATGGATATGGTAATCAAGGCCGATGGGTCTTGGTGGCATGAAGGCACGCGGGTCACGCGTCAGCCCCTTGTCAAACTCTTTGCTTCGATTTTGCGCAAGGACGAAGATGGTAAAACCTACCTCGTCACGCCTGTGGAAAAAATAGAAATTAAAGTCGAGCGCGCCCATTTCATGGCCGTCAGAGTGGATATCGAAGGTGAGGGGAAAGACCAACGGATATTCTTTACCACAAATTTGGGTGACGTAGCTGAAGCCGGACCTGACAATCCGATCCGCGTTGAAACAGATGCAGAGACGATGGAGCCATCCCCCTTTGTGACCGTGCGCGGGCGATTAGAGGCCGCCTTGGCCCGCCCGGTTTTTTATGAACTGGTTGATCAGGCCGTTACACATATGACTGACCAAGGAGAGCAGCTAGGCATTTGGGCAGCAGGGGAGTTCTTTCCGCTTGGTCCCGTTGGCGCTCATAAAGTGTAATCATGGAGTGGGCGGACGTTAGCGAAGCAGAGGTCATATCGGCCTTGAAAGATGTGCTCTTGCCCTTAGATATCACCGATGGTTCAGACAGGGTGAAGCGTGAGGGGCAGCGTGTTGCCGCCGTTTTGGCGCTGCTGGTGCGGCGTCATAATGGTTGGAATGTCGTTCTGACGCAGCGCCCCGAGACGATGCCCTCTCATCCCGGGCAAATCAGCTTTCCGGGCGGGAAACAGGAAAAAGACGAGACTGTCAGAGCCGCTGCCATACGCGAGACAGAAGAGGAAATTGGAGTTGGATCTGAGAGTATTACCCTCATAGGCCGCTTGCCCTCTTTCGATGCGGTGAGCTCTTACCGGGTAACGCCTTTTATCGGGGTTCTTAAAGCCGAAGCCGTCATGAAAGCCAATCCCGGCGAAGTGGAAGATATTTTTGAAGTGCCTATGAGCTTTCTGATGAATCCAACATCTCATAAACCCCGAGAGGTTTTCTTTGACGGTCAAGACCACCGCCTGATAGACATGCCCTATAACGGGCCCGATAAGGTGCATCGCAATATATGGGGAATGACAGCCATGATGATTTACCGGCTTTATGAGCGACTTTATGCAAAGCCTGTAAGTCAATGAAAAGGCGTGAATTTTTAATTGGTTCGGCCGCTGCAACTTTTACAGCTTGCGCGCCTAATATCATGGCGGGACCTAAGCCACGACTCGCTGTGACTATGGATGATTTTAATCTGAATTTTAGTCAGGTCCTGCAGCCATTGGAGCGGAATGAACGCATTTTAAGCGCGCTTGCGAAACATAACCATAAGGCTGCGGGCTTTGTGACGGGGCAATTCGTGAATAATGAAATTGGTGACAAAGTCGTACAAACCTGGTCAGAGGCGGGGCACCTGCTCGGCAACCACACTTATACCCATATGAATTCGACTGAAGAAGACGTGAGAGTGATAGAAGCAGATATCCTCAAAAACGACGAACTTATGTCAAATTATGCCGGATACGAAAAGATTTTCCGTTTTCCCTTTCTGGCAGAAGGCGGCGACCTTAAAAAAATCGAACATTATCGAAAATTTCTAAGGGAGAATGGCTTTCGGACGGCCCCGGTTACAATAGACACAATCGATTGGTATACGGCCACGCGTCTTGAGACCTATCTCAAAGCCGATCCATCTGCTGATTTGTCGGGTTTTCGTGATTATTATGTCGATATGGTCATCACATTGGCTAACCACTTTCAGTCTCTGGCGGAGAGGCTTGGATATAACGATCTCCCTCACACGATGCTCATGCACCACACTCTTTTGAATGGCCTGTTTTTGGACGATGTGCTCTCGGCGCTTAAAGCAGATGGCTGGGATTTTGTTGACGCGCGGGAAGCGTTCAAACATCCGATTTACGAGTTAAAGCCTGAAACGCCGACACAGGGGCGGAGCTTGCTCTCTGTTTTAGCGATAGAAAAAGGGCTGGGCGATACTCACTTTCCTGACATCTATCGCGGATTTGGACAGAAAACCATGGACGCGCTCGGACTGTAAGATAGGGTCGTACTCATGAATGACCTGACCCCAGAGCAGTTCCCGTGGATGAAGAACAAAGCTATGTCCGCGTTATTTGGAGCATTTCCAAAGGACAATCTGCGTTTTGTCGGCGGATGTGTTAGAAATGCGCTCTGGGGCGAGCCCGTTACAGATACGGATCTGGCCGTCGCTTTAGAACCGGATGAGGTGATGTCGGCTCTCGAAAAAGCAGGGATCCGTTATATCGAGACCGGTGTTTCACACGGCACTGTAACCGCTATAATCAATAAAAAGCCCTATGAAATCACAAGCCTACGGCGTGATGTTGAGACGGATGGCCGTCATGCCGTAGTCACCTACACCAAAGATTGGAGCGAAGACGCGCAGCGGCGTGACCTCACTTTCAATGCGCTTTATGCGAGCCAAACCGGCGAAGTGTTTGACCCAACTGGTCTGGGCCTTAAAGATTTGAAAGCCCGTCGTCTTCGCTTCGTCGGAGAAGCGGATAGGCGGGTCAAAGAAGACTATCTCCGCATTTTGAGATTTTTCCGTTTTCTGGCCTGGTATGGAGGTGAGGCAAAAGTTGATGCGGATTCTCTTAAGGCCTGCCGAGAAAATAAGGCCGGTATCAAAAAGCTCTCTGCGGAACGGGTCTGGTCGGAAATCAAGAAATTGCTTCTCGCGCAAGACCCATCGCGGGCTCTACATATCATGCTGACAAATGATATTCTCGAGACAGTGTTGCCGGAAGCCAATAATGTGGATGGTTTAGACTTTCTTTTAAAACTTGAGAAAAGAGAAGGTTTCAAACCTGATCCGCTTTTTCGCCTTATGGCAATGAGTCCGCGAGAGCCGCTCCAAATGGCGCTTCTATGTAAACGCCTGAAAATGTCTGGTGCTGAAACAAAGCGGCTGCGGAGCTGGGCAGAGGACAGTGAGCCCCTTTCACTGGATTTGTCTGAACGCGACCGTTTGGCGGCTCTTTACCGCGCAGGAAAGCAGACAATTCTCGACCGAACGCTGCTCCGGGCAGCGGGCGAAAATGATCCGGTTAAGTCTGCTCGCTGGATAACATTTGCAAACTTTACGCGGGATTGGGAGCGGCCAGAATTCCCGCTTTCTGGCAAGGACTTGAGAGCCGCCGGGGTTGAACCTGGGCCAAAAATGGGTAAAGCGCTCGAGGCTCTGGAAGCTCTTTGGGTCAGAAGTGGGTTCACAGCAGATAAAGAAAAGCTTCTTACCGCACTGAAATTGTTAGGTTAATCTTTATGTCAGCCTTAAAACTATATATCGGAAATTATAACTATTCCTCTTGGTCAATGCGGCCTTGGCTCGTTTTACGTAAATCTGAGCTCCCATTTAAGGAAGAAGTTATTGATCTGGATGTGCCGGGGTATAAAGCGAAGCTACTCGCACTTTCAGATGAAGGCACTGTGCCTGTCCTAAAAGTGAATGAGGACTATCTGCCTGATAGCCTCGCCATATGCGAATTTGCGGCCAAGGCTGTGCCCAATCTTTGGCCTAAAGATGAAGGTCAGAAACAACTCGCCCGGGACGTGGTCGAACGGATGCATACAGGCTTTAAAGCGATACGGCGCGAGGCTCCGATGAATTTGCGTCGCCGGACGTCAGGCAAAATGCCTAAGGAATGCCTGGAAGAAGCGGCTGAAATTTGCGAGCTTTGGGACGACCTTCTATCGCGTCATGACGGCCCGTTTCTGTTTAATGACTGGTCAATAGCCGACGCGTTTTACACGCCCGTTGCAACACGGTTTGCGAGTTATGATCTACCGCGCACAACGCGCTCCGACACATATATCTCTGAACTTATGAGCGATGAGGACTATCTTGAATGGGAAAGCCGGGCATTCTCCGAAGATCACACTATGCCAGAGACGGAAAAAGTGAATTTATAATGCTGACACTCGAAGATCACATCCGGACCATTCCAGACCATCCTAAACCCGGGATTATGTTTCGGGATATTACGCCTCTTTTAGCCAACCGGGTGGCGTTCAATGTGGCCATCGACAAGATGGTCTCAGGAGTGACTTATGAAGGGCTTGATGCTGTTGCCGGTATTGACGCCCGAGGCTTTATCTTTGGCGCGGCGGTGGCATCAGCTCTCGGCTTGGGATTCATTCCGGTTCGTAAGAAAGGTAAATTGCCTGGCAAAGTCATTTCCGAGGATTATGACCTCGAATATGGTAAGGACAGCTTGGAAGTCTCTGTGGATGATGTGGAAGCCGGACAACGCGTCATGTTGATCGATGACCTCATCGCCACGGGCGGAACGGCGCTTGCGGCGCTGAAATTACTGCGCCGCTGCGAAGTAGAGGTTGTGAGCGCCGCTTTTGTCGTTGACCTGCCTGACTTGGGCGGGGCAGACAAACTTAAAGAGGCCGGATGCCCGGTTTCCGTCTTGATTGGCTACCCCGGACATTAAGGGCAGGGATCGTGCTTAAACGTTGAATTTGAACAGCATAATGTCGCCGTCTTTGACAAGGTATTCCTTGCCTTCTTGTCGGACTTTACCGGCTTCTTTTGCGCCTTGTTCACCGTTATTCTCAACATAATCGTCATAGGCAGTCGTTTCCGCGCGGATAAAGCCTTTTTCGAAATCGCCGTGAATGACGCCGGCGCATTTTGGCGCAGTCCAGCCATGTTTGAAGGTCCAAGCGCGGGCTTCTTTTGGGCCAACGGTAAAATAGGTCTGTAGGTCGAGCAGGTTATACCCTGCGCGGATGAGGCGATTCAGCCCGGGTTCTTCCAATCCAATCGCGTCTAAATATTCTGCCTGTTCTTCATCGTCCAGAACCGCCATTTCCGATTCGATCTGCGCCGAAATAATAACGGATTGAGCGCCTTCGGATTTGGCGTGTTCGACGACCTTATCGGAAAACTTATTGCCGGTGGCTGCGCTCTCTTCATCGACATTGGCAACATATAGAACGGGTTTTGCAGTCAAAAGCTGAAGCATTCTCCAGGCTTTCTTGTCGTCTTCATCGATCTCGGCGGTGCGGGCGGGCTTGCCATCTTCCAGAACGTCTATCGCCTTTTCGATCAGGCGCATCGTTTGAATGGCTTCCTTATCATTCTGCTTGAGTTTTTTCTCAAGTCCCGGCTTACGTTTTTCAAGACTCTCCAGATCGGCCAGCATCAATTCTGTTTCAATCGTCTCATAGTCAGACATGGGATCAATACGCCCATCGACATGGGTGATGTCGTCATCTTCGAAACAGCGCAGCACATAAACCACAGCGTCGGTTTCACGGATGTTTCCCAGGAACTGATTGCCCATGCCTTCGCCCTTGGAGGCGCCTTTTACGAGGCCGGCAATATCGACGAAATTCATACGCGCCGGGATAATTTGAGCGGAGCCGCCAATTTTGGCGATTTTATCAAGACGCGGTTCCGGCACAGCAACATCGCCGACATTGGGCTCAATCGTGCAGAACGGGTAGTTCGCCGCCTGCGCATTGGCTGTTTTGGTAAGTGCATTGAAAAGTGTGGATTTTCCAACATTTGGAAGTCCAACAATACCGCATTTAAAACCCATTTTTTATTTCCTTTTCTGTCATTCCGGGGCGCGAAGCGAACCCGGAAGGTCGAGAGTTTGCCTGCCTGTCTGGCCGAAGCTCTCAACCTCTCGACCTTCCGCATCTTCGCCATGCTTCGTGCGGAATGACAGCCTATTGTTTTATATATTCACTCACGCGGGTCTGGAATAAATCCGGCTGTCCGCTCGCGAGTAGATCGGCATATTTGCCGAAAGCATTGAGAATGTCGTCCCGCAAGTTTTCTTCATCTTTACGAAAGTCGGAGAGAACGTGGCTGTGGACTTTATCCTTATGCCCTGGATGGTCGATACCGATGCGCACGCGCTGATATTCATTTCCGCAATGCTGTTTGATAGACCGAAGGCCGTTATGACCGGCAATGCCCCCGCCGACTTTCAGGCGAACTTTGCCAAAGTCCAGATCCAACTCATCATGGAAGACGGTCACATTTTCCAAGGGCACTTTGTAAAATTGCATGGCTTGTTGAACGGACTGGCCTGACTCGTTCATGAATGTGGTGGGTTTGAGAAGCAGAACTTTTTGTGAGCCAAACTGACCCACGCGGACCAGACCCTTGAACTGGGTCTTGGGCGTGGAAAAATTATGATCATCGCCAATGGCGTTTATCGCCATAAAACCGACATTGTGACGGTTCCCGGCATGTTTTCCGCCGGGATTACCAAGACCTACCCAGATTTGCATGTCAGGCTCCGCTGTTCGCCGTTTGCCAGCGAACAGTCTGCCAAACACCGAAAACAAGTCTAGTCTTCGTCGCCTTCATCAACTGTCGGAACTTCGTCGGCGGCGACTTCGCCTTCTTCGCCTTCAACGCCCTCAACAGCTTCTTCCTCGTCTTCTTCAATCAGAGCCCGAGAGGCGATAAGTGTTGCGATTGTGAAATCACGATCCGTAATGGAGGGCTTGACGTTTTTCGGCAATTTCACATCAGACATGTGAAGCGTATCGCCGATGTCCATTTCGGAAACGTCAGCTTCGATAGAATCAGGAATTTCACCGGCTGGACATTTCACTTCAATAGCGTGGCGTACAACGTTGAGCGTTCCGCCTTCTTTCAGGCCAGGGGACTCTTCTTCGCCGATGAAGTTCACAGAGACTTCAACTTCAATGATAGTCTTGTCGGTCACGCGGAATAGGTCGACGTGAACAGGCATGTCGCTAACAGGGTGGAACTGAACGTCTTTGGTCAGAACTTTCTGCTTTTTGCCATCATGCGAAATTTCGATCATGGACTGCAGGAATTGGCCGGAGTTGAGCGCCCTCAGGACTTCATTATATTTGAAGGAAATAGAAACTGGCGCTTCGTCTCCTCCATATACAATACCTGGTACAAGGCCGTCACGGCGGGTGGCACGGGCATTCCCGGAACCTGAATTTTTACGGATATCTACGTCCAGAACAACACTCATTGTCTTCGTCCTTTAATGGTCAATCGGCGGGCCGCTTAAAAAAGACAAAGCCGCCATCGGGGCGGCCCATTTATCTGTCTCTCGCAAAACACGCGTAAAGTCGCGCGCTCTATAAGCAAAGCGGAGAGAGGGCGCAAGGGGGCATGAGGCAAAAATACAGGCGGAAACACCTGCAAATCGCTTTAACTAAACAGTTTGGAGACGCTTTCGTCATTGGCGATGCGGCGAATGGCTTCGCCGAGCAAGGTCGAGGTCGTGCATTCGCGAATCTTTGGGCAGGCTTTGACGGCGTCGGGCTGCGCAATTGTATCGGTAATCACGACTTCGGTCAGCTCGGATTTGGTAATGCGCTCCACAGCAGGCTCCGAGAGGACGCCATGGGTGATATAAGCTGAAACGGAGTTTGCCCCGTGATCCTTGAGCGCTTTGGCTGCATTGCAGAGCGTGCCACCGGAATCGATGATATCATCATACAGGATGCAGCTGCGGCCTGCGACGTCGCCAATAATGTTCATGACTTCCGATTCGCCGGCTTTGGGGCGACGCTTATCGACGATAGCGATATCGGCATTGAACATTTTGGCAATAGCGCGCGTTCTGACGACGCCGCCTGTATCCGGTGACACAAACAGCATTTTTTCACGATCAGAGGCAGAGAAGCGGTCTTTAATATCATTTACGAAGACAGGCTGGCCGAACAGGTTATCCGTCGGAATGTCGAAAAAGCCCTGAATTTGCCCGGCATGGAGATCTACAGTGAGGACTCGGTGCGCGCCAGCTTTCGAGATAAGATTTGCAACCAATTTGGCTGAAATCGGTGTGCGCCCGCCTGTCTTTCTGTCCTGACGGGCATATCCGAAATAAGGAATGACGGCCGTAATACGCTGAGCCGAGGCGCGAACCAGCGCGTCGATCAGAATGAGAAGCTCCATCAAATGGTCATTGGCCGGGGCGGAGGTCGGCTGAACGAGGAAGATATCCTCTCCGCGCACATTCTCGTTAATCTTTGCGAAAATTTCCTGGTCCCGAAAACGCTCTATGTCGACTGCAGTGAGGGGAATGTCCAGGACGTCGGCAATGCCGCGGGCGAGGGGTTCATTGGCCGTGCCGCTGATCAGTTTCATGACGATTTTTTCCGTATCAAGAGCCCGCAACGAAATGCCGGTAGGCTCGGTCGTGTTAGGGGGCTCTTAAGCGGGAGGCTCGGGGGAGTCTAGGGCTGACAAGTGATTCACCTGAGGATTATGACAGAAAGGTTACGTCCATAGCCTTCTACGCCCTCATGCGTATTGCGGCGATAGCTGAAATAAAGGTCTGGATTGCCGTATGTGCACTCGCCAGTCCAGCTGCACTTCGTAACACCGCTGGCCTTCAGGCGGGAGAGTATAAAACCCGGTAGGTCGAAATGCGGGATATCTTTTTCGCTATCTTTGAAATAACGTTCGAATGTTTCGTCGATCTCCATAAAGTCTGATTTGAACGCGTTTCCGACTTCGTAATTGGGCTGGCTAATACAGGCGCCGAGAACCGCCGAGATATTGGCCGGAGTCGCCCCAGCTTCGCAGAGGGCGGCGACAGTGCTTTCGACGATGCCGCCCAATGCACCGCGCCACCCGGCATGGCAGACGCCGATTACGCCGGCTTCGGCGTCTTCAAACAAAACCGGGCCGCAATCGGCGGAAAGAACGGACAGGGCGAGACCTTTGGTCTTCGTCACAAGGCCGTCAGCCTTTAGAGGAGAAGAGGGTGGCTCTGAGATGATTTCAACTTGATCCGAATGGATTTGATGAAGGCTGACGAGATGGTCGGCTTGCAGGGCGTCGGCTATACGCTTGCGGTTTTCGGCGATGTCCATTGGGCTGTCCTCCGAACGTTCCCCTGCATTCAGGCTTTCATATATCCCTTCCGAGACGCCGCCTTGACGTCCGAAAAAACCATGGGGAGTGTTGAGGTCAGGATGAGTCTTGTATGGAGGGGTCATTCTCGAAATCCTAATGGGGTTGGTAACCCTTGTGACTGCAAACTCACCGCCTTGAATAATTCGCCCATTTCTGATTCGTCCGTCAGGCGGTGGAGTTGACGCGCAATGACGGCCTTGGAGTCTGGTTGGGCTCGGGCCAGGGCGACGGCGCGCATTTCGAGTCCCAGTTTTGAAAGAAATTCCCGTTGCGTGACCGGACCATGAGTTGAGAGTTCTTGTGAAGCCGCAGTTTCAATCAGCGTCTGAAAATCCACCCGGGCGGTTAAATCACTCTCTCCCGGCAGCTCAAAAACACCAATCTTTTTGTGTCGTTTCAGGGCTTGAAGCGTATCCCCGAATTCTGTGACCTCGGGTCCGTAATCTATGAAAAGGGCGCGGCCCGGATGAGATTTAAAGCGAGCTTTGAGAGTTTCGATGATTTGGTGAACAGAGGGGCAGGTCTCCAGTAACTCGTCCTTTCGGGCGTCTGATTGCGCGTCCGGGAGGAAGCTTTTGGCCGTTGCGCCAATGGGCTCGGGGCCAATTTCAAAGCGAAGGCGACCTTCTTCATCCAGTCCGACATGACGTTCATGCCAGCCGTCTTTTCCGGCGAAAGGGTCGCGTTGAATGAATTGACGAATAGGAAGGCAATCCAGAAATTCATTACCTATGACAAGAGACGCCCCGGCCGGAGCCGCCTCGAGGTTTTGAACCCATTGCACTGGGAATCCGAGATGTCCGAGCGTCTGCCCCTGAACCGCTTCGAGCGCCGAGGAGGCTTCGATCAAAACAACTTGGACAGCCTTTTTAAAATCTTCGTCCAGAGACGCCGCGCGGAGCATATCCGCCATCATGACGCCGCGTCCGGGGCCCAGCTCGATCAGAAAAAACGGATTGGGCTTTCCCATATCCATCCAGCTTTGCAAGGCGAATAAGCCCAGCACTTCGCCAAACATCTGGCTGATTTCAGGCGCTGTGATAAAATCTCCGGCGCTGCCAAGCGGGTCGCGGGTCGGATAAAACCCATCCACCGGATCAAGCAGGCAAAGCGTCATATATTCGGCCACGCTGATGGGGCCGGTTGATTTTATGAGCGACTTAATCCGGTCTTCGAGCTGGGTACTCATGTCTTGGAGGGCGTCTCTTCTTCGATCCGCTTGGGCGAAACGGGGGAGCGCTTCCAGGCCCACGCCATGAGGGCGGCCCCGACTACGACCATCGGCAGGGAGTAAGCCATGCCGCGGGTCAGCTCGCCGATGAGAGGGTAGGTTCCGAATTGCGGGATATTGTCAGGCGTTCGAACGAATTCGACGCTGAACCGGAAAATACCGTAAAAGAACATGAGCGCGCCGAAAACGACGCCTGGCTTGGTCAAGGCCTTGAATCTTGTGCAAAGGATTCGAAGAATGAGCCAGAGAACAAACCCTTCGAGGAAGGCTTCATAAAGCTGGCTTGGATGCCGGGGTTGAGAGTCAGGCGCTGTTGCAAAAATAAAGCCCCAGGGCACATCGGTAACGCGGCCATAAAGCTCCTGATTGACGAAATTTGTGAGTCTGACCAGACCCAGGCCAATCGGCGCGCCGACGCTCGCCATATCTCCGATACGCAGCTTTGACACTTTTGTCCGCCAGCTCGAATAGGCGCAAGCCGCAACAACGCCGAGGAAACCGCCGTGAAAGCTCATCCCGCCTGTCCAGACTTTCAAAATATCCAGAGGCGTTTCCCAGAGTGTCGAGGTGGAATAGAAAACGATATAGCCCAGACGTCCGCCAATTATTATGCCCAGCAGGCAATAAAACATCAAATCCTGCAAGATGATTTTGGTGGGAACGATTTCAGGGCCGCGCGTCGGGTGATTTGAGATCCAAATATCTTTACGCTGGCAGAGCCGGCTGGCGTAATAATAGGCTCCGAATACGCCCAGCAGATAGGCGAGGCCATACCATTTGACCGAGAGCGGGCCTATAGAAAAGGCTTCGTCACTCAGCCAAGATGGGAAGACGATTGCCTGAAAATCAGAAATCAACGCCAGAAACATGCAAACCCTGCCAAATAATGCGTCCAAAAAATCTCAATTAACTTGGACCCTAACATCTGGAAAAACCTGTAACCTGTCCCTATCTATGAATCAAAGCGAAACTCCGTTTAAAAGGCCATTGTGATGCAAAGTAAATCCCGCCCCCTCGATGACATTTCGAATTTCCTGACAAATGCGGCCGGCGCGCTCAAAGGCGTTGGCGACGAAGTTAAAGCCATGTCGCGATCTCAGGCCGAAAAATTCATTGCCGACATGGATCTGGTGAGCCGGGATGAGCATGAAGTGCTGAAGGCTCGCCTTGAGAAAGCGCTTGCCGAAATTGAAGCCTTGAAACAAGATAAAGGCGTGAAACCAGCTGCCAAGAAGGCCGCCTCCGCCAAGAAGGCGCCCAGAAAAACCGTCTCTGCGTCAAAATCTGGTTCCGCAAAAAAGTCAGCAACGGCGAGGACTGGAACAAAGAAAACAGCCTCCGGAACATCCAAGAAATCTTCTTAAAGGCGGATGGCGCCTAATGTCGGTTTCGATCCGGATATGATTGTGAATTGAAAGCCTCCCTTGCGGAGGCTTTTTTACTTGGAGGCACATCATTACGGGGCTGTCACCAAGGTGAACCTCTGACAACAGCTTCGTTCAGTTTCTGTTCAGCGGTGTTATTCTATAACAAAACTTGCGTGCGTCCCCCCTGATTCGCCCCGTCATCCGAGACTTTGCAAATTAGGGCACGTAGCAGGGCGGTAGCTCTTTTCGGTAACTATGCGGTTCTCTCTCTCCGCCCCACCGAAAACAGCGCCGCCTCTGTCTTTTCTGGGGTAGCGGTTAAGGGAAGCTATGCCCGCCGCCATTACCTGTTGACCCTTCGGGGTCGAAATAAAACAGGCGGTTATAGGTTTTTCCCGCAATGCGAAGTCCGGCAGATAGGTAGCCCGATATTTTCCATTGTCCATTTTCGGCAATGATGGGCAGCGTCATATCACCTTCTATAATAACCTTCACCCTGTCCGGTTCAGTTTCGGAAATGGAAGGCGGTCCCCAATGATCGACTTTTATAGCAGCGCTTTCCTTGCTGAAAGGCGAGAGGTCAAACTTTCCAATACTGGACGTGCCGATTGAGATGATTGTACAATCCGTGACAGACACGCCGATCTCGTCAGTAGCCTTGCCTGTGGCGGTTAATTTGAACCCGAGCGTATCGCCGGCCGAGAAGTGATAAGTTCCGGCAAGGGCGCCTTCCGGAATCTCAGGAGAGCCCTCGGGCGAGGTGAACTTATACTGCAAGCTTCGCGTCACTTGGTTTACATCGAATTCAATTTCTAAAGTATAGTCTGTCATGAGGTTTTTTCTTCAAAAGGTTTTGTGAGGCAAGTTTTAGGGATTAGAACTATTCAAGACTGGCCATGGTCAGGTGATAATTGGCGTCTTCGCGTAAATCCTTCAATTCCGGATCATTCTCTATTTCCGTTTTTTGATAACCTGCCTGCAGCGCTTTTTCCAACATAGATAGAGCAAATTCTCTATTCCCCAAAATCTCTGCGGTCGCCAATGCGCGGTAGTAATAAATGGAATTGAGATCTTCCATTCTTTCTAACTCTTCGAGAAAAGTTTTCGCCTTCTGTATTCTTCCGATTTTGGCATTATACAACGCCATTCGGCTTTGAGTGTTAAAGTCTTCCGGTGACACTTCCAGTTCAGATTCCCAGAGTTGCAGGGCTCTCAAATAGGCTTGCCGCGATTCTTTTTCCTTTCCGGGGACCCAGCGATAGGCATCACCGAGATTGGCCCAATAGAGAGGAAAGTGCGAATTGCCATCAAGCTCTAAAGTTTTTTCAAACGCGCCCGCCGACATTTCATACTGACCTTGGAAAAACAAATAGGTGCCGAGGTTATTGTAAAGGGATGCATTCTGATGAATTTTTAAGCCATCCTGCAAAACTTTAATCGCTTCTACAGTATGATCTTGCCGGTGGAGTATCTGGGCCAGTTGAGAATAACTGCGGGAGTTTTCAGGATCGAGAGAAATGGATTTTCGCGCCATTGTCTCGGCTTCATCAAGTCTATCCAGATAGGTATACATATCGGCCGCGTAACTTGGAAATATCGGATCGTCTGAATACAGAGCTATTCCTTGGTTGAGGATATCTTCCGCGCCCTTGAAATCTCCTCTTTGACCGGAAATTCGAAATCTGCTTTCGAGGGTAAGGGCATTATTCGGATCCAGAATGTCAGCTTTATTCAGATGATTAAGCGCTTCGTCGAAGTCTCCCTGAAACTCTTTAACCCACCCCATAGCAATGTGGCCCAAGGCGAGCTGATCGTTATACTCCAAAGACTGGCGGGCGGCGCCTTCGGCTTGCTTCAACAAAGCCGGGTCAGATTCTTCGGAAGTATATTCCCGTATGAGAGAGAGGGCGAGACCTGCGCTGGCGCCGGCATGTTGCTCATTTTTGGCTAAAATATTTGAAAACAATTCTTGCGCGCCGTCGATGGCGCCGGGATGAGAAAAATAATGAATATTGTGAAGACCCTGTCGCATGCTCTCATTGACAGGGAGGTTTTGAGGTTGGGAAGCCTGTATACCCATTACAAAGAAAACCGTGGTCGCAGCCGCCGCGCCCGCTCCAATCCAGGTCATTCGCTTTTGTTTATGCAGGTAGCTTCGAATCGATCTTAGAAAGGAAGGGGTTCGTTTACTTGAATTTTGCGAGGGGACGTCTGCTTGGTCTGATTGGAAAGCGGTAGGAAAATCTGGAGGAGGATTAGAGGAGGCCGTCAGATCGCTAGGAAAGGCGATATCTGATGTGCCCTTGTGTGATGTGTCTTCAACCGTAGCGATTAGTCGATAGCCGCGCCTTGAGATCGTCTCGATATACCGGCGCGATCCCTTTTGTTCTCCCAAAGCTTTACGAAGCAATGAGATCGCTCTAGACAGCCGTTCATCACCGCCAAAATCGACGCCCCAAACCGCTGTGATAAGCTCTTCTCTGGTAAAAACGGTGTTTGGTTTTTCGGCCAGAACATGAAGTAGCTTCATGACCTTTGGTTCCACAGATGTCCGTCCTTTAAACCCCTCAATCGTGAGGGCTTCAAAGTCAATATGCGTCTGTCCTATCTTTGCCGTTTTCATGAAAAGGGGCTTTTAGCAGCATAAGTTAATTGAAAGGGCTCGGGTTTAATAAAGGCATTTACAACCTGATACAAAATACATTGAAAACATGCAACCTAAGAAATACCTAAGAAAAATATCAGTCATCCAACAGGACTTTTTCGAATAAAAACAGCATTTTACACATCGTGGGTAAGAGCTATCCCTTTAGCTTGAACTCACAAAAGACTGGCATAAAGTATCGCCAAACTTGTCTGACGTTATGTTTGTGGGCGCCCTGTTCTTACCACGGTAAGATAGGTACAGGCATTGCCTGGACATGTCCGTTTCGGCGGATTTTGGGGAACGCTTTGTGTGAAAACGCAGTCTTAAATATGGATATTATGTGGGCTTGATATATCCAGGCAAGCAGGGTTTGCGGTGTCCCGCGACCCTGTTTGTTATAACAGATGTGGAGGTCTCCGTTATGCGCAATGGCGGAGACCAATAATAAGAGCGGGCTTTGACACTCAAGGCCCGTTTTTCATTATGCGGGAGGGGCCTCCCAAAGTTCAATTTTGTATCCTTCAGGATCTATAAACCAACCAAAAACTCCATATTCCGTGGGCTCAATGTCTCCGACAATTGTGGCTCCGTTTTCTTTGGCCCGCTTAATCAGGGCTGGAACATCTTCGACCTGGAGATTTATCATGACCCTCTCTGATGACGGGGCGAAATAAGTGCTCTTATCTTCAAATGGGCTAAGCATAGATCGAGAGTTTGATTTGCGCTCCCATTCAAAAGTGCCCCAATCCGTAATATCCAATCCCATTTTCTCTGACCACCAATTCCGGTAAGCCTCTACATTTTTGCAGCGTAAGAAAACACCTCCAACCCCTAAAATCTTTGCCATGACTCATCTTCCTCTTTTACTGTAATGACTCTATAGCGCAGTTGGCATTTGAGATTAAGCCGTTTATAGACCGACTTAATGTTTAGACGGGTGGCTGCCGCGCAGTTTGCTCATATTTTGGGACGGAATTTATGTTTTCACTTATCCAAGCCGGTATCAGCGTTTTCGGCCTGTTCACAATGGATCCGGCATTATTTGCTTTTGGTCTTGTCATTATTGTTTTCGGCGCTCTCAACTTCCTTGATTACAGACGTTTCGATTAACCCCGAAATTATGAACTAAGCTATGTTTCTTGCCTTCGGATTACTACTGCTAGGCATTGTCGTCCTGCTCGTCTCAGGCGACTTTATGGTGCGCGGCGCAGCGGCCTTGGCGCGGCATTGGGGCGTTCCGGCGTTGATTGTCGGACTCACGATCGTTGCTTTCGGCACGTCTGCCCCTGAAATGGTGGTCAGCGTCCAGGCCGTTTTGGACGGTGTCGGGACGCTCGCCATCGGAAATGTGGTCGGATCTAACATAGCCAATATACTTCTCGCGCTCGGCTTGCCGGCCATAATTATGGCAATTCCGACCAATGTTAGCGGTGTGGCCCGTAACAGTCTCTTCTGCCTCCTATCGACTGTCGCGCTCGTTGTGCTAGCGTTTGTTCATAACCCGATGATTTTCTGGCAGGGCGCTTTGCTTTTCACCGGAATTCTTATTTACCTCGTCTGGATGTTCATTTTGGCCCGCGCCGGTGCCAATGATCCAATTCTTGAAGAAATGTCAGAGCTCGACGAAGGGCATGGCGGATTGCCGGTTAATCTTTTTGTTTCCCTGGCGTGGGTCTTTTTTGGCCTGATAGGTTTGGTGTTAGGCGGATGGTTGATCGTTGAGCACGCGCAACAAATTGCTGTCGGGTTCAATGTGTCTGAAACCATTATCGGACTCACAATTGTCGCCATCGGAACTTCCTTGCCTGAAATTGCGACTGTTGTGATTGCCTCTTACAGGGGCCATTCAGAAGTGGCGCTAGGTAATGTTCTGGGGTCTAACATCTTTAACTCACTTGCCGTTATGGGCGCTGCCGCCATGGCAGGGGATGTTGTTGTCGAGCGTAATCTTTATGTCTTTGATATGTGGGTTATGCTGGCCGCTACTTTTGCCCTTCTGGCTTTTGTCCTGACGCGCAAACCGATTGGCCGTAAAACTGGATTTATCTTTACCGCGGCCTATATTCTCTATCTTTTGGCGATCGCCAGAAGCATGATTTAAGTCGTCTTAACCGGGTCTCGTATGAGCTCTTATCTTGAAATCGAAAAAGACTTCCAGTTTGAAGCGGCCCATTACTTTGGCCATCCGGACGCCAATGACCTGTTCAAACATATTCACGGCCACAGCTTTTACGGCAAAGTCGTCCTGCGCGGTGATCCGCAATCCGATAAAGGCTGGATTCGCGACCTTTGGAAAATTGAAACCATCGTGAAAGAAGTGGTTGAACCGCTTGATCATAGTCTTCTCAATGAAATTGAAGGATTGGAACAGCCCGCCCTCGAACAAATAGCGATGTGGATTTTCGAACGTCTGGCTCCAAAACTCGGGGGGCTCGTTTGCGTCGAAGTCGGGCGGCCTTCTTGCGGGGAACGTGCTCGTTATGTTGTGACGCCTGATGCGTAAATCAGTCCTTATAACCGGCGGCGGGGCGAGAGTTGGCGCTGCCTTGGCCAGAGGATTGGCCGGCGATAGCTGGGCCGTGATTATTCATTATTTTCGGAGCGAAGAGAAGGCCGATAAACTTGCGGCGGAAATAAGAAAGTCGGGCGGCCAGGCTTTTACCGTACAGGGAAATCTGTCTGTACCGCAGGAATGCGACACTTTGATTGAAAGGGCTGTGGACGTAGCAGGCGGCCCGATAACGGCTCTTATAAATAATGCCTCCACATTTGAGAAAGATACGGCCAGAGATTTTTCTCGCGCGACGTATGATTTTCATATGGACGCAAATCTTCGGGCGCCCCTCATACTGTCTCAACATTTTGCCGACCAAGCAGAAGATGGCGGCGCCATCATAAATCTGATTGACCAACGCGTTCTCAAACCCAATCCTAAATTCTTTACCTACACACTATCCAAAGCCTCTCTACACTGGGCGACGATGACAATGGCGCAGGCGTTTGCGCCAAAAGTAAGAGTGAACGCCATAGGGCCGGGGCCGGTCTTGCAAAATAGTGGCCAGACTGAAGACGAATTTGAAAAGGAAGCGTCAGAAACCTTACTCGGACATGGCTCCCCGCCGGAAACATTATTACAGGCGGCGCGCTATCTGCTCGAAGCCCGCTCCGTGACGGGGCAGTTTCTTGCCGTGGATAGCGGACAACATTTACGCTGGGAAACACCGGATATGATGATAGGTGAGGATTGAAATGTTGAAGTCTTCCTCTATTTACCGTCGCCTCCGCGACAGACAGGCCGTGCAGCCTACCACCCGGATATTTGTTCGCGGCTTACAAATTCTGGCGTCTATCGGTGTTCATCCGCATGAATATGAAGCCACTCAGCCCATTATTCTGGATATTGAACTGGATATGACGGGCATGGAGACGCCAAAAGATGACCGCCTTCATGAAACTCTCGATTACGGTGTTGTGGCCGAAAAAGCCGAGGAGATTGCATTGGAAGCCCATGTGCAGCTCGTGGAAACTCTGGCAGAGCGAATTGCAGACTGGGCTCTGGGGTATGATCCGAGAGTGCAGAGCTGCGCCGTGCGCATTTCCAAGCCTCAGGCTTTACTCAAGGCGGAAGTGGCGGGCGTAGAAATTCTGAGACGCCGGACATGACGGACAGCCTTAACGTTTTGGGTAAGCCTCTTGAGCCCTGTTCTACAGATCCTATGACCGGATTTTTCCGCAATGGATGTTGCGAAACTGGACCGAGCGATCGCGGCCGCCATATCGTCTGCGCGGTGGTGACAGACGAATTTCTTGAATATTCCAAGGCTCAAGGCAATGATTTGACCACGCCTATGCCGCGCTTCAACTTTCCGGGATTGAAAGCCGGTGATCAGTGGTGCCTTTGTCTCGAGCGGTGGCGCGAGGCGCATAAAGCGGGAAAGGCACCAAAGGTGGTTCTTGCCGCCACTCACCAGATTGCGCTTGAGCGCGTGCAGCTCTCCGTGCTCGAACAATTTGCGATAGACGGAGACAATGCCTAATTAAGAGGCATGTCTTCCTCCGACTCAGACAGGTCTGAAAAGAAAGCGAAACCGCTCGTCGGGCCGGACCGCATTGCCGATTATGTGAGCCGGCTTCCGAACAAACCCGGCGTATATCGCATGATGGATGAGCATGGCAGCGTGCTTTATGTGGGCAAAGCTAAGGACCTTAAAAAACGGGTCACCGCCTATACAAAATATGATCGTCACCCCACCCGGCTTCGCCGCATGATCCGCGCCACGAGCGAAATGGAATTTGTGGTTTGCGAAACTGAGACCGAGTCGCTCTTGCTCGAAGCGAGTCTGATCAAACGCCTGAAACCCCGCTATAATATTCTGCTGCGGGACGATAAAAGTTTTCCCTATATTCTGGTGCGAAAGGATCATCCCGCCGCGCAGGTGAATAAACATCGCGGCGCGCGCAACATCAAAGGCGATTATTACGGCCCTTTCGCCAGTGCAGGTGCGGTAAACCGGACTCTGGACACATTACAAAGAGCCTTTCGCCTCCGTAATTGCTCCGACAGCATATATGAGGGCCGGACGCGCCCTTGTCTCCAGCATCAGATAAAGCGCTGCTCCGCCCCCTGTACGGGCGAGATTTCTTTAAAAGACTATGGCGATTTGATTTCTGATGCCGAAGATTTTCTGAAAGGAAAATCCGACAGCCTGCGAAAACGTCTGTCAAAGGAAATGAACGCCGCCGCCAAAGAACTGGATTACGAAAAGGCGGCGGAGCTCCGGGATCGAATTCAGGCTATGTCAAAGGTCACGACGAATTCTAGCGGCATCAACCCCACCACTTTTTCTGATGGCGACGTTATCGGACTGCATTCCGGAGGCGGGCAGAGCTGCATACAGGTCTTCTTTTTCCGCGCGGGACAGAATTGGGGGAATAGCTGTCATTTTCCGCGCCACGCCAAAGAACAGAGCAATGCAGAAGTTATGGAAGCTTTCATCGCTCAATTTTATAATAACAAACCCATTCCGAAACAGATATTCGTAAGTGAGGATCTTCCCAATCACGATCTCGTCGAACGCGCGCTTTCGGCGCAATCCGGCCGGAATATCGACGTCATCAGGCCGCAGAGAGGCGAGAAAAAATTGCTCGTCGGGCAGGCGGTGACCAATGCACAAGAGGCGCTGGGACGAAAGCTTGCCGAAACCGCGTCGCAGACAAAATTGCTGTCGGAACTGCAGGAAATCTTTGGAATGGAAGCGCCGCCGGAGCGGATTGAAGTTTACGATAACAGTCATATTCAAGGCACAAACGCGATTGGCGCCTTCATCGTGGCCGGACCGGAAGGATTTCAGAAGCGTGAGTACCGGACGTTCAACATCAAGGATACCGAGACAGAGCCGGGCGATGATTACGCCATGATGCGAGAGGTCTTCCGCCGCCGCTTCTCAAGACTGGCTAAGGATAACAGCTTGCAGTGGCCTGATCTCGTTTTGATTGATGGCGGGAAGGGGCAGCTTTCTGTCGTGACGGAGACCTTGCGTGAATTGGGCGTTCTGGAACGCACAACTCTGGTCGGCATTGCGAAAGGGCCGGACAGAAATGCGGGACGCGAAAACTTTTTCATGAATGGCCGCGAGGTCTTCAGCCTGCCGTCTCGGACGCCGGCTCTCTATTACCTTCAGCGATTACGGGATGAAGCCCACAGATTCGCCATCGGAACACATCGCGCGCGCCGCAAGAAAGCAATGAAAACCAATCCGCTGGACGGAATTCCAGGTGTCGGGCCCGCCCGAAAGAAGGCGCTCCTAGCGCATTACGGCTCCGCAAAAGGCGTCAAAGGGGCCTCTGCCGCAGACCTTGCAAAAGTGGAAGGCGTAAGTTCTGCCATGGCGCGAACGATTTATGATTACTTTCATGAAAGATAGCTGTTAGACCAAGGCAAGGAGATGTATCCATGCCAAAACCGGAGAGTTTGACATCGCAGAAAGCGTCAAAAATGTCCCCGAAGCAGGCGGGCGGCGCTTTTGCGGATGGGCTAACCTTTATTCGCCTGCTCATTACGCCTGTTATTATGGCGATTATAATCGCGACATGGCCAGATATTAAAATGGCCGTGTTTGCCTCTATTTTAATTCTGATTGCGGCCCTGACCGATGTCCTTGATGATTATTTAGGCGGCGCGTCCCGTTCTGCGTATCGTAAATATGGATGGATTGATGACATCGCGGATACTGTGCTCACACTTGGCGTGTTGCTGGCTTTGTCTATCGTGATAGTTCGAGAAGGGATACTGACGTGGACATTTGCCGTTCCGGTGGTGATTTTGTTTTTAAGAGAATTGGCCGTAGCCTTGTTGAAAGGCCGGGAACTTCGCCAATTTGGCTTGCCTGATAATAAATTATCTAATGCAAAAGTAGGTCTGTCCATTCTGGCGGTTTGCACGCTTGTAGCGGCGCCTTGGCTCTCTCAATTTACGGATGTCTTTCGAGCTGAGGATGACCCTGCGAGACTGCTGAATCTAGGGTCCCCCTGGGTCTGGTTTTTTGGAGAGCTTTTTCTTTGGCTCGCCGCTGCGCTTAGCGTCGCGTCGGCCATACGTATTTTCCGAACCAAGTTTACAGCGAATGATGCTTAATGTCTGATACACCTCCAAACGATCCTTCCCTCGTTGATCCTGTGGCCACAGAACCGAGTGATCGTCATTCTTTATACTGGGTGCCTAATGTCCTGACGATTGCCCGAATTTTAAGTGTGCCCCTCTTTATTGCTGGAATTTTATCACTTGCGTTTAAGTGGGACTTATTTTTAGCCAAAGCCTGGGTTCTGTTAGGCTTATTTATCCTGGCGGCCTTGACGGATTTTCTCGACGGGTATCTCGCGCGCAAATGGAATGTCGTTAGCGGCTTCGGGCGTATGATTGACCCAATTGCCGATAAACTCCTGGTTGCGGGCTGCGTCATTGCCTTTTCCATTGCGGCGCTTGGCAACCCAATATTCCTTATTCCTTCGCTTGCCATCGTTTTTCGAGACATTCTCGTATCCGGGGCGAGAGAGCACGCCGCTCTAGCAGGTCGGGCCATGCCTCCGACAAAATTAGCGAAATGGAAAACAGCATTTGAGATGTTGGCGATTGCCATTCTTATTATCTGGATTCTGGCAAAGAGCTATCTGCCAATCGATAATGTCATTCCAGATATCGTTTCAATGAGTAAGGCGACCGGACTAACCTGCCTTTGGTTGGCGGCTATATTATCCGTCTATACAGGCTCTCTTTATGTCAGGGCGGCACTGAAAGAATAGTGTATCATGTCCGCCTCTCTTAGAGGGCAACTTTATTTCAAGGCGGCATTCTCAAGAGGTAAAAATAACCTCTCCTGTCAAAAAATATACAGTGAAGCGTGATATTTTGCCTTATTGCCTGTCGCAATGATGTTAAAGACACTCTAGTCAAAATATAGTAAGCCTGATAAGCCGCGCGGACATGAATTGCCATGACCGCCAAATGATAAAGTTATGACCATGACTCAGAAAAGATGGACCCCTTCAAGCTGGCGCGGACTTCCCGCTTTACATATTCCGGATGATTATCCGGACAATGAGGCTCTCACGTCAGTCGAGTCCACCTTAAAAGGCTATCCGCCTCTCGTTTTTGCCGGGGAAGCCCGCCGCCTGAAAGCGCGCCTTGGTGAGGTCGCTATGGGAAAAGCATTTTTGATGCAGGGCGGCGACTGCGCCGAAAGCTTCAAAGAGTTTCACCCCGACAATCTGCGCGACATGTTCCGCATTATGATGCAAATGGCCGTTGTCCTGACTTATGGCGCCGGGCAGCCGGTCGTTAAAGTCGGCCGAATTGCCGGTCAATTTGGTAAGCCGCGAAGCTCGCCTGTTGAAGTGCGGGATGGGATAACGCTGCCGAGCTATCGCGGGGATAACATCAATGGCATGGAATTTTCCCCTGAGAGCCGCATGCCGGATCCGGAGAGGCTTTTAAAAGCCTATGGCCAGAGCGCCTCTACGCTTAACCTACTTCGCGCCTTCTCGACCGGGGGTTACGCCAATCTTGAGAATATTCACAAATGGAATTTGGGATTTGTTGAAGGCACAGAAACGAATGAAAAATATAAGAGGATGGCGGATAAGATTTCCGATGCTCTTGATTTCATGTCGGCTTGCGGCGTCACAGCGCAAAGCACACCTCAAATGGCTCAGACAGATTACTATACGTCCCATGAGGGATTGCTTCTAGGCTATGAAGAGGCGATGACTCGGATCGATTCTACGTCCGGGCGGTGGTACGATACTTCTGCCCACATGCTGTGGATCGGCAACCGGACGCGTCAGCTTGATCACGCTCATGTTGAATTCTTCCGAGGTATCGAAAACCCGATCGCCATGAAAGTCGGTGAGGGGCTTGAGCCGGATGAGTTGATGAAACTTCTCGATGTGCTCAATCCGTCAAATGAACCGGGACGGATGACGCTGATTGCCCGCTATGGCCATGACAAAGTCGCCAAGGGTTTGCCATCCCTCGCGCGCGCTGTGAAACGCGCCGGACGTCACGTCGTCTGGTCATGTGACCCAATGCACGGCAATACGATCAAGACAGCGTCAGGATATAAAACCCGGCCTTTCGACAATATCTTGTCGGAAGTGAAAAGCTTTATGCAAGTCCTTCACTCCGAAGGGTGCTGGCCAGGCGGCGTGCATTTCGAGATGACAGGACAGGACGTCACGGAATGTCTTGGCGGTTCGGCTAAGATGATAAGGGAAGAGGATCTGTCCTCCCGCTACCATACCCATTGCGATCCGCGCCTCAATGCCAACCAGGCACTGGAGCTGGCCTTCCAGATTTCCGAGGAGCTTCGGAGCTACCGCAAAGAAGACTTGGCCCGTATGGCGAGTTAGATTGGTTTAAGGCAGGCCGCTTTGTATAAAGTCGCCTGCCGCTGGAAGTAAGCTGATCCCGAAAGACAAACCGTAAGATATGATCTGAGCGATTGTCAGTGTAATAAAGATTCCTATCGCTAACACGATTGACCTTCCGAAGGCTTCGCCTTTGTCCATATGTCCAAATGCGCCCCTAAAGCCGGTCAGAAAATATAGTCCCAAAATGACGATAGTTTGAACGACCGAGAATAAAGGGAGTTGAGTGGCCGTGAGGAACGGAGTCACAAGCGTTGTCACAAGGCCAATGACAGAGGCGGGAACTATGACGGCAAATACATACCTTAATCTTACTGTAAAAGAGAGAACTTCGCCCCATGCTCTGTAAATCCAGGCGAAAATTGAAAAGATAAAGACGAAGACAAAAGGATAGATGAGGTAATTAAGCTTCATCGCCTTTTGTAATTCGCCCTTCATATCAAAGGCTGCAAAATCTGCTGAGGATCCGGCTTTGGTGGCTGCATCGGCCAATCCAGTTTGTAAAGTTGCAGCAAGATTACTCATGAACGCCGCATCTGGTTTGGCCCAGAAGAATTGCAGGGCAATCAGGATGGCCATCAGGCCAAGCCATAACCGGGTGGAGGGCGTATATAAATTCATCCAGGCGGGGGTTTTGGCCGCAACGAAATATTGCCTAGGTGAAGAAAATAACACCCAAATTGTTTTGAAGCTTCGGATATTCATCCCGAACAAGTCTTCAACAAGGTCATCCAGTCCGACGATAGTGTCTGATGTCTTTTGGTTCATTTTTACCCCTTCGAAAAACTTAAACCCAATCAGATATAAATGGCTTCCGGTCGAAATAGACCCCACAAAAAAACCGGCTCGGAAGGCTCCAAGCCGGTCTCATACCCTAACTTTTAATAAGTCCTAAAGGTCTTTGAGCGCCGCAGACGCTTTGAACTGAGCGGAGGTTTTCGCTTTGCTCATCATCATTTTGCCTGTGGCAGGGTTGCGCATTTCGCGGCTGGCGCGATGCTTGGCGATAAACTGGCCAAAGCCAGGAATAGCAACAGTTGATCCGTCACCCTTTTTCATTTCGCTGACAACAACTTCGCAAAAAGCGTTGAGGAATTCACCGGCGGCCGCCTGAGTGGAATCAGTGTGGCTGGCAATTGCGCTTACGAGTTCTTTTTTGTTCATTTTGGATCTCCCTTTATGAATTATCGAATCCGCTCGAAATGTCGGACTCCGTAGGAATTACCGTAACTATTTTAGACGCACTGTCACTAAAAACACGGTATTATGGGGGTTTTCGGGCGTTTTTTTGGGGATTATCCCGAAAACCCCTCAAATTTTGAACTCGAATAGGTCCGATTTGCTAAATTCTCGGAGAATCGACACAAAGTGATTCTCTACTGACAAGGACAAGAAAACCCTTCAAAGACGTCTTATGGAAGCTGAAAATCTCAAAGTCGGGCTCATTGGAGCCGGCGTGTTTGGTGGGTATCACGCCAATAAATTAGCGTCGGATAAACGCGTAAACTTTCTTGGCGTCTTCGACCCTGACTCCGAAAGAGCGTCTGCCTTGGCGGAAAAGCACGGCGTGGAAGCCTATAAAACCTCCTTAGATTTATTTGCGAAGGCACAGGCAGTCATTATTGCGTGTCCGGCGAGCTATCACGGAGAGATGGCCATGGCCGCCCTGGAAGCGGATTGCCACGCCTTGATAGAAAAACCAATCGCCACGTCGCTCGAAGAGGCCGAGCGGATTACCGCCCTTGCACAAGAAAAAAATCTCGTCGTGCAAATCGGTCATCAGGAACGGTTTGTGGCCCGCGCTATTGGTTTGGATAAAGTGACTGAAGCGCCGACTCATATTATTGCCGTTCGAAATACGGGCTATTCGCCGCGCGGCACAGATACATCCGTGACGCTCGATCTCATGACACATGATATAGATTTATGTTGTTTTCTGATGGGGGAGGCCCCGAACTCCGTCTCCGGTACGTCAGAGCCAATAAAGTCAAAAACACCGGATACGGCCCGGGCGGAACTTAATTTTTCAAATGGCACCGCTATCTTGTCTGCCAGTCGGGTCGAGGAGGGCGTCAGCCGTCAAATGACACTGAAATATCCAAGCGGAACTGTGCTGATAGATTTTGCAGCGAAAACGCTGCAACACGACACACCCTTTGACTTAAACGCTGCTTTCGGGGACGATCCATCCGCCGCTGATAGTCTCGGCGCGGCAACGAACAGCTTCATCTCCGCCGTTCTGGACGGAAGCCCGGTTAGCGCTTCGGCGCAGGATGGATTGACGGCAGCGCGGGTCGCGTTACAGATTGACGGGGAAGGCTGAAAGACGGCCAAAGGGGAAGAATATGAAGTGGTTTATCCGGATTGTCATCGGGATCATCGCGATCCTTGCGCTTTTACTGGCGTTGAACTTCACAAAGATAAAACGACTGGCGACAGTCAATTCCCTGTTTGACGAAGATAAAATTGTTCAGAACTTCTCTCATATGGACGCGGCCTTCCTGCACCATAATCTGAAAATTGGCGAGACGCCATTTCTCTGGCCCGAAGAGACGGAGACTCTTCCGGAGACAGTGACGATTGCCGGAGAGGAACGAGAGCTGTCAGAGATATTGGAAGAGCTGGAATCGACGGCGCTCGTGATTATCAAAGACGGCAAGCTCTTACACGAAAGCTATTATAAAGGCACAGACGCCGATGACCGCCGCATTAGCTGGTCGGTCGCAAAATCCTTTATGTCCGGACTTTACGGGCAAGCTCTGGCCAGCGGCGAGATTGAAAGTCTAGACGACCCGGCCGACAAATATGTGCCTGAACTGACCGGTTCGGCCTATGAAGGGGTCAGCCTGCGCAATATTCTGAATATGAGCAGCGGCGTGCGCTTTGACGAAGATTATATGGATCCGGACTCCGACATCAATAAAATGGGTCGGGTGCTGGGCCTCGGCAAATCCATGGACAAATTCGCGGCTGGATTGACGGAGCGTGAATTCGAACAAGGCACAAACTGGCAATATGTTTCCATCGACACCCATGTCGCGGCTATGGCGCTCCGCAAAGCCACCGGGAAATCTCTGCATCAGCTTTTTGAAGAAACCTACGGCGAAAATCTGGGATTTGAGCAAGCGCCTTATTATCTGACGGATGGCTATGACGCGGCTTTTGCGCTGGGCGGGCTCAATCTCACCACACGGGATTACGCCAAATTTGGGCAGCTTTTTCTGCAAAACGGGGAATGGAACGGAGAGCAGCTTATTCCGGCTGACTGGGTCGAAGATTCCACGACCAATCATTCGCCTGTCCTCCATCAGGACCGCGGGACGGGCTATGGCTATCAGTGGTGGGTGCCCATGCCTCAAGAAGGGCCGCATGAAGGCGACTTCTTCGCCGTCGGTATTTATGGACAATATGTCTATGTGAATCCCAAGGCGAATATGGTCATCGCCAAAAACGCCGCGCACAGGACCTTCGCACAAGCCGGCAAAAGCGGACAGACCTCCATCAATGATAATATCGATATGTTCCGCAGTTTGGCGGCCTATTATTCGGGTCCGCCAAAATATGACGCGGCACTCGCAAAAGAGCTCGGCGCGGATGAATACGGGATGAAGTCATACGTCATGACGATCCTGAAAACCGGGCCTTCTGAAATCACGGACGCGGAAGAACGAAGCCGCATTTTTCGCGGGCATTTCTCC
>JAPYSU010000136.1 GCA_029936425.1 Litorimonas sp.
GGTGTACTCCACGGTCTTCCACGGTTTGCTGATGCCGCCGGTGGTAGTGAGATGATGGCTTACTGGCCTTCCCTCGAGTCCCAGCAGCTTGGCATAGTCCTTGCAGACCATGTTGACGTTGGACCCGTTGTCCCAGAAGGTGGCAGCTGGGCGAGGCGCGTTCTCCACCATCACGAACTGGACTTGCAGCAGCGTGTGGGCGGCGTTCTCCTCCCCGTGGTTCACCGGCCTAACATTAGGCTTCTTGGCGGTGGCTGACACGGCATTGCAGTAACGGATCTGCATCCCGTGCAGCATGGAGTGATGCATGACCCCGCAGGGTCTCCCGTTCACCTGCTCCTGACAGGATTCGTAAGGCTTCCCCTTGGAGTTGGCCTTGCAGGTGTCGCGCTTGTGGTTGCCGGTCCCGTCCAGGCACATGACGCAGCCCTGGATCCTCTCCAGAGCCGCGGCGCGCTCGGTAGGTGTCATCCTCCGGAAGGCAGGACAACACATGAGCCGCGATGCAGGTTTTGGCCCGGACGGGGTGTTGTAGCTGTGGCGCTCTTGGCAGACTGGACAGCCGGGTTTCCCTGACTGGCCATCGTTGTGATGAGTGTTCTTGCCGGGCTTCTTGGGCTTGGGACAATCCATGCTCTTGTGGTTCTTGTCCCCGCAGTTGTAGCAGGCAGACTTCCTGGGGCCCGAGTCAGACTTGTTGTCCTCAGGCTTCTTGGTGTCGACCTTCTCCTCGGCGAGTGTCTCGCCCTCGATCTTGGTGAGGCGGCGCATCAGCACCCACTCCTCATCCATGAAGGCGCAGAAGTTGCGGTAGGCACCACGGTGGATGTTTGCTGGAGCCCCGGAGGACACCACGTAGCGCTTCCTGGAGTCCTTGGATGGCAGCTTCTTGACCATCTTGTCGATTGTGGGCTCGTGGTCCAGGACATTGAGCTTCCCGATCTCGGTCAGGTCATTCTCGGCCTTCCTCCAGGCGCGGTGTAGCTCCAAGAACTTGTCGGGTTCGTTGCGCGCGTTCTTGGTGAACTTGAAGGCCTCGAGCTCGCTGGTGATGTCGGTGACTGCCTCCATGGGCTTCCCGTACTCCTCGTCCAGCAGCTCCCAGACCTCGGCCATTGTCCGCATGTTCTTCAGCTCTGGCTCGAGACAGCTTGGTAGACATTTGCAGATCTCCCGCAGCTGTTGAGGCTGAGGGTAGTGAGGCGCGACGGTCTCCAGCCAGTCTCTGCGGA
>JAPYSU010000137.1:0-622 GCA_029936425.1 Litorimonas sp.
TAGTTAACAGGAGAACGAAATGTAGAAAAAATCAGATCGGTTATCGGAAATAAGAAATAGCAGAGCTGATATTCGCGAACAAAACCATTTAACACGCTGTTTTTATTGAATTAAATAAACAAATTATCCTTGTCTTCATCGCTCAGCAACACATCCGCCACAGCGGAGAAATAGTCAGTTTTAATTTGATTGCGCCCCAGGAAGACATACAAATCACTTTTCCATTCTTGCCTCTTTTCTTTCCTGGCCGTTCTGGCGCGGCCAAACACAAACTGCCTCCATGCCTCAATCAGAATCGGCAATGAGGTCTTCTTCAAAATATCTACATCCTTACTCCTTACCTTCAAACCCCTCCCTTTTCCGGCAGAAGTTTTTGTGGAACTCTGAAAACGAAGGGCGATTAATCTCACAAGTTTATTGGAATAACTAGGATGCGTTTTCGGTAATGCATGCATAAGCTGGAGGCAATAAACTGTATCCGCCTTCCCACTTATAAGAGGCTGTTTCCATGTGCAGATTGCAATGGCCACATAATCAATAAGTTTGTCCGCGTTCAATAACTGGTTTTCTTTGACATCTGCAACCTCACAAATCCACTGAAGAGCCATAACCCTACTTTCAG
>JAPYSU010000137.1:632-1231 GCA_029936425.1 Litorimonas sp.
AAATCCATCAACATCCTTGAGACTATCGTAACAGGGGGTGGCTGTGGCTGGCAGGACTTCCTGCCTTTCAGAGAAGCTCTCCTCCTGTGCATTTTCTCTACACTCGGCATCGTGCTCTTCAATTGCTTTACAGTTCAACATCTCCCTATCTCTAGCCAGAAAAAGTAGCTGTGACGCCCGTACCGTTATTCTTCTAGGCTCAGGAACGATAGATGATAAAGCACCATTTTCGAGATGGTCGGCATCAAGAGCGTAATCGCATAACTTGTATTCATGCCTGACTCTGGGCCGGCAAAGCATTTCCTTTCCGGGAGGAGCATCAAGGAAAATCTCACTGCCATGCCATGTAGGTCGATAGCTTGGAACCCGCCAATACTGATCGCCAACTCTTGCCGATAGATAAGGAAACGAGAAAACACCCACGGATTTTATATGCTTCTGCACTTCGGTATGAAACGACGCCCTTTTCGATACATTTACAGGTTCAACTCCGGGTGACCTCAAAGCACCAATCAACAACTCGATAAACTCTACCGAAAATGCAAATATCCCGTCTAAAGGCTGCTCATGAGACAGGCGACCTACAGAAAGCCCCGAGA
>JAPYSU010000138.1 GCA_029936425.1 Litorimonas sp.
CCCTGTCCCAGTTCGGTGACACCGGCATCTTCTTCAAGCACCAACGGTACGAAGATCGCTAAGGGAGAGCGATAACCAGGGTTACACCCCTCAAGCCCGGGCGACGCAAGTCCCCGGGCTTTTTTGTGTCTGCTCAGCCTGTCCTTGGTTCGTGCTCACCGGACGGGGGTGCCTTGCTTGTAGGATATGGCTTACAGAAAAAGCTAAACGGTTGATATAAAGTGATTTTCAGGGAAAGGGGAATGCTGGGAAATACGGGAAATAGGCCGCTCATTCGAGTTTTTTCGGCTGCGAACGGTTCTCAAATTATCTCCAGGTCATTGTCTGTGCTGGGTTTTGTAGCTAAGAAAGGCGCTGCCCGATACAGAATTATGTCGAAAAAAGATAGGTCGAATCGTTCGACTGAATACGCTGTTAAGTTTGAGATCTATCTATGGATCACGACGAAGATATAAAGATTATAAATGCCTTTGTTGGTCGTGATTGCGAACGAACGCTGGCGTGCAATTCGATTAAATTAAGGTTTTCGGAGAAGGGGCAATATATTTGGATCGATCCTCCATGGATCCTCAATAACTTATCCGGAGCGGTTATGCGATCCGACGAGTATCCCGGAGATACTAGCGAATTCGAGGAGTGGAGTGAGGCTTTGAGTCCCCTTGACCATGTACGGCTGAAGTCATTCGATTATCAAAGAGGCTGTTTGGTGCTGTCTTTCAATAATGAGCATACGCTGATAGTTCCTCCTTCTTTGGCAGAAGTAACCCAAGAAGACTTTTATCATCACTGGTATGCAAGTTCAGAATAACTTAACAAGTGCCTGCAAGCCGACCTTCGGCGGCTGAGGCGGGCGTTAAATTTTCAGGAAAGTATGTGAAGAAACGGAAAGTCTGCGTATTCGTAGCGTTGGTTATTTATTTGGCCGGTTATCCAGTGGCAAGAGGTTTGCATCTGCTTGTGCATGCTAAAGGCTACATGACTAAGGATGGCGAGCGTGTTTTAGTTGAGCACAGTATTCGGCAGGGTGACTTTGGCGTTCCAGTGTTTACGCCGCTAGAAAGTCTAACTGCATCAATTGCCTCTTTAATATACTCTCCAATCAAACCCCTAGAAGTGTCATATCATTATTTTGTCGAGCCAAAAGGAAGCCAGTGGTATGTGCAAGTCAAAATTTAACAAGCGGCGGCAGGCGGATCAAATTTCCGCTCGTTCCTCGCTCCAATTTGCC
>JAPYSU010000139.1 GCA_029936425.1 Litorimonas sp.
GTGGTAGGTGGTGTAAAATGTTCCATTATACTGTGTAGTGTGTCAGGTGTTGAATTTGTGTCAGTCTCGTATATTAAATGTCAGGTTTGACATTGACATTTTATGAAAATGTGTAATGTCTGGTAGTGGTAGTAATATTATATTTTACATACATATACCCTCACCTGCAACAGGTACTGGGAGTGACTGGTGCCTTAACTTACCCACACCCACATATGAAATACACAGAGTTAATAATCCATCAAATTTCTTAATATTACAGTATAAGAACTTAAATTAGACCTGCACGACATATATATTTGTATTCGATTCGATTTATCGGCGCGGCGGTTATCGGTTATTTTTCCGGATCGGACCGGTTAAATTTTTTCACGGGGGTTTTTGGAGCGCACGCCTTCTAATTTGAGAACAAGCGCTCGCCCGGCATCTGCATCTCCCCGCCATGCATGTCCAAATCTGCCACAGAAGGAGAATTAGTGTTAGTATGGCATTGAAGAATTGGAATCCCACAATCCCTGCCATCTCGGGCGGAAGGTAGGACACCAATTCGCCATCCTGGAGGAATTCTACCCATGAAAACATCTGAATCGTTCCGTTCCTGTGATAGCGTGGGATGCTCCCTAGAGCTTGCACTTCTTGCAGAAGTGCGTGAAGAACCTGATTACAAGCACCCAACGCTTCGGCCAGGCCTGGTTCCTGGAAAAAAGTGTCGATGTTCGCCGTTGCACAGGCTTCGGCATGAATCAAATTCCGTTGAAGGTTTTCCGAGATGTACCTGTACCCTGAGTTGCCGGAGACGACGGCCACTAGCTGCCACATTGTTGACCTTGTGGTTATCAACAACATATCTGCAGCAGTTGCGCCGGCGGTCTCGTCGATAGGAGCTAACGATGTTTTTTCAGATAAAAGTACTATGCTTTGGAGCAGAGCGTTGCAATCTGCTGACTTTCGGACTTTGATCAAGTCGAGAAGGTGAGAAGACCTACTGTCGTCATCTACGGATTTTGGATTAAGTTCCATGACATAACAGGTTACGCCGTCTGGAACTGTCAAGTTCGCAGCTAACACAGTCAGAGCCCAGTCCGACGAAGCATGCCAAGGGTCGATGATATGGTATTGTGCCAATGGTTCCAGAAAACTGATTGCTTCCAACAATGAACCCTCGTGGAACACCTCGATCAGTTTTTCGAACGTCATAAGGGTTCCACCCAAGTCCTTGGC
>JAPYSU010000140.1 GCA_029936425.1 Litorimonas sp.
CTTATGGAGGGCTAGATAAAATTAGAAGTTAGCAGGCCTTGCTGTTTAGCTTTTAGGTATAAGGTACAATTCTAACCCTAAACTCCCACTAGTTTCTAGTTTTACACCCCTCCCGTAAGTATAATCTAGGGTTTAAATTTATTATAAGCTTATAATAAATTTAAACCCTAGATTATACTTACGGGAGGGGTGTAAAACTAGAAACTAGTGGGAGTTTAGGGTTAGAATTGTACCTTATACCTAAAAGCTAAACAGCAAGGCCTGCTAACTTCTAATTTTATCTAGCCCTCCATAAGTAGGGTCTAAGGTTTAAATTTATTATAAGCTTGTAATAAATTTAAACCTTAGACCCTACTTATGGAGGGCTAGATAAAATTAGAAGTTAGCAGGCCTTGCTGTTTAGCTTTTATGCATAAGGTACCCCCCTTTTTACTAGGTGAGGGGTGCTACTGCTGTAGAGGGGTTAGCCTCCCCCCGTCTAAACGATTTCTTCCCTACTCCTGCCCTGATAAATAGAGGGGTTTCTCTTTGGGGCCTAATCAGAGCCCCCGCTAGCGGGGGCTCTGATTAGGCCCCAAAGAGAAACCCCTCTATTTATCAGGGCAGGAGTAGGGAAGAAATCGTTTAGACGGGGGGAGGCTAACCCCTCTACAGCAGTAGCACCCCTCACCTAGTAAAAAGGGGGGTACCTTATGCATAAAAGCTAAACAGCAAGGCCTGCTAACTTCTAATTTTATCTAGCCCTCCATAAGTAGGGTCTAAGGTTTAAATTTATTACAAGCTTATAATAAATTTAAACCTTAGACCCTACTTATGGAGGGCTAGATAAAATTAGAAGTTAGCAGGCCTTGCTGTTTAGCTTTTAGGTATAAGGTACAATTCTAACCCTAAACTCCCACTAGTTTCTAGTTTTACACCCCTCCCGTAAGTATAATCTAGGGTTTAAATTTATTATAAGCTTATAATAAATTTAAACCCTAGATTATACTTACGGGAGGGGTGTAAAACTAGAAACTAGTGGGAGTTTAGGGTTAGAATTGTACCTTATACCTAAAAGCTAAACAGCAAGGCCTGCTAACTTCTAATTTTATCTAGCCCTCCATAAGTAGGGTCTAAGGTTTAAATTTATTATAAGCTTGTAATAAATTTAAACCTTAGACCCTACTTATGGAGGGCTAGATAAAATTAGAAGTTAGCAGGCCTTGCTGTTTAGCTTTTA
>JAPYSU010000141.1 GCA_029936425.1 Litorimonas sp.
AGCCCTGGAGCTTCTCCAGTGCCACGGCGCGCTCGGTTGGGGTCATCCTCTGGAATTCAGGACAACGCATGAGCCGCGTTGCAGGTTTCGGCCCAGTACTCATGTTGAAGGTGTGGTGTTCCTTGCAGATGGGACAGTTGGACTTCCCCGACTGGCCATCGTTGGTGTGGTGAGTGTTCCTGCCAGGCGTCTTGGGCTTGGGACAGTCCGCGAACCTGTGGCCCTTGTCTCCGCAGTTGTAGCAGACAGACTTGGTCTTGGCTCTGGCGTCGGACTTGCTGGTGTCCTCAGGCTTCTTGGTGTCCGCCTTGTCCTCGGCGAGGGTCTCGCCCTCGATCCTGGTGAGGCGGCGCTGCAGGACTCGTTCCTCGTCCATGAAGGCACAGAAGTTGCGGTAGGCTCCACGGTGAATGTTGCCGGGAGTCCCAGAGGATTGCACGTAGCGCTTCCTGGAGTCCTTGGATGGGAGCTTCTGGATCATCTTGGTGATCGTGGGCTCGTGGTCGAGGACGGTGATCTTCCCGATCTCGATGAGGTCGTTCTCGGCCTTCCTCCAGGCGCGGGAGAACTCCAGGAACTGGTCTGGCTCGCTGCGGGCGTTCTTGGACGGCTTGTGCTGCTCCAGCTCGCTGATGATCTCGGCGACTGCTTCCATGGGCTTCCCGTACTCCTCGTCCAGGAACTCCCAGACCTCGGCCGTGGTCCGCATGTTCTTGACCTCGGGCTCGAGGAGGTTTGGCAGACACTTGCATAGCTCCCGCAGCTGCTGCGGCTGTGGGTAGTGTGGAGACACCGTCTCCAGCCAGTCCTTCCTGAAGGTTGGGTAGGACCTCTTGGCCCCTGAGAACTTGGGGAACGGCTGGCGCGTGTGGAAGGCCGCGGCGCTGACTGGGTTGGGCTGCGGCGAGTGGAGAGTGGCTCCCACCGATGATGAGGCCCCAGAGATGTTGTCGCCCAGGCTTGACAAGGTTGTCCTGAGTGTCCTGGCGACCTTCTGGTTGTTGGTCCTGGCGGCGGTGATGAGCACGTGTTGCTCGGCGCGCAGGGACGGATCCAGCTCCAGTATCTTGGAGCGCTGCTGCCCGGCAAGCTCCAGCTTGGCCAGGGCGTCGTCGATGACGGTCACCTGGTAGCGGATGCCAGGGAGCGTGTAGTTGGGAGGCACGGACATCTCCCAGTCGTGGGCGATGACCTCCACCTCGGCGAGTGTGTC
>JAPYSU010000025.1 GCA_029936425.1 Litorimonas sp.
AAGGTGACGTCTTCCTGTCCATGAGCAAAAGAACAATTTTGAATATAAGGGCAAATCGGGAAGTGGGGATCTATCTCCTGGAATTTTTGTAAGAGGTTGAGAGGGTTGGAGTTTTTGGAAGGATAAGTGTGGATATAATTCCTCAACCGCGAAAGCGGGGGAGTATCCGACAGGACGGAGGGGGCGCAGCGCGTCTGCGCTGCCAGAAGACTCTTTGCACGTTAACGCTTCGCCTACCCCCTCCGACCCCTGCGGGGCCACCTCCCCCGCCCCGGCGGTGGAGGAGCAATTAATCACTCCGCTCATCCCGCCCTCGCTCTGCGTACCCTAAAGGGCAAGGGCGGGATCCAGATACTCAATTGGCGCTTAGACTCTACAAAGATGATTTTTGCATGGGTGTTTAATTAAAGGCATTCACTTTGTTGTAATATTACACAGTCTGGACCCCGCCCTTCGGCGGGGTGAGCGGGTTTAGGGGGATGGTTTTTCGCGGGATAAGTGGGGATTATTTTTTGAATTTCGTGACAAGCGATTGAAAGGGTAGAGTTTTTGAAACGATAAATGCTGACGAATAGCCATATGCCTTTGCGTTCTTTATATTGTCCTTGTAAGTTCGATGTCATGGACGTGACACCGGAACATAATGAGCGCATGGCAAAATTGACTTTTGCTGATGTCTATCCGCATTACCTCAAAAAGGTCGAAAAAAAAGGCAGGACGAAAGAAGAATTACATCAGGTCATTAGGTGGCTCACAGGTTTCACGGATAAAAAATTGAAACAATATATCGATCAAAAGGTCACTTTCGAAACATTCTTCAAAGACGCAGACATACACCCCAATGCACCCCTCATCAAAGGCGTCATTTGTGGATACCGGATTGAAAATATTGAGAACACTCTCACAAGACGCGTTAGATATCTGGACAAGCTGGTCGATGAATTGGCAAAGGGGCGAAAAATGGAGAAGATTTTAAGAACGGGTGATTAGCCTTGTAGAAAGAGCTTTATCTCACACTATCCTTATATCTGTTCTCGCAAATCCTATGTTCTCGTCGGCGGTGGATCTCGTTACATCAGACCTTTTAAACGACCGTTTCTGAGTTGATGCCGCGCTCGGTTTTTCCGTGAACCGATGCATTTCGAGCCTGGTGCGCGACAGTCTGTGCCCTTGCACTCGTCCTGTCCGCCTCCTAGAAATTGCGGGGTGAGCGGGAAGGTTTATCGGACTCGAAAGCGAGACATTTGATTATGGAATTTGACGCCTTATTGCTCTCCCGTCTGCAATTTGCCTTTGTCATTGCGTTTCATATTCTTTTCCCCGCCTTTACCATTGGCCTGGCCGCGTTTCTGGCGGTGTGTGAGGGGCTTTGGCTCAAGACCGGAAATGAGACGTACAAACGGCTCTATCTTCACTGGGTGAAAATATTCGCGCTGGCCTTTGCCATGGGCGTCGTTTCCGGCGTGGTCATGAGCTATCAATTCGGAACGAACTGGGCGGTTTTTGCGGACAAGACCGGCAGCGTCATGGGGCCTCTGCTAGGCTATGAGGTTTTGACGGCCTTTTTCCTCGAAGCGACCTTTCTGGGTGTCATGCTGTTTGGCTGGAAAAAGGTCGGGCGGGGTCTGCATTTTCTCTCCACCTGCTGCGTGGCGGTTGGTACATCCATTTCGGCCTTCTGGATTTTGGCGGCCAATAGCTGGATGCAGACGCCGCAGGGCTTCGCTATGGACGAAGAAGGCAAATTCTATGCGACGAGCTGGCTGGAGGTCATTTTCAACCCGAGCTTTCCGTCTCGATATGTTCATATGATGCTCGCCGCCTTTATCACCACGGCGGCAGTTATTCTGGCTGCGGGCGCGTGGCAGACAATCCGCAAACATGATCAGAAACCCACGCGCTGGCAGATGCGTATGGCGGCGGGGACGCTCCTTGCGTTAATGCCGCTCCAAATCCTGGCCGGGCACTGGTCGGGCGAAGTCGCGCACCACCATCAGCCGGCGAAAGTTGCGGCCATGGAAGGCTGGTGGGAAACGAAATCGGCGCAGGATACGGTGCTGTTTGCTATTCCTGATGAAGAGACGCGCAGTAATAAATATGAGCTGGCCATTCCCGGGTTGGGCAATGCGGTGATGGGCCTGCCAAAAGATGAAGTTATTCAGGGCCTGAATGATTTTGACGGCGATCATCCGCCGGTCTTTATCGTGTTCTGGGCCTTTCGTATCATGGTGGGGTGCGGGCTGATTATGCTCGGGCTGGGCATTTGGGGGTGTTTCAAATGGTGGCGAAAATCCATTGATACGCCGGGGCTTTTTCACTGGATTGCCGTGCCCAGCGGGATGCTGGGATTTGTCGCGGTCATAAGCGGCTGGGTCGTGACCGAAGTGGGGCGGCAACCCTTTACCGTCTATGGATATCTCAGGACGGAAGACAGCCTTTCTCCCGTAAGCGCCGCAGAGGTGGCGACCTCACTCATGGTCTTTATGATTGTTTATGCCATCATCTTTACCGCGGGGGTCATATATATGGTCCGCATCGCGACCAGCGGTTTTGACGATAAGGAAACGGACACACCTGAAAAAGAACGCCGCGCGCCCGGCACGGCGATGGGATCCGTCGAAAATATGTCCAATCCCGAAAACTCACCTGCCGGAGAGGGCGAAACGTCTAACTCCCGCGAAAATGTCAAAAAGCACGATGGCGAGTAGGAGACGATAATGGAAATGCTTGATCTCCCCCATATCTGGGCCGTTTTTATTGCCATTGCCGTCATGCTCTACGTGGCCTTTGACGGATATGATCTGGGCATTGGCATGCTGACAGCCTATGCGTTTTCGGATCAGGAACGGAATATGATGACGGCCACGATCGAGCCGTTCTGGGACGGGAATGAGACGTGGCTCGTCCTGGGCGGCGGTGGTCTGTTTGCCGCATTTCCTCTGGCCTATGCGATACTTATGCCGTCTTTTTATCTGCCCATTCTAGTGATGTTGGCCGCGCTTATTTTCCGCGGGGTGGCGTTTGAATTCCGGCACAAAGCGATCCGGAAACGAACGCAAAAATTCTGGAACGGAGCCTTTGCTTATGGCTCTCTGGTGGCAACCCTGTCACAGGGTTTCATTCTGGGCGGATTCATTCAGGGGTTTACTGTCGAGGGCCGCGCTTTTGCCGGCGGTCCGTTTGACTGGTTTACGCCGTTTTCCGTCCTTGTGGCGCTGTCTATGGTCGCCGGCTATCTCCTTCTCGGAACGACCTGGCTGATATTGAAAACCGAAGGAGAGTTACGTGAGGGGTCCATAAAATGGGCAAAACGTAGCTTGATAGGAACGGCGTTGGGTATGGCGTTGGTGAGCTTTGCGACATTATCAATCGACCCCCGCGTCACGGCAAAATGGGGCGTGTCCATGGCGACGATTGATTTTAGCAAAGCGGTTTACATGCTCCCTATCCCACTCGCCTGTGGGGGGCTGATGGTCTGGCTTTGGAAAGACCTATTCTCGAAAAAATCACCTGATTGGCGGCCTTATCTCTTGGCGGTTGGCATATTCCTGACAGGGTATGTTGGCCTCGGCGTCAGCATATTCCCTTACATAGTGCCTTTCGAAGTCACAATTTGGGAAGCCGCCGCGAGAGATAACGCGCTGATGCTCCTATTTGTCGGGGCGGCGGTAATGCTTCCCATCATTCTCGCTTACACCGCCTATGTGCACAGCCTTTTTTGGGGCAAGGTGAAAGAAGGGGACGGCTATCATGGGTAAATCGCCCTTCCGCCCCGTCGAGCCTCCGAAGAAAGAAGAGGCTCAAGCGCCGCTTGTGAAACGATTGGGCTGGCTGATTGTGATGATGATAGCAGGTGTCATGACAGTGGCGGGCGTTGCCTACGCGCTCAGAAAACTGCTCTTTTTACATATCTAAAACGGCCGCAATTATAGCTGAAGCGACCAATTCAGAGTGTGCCCCGCATGGAACGGCACGATGTCCGTTTCGGAGAGTTTCAAGCTCTCCGGCACTTTCGACGGTTTACGCGCCAGAGTCACTTTTTCCTCATTGAGCGGGAGGCCGTAAAATCTCGGCCCATGTTCCGACGCAAAGCCTTCGAGTTTGTCGAGCGCGTCTTCCTCCTCAAAAACCTTGGCATAACTTTCCAGCGCATAAGGCGCATTGAAAATACCGGCGCAGCCGCAGGCGCTTTCCTTTGCCGCGACAGGGTGCGGGGCGGTGTCCGTTCCCAGAAAGAATTTCGAGGAGCCGGAGGTGGCGGCTTGTCTCAAGGCCAGACGATGGATTTCCCGTTTGGCGATGGGAAGGCAGTAATTATGCGGATTAATTCCGCCCTGGAAAATGGCGTTCCGGTTTATTTCCAGATGATGCGGCGTAATCGTCGCCGCAATATTAGACCCGTGCGAGTTGACAAATTCGACGGCTTCCGTGGTTGTGATGTGTTCAAAGACGATTTTCAGCTCCGGAAAATCCTTAATGACAAGCGCGAGAACGTCTTCGATGAAGCGCGCTTCGCGGTCAAAAATATCAACGTCACTATGGGTGACTTCGCCGTGGACGAGCAGCGGCAAGCCGATTTCGGCCATCGCCATGAGGACAGGATAGATATTCTTGATGTCTGTCACGCCCGCGGCGGAATTTGTCGTCGCATTGGCCGGATAGAGCTTGGCGGCGGTAAAGACGCCTTCCTCCGCGCCGCGCCGGATTTCTTCGGGATCTATATCGTCAGTCAGATAGGCCGTCATCAGCGGCGTAAAGGACAGGCTCTCATCGACAACTTCCAAAATGCGGGATCGATAAGACCGGGCGGCGTCAACGCTGGTGACCGGCGGCGTGAGGTTCGGCATGATAATCGCGCGCCTAAATTGCCGGGCGGTATAATTGACCACGTCGCTGAGCATAGCGCCGTCGCGGAGATGGACGTGCCAGTCATCGGGACGGCGAATTTCAAGGCTTTGGATCATGTCGGGCTTTCAGGCGAAATCTTGGAAATCTTTTCCAGGCTCAGATAACAGCCGAAATGGATTTCGGGAAGGGCTTAATCCCAATCCTTACGCCGTAAGTTTAGCAGCACGTCACCTTTTTCATCTATGAGAGTCATGGATAAATGCGTCGCTTCATATTGCCGTGTGTTTTGCACAGATTTCAGGAAAGCGGTTTCCGCTTCCATTTTGCCCTGACAGAACTTCTTGGTCGAAGCGAGCGGGCCGAAGGTCAAGGTCGGGCCGTCCTGAACATAGGTTCCGAAGAAGTTATTACATCCGGCAAAGCCTCTGACCTCGCCTCCGGATTTGAAACTGATGGTTTGCGGCAAATCCGCGAGTCCCCATTCCGATCCGGCCAGGCTGGTCAGCGGTTGGGCTTTTCGCGCCTCGGTCACCACTTTTGCGCAGCCAACAACCGCCATCGCCCCAATGGCCAGGGGAATGATCGGAGGAAAGGCCCGCGCCACGCGATAGGCGGTAACGGCAGTTTTAAACGTGTTTGACAGGGCCATTTTCTACTCCGGGGTGACTAATAATCTCTATAGGGGTCGCCGAGCATGGCGGCAATATGGCGTCCATTTTCCGACAGCGCGGCGACATCCACACTGACGTTTCGATTACATTCCGTATGGCGTTGCTGCTCTTGATAATACCCGGCGTTAAAGGCCCTTATCAATTGTCTTTCAGTCGCTGCACTTCCGCGGGATTCTATCGACATAACCTGAGAGGCGTAATCCCGCCATTTCTGGTCGCCTTGTCCAAAACAGAGCGTCCGAAGATAATGAAGCTGTCCCAGGTTTTTTGACAGGGCTTCTATGAGCGAGGTCATGGTAACCATTTCCGCTTCAATGCGGCGCTCGGCTTCTTCGCGGGCGCGCTGCGCTTCTTCTTTTAATTGGGCCTCTGTTCTATTGCTCGGCTCCGCGTCCTGGGCGAAAGACGGAACGCCGAAGCAAAGAGCGATGAAAGCCGATATGAGCAGAGCGCGATGCATGAAGAGAATCTAACCCGAATCGCGGAGGCTTCCCACGGATTTTTTCAGTGGGGCCTGTGTGGAACGTGCGGCTCTGGCGGTCTCTATTACATTTCGCGTGGCTTCCCACATTCCAAGATCGTCCAGATGTTCCCAAAGCATAAATTCGGCATGGGACGCGTCGTCCCCGGCAACCGGCTCACCGCTAATCCACTCGGCGACATAATCATGGAGAATATAATCCGTGCCTTCGAAATGGGCGGGGAGGGTGAGGACTTTTGCGCCGAGCCTGGCGGTGACACCCGTTTCTTCCTTTAATTCGCGTAAGGCCGCCTCTGTTTGTGTCTCGTCTGCTTCAATACGCCCGCCGGGCAGGGACCAGTCCCCTTCACGCGGGGGTTTTCCGCGCTTGATCAACAGGACGTCGTCTCCGCGGAAACAGATGACGCCTACACAATCTATCGGTTTTTTTTCTGTCATAGCTCTTTTCGTCTCTGCTCCGCCCTGCCAATAAGATTAGATGTGCGGACGCTATACACTTTCTGGAAAGCTTGACGAAATTAGGGCCTGTTTCAAGGCCGAAGAAAGCCTGACAGCAGATTGGAACTGGTCACCCAAATATAATATTTCTCCGGGCATGGTTGTGCCGGCGGTTGCCTTTGACGGGGAAAAGCGCCGTAAGGTTGTGCCGATGCGTTGGGGCCTGCATCCGCATTGGCGAAAGGAGGCGCCGGAGGGCCGCCCGCTCTTTAATGCACGGGTGGAGACGGCTGCTGAGAAAGCCAGTTTTCGCACGCCGTTTCGCCGCCGCCGTGCGCTGATCCCCACAAGCGGGTGGTATGAATGGGACGGGGTTGAGACCCCGAAAACGCCGAATTTCATTACCGAAGATCATGACGATATGTTCGCCTTTGCCGGGCTCTGGGATAAATGGCGGGTGGATGAAGGGATAGAGCTGCTGTCCTGCACGATACTCACCACCGCCGCGACGGGCCGCGTTAAACATCTTCATCATCGAATGCCCGTCCGTCTGCCCATGGAAAAATGGGATGACTGGCTTGATCCGGAGTCAGATCCGAACCGTGTTTTAGAGGATATGAGGGGCGGAGAGGATCTTGTGTTTTGGGAAGTGGATAGAGCCGTTAATTCCGGCCGCGCGGAAGGCGCGGAATTGGTGAAGAAGGCAAATGCGGCCTGAGACCCCTGGCTAACTGTTTTCGTCTTTGGACGGCGTATTCGTGACCGGATTGCTCGTCTCTTTTGGGTGAACGACTTCATCCATCGCCTGTTTTTCATCTGTGCCAATGGCTTTGAAGTCGGCGACGGCGGCGCCTCTTCGGCCCAAGGGCCGGGCCGGGCCGCGCGTTGAATCGGCAATGGTCTGACGTTCCAGCTCGGCATTTAATTCCGCGCCGAAAATTATCACATTTGCCGTCAGCCAGAGCCACACCAAAAGGATAACGACGGCGGACAGGCTGCCATAAGTGGCGTTATAATTCCCAAATTCGGAGACGAATTTCGAAAACCCGTAGGAAATAACCAGCCAGGAAATTGTCGCAACGGTCATGCCGGGATAAATCCATCTTTTCCGAGCGGGCCTGCGCGACGGCCCAAACCGGTACATCACGCCGACGGCGAATCCAAAAACCAAAACCAGTAATATCCACGGCAAGGTGAGAGCGACAAAATTTATGATCCCGTCAAGATAGAGAAATTTCAGAACCGAAGGAATACCAACAATGACGATCAGGGAAATCCAGATAAAGACAAAGCTGCCCAGCGTCATTAATCCGGCATAGAGATAAAACAGAAAGAAATTGCGTTTTTCGATCTCGCGATAGGCAATGTTCATTGCGCGCATCATGGCGCGTATCCCGGCGCCGGCGGAAAAGACGGCAACGGACAAGGAGATAATAATCCCCAACCCTATCGTTTCATCCGGTGCATCCAGAACGGTGACGATCTGTTTTTGTATGACGTCAAACGCCTGTCCGGGCATCAAGGCCCTAACCGTTTCAGAAATTTCGTCTATATCCCCAGGATTGGCGAAAAAACCGAAAAATGAAATTGCGGCTGAAATGAGCGGAAAGACAGCGAGCAGCGAGAAAAAGGCGACGCCCGCCGCCACCACGGTAATGTTATCGCGCTGGGCCGAAACAAAGGTCCGTTTAAGAACCGTCCACCAATCGCGATAGGAAAATTTAAGCGGGCTGTCCTCGCCCGTTTGCTCAAACTTCAGAAGTTTATCCGGGCTGCGGTCGCTGACTTCCATTTATCAATTTCGCTTATGACTTTTTCGGCGGTTGAGGTCTGGTAAAGACCAATTCCGTGTCGGAGGAAAGCGATTTATCGAATTTATAGTTTTCGAGATCGAACGCTTTTAGATCCTCCGCCTTGTCGATGCGGTTTTGCAGTATCCAGCGCGCCATCAGGCCGCGTCCGAATTTCGCATAATACATCAGGTTTCGCGTCTTACCGTCTTTGATATTCAGGAATTTCGCTTCCATGACGGGTTTGTCCAGCGTTTCCTTATCGACCGCTTTGAAATATTCATTCGAGGCCAAATTGACAATGGTATGGTTGTGATGACCGTTGAGGTCTTCGCGAAGTTGCTCCGCGAGTTTTGTGTTCCAAAACTCATAGAGAGATTTTCCGCGTTTAGTTTTAAGCTTCGTGCCCATTTCAAGTCGGTAGGGCTGAATCGCGTCCATCGGGCGAAGCACGCCGTATAGCCCAGAAAGAATACGTAAGTGTGTTTGCGCGTAGTCGAGGTCGTCATCTGAAAGGCTCTTGGCTTCCAGCCCCCAATAGACATCGCCGTCAAAGGTCAGGCCTGCGGGCTGGGCGCTATTGCTTTGGCCGTCGAGATTGAAAGACTTGAACCGGTCAACATTTAATTCCGCTAGATTATCGGAGAGATGCATTAGTTTTTTAAGGTCGGCGACGGATTGCTTTTTGGCGACCTGAGCCAGTTCGCGCGTCTCGTCCTCGAAACGGGGGCGCGTAATCTCCAGGCCGGTTTCCGCCGGGTTTTCATTTAATTTTTTTGCAGGGGAGAGCAGGGTAATCATATCTATCCTTTCCTCATAACGCCTGTCCGGAGGAGCCGGACACGTCCGCGTGGGTTTGTGATGCTTTAGATGTAGGAATTTAGACTACGGGCGCAAGGGGGAATTGGTTTCAGCAAAAAACAACACCCCGCTCATCCCTTCCGTCGCGATTATCCAAGTTGGCTAAAATACAGACTGATTTTTTATGATCGAAAATAATGTTTAATTCGGTTTGACACCAGAAATATATTCATTTCATTTTGAACAACTATTTGGTGGAAGCCAAATAAATTCAAAGTAAGAAATTGATTTATATACAATCGAGTGTCTTGATTGAACACGTTGAGCATTTCTTCTTCAATAAGACAATTATACTCATCCACCCAAACAGATTGTTCCGTCTTTTTAAGAGCCAATATCCGAAAAATATTGGATATGACTTCATCGTCCCGTTTCTTAGAAAAAGGTTTCGGTAGGTATTTTAAAATCAGACCATAATTCTCATCTTGGGAAAATGATTGTATGCTTCTCAAGATAAATTTTCTTACTTTATCGGAGAACCACAATTTAAACCAAACAGGTTTCATGAGAATCTAATCTTTCAATTTAGCCCATTTTGAGCTGACAGGGTTAGATACCCTTATTAAATCATCACCCGCGGGTTCATGATTCTATCCGGATCAATCGCGTTTTTTATCGCTTTCAGGAGCCAGATTTTTGTGGGGTCGGCGCGTTCGGCGAGATCTTCGCGTTTCATGATTCCGATGCCGTGTTCGGCGGAGATGGAGCCTCCCAACTCGTCGATAATATCGAAAATGGGTTGAGAGAGGTCGTCCCATTTTTCCAGGAATGTCTCTTTATCGGCGTCTTTTGGCTGGGCGACATTATAGTGGATATTGCCGTCGCCAAAATGGCCAAACCCAACCGGGCGGCATCCGGGGGCGACCTCCTGACATTTGGCGTCGGCCAGTTTGAAAAACTCCGGAATTTTATCAATCGGCACGGTGATGTCGTGTTTGACCGAGCCGCCGAGGAATTTCTGCCCCGCGCTCATATGCTCGCGGATGGAAAGAATTTCCTCTGCCTGTGTTTCATTCTGCGCAATCACCGCGTCGAGGACTTTCTCGGCTTCAAACGCCTTGCCCAGAATAGATTCGGCGAGCGCCGCGCCTTCTTCTTCACTATCGACTTCCCAGTCGCAGAGGAGATACCAGTCATAGGGCGCGTCAAACGGGTCGCGGACGGCGTCAAAATTATCAACCACGGCGCGGTAACCGATGGAGGGCATGACTTCGAACATGGCGAGACGCCCGCCGGCGCGGAAATCTTCCAGGAGCGAGACAGCGGTGGCGACGCTGTCCAAACCGATGAGGGCGCGCTGCACATAGGCGGGTTTGGGGTAAAGCTTGAGCGAGGCCGCCGTGATAATGCCGAGCGTGCCTTCCGCGCCGAGGAAGAGACGGTTGAGATCATATCCCGTATTGTCTTTGCGTAAGTTCGTCAGCCCGTTAAAAATATCGCCATTGGGCAGGACCGCTTCCACGCCGAAGACAAGTTCCTTGGTTGTGCCGTATTTCAGAACATGATTGCCGCCGGCATTGGTCGAGAGAACGCCGCCGACCGTGCAGCTGCCCTGGCTGGACAGCGTCATCGGGAATTTGCGATTGGCCTCATCCGCCGCGTCGAGCACGTTTTGTAAAATCGCGCCGGCTTCGACAATCATATTGTTCGAAGTCGGATTTATTTCGCGGATTTTGGTCATCTTTTTCAGAGAGATAAGGACTTCGCCTTGCGGGGTATTGCCGCCGACCAATCCTGTATTGCCGCCCTGGGGCATGACGGCGATTTTATGCTTGGCGCAGATTTTGACGGCCTGCGAACATTCCTCTGTCGTACGCGGGGTGAGCATGAGCGGCGTTTTACCGAAATATTTGTCCCGCCATTCGCTCAGATGCGGCTCAATGATATCCACGTCTTGAGTCCAGGCCCCATCAGGGAGGGCAGATTTAAGGGCGTCGATTTTTTCGTCTTCGGTCATTCTATACCAAATGGCTTGAGAGCCGCCCGAGGTAAAGCCCCCTCCCGCAGAAGACGGGGCGGGCTTTCGGCCAGGCTGATGATGGTCGAGGCCTCTTCCATCGGGCAGTCCTCCAAGAGAAGCATGTCGTCCACGTCATAGCCAAGAGATTTGGCCGCGTCGCTGGCTTTGGTCGGGGCGGGCTCTCCGGATCGGTTGGCGCTGGTCAGGGCCACCGGATATTCAATCTTGGCAAAGGTGATTTCTGTCCGCCAGACCGCGTCAGGGCATCTTATGGCAATGGTCGGGGTGCCGTCCGGCGCGGTGGAATAAAGCTGCGGGGCGAGGCGGGTGAAAAGGGACGGGTCACGCGCCGGAAGAACCAAGGTCAGAGGGCCGGGCCAAAATTTCTTGGCCAGGCGTTTGGCAAGGCGGTCAAAGGTGACGTAATGTTTGGCGGCGTCCATTCCGCTGACGCAAAGGGCGAGAGGTTTGTCAAAGTCCCGTCCTTTTATCGCGTAGAGCCGGTTGACCGCTTCGGGGCGGTCGGCGCGGGCTGCAACGCCGTAAACGGTCTCCGTCGGCAGGATGACAACGCCTCCCGAATGCAACACATTCAAAACTTCCGCACGCGTTCCCACCTTATTTTGCCTCGTTGAACTCGGTCTCGATGCGCAGCGTGATTTTATCGCCAATATTTCCAAGGGTGATGAGGTAATCCAGTCCGAAATCCGACCGAAGAAATTCACCTTGAGCCGAAAATCCTAAAGTCTCGCCGGGATGGCCGAAGCTCTTGCCAACTCCGTTAAAGGTGGTTTTCAGGGTCACGGGTCTGGTGACCCCGCGCAATGTGAGGTCACCCGTAATCAAGCCCGTCTTTTCGCCCGTGACCTGGATAGAGGTCGAGGTAAAACGAATTTCCGGATGGTTTTCCGCGTCCAGATATTTGCTGTCTGTCGCAATTGTTGTGTCAAACTCCGGCAGGCCCGTATGAACGCTCATCGGGTCAATGACTATATCGACGCGGCTGTTTTCAGGCGCCTCAGGATCAAAGTCGAGCGCGCCGGAAATTTTATCAAATCGGGCTGTATATTGCGATAGCCCGGCATGTGAGAGGGACCACACCACACTGGCATGGGTCGGATCAAGCACATACTCGCCTTGCGGCGCGGCTCTCGGAGACGGATCCGGCGGCGTGGCGCAGGCCGAGAGGAGGGCCCCGGCTAACAGAGTGAGTAAAAACGATTTCATAGCCCCTCTTACGCTTGATGCTCTGACAATGAAATATGTTTCATGGGGCTGTTAAATACGCATTTCAGACTTGATAAGCAAAGCGCCGCACGGCATTGCCTATACGATGACGCAAAAGGCACACAAGACAGATATGACAATGCAGGAAACTGAGGTCAAAGCTGAGAAGACAAGCGGAAGTTTCGGTCAGCGTATTTGGTCGGAAATCAAATTCTTTCTGGGGCTGTTTAGCTTTGTTCTGGCGATGCTCACGCTTATCTGGGGCCATTTCAAGATACCGAGCGAAAGTATGCTCCCGACTCTCGAAGTCGGCGATCGTATCTATGTGTCGAAATTTGCCTATGGCTATTCAAAACATTCTCTTCCGTTTTTATTGCATAAATTACCTCTTCCAGAAGGACAGATTTTCTCCCGTCTGCCTAAACGCGGTGATGTGGTCGTTTTCCGAAACCCCAAAAGCGGGCAAATCATGATCAAACGCATGATAGGTTTACCCGGCGACCAAATACAGGTCTCAGGCGGAGAGCTTTTCGTAAACGGCCAAAAGGTCGGCCGAACAAAAGCGGACAGCTATATGTTCCGGGAACATAAGGGCCGCGTTGTGGGGGTGGAGGTTTACCGCGAACAGCTTCCCGGTGAGAAAGAAAGCCATCTCATCTATGAAAAAACGGACCAAGGTCCTTTGGACAATACAGAGGTTTTTAATGTGCCGGAAGGGCATGTTTTTTTCATGGGTGACAACCGCGACAATTCCACGGATAGCCGCGCGCCGGAAGGATCGGGATTTGTGCCGCAAACGCACCTTATTGGACGTGCGGATCTGATGATGTTTTCGTTCAAACGTTGTGAAACGGAGGAAGGCCTGCGGTGTCCGGGCGTCCGTTTTGGCAAAAAGCTCTGACAATTGGTGTCTGAGCCGGATATCCCGCAGACGCGCTCCCGCGAGGCCCGCGCCGTGAATACGCTGGTGATTGCCCGTCACGGTAAACCGTCTCTGTCCCGCAAGGTCTATATGACCTGGCAGGGCTATCGCGATTGGTGGATAAAATATGACCAAGGGGGCATTGTTCAGAGCCAACGCGTGCCGCCAAAACTTCTTTTTTGGGTTAATAAAGCGGACTTGATTATTTCGAGCCCTCTCAAACGCGCTGTGGAGAGCGCTGAACTCGCGGCAGGAAGAGCTGTTGATATCGTCGACGATCATCTGGTCGAAGCTGCCTTGCCATCTCCGCCTTTTGGGAAGTTCAAAATGCGCCCAAAAAGCTGGGGCACGGCAGCGCGGATTTTCTGGTATTTTGGCTGGTCTGATGGCTTGGAAAGCCATAGCGAAGCCCGCGCCCGCGTGGAAATCATGTGTGACCGGTTGGCGGACTATGCAACGGACGGCAAAATCGTTTATGTCTCCGCACATGGGTGGATCAACCGGATGCTGAAAGGCTCACTGATAAAACGCGGGTGGAAAATGCGGTCGCAAAACGGCGATCTGCACTGGTCTTTTCGCCGCTATGAGCGACCCGTAAATTACAAGGAAAAATAATGGCCGAGAAACAGAACGATAAACCTATCAAAGACTTGTCTTTTGAAGACGCCCTGAAAGAACTTGAAGGCATTGTGCAGCGTCTGGAACGCGGCGACGCGCCTTTAGAAGAGAGCATCACCATCTATCAACGCGGCGCCGCCCTTAAAGCGCATTGCGACGCCAAGCTGAAAGACGCGCAAATGAAGGTAGAGAAAATTGTCCTCGACGGGAGCGGGAAGGCGAGTGTCGAAAATTTCGATGAGTAGAATCAGTGAAGGACGCAAATAGAAAGGGGCATGTTCTAGCCAGACGTCTTCGATCAGCCATGCCAAATGCTGAATATTGCCTTTGGCAGGAAATTCGACGCAAGCAGATTGCGGGTCACCATTTTCGTCGTCAATTGCCCATAGGACCTTATGTGGCTGATTTTGCCTGTGTCAAAGAACGCCTTATTATCGAGGTGGATGGAGTGGGCCACAGTTCGACTAATGAAAGGCAACGCGACGAAAAACGAACTGCTTTCTTGAAGAACAAAGGATGGCGGGTCATACGGTTCTGGAATGAAGATATCTATGAAGATGTGGGCTCCGTCGTTGAGGCGATAGCCGGACATCTATCGACAGCAACACAGGCCGAGAAAGATGAGTGAAGTGTTTTGGCAGCGCGGACGCGCTGCACCCCCTCCGTCACGATGTGACACCTCCCCCGCTAAAGCGGTGGAGGAATTTGATAGGAAAGCGGGGCGTCTTTGGTCCTCCACCGCTTTAGCGGGGGAGGTGGCCGACAGGCCGGAGGGGGCGCCTAATCATGCCAACTAACTTCAAATCCCAACTCGCTTCTGTGGCGCAGGATATTGAGACGGCGCTTGAGGCGCAGCTTCCAAAGCCTGAAGGCGAACAGGCTGTTGTGGCGGAGGCTATGCGTTACGCGGCTCTTGGGGGCGGGAAACGGTTGCGGCCTTTTCTGGTTGTCGAGACGGCTCGCATGCTGGGCGGAGATATTGAAAACGCTGTTATCGTCGGGTGCGCGCTGGAATGCCTTCATGTTTACAGCCTCGTACATGACGATTTGCCCTGTATGGATGATGATGATCTGCGCCGGGGTAAGCCGACGGTTCACAAGGCCTATGATGAGGCGATAGCGGTTTTAGCCGGCGATGGATTGCTGACCCACGCCTTTGCTTTGCTCGGGTGTGAAGGCGCGCATACTGATCCGTTGGTGCGGGCGAAGCTCGTCTGCGAACTCGCGCAAAAGGGCGGGGTGTCCGGCATGATTGGCGGACAGGTTATCGATATCACCGTTTCAGAAACAGACCGCGACGAGGCCCTCATCACGCGCTTGCAAGCCATGAAGACAGGGGCATTAATTGATTTTGCGGTGAAGGCAGGCGGCATTGTGAGCGGCGCGGATGACGCTACGCTCAACGCTCTGTCAGCCTATGCCCGCGATATGGGTCTCGCCTTTCAGATTCAGGACGATATTCTCGACGTGGAAGGCGACGCTTCCTTGATGGGCAAAGCGGTTGGCAAAGATGAAAACCTTGGCAAAGCCACGTTTGTGTCACTCTTGGGCCTTGAAGAGGCGAAAGAAAAGGCGAAAGCATTAGGAGAGCGGGCAAAAGGTCACCTTGCCCCGTTTGGCGAAAAAGCGCAGACCCTGAAAGAGACTGTAGATTTTGTGCTCCAAAGGCAGCATTAAGACGTAACTATAAGGCGCAAAGAAAGAGTTTAAATGGTAGATACGCCCCTTTTGGACACTGTGACTTTACCCGCTGACATGCGGGACTTTTCGCGTGAGCAGCTAAAACAACTCGCCGATGAAGTTCGCGCGGAGGTCATTGACGCCGTTTCTGTGACAGGCGGGCATTTGGGTGCGGGACTCGGCGTGGTCGAGCTGACGGTTGCGATTCATCATGTTTTCAACACCCCGACGGATAAGCTCATCTGGGATGTGGGGCATCAGTGTTATCCGCATAAAGTTCTGACGGGGCGGCGCGACCGGATGCGCACGATCCGCAAGGGCGGCGGCCTGTCTGGTTTCACCAAGCGTGCGGAGAGCGAATATGACCCGTTCGGTGCGGCGCACAGCTCGACCTCTATTTCCGCCGGTATGGGATTTGCCACGGCGCGTGATCTGGACGGTCGTGACGGTCATGTGGTTTCCGTCATTGGCGACGGTTCCATCACGGCGGGCATGGCCTATGAAGCCATGAACAATGCGGGGGCGCGCGATTCGCGCCAAATAGTCATCCTCAATGATAACGATATGTCCATAGCCCCGCCTGTGGGCGCGATGAGCCATATGCTGGCCAAGATGGTCAGCTCCGGCGGGTATCAGAAACTGCGCGGCGCGGGGAAAGCCTTCGTCAAAGACGCTCCAAGGCCGATAAAATCCACCGCCCGCAAGGCAGAGGAATATACGCGCGGCATGTTCATGGGCGGTACCTGGTTCGAAGAGCTCGGCTTTTATTATGTCGGGCCGGTTGATGGCCACGATATAGACGCGCTCGTGTCCGTGCTCGAAAACGTCAAGAACATGAAAGAGGGGCCAACTCTCATCCATGTCGTGACGCAGAAGGGTAAAGGCTACGCGCCGGCTGAAAACTCCGCCGATAAATATCACGGCGTCAGCAAGTTTAATGTCATTACGGGCGAGCAGAGCAAATCCATTCCGAATGCGCCGAGCTATACCGCTGTGTTTGGAGATCAGCTGATCAAGCAGGCCGAAAAAGACGACAAAGTCGTGGGCATTACGGCCGCCATGCCCGGCGGGACCGGGATGAACGTTTTTGGTAAGGCTTTTCCTGACCGGATGTTTGATGTTGGAATTGCCGAACAACACGCCGTGACTTTTGCCGCTGGATTGGCTGCCGATGGATTTAAGCCGTTCTGCGCTATTTACTCGACTTTCCTGCAACGCGGTTATGATCAGGTCGTGCATGATGTAGCCATCCAGAACCTGCCCGTGCGCTTTGCGATGGACCGCGCCGGACTGGTCGGCGCAGACGGCCCCACACATGCCGGATCTTTCGATATTGCCTATCTGGGATGTCTTCCGAATTTCACCCTGATGGCGGCGGCGGACGAAGCCGATCTGGCCCGTATGGTCGCCACAGCCGTTGCTCATGACAGCGGCCCGATTGGGTTTCGCTACGCACGCGGCGAAGCGACCGGCATTGAAATTCCGGTAAACCCCGAGCCGCTCGAAATTGGCAAAGGCCGCATCCTGAAAGAAGGCTCCCGCGTGGCGATTCTGTCCTACGGGACGCGCCTTGCCGAAGCGATGGACGCGGCGACCCAGCTCGATACTTTAGGGCTGTCGACAACAGTCGCGGATGCCCGGTTTGCCAAGCCACTGGATAAAGACCTCGTTCGCCGACTGGCGGATGAACATGAAGTCCTGATTACGATTGAGGAAGGCGCCGTAGGCGGCTTTGGCGCATTTGTTCTGCACGAGCTTGCGGAGTCAGGACGACTGGATCAGGGCCTGAAAATCCGAACCATGACCCTGCCGGATTATTTCATCGACCAGGACACGCCCGCCAATATGTATAAAGAGGCGGGATTGGACTCCGACGCCATTGTCGAGACCGTGTTCAAGGCGCTGGGCCAGGAATTTAATGCACAGATGAATTTGGCCTAATGAGGGTTAACCCCAATACCGATTGCTTAAATTAAATTGTAATTGATACCTTCGGTCTTTCCTTCTAGTCCACATTGCAGGGGAGACACTATGAGACACTCTTTTAATCTGGGCCTTATCCTTCTGATTGCGTTTCTTTTTGCCGCCGCAACGCTGCGGCAGTTAAGCGTTTCTCCTCCTGATATTCAAACAGACCACAGGTTTGATACGGCCCAGGCTTTCTCCCGGCTGGAGCGCATTCTGGGCGATGAGACGCCTCATCCGGTTGATTCAGACGCCAATGACATTGTCAGAGAAAGGCTCGTTTCGGAGATAACGGATTTGGGATTTGAGCCCATCATCCGGGATGATTTTATTTGCAAGCCATACCCAAATTCCGCCAGCTGCGCGCGCGTCCAAAATGTCATGTTCTGGCTGAACGAACCCGGCCCTGACGCCGTGATGATCGCGTCGCATTATGACTCGGTCCCCGCCGGCCCCGGGGCAAGCGATGACGGAATTGGCGTGGCCGCCAGTCTTGAGATCGCGTCCGTTTTGAAAGAGCGGGATCTCGCCAAACCTGTTCTGGTTTTAATCACGGACGGAGAAGAGACAGGGCTTATCGGCGCGCATTCTTTTGTGAAAAAGGATCCTTTTGCCGCGCTTATCGGTTCTGTTGTTAGTATGGAAGCCCGCGGCGTGCGCGGCCCGGTGGCAATGTTCCAGACGGGCACGCCAAATCAGCGTGATATCAAGGCGCTCAAAACCGATATACAAAAACCGCTCACCAGCTCTCTGGCGGCTGCGGTTTATGACGTTATGCCAAACGACACAGATGTGACAGAGTTTCTGCCATTAGGGCCGGATGTGGCGAATTATGCGGTTGGGGAGGGCGTCGCCTTTTATCACACGCCCGGAGATAATCTGGCGAATCTGGAGAAGCGCTCTTTGTTCCATATGGGGGCAAACGGTTTATCGGCTGTCGAAGCCTATCTAGGCACAGATGAAAGCGGCCCGGAAGGGCAATGGCTTTACACCGATATTTTAGGGCTGTTCATACTTTCCATGCCGACGCTTTTGGGCCTGATATTCGTAGGGCTCGGCTTTATTGGCAGTGTCATTCTGTTTGCGAAATCTGAACGGGGCAGGGCGATGAAAGCCCTTATCTTTCCTCCGGCAGCGCTTGTTTTAGGGGTTGGTTTCGCAATGGCCTTGACAGCCTTAGTGGCCGTCATTCGACCTGAAGCCAATTTTGCGTCAGCGTATCCGATGGCTTTAAGAGGCGCTCAAACAGCGGCGGCATTGCTCGGGGCCTATCTCGGTTTTAAATTTTTGGCTGTGAAGGTGGCCCCCCTTCGTCTCGCCTCAGCTGGTTGGATCTGGTTCGCCCTCTTTGCGGGTCTTGTAGGAGGCTTTTTACCCGGCGGGCTTATTCTATTTGCCCCGCCCTTAGGGATTATCGCATTGGCGGCCCTCCTGATCATGTTTAATTACTCTCACGCCGCGACTTGGCTCACAGTTCTGGCAACCGCTATTTTCTTTGTCATTATTTTACCGGCTTCGGCCTTTGCCGAGATAATGCTGTTTCTGGAGCAGTCCGCGCCTCTCACAATATTCTACATTTTCTGTTTTATTTTTCTGGCGCCGCTTTTCCTCTCAAAATATTTCCGGCAGCAATTTGTAAGCTGGATACCGGCGCTGGGTTTAGCTGGAGTGACGTTCATTTGTTTCATCGGCGCGATATTTGTTCCGGCCTATAGCGTATCGGCGCCTCAGCCGCTTTCGATAACGCATATTGCGGAGGCGGATAGCGGAAGCTCTGAATGGGTCTTTAACAAACGTGATCCGTTGCCGGAGGCGATGAAGTCCGTCGCAGATTTCGAGACGGATCCCGAAAATTCATTCCAGTTATCCGCGGCAGCGCCCGATATGTCAGCGGAAAAGATGAGGCTCAATGTTACCCGAGACAGTGTAAGGGCGGGTGTAAGAACGATCGATCTAAGGCTCGATGCACCGCAAAGCGACCGAGTATATGTTGGACTGGACGGCTCCGACGATGCGAAAATTTTGTCTTTCAATAACGTTGACATCGCCGATGCAAAACAGACTGTCATCTGTTCAGGTCGAGATTGCGGAAATGTTGGAATGAGTATCCAGATCCCTCTTGATACAAAAGCCGTAACCTTAACCGTCTCAACCTCTTATTTCGGCTTGGGCCCGGAAAGCGCCGCGTTGCAAGAGGCGCGGCCGGAATGGGCTCTGCCTATTCAATTGGGCGATCGTCGCGTAAGACTCCGTGAGATTGAATTGAGCTCTCAGCCTTAAGGCTTTTTCCAGTAAAAAACCCCGCCGAAGCGGGGTGGGTTAATATTAATGATGTCCGCGACGTCCGTGATGTCCACGGCGACCATAATGGCCGCGATGACCCCGGTATCCACGATGGCGGTAATGGCCCCGGTGGCGGTAGTGATGACGTGAACGATAGTGCCGTCCGCGATTGTAATAACGTCCCCCGCTATTGAGGTTTATGGATAAGCTCGTGCCTGAACGCGGATAATAAGAGCCATAATAGGGCTGTGAGTATGTCCGGGTATAGGTCGTGCGATAACCGGGATTATAATATCCAGAGTTATAGGTCGTCCGCCCATAATAGCCATTATTCGAATTGTAGTAACGCCCGTTATTATAATATCCGTTATTATATCGGACATTACTCCGGCGGCCGTCTCCTGCGATGGCAGCTCCGGCGACACCGCCAAGAACGGCGCCTAGAACAGAGCCTTCAGTTCGGGCTCCGTCTGCAGCAACCTGGCTGCCGAGAACTGCTCCGGCCACAGCCCCAATACCAGCTCCGACGAGTTGGTCATCTCCATTAGAACCTTGATGATAGTGACGATATCCGTTGTCATGGGCCGAGGCGGCCACGGGGGCCAGCGCAACAGCCGCAACGGCGGCGAAGGTGAATCCAATTTTGAAACGCATGAGGTACTCCTTTGATTGTCGTTTTCGACGAGCCACCCCTAAAACCCGGCATCAATTGTCTTTAACTTACACACCCGAAGATGAACAGTTGCGGAACAAATTGTTAAACAAGATTACAATTGAGTCATGAAAAAGGCCGCTCTAGAGAAAAGAGCGGCCTGAAAATCTCCGATCTCTATGCATTTAGTGATGTTCTTTGCAGCGTCCCTCTTCGTAATCATAACCTTCATATCCGATCAGATTTCCATTCCCGTCATAGCGCTTATGACTGTCAGCATAGCAATAGATTTGCGGCGCTGGGGCGCGGCGGACAATAGGGGCTGGTTCCACAATGACTTTTTGAGGGGCTAAGCAGGTTCCATCTCCTTGATCCGTTGTGCCTTCGGGGCAGTGTTGATCAATCACGATTGGCGCCTGACCAAGAATGGTTTTCGCAGGTTCAAGACATGTACCGTCACCCTGATCAGTCGTGCCGATGGGGCAGCTTTGCGAAACCACGATAGGGGCTTGCCCTATAACAGTTTTCGCAGGCTCAAGACAGGTTCCGTCTCCCTGATCCGACGTTCCCGCCGGGCAATGCTGCTCGATAACAATTGGCGCTTGGCCCAAAACAGTTTTCGGAGGTTCAAGGCAAGTGCCGTTTCCCTGGTCAGATGTGCCTGCCGGACAGTGTGATGGGATAACTGTCGGAGCAGGCTCATATACCGTTCGGGGCGGAGTCATGCAGGTGCCGTCCGCCTGTTCATAAGTGCCTTGCGGACAATCTGCTTTTACGACAACTCTTTCTTTTCGGATAATTTCGCGCTGAACGCGAATTTTCGGAGCTGGAGCACAGGGTGAACCGCAAGATGGCGCGTAAGTTGTGACAGGAATAACCGGTCCTGCAATATATTCCCCCTTGTGATAACTTCCCGGAGCCGTGGGGAGAACTGGCCCTGTATTGAGACCCGTTAGGGGGCCGTAAAAGGGGCCGGGGGCTGGAGATCCTATGGCAGGAGACGGGATAGGAATGCGTTGAAAGCGTGACGCGCTGCCCCGATAGTTTGTCGGAATTCCCACTTGTCCTGTGTAGGCAGTCCCTCTGTAAGTTGTCGGAATTGACACAGTGCCACCTGAATAAGAGCTCGAGACATATGGAGATGTAGAATAAGAGCCGGTGACCCCGTTGAAACCTGAGCCATACCCTAAACTGGCCCCAATACCGGCTTGACCGTCTACGTAAGGGGCGCCTCCATAACCAGCTCCGTAAGAGCCTCCGCTATAGACATTTCCGGAATAGGCCGGGCCATAATAGCGCGGTCGGGCCGTTCGATTTGCAAGGCTATACCCGGCTGCGCCGCCCAGAACCGCCCCGATAGCCGTGCCTTCCTGGCGCTGGCCTGATCCGGCAAGATTGGATCCAATAGCGCCGCCGACGCCCGCCCCGATGGCTGTCCCGACCAGATTTCGACTATTAAATCCGGGATTAAACTGCCCGGCATAAGGATTGCCCGCATAAGTGCTGCGGCTATTGCCATAAGCGGCACCGGCCAGTCCGCCCGCCACGGCGCCAATGGCGGTATATTCATCGCCTTGCCCATTTGGCGCAATATTAGAGCCGATAACGCCGCCGAGCCCCGCGCCGACCGCGCCGCCCAGCAGTGTGCTGTTGTCAAGATTGCCGATAAGTTGAGCCTGGGCTGGGGCCGGCATTAAGGCCAGCGCCAGCAAGGCGGCCGTTCCTGTCAAAAGGGTGGTTTGAATCTGCGTCATCTCTCTAACTCCCAAAAAGCGGCCGACTGTATCAGTCCGGGCTCTGCGTCTCTCTGCGGATAGGAGATGCAAGTTTCGCGCCTGTTTCGAGTCAGAATAGCTAATTCTGGGAGGCGGCACAAAATCAATCGCTTTACAGGCGAATAGATTGGGCAAGGGGTATAAAAAAAGTCCCGGCGCAGAGCCGAGACTTCTTCTTTCAAACCCGCCCCTTCTATTGACGGGGAAAGTAAGATTTAGTGGTCGCTGTAACAAAGGTTACGGGAGCGTCCGTGATAGTGACCGCGTCGGTAATTATTGCGGCGATAGTCATTGCGGTGACCATAATAGTTTCCGTTTCGACGGATATCTTTCAGTCGATCCAGCTCACGGCCCACTTGATTAATACGACGATCAATCCAGCGGCTCCGGTCATATCGATTACGACGTTTCAGTTCGTCACGTTCCCGGCGAAGGGCTTCAATTTGACGGTCAATATTCCTGTAATTGCCGTAATGATTGTCATGGCGATAATTGTTCCGGTAGTTCCTATGACCGCGGCCGCGATGACCCACATTTACAACAGCGGGTTGATAGCCAGAATCATAGTCGTAATCGGCCGTACGGTAGTTATTCTGACCCCGTTCACGACGGCATTTCACGCTTTCATCGCCTAGTCCGGCACCGGCTGCGGCCCCGAGGGCGGCGCCGAGAAAGGCGCCCTCATTTCCGTTGCCGCGGGCCGCAACTTCAGAGCCCACCACTCCGCCCAGGACTGCGCCGATGACGCCTCCAATAACCTGGGCTTCGTCATTCTTTTTCTCGCAACGATAATCGTTTGCGGAGGCAGTTGCCGGAAGGGCTGTAAAGGCAGTCGCGGCAAGGGCGACTGCAGTCAATGTTTTGGCTTTGTTAAATAAGGCCATGTTCAGTCTCCTGTCTTCAGTTGCGGCGGGCGAAATGCCTTTGCCGATGAATACAGGTATAAGAGAGGCGCTCTGAACTGACCCTGAGCCGAGAATTCAGAAATGGTTCAGAAAGGTGGAAGTGTAAGAAAGACAGCCAAAAAACCCAGTAATACCTAGGATAAATGGGTGTTTAAAAACTTACCGGCAAGATCAAAAGCGGTCGTGGACGCCGGTAAAACGTCGTCAAATATCTGGAAAACATGCGGAACATTGTCCCAAAGCTGCAGAATGACGGGGGAACCTGCCTCTTCCAGTTTAGAGGCGAATCGAATGCAATCATCGCGCAGAAGCTCGTCATAGCTGGCTTGTATGAGGGTGGGCGGTAAATTTGAAAGATCATCAAAAACCGGCGAAACCTCTGGGTCACAAGGCGTAAATCCGGTCTGCTTCTTCATGCCTATGAGCAAAAGCGGACGGGGTATTTTAAGAAGTGGTCCCACCAGCGGGGTCAGCATTTTATCTTTGCCAAGGTTGGATTTGAAACTGTCTCCGGAGGCGGTTGAATCGGTATTGGGAGACAAGGTATAAATAGCGTCAGCTTGGCGCAGGCCTTCATCCCGGGACCAGTTCGCAATCATATGGGTAAGGTTGCCGCCGGCGCTGTCGCCTGAAATGGCCAGAGTTCGAACCGGGGCCGCTCCGTCCGGTCCGTTTTCCAATATCCAATTATAGCAGGCTTTAGCGTCCGCAATGGGCGCGCTTCGCGGATTCTCCGGCAGGAGCCGATAATTCGGCACAAAGACAGCCGCTTTGGTGCGCTTGGCAAGATTAACCGAAATGGCGCGGTGGCTGATATCGCTTCCGGCGGTAAAGGCCCCGCCGTGATAATAGAGAACACGTTTGTCGGGATCATAGCCCTTGACCAGAGTCCATCGACCCGGAACGGTCAATCCGTCCATATCCACCACATCCTCGCGATACTCGGCCTTCAGATCCGTTCTGCGCAAGCCGGCTTCGTCAAAGCGTTTACGCTTGGCATCCCAACCGCTCTTTGCCGCGGCCGACACAGCCGGTTTGACGAAGTTTTCTTCCAGATACTCATCAATGATGCGCATCGGTTTAGAATTTGGATCTACATGAAAATCAGGCTCTAAATCGCGATCATATTTTTCCAGGGAAGGACCGGAGAGAGACCGCATTTTACCTTTATAGGCAAAAAATAATCCAGCCCCGACAATCGTGGCGCCGCTCAGCATAAAGAGATGAAACATAGGCTTTCTCTAGAGACAAATCCAAGGATTGCTAGAGTTAACTCTGAACAAGGCGTATTCAAAGTCCTGTGACGCTGGCCGGGCATTCGGTCGCAAGCGGCTCGCCCGCAGCAAGGTCAGAATTAAATATATCTTGCGAAATTAGCCATTCGCCCGTTGGCGTGCGCTCCCGGACTTCGACATATTTTCCGATGTCAACGCCGGTTTCTTCTGAGTTCAGAGGAATGAAGACACAGGAGCGTCCGCGAATGATTGCAACGTCACCGAGGAGGGTGATGTCGTCCGCTTTCAACGCAATACGAAACCCCGTTTCATTCGCGGCCTCCCATTCCGCGATGGCGTCACGCCCGGCGATGGCGGGTGAATTTGGCGGCATCATCACGCCGTCTTCGGTGAACTGGTTTGCTAGAGCGGCCCAGTCATTCCGGTTATAGGTTTCGACCCAATGGGCCGTGGCGGCCCGAAGGTTGGCCTCATCATTTATATCGATATCGGATGCCGCCGTGCAGGCCATTATTGATAGAGAAAGAGAGGCGCAAACGGCAAGTTTTATGGGATTTTTCATCTTGGGTCTCCAGGGGCTGAATAGAGGTATAGGTCAGAGTTGACGTTTTATCGACGGCGTCTCAGCTCTTGATTAATCGTTTTGATAGCGCGTTTCGCGGCCTCGTTCTGTTCGCCCAGGTCGGAAGGGGTGGCGGACATGAGTCCGATCCATTCTGTTAAAAACGGCTCTATATCCGGCGAGTTCAGGATTTTATCGACGGTTTGCGCGGAAACGTCGTCGCTGGCGCCCTTGGGACAATCGAGGACATAGGTCTCTGCACCGTTATCCAGATCAAAACAGGTTTCCCAATAATAGGCTTGGGCATTGACAGGGATCATCTGCCGCACGCGGGAGCGATAAGCGGGCAAAATCTGGGTGCTCGCCAGATTGACGTTTTGTGCCAGATAGGCTTCGACTGCGTCTATAATCTCTCGTGACTGGGGCAAGCCTTGTCGCCGCATTTCCTCATAAGTGGATTGATTGACGTCAATCGGTTGCCATTGAGACGCATGGAAAAAATCAACCACGATGGGCCAGCATTCTGTTTCGCAGGACTCTCCACGGGCGATGAAATCAAGCGACCGTTTCCCCGCTTCCGTCACCTGTGTGAAGGCGTCACGCTTCTGATTGGTAACGCGAATCGAGGCTTCCAACTCTTGTTTGAGTTCGTGTAAGAGCTTGGTCTCTTTTGCGTCAAAGGCTTTGGCTTCGCTCCAGTTCGTTACCTGCAGACCGATGATAATCCCGAAGACTACAATTAAAAAATCCAGTACCACAGCGAACCAGTTCTGGTCTTTGACGTGTTTTGAAAGACGCCGGAGAATCATGACAGCACTAAGCCGCAAGGTTCCTTAACGCCCAATAATTTTATTGATTGTAACATAGCGCCCCCACTGATGGCGCATATAATCTCTTTTAAAGAATTTTGTCCAGCTTTAAGCGTGGGCCGTAGGAATTTGCGTCTTGGAGGCCGAAATCCCTTCTGGATGAGCGGCGGCGAGGAGAGCCTCCATGGTTTTATCCTTGAGCGGCGTTCTGAACTTCGCCCCGGCGAAATTCGCGTTTTTCCAGACCAGCCGGCAGGTGTACCACTCGCCGTTCAGCTCTATCGCCACTTTACGCTGCCGCTTTATCAGGCCGTCATGTTTGAATTTCAGGCCGCGTTGGGTGATATCAATCACGACCATCTGATAATCTTTGTTACCGAGCCTGAAAGGTCTGTTCTGATGTATCAAGTGACGATAATCGCGCATGCGCGACCGTTTGGAATATTTCCGCCATCCATGAATCAGAGCGATGAGTGACAGCGCCATGGCGATGGACAGGAAGGGGTGGCCTTGAATGTCGAGCTGTGGACCATTGCTGACGAAGGGGGCCAAAGCGCCGGTATAGGCCTTTTTTTCAGCCATCATTTTTTCCTGCGAAAAAGAGGCTGAATTAATATCGCCAGTGTCGGAAGACGAAAGTGGCGTGTCATTTTCAAACGCGCTTTTGCCCTCTACGGGGCCGTTTATATTGCCCGCCGAAAGGCTATCCGTGCAGCTCCAATACCGATTTAACGAAAGCAGGCTGTCAGAAATCGTCGCAGGGTCAGAGGCACCTAAAATTTCCACGGCGTCCTCATCATAGCCCGCCTGCGCACTCATAACTGCTCTGCGAAGATTTGTAACATAGTCGAAAAGCTCACGGCTTTCGGTCGGGAAGGCCTCCCGATAAGGTTCAGGTTGAAGGGCGGGGAGGGAAATGCGCGAGAGTGTCTTCTCTAATCTGAATATCGTTCCGCTATATTGTGTTTTACTTTCGAGATAATTTCCGCCGCGAAGCACAGAGGCTGTCTGCAGAACATTATCCACCCCCTCACAGCTCTGGGTCGCTGCGGCAGGCTGAAAACTGCCCAAGAGCAGTGCAAGGCCAAGGATGAAACGGCGTATCAACATATGGCCAGCTTAGGCCAATTTGGTTAAATTAGTGGATATGGAATGGGCGTCTAAACATTTTTCAGATTAATTGAAGCGAAGACTATTTTACCCCACCTGACCGCGATGCCTCAATTTATGATCTGCCAGAACCACGCATATCAACAATCTTTTCAGAAGAAATATTCGTAGAAAGATTAATTTAAAGGTCTTTCCAATCTAAGTATCTTCTCAAAAGTAGCATAGTCTTGTTGATTGAGGACGCGGTTATAATGAAATAAACAGTTTGAATGAACGGGGTCACGTTTGAGCCAACTCCACCGCTTAAATTCGGCTCCCGATTGTGTGATTGCGTTATCAATAATTTTTATTGAGTCTATCCAACTGGTGTATTCTAAGGGCTTACCAGCAATTCGCACACCACCCCCTCCTTTGAAGCTGACGTCATATATAAGATCATTGCTGTCATCAGTGGTATTGCAACCCAATTCGACTGATTGAACGTTATCCCAAGTCCGCATTTTGTCGCCTGTAAAAAACGTGGAGCGATGAAACTCTGTTGGAGTGAATACTGAATAAACTCGGGTTTCCCACAGGGTAATGACTGTCGTAAGAATCAAGGCAGGAAGAAAGTACTTTCCGATTTTGACAATAGACTTACGCGTCCAGGCGTTCACGAAGTCCTCCGCTGAATCTGGTCTTGAAAAATCATTCATGATAGACTGAGCCGTCCTATAATTTTTCTCCGCATTTTTATCCTCCGCCAAAACAGCAAAAAACAAGGCGCCCTTGAGTGGCATCGGCAATACATGAATAAGAAATAAAACAGGAATAATGGCTCCCAAGATCCAGACGAATAGAGCGATGAGCAGCCCAATTCCAAAGTTTGTTGAGTAAAGTAAACCGCCTTCTTCTTTAGCGGCGGCTACCGCTGCTTGTGTATTTAGTCCTTCAAGATACGGCCAAAGCCATAAACCTCCTATGGCGAAACCCAGGAGCAAAGATATGACGTAGAGCCATCCGCCGAAAAACCGTGTTATTGATTTTTTGTAGCTTTCACGCAGTTTATCTGAAATGTTTTTGGGAAGTTGCCACAGGGTCTCGTCGTTGAGTTCACTTGGATAATTACTCATAAAATTATCCCACCTGACCGCGATGCCTCAATTTATGATCTGCCAGTACGACCGCCATCATGGCCTCGGCCACGGGGACGCCGCGTATGCCGACGCAGGGGTCGTGGCGGCCTTTGGTTTGGACATCGATTTCCTCACCCTTAGAGGTGACGGAGCGGGTTTTCTGCATCATGGAGGAGGTGGGTTTGATCGCGACGCGGCAGATGATTTCGTCGCCATTGCTGATGCCGCCCAATATGCCGCCGGATTTATTTGAAAGAAACTCCGGGCCGTTTTCTCCGGCGCGCATTTCATCGGCGTTTTCGACGCCGCTCATGCCGGCCGTCGCAAAGCCGGCGCCGATTTCGACGCCCTTGGCGGCGTTAATGCTCATCATGCCCATAGCCAGATCTGAATCGAGCTTGCCGTAAATCGGCGCGCCCCAGCCGGCGGGCACGCCGGAGGCGCGGATTTCAAGGAGCGCGCCGACGGAATTGCCGTCTTTGCGGACACTGTCGAGATAACCTTCCCACTCTTTTGCGGCGGCTTCGTCAGGACACCAGAACGGGTTTTGCGACGTTTGATTCCAATCCCAATTGTCTGGATTGATTTTCTTTTCGCCGATCTGCACGACCGCCCCGCGAATTTGGATACTGCCACCCAAAACTTTGCGCGCAATGGCCCCTGCGGCGACGCGGTTGGCGGTTTCGCGGGCGGAGCTGCGACCGCCCCCGCGATAGTCGCGAATGCCGTATTTGGCATCATAGCTCATATCCGCATGGCCGGGACGGTAGCGGTCTTTGATCTCGGAATAATCACGGGAGCGTTGATCCGTATTTTCTATCAAAAGCGAAATCGGCGTCCCGGTTGTCTGACCCTCGAAAACGCCCGAGAGGATTTTCACAGCGTCAGGCTCGCGGCGCTGCGTCACAAAACGTGACGTGCCGGGGCGGCGTTGATCCAGATAGGTTTGAATATCGGTTTCGCTCAAGGGCAGGCGCGGCGGACATCCATCGATGACGCAGCCAATGGCCGGGCCGTGGCTCTCGCCCCAAGTGGTAAATCGAAAAAGATGACCGAATGTATTGTGTGACATAAACGCGTCTTAACGAGGTTTTTCTAGCCGGGCTAGTCTTAAGGAAAGGCGATTTCGGGAACGATATAGCGTTAAACGGGTTTAATCTTCAGTCCATAACGGACTGAAGTAACAAAAACCCTGACGCAAATAGAGAGAGATCACATGAGACATGTTCTGACCGCAACCGCCGCCCTTTCACTTGCGCTTGGCTTGAGCGCCTGTGCCACAATGAAAGATAAAATGGGTATGGATGGCACTGAAGCCTGCGCCGCCCAGACCTATGCCGTCTTCTTTGACACAGGAAGCGCCGATTTTGACGAATCCGCTTCGGGCGTTCTCGATAATATCGCAACGGCCTATCAGGGGTGCGATCTCGCCCAGCTTGAAATTCTTGGCTATGCTGATTCTGTTGGCACAAGTGACGCCAATCTGGAACTTTCGGATAATCGCGCCGAAGCTGTTTTGAACGCTCTGGAAGAACGCAATGTTATGGCCACGCGTGTCCGGATTGTCCCAATGGGCGATAGAACGGCGCCGACAGACGGCGAGTCAAATCCGTTTGAACGCCGCGCCGTTGTCCGCTTGAACTCAGACTTCTAAAGTCTGCAAATAAAAAACGGGCCTTTGCTGGCCCGTTTTTCTTTACCTAATACCGGTCTACTTATTTCGTGATTTGAAAACGTCTCTAAAACGCTCTGGCTCCGGCTCTGACGCGGATAGATTGCGGAGCGGGCGGAATTAAAGTTTCATAAGCGGCTTTTGCCTGCAGGAATGCCTGCATATTCGCATAGGGGCTGTCGGGATGAAAAAACTTGGCCTTTTTACGCCACGCCGCTCGAACATCGGATTCGCGCGCTCCCATTGGAAGCCCTAGTGTCATCATGGCTTGTTGACGTGTCATTACCGGAAGGCTCCTTTATTTTTTATTATCCCTAACAGAGGGTTTATATCTGACGTAAAGGGGTTAACAACGCCTTAGAAAGAATGGTTAATTTAACACTTTCGAACGAATTATTTTGATTAAATTCCGTTTTTCGGGAACACTGTTTGTACTTTCAAATAAAGAGGACTGAAACGCTTTTATGGCCCCGTCAGATAATGTTATTCCCCCCACGCCCAGCGCCGAAAAATACGCTGAAGACGAAAGCCGTGATCTGGCCTGGCTTGAGGCGACTGACCCCATAAAGCTTTTTGAGGACTGGCTGGCGAAAGCGGGTGAGACAGAGCCGAATGATTCCAATGCCATGTCTCTAGCAACCGTGGATGAAAACGGATTGCCGGATGTGCGTATCGTCCTGCTGAAGGGTCTGGATGAGCGAGGTTTCGTTTTTTACACCAATGGAGAAAGCGCCAAGGGGCAACAGCTTGGCGGCGGCAAGGCGGCGCTTTGTTTTCATTGGAAGAGCCAGAAACGTCAGGTCCGGGTAAGGGGCGGTGTCACGCCAGTGAGTTCCGAGGAATCCGACATCTATTTCGCAAAGCGAGCGCGGGGGTCGCGCCTTGGCGCCTGGGCTTCGGATCAGTCTCGTCCGGTTTTGGATCGAGACACCATGATTGAGCGTGTGCAGGAGGTCAAAGACCGTTTTGAGGGCCGTGATATTCCCCGCCCGCCGCACTGGTTTGGCTGGCGAGTAGCGCCGGAGTCGATCGAATTCTGGCAGGACGGCGCCTTTCGCTTGCATGACCGAATTGTTTTTACGCCCTCTGAAAATGAAAAAGCGGAAGAAGTCTGGACGAAGACCCGGCTTTATCCCTAGATTAGGATAAAAGAGATTTTATGACACAGAATAATACGCCGACACCAAATGAGACTCCGGCTTCAAAGAAGAATCCGGGAAAGCAAACATCCATATCGGTTCCGCCCCCCAAAGAAAGCGGACGTAAGCGGCGAAACATACGTAAATGGGTTCTGCGCCTGTCACTGGCTTTGACTATTGTCGGGCCGCTGATTTTTATCGTTGCGGCCATTGGACATAAAATCGGCTTGTTCAGCCTGGGCTTTAGTTTCGGGACATTGACACGAGGACTTGGTCCGAATGTGCTGATGGCGGGACTTATTGTGTCAATTCTCGCTTTGATTCTGGCCATTATTGTCAAGCCTAAAAAAGGGTTTGCTGTCGCGATTATCGGTATTCTGGTTCCAGCTCTGGGAATGGGATACGCTGTTCAGGTCAAGAACAAGGCGCAAAGACTGCCCTTTATCCATGACATTACGACGGACACTCAAAACGTTCCGCAATTTGGCGCCGAAATCATGACGGAACGCGCGGAAACCGAAGGCGTGAATACAACCGATTACGCCGGAAAAATGGCGAGGTCTCAGGACGCGCAAGGCAATCCGACAGAATCCCTTGTTTCCGTGCTTCAAACCCGGGGCTATCCGGATATCCGGTCTATCGTTGTAAGCGACGAAAAAGACGCAGCCTTTGCCAAAGCAGAATCGCTCGCGCGGCAGATGGGCTGGAAAATCAAAGCGACTAATCCGGAGGCCGGAACCATTGAGGCGACGGATACGACATTCTGGTACGGTTTCAAGGATGACGTCATCATCCGTTTGCGTAATTCCGAAGGCGGCGGAACTTTGGTCGATATTCGGTCAATTTCCCGTATTGGGGGATCGGACATTGGAAAGAATGCCGAGCGTGTACATGAATTCCTCGACCGGATGAAGGACGCCTAAGCCGCGCCTTCTTTTTCGTCTTCTGTCAGGAAATATTCTTGTTTTAACCCGTCAGGGCCATCGGCTCTGACGCGGCCTTCCTGTCTCATGTGAATAAGGTGCGACAGCACGCTATGGGCGGCGGCCGGATGAAGGCGTTTATCAATGTCGGCGTAAAGCGTACCGACAATATCAAAAATATTGTTTAGTCCGCTTTGGAGGGCGTTTGCGATTTGGGCCTCCCGCGCCAGCCTATGATCTATATAAGCTTTCACAAACACATCGACATCTGTAATGGCTGGGCCGTGGGTCGGGCGTAATATATCGAAATGGCGGTCATAGATGCGCCTCAGACTATTGAGGTAATCCCCCATATCTCCATCAGGCGGGCTCACCACGCTTGTTGACCACCCCATAATATGGTCGCCGGAGAAGAGTGTGTTTTCCTCTTTCAAATCATAGCAAAGATGGTTGGAGGTGTGTCCGGGCGTGTGAATGGCTTCTATCGTCCATCCCTCCCCATTGATGATTTCGCCGTCGCGAATTTCGACGTCTGGTTTAAATGTCAAATCGTCGCCGGCTTCCAGCCTCACCTCGCCGCCCTGAGGCGGACGGGGCTGCAGGCCATAGCCATAGACCTTGCACCCGTGAGCCTTCGCCAAAGGCTTGGCCAGGGGGGAATGATCAATGTGATGATGAGTGACCAGAACATGGGTCACGGCGCGCCCTTCCAAAGCCTTTTCCAGAGCCGCCTTATGGGCCGGCGTTGTCGGGCCGGGGTCAATGACGGCCACATTTTTATCGCCGATTATAAAGACGCCGGTTCCTGTATAGGTAAAGGGGCCGGGATTATCCGCGACAACGCGTTGAACCATCGGGCTGAGCTGATCACAGCGTCCATATTCAAAGTCATAATTGCGGACAAATGGAATCGACACGTTTTTCTCCCCTATGCCGTTTCTAGGGCAGGCGGGTAATGGAAATCAACTGCCTCGCGCAAAGCCTGACCTAATATCCGGGTGGATCGCAATTTGTCTTCCAAGGGCAAGGCGAGGGGAGGTCCCATATCTGTTTTATTGACATCGACAATATAAATCTTGCCGTCCTGGGTATCCCGTAAGATATCCAGACCGCCCCAGTCCAGTCTCATTTTTTGACAAAATTGTGAAATCAGCCTTTGTTCTTTGGCTGAGAGATAGTCCTGCGTCGCCGCGAGCCGACACCGGCTGTTCATATTGACAAAACGGGATTTTACGGGGCGTTCTTTTAGGTAAACCAATGGTATTTTTCCAAAGACAGTCACGGCCCGAATGTCCAGAAC
>JAPYSU010000142.1 GCA_029936425.1 Litorimonas sp.
AGTCTAAGTGATTCGCACTGGTATCTTTGGCTAGGAAAACTATTCTATGGGATTCTAAGAAAGGAGATCGGACTGAAAGCGGATCGTTCAAGGAGTTCATCAGTTCCAATCATTTCCCCTAAAACCTTGAGTTCCTTTTCTAGCCTGCACCTATTTCTCCAAGGAATAAGAAAACTCCACCAATTCGGAGATCGAGCGCCTTATTCAGTTCTTCTGTGCAATTTGCATGATCTAGGCGCGCGCCGAGATTTCTGGTTTGGTGATAGTTTCCACTATATGACCGCTGGAATACGAATGGGAGGGATCGGGGTGATTGTAGCTTTCGAGGATGGCTCCATTAATGCTGAGACTATCGGGCAATATCTGAAAAAGGTCAACGGCGCGAAGCTACACCCGATTCAGTTCAGCGAACTGTATGCCAAGGTTAGTTATCAATCCTATTTGCTTCATTCGCCGATAAGATATGTAAGTTCAAAGCAGGATGCTAAAGGATCTACCACCTATACAGATGTATTTGGCGGGTATCACCTCCGTCCTTGGTCTCAGCACGAGTTTTCCGGGGTGCTCAAGAGGCATGTAGGGCCGTGGCTTCCTAATTGTGGGAAAGATAGTGTCTGGTTTACTGAGCCCGATCTAGTGCCTACCTGGATGGTCGGTGGCGAAGGTGAGCCGTTACTCCAGCCCCTAGAGGTCTGGGAGGGAGCTGAATAATTGCCTTTTCATAGCTCCTAGTTTTCGGGACCTTATCAGTCTGAAGCGTGATTTAGTATCACAGAGGTTGTAAGTAATGGAGACCCGCACTTAAAAGTATGTTGAAAGCTTATATCGTGTTGAAAAAATGCTCTGGAGTACAGTTATTGACAGAACTCCAAGGTGGCGGGTGAATCTCACTGTTCAGTTTCTCCCAGGTGTAAGCGGTATCGGCAGGCAACGCGTCGATTTCGGCTTGTGTCACTTCCCGAATCTGGGTGAGTCGCGAAAGGCGCTCTAGCCAGGCATCGTTAGATGTGTCGTGCAATTCCCTGGTTTGCTTGGGGCGCTGAACTTCCCACCTGAAAAACCGCGTTAGCCAATACCTTCCATGAGCGTAAAGGCCGAACAGCTTTCCGTCAGAGGGTTCGCCATATTGATTCATCGGGCAATCGAGGTACTTAAAATCTCTCGACCTCACGGTCGTGCCGGTTCGATTCCGGCTCCGGGCACC
>JAPYSU010000143.1 GCA_029936425.1 Litorimonas sp.
TGTGGCAATGTGAAAAAGGTATGTGGCAGTGTAGGAATGAGTGTGGCAGTGTGAGGAGGGGTGTGGCAGTGTGAGAAGGAGTGTGGCAGTGTGAGAATGTGTGTGACAGTGTGAGAAGGTGTGTGGCAGTGTGAGAAGGTGTGTGGCAGTGTGAGAAAGTGTATGGCTGTGTGAGAATGTGTGTGGATGTGTGTGCATGTGTGTGGCTTTGTTAGAGAGTGTGTGGCTCTGTGAGAAGGCATGTGCTTGTCTGAGAAGGTGTATGCCAGTGTGAGAATGTGTGTGATAGTGTGAGAACATGTGTGGCTGTGTTAGAAAGTGCATGGCAGTGTGGGAGAATGTGGGGTTGTGTGACTAGGGGTGTGGCAGTGTGATAATGTGTGTGGAAGTGTGATAATTTGTGTGGCAGTGTGATAATGTGTGTAGCATCAGTGTGAGAAAGTGTGTGGAAGTGTGAGAGGGTATGTGGCTGTGTGATTAGGTGTGTGGCAATGTGAGAACCTGTGTGACTGTGTAGGAAGGTGTGTCCCTGTCTGAAAGGATGTCTAGCAGTGCAACAATGTGTGTAACATTGTGAGAATGTGTGTGGCAGTGTGAGAGGGTGTATATAAATGTGTTAGAACATGTGTGAGATTGTGTGTGGCTGTGTTTTTATGTGTGAGGAAGTGTGAATGGATGTGGGAGAACATGTGGGGTTGTGTGAGACAGTGCATGACAGTATGATATTGTGTGTAGCTGTGTGAATGGCCTGTGGCTGTCTGAGAAGATGTGTGGAAGTGTGACAGTGTGTGTCAGTATGAGAATGTGTGTATCAGTGTGAAAGTATGTGTAGCATTGTGAGAATGTGTGTGGCAGAGTGAGAAGGTGTGTGATTGTCTGATAAGATGAGTGACTGAGTGAGAATGTGTATGGATGTGTGATGGCCTGTGTGGCTGACACTATGTTACCAGGTGGACCTGTTCCTTATGATGCAGAACTGGTTGGACATGGGTGGTGGATCATCTTCATCAGTATGTATTTATGTGCTAGTTTGTAATAATGTATTAATAATGTGTCTGAACCAGTAAATTGTATCCAAAACTGGATACATTTTACCAGCTCTTTCACTTTCACTTTCTGAATGTGTACTAAGTGTAGTTCACTTTCAGCAAGTGTAAGTGAAAGAGCTGGTAAAATTTATCCAGTTTTTGATACAATTTACT
>JAPYSU010000144.1 GCA_029936425.1 Litorimonas sp.
TTGGCCTGACTTGGCCTGATACAGACCCTCTTGTAAGAACTGAATCAAGCAATTACAGCTTGGTCTTTCTTAGACAGTTGAGCAACTTGAGCAACTTGCCGGAGTAGAAGTCCGACTGCCTCATAATAATAGTGAGATTCCATAGAAAATACAATAAGTAACTCAGTAATGAATGTATTTATTAATTTTAAATGCAGTTCTTACATGGTACTTCATGATGACAACAGCTAACCTGTATAACGCACTGTTCTGAAGCGACGATTAGAAACAGCCGTTGACAAAACCCCAAAAATAAATAGACTGGAATAAACAGCCTAATTATATCAAGGAATTACCAAAGGCTGAACAAGCAGGTTCTTCATGACAGTGTGCTCATTCTCTTGGTCTCTCCCCTGAACTGATTTCCTGTGCTTTCATAAAGTTGCAGTGAAGTCGAATTATTTGCCGCAGTGAGCACAATTTAAATAGTCTCTTCCTTGGTTTCCATTCCTGTCTTCAAAACATCAATTTCCTGACCGTTTTCTTAAATTCTTTCGCCGTTTTCTTCGACCTTCGGGCTGGCACGAAACATCCCGACTTGTCCGTCTCCTTGATCACCACCACGAACAGGCTGACCACCTCCAGGTCATCATTGAGGAACTCCACCAGCTGGTCCCTGTCTCCCACCATCACCTCCACCTTGTACAAAGTGATGGCGATGTGCTGCAGACTCTCCTCTCCAAGCAGATCGCACTGGATTATCTTGGTTTAATCCCCTGAAATCAGGTTTGATTACTTATGAGCAGTGAGTCTCCGACAGGAGGCTGTGGGGACAGGTTATCCCCCCAGGCTCCTCTATAGACCCCTAGCCTGGCCTGACATTATCTGGGTTTAATCACCTGGACCGGACACCCTCGCCTCGGTGGGATGCTTTGTTCACTTGTGATTACCCAAAATGTTCATTGAGTGACAGTCGAGTCCACACAAGTCACATGGAAACTCGTCCAGTTCTTCCTTGGTTCCCTTCCGCCCTGGCTCTCCTCCAGCTCCAATTCATTGTCACTCCCTTCTTCTGAATTCTCCATTTCTTAATACTTCTCCTTTTTATTACTTCCATGTTCTTTGTTGTCAAATCAGTTTTGTCTTTAAAATTCTTTAAATTTCTTCTTCATCAACTTTGGATTCGTCACCACCATGTATCGCTTTGACTCTAG
>JAPYSU010000145.1 GCA_029936425.1 Litorimonas sp.
AGACTAACCTTTTTAATAATGAATCCACAATGTTCTGTGATGCATATTTCGTTTCATTAATCATCCCTTTCTGGGTTGTAATGCTGTTTTCTTTTGCGCAAATCGTAAACAAACAGCAGATGTGCTTTTCTTTGAACGCGTGTGGAATGTTTCCAACACCACAACAATGTACTTCCGTTCTTAGGAATGCTTTATAGCAGTATGGATTCAGCGGATTAAAGATCCTTTGGATTCAAGGACAACTGTGGAAGGATCGTGAATTTTTTGTCGCAGGCTCATTTAAAACACTTTAAAATAACTATGATTTGAAAAACGCAGAAGGCTCAAGGCCGAATCCAGGGGGGCTTGGGGGGGGGTATCGATTTGTTCGCGGAACTTCCTTGAGAAAAGGACATTAACTTTCATTTGAGCATGGACTGGAGTTCCTTATTCTTTCCATGAATGTTTGGAAACTTCATTTACGAGTTTATTCATTTCTAAATTACCACGAGATTTTTTAAGACATGGATTTTTAAAGTGCTTAGCTATTATTTCTTAAAAAGCTGGAGCACAAAAGCAAAACGCTTCCTCAAACTAGGGGGGGACCTGTCAACACGGAGTTTGTTTGATTGGAGAAGGGCATTGACCATGGCCGGAAGGTCATTCTATTTCAGGAGACAACGATGGAAGATTAATTTGAAAACAATTCTATCAATAAAAAGGCATCAGAACATTTTCAGAAAAGAACATTAACTTTAATTTGAGCATGGACTTCCTTATTCTTTCCATGAATGTTTGGAAACTTCATTTACGAGTTTATTCATTTCTAAATTACCACGAGATTTTTTAAGACATGGATTTTAAAGTTCTTAGCGATTATTTCTTAAAAAGCTGGAGCACAAAAGCAAAACGCACAACGAGATAGCAGTATGGATTCAGCGGATTAAAGATCCTTTGGATTCAAGGACAACTGTGGAAGGATCGTGAATTTTTTGTCGCAGGCTCATTTAAAACACTTTAAAATAACTATGATTTGAAAAACGCAGAAGGCTCAAGGCCGAATCCAGGGGGGCTTGGGGGGGGGTATCGATTTGTTCGCGGAACTTCCTTGAGAAAAGGACATTAACTTTCATTTGAGCATGGACTGGAGTTCCTTATTCTTTCCATGAATGTTTGGAAACTTCATTTACGAGTTTATTCATTTC
>JAPYSU010000146.1 GCA_029936425.1 Litorimonas sp.
AGTGTTGGGTCAATGAACTGTGTGGGGGCTGCAGGCAGGCAACCTCACAGACACTACTACCACCATCACACACAGCCTGTTCATGCATTTGGTGATTTTGGAGTTCAAAATTCTGGGCATTATATGCCGGGTCTTTAATACAAGGTAAAATAATTGAAGGTAGATTTGACTTTTCTGCAGTTGGATTTGTAATACTAGGTAAAAATTTTGAAGGTTGATTTAACTTTTCTTCATTTTTCCAGTCCTCCAAAATGTCCAAAATTTCAGAGTTTAACACATCAGCAAAAGTCTGGTCCTCATGGATACTATTTTCAATCTGGTCTGTCACCAGTGTTAAACCTATCACAGGCCTGGTAGTTTTTACTTTCCTTCCTGTTTCAGTATAGTACTCAATTTCTACATTATAAGGACTAGTGATTTTTACAATTTTTGCCAACTGTGGTACTCCAGAGCTACTTTCTTTGTCCACCAACCTAACTAAAGCACCTATTTTAACAAGATCTGATTTTTCTGGATATCTGTCCAATTTTAAATTTCTCAAGATGTGCACATAATAGTGGTTTAAAGTTTTGTCCACTAATTCTCTTAGTGCCAGAATTCCTTCATATCTTTTCTTGTAAAAATGTGACATCTGAGCCAATTTTGTCATCTTTGGCAAATCAACTACAGCTCTTTTCTGGATGGCACTTTTTCTGCCTATTAACATAGCTGGGCTGATCTGGTCTCCAAAGCTGCCAAATTTGGCTCTATACAAATATAGTGGTGCATTGTTCATCTTACATAGGGCATATTCCATCATATGAACAAAATCAGTCAAACCAAGGGGTTGGTGATTATCAATTGTCTTCATTATTCTTTTGAAAATCTTGATTTTTGGCTCTATTGATGCTTGCCATAAGTTTTTGCTACTGGCAGTATGAGCCCTTATGCCATGGAGCAATAACCAATCAGAAATCTTCTGTAGTTCAGCTTTTGGCATATTTCCAAGGCCTATACTTTGCTCCAAATCAATTTTTTGCTCATTTTTGCCTTCGGCGGCGTCCGCCTGGCCTTCGGCGCGCGAAATACCTTGTTTCCTTTTAATCGCGGCCTGAATGTTGGACCCAGCGTCTGCCCAAATCACTGAAGGACTGCAACATTGTTTATTGCAAATCGACACGAATGCATTTATGAAACTTTGGG
>JAPYSU010000032.1:0-4231 GCA_029936425.1 Litorimonas sp.
ACTCAGCACTATGCACGGGTGCTATGCGCGGGAATGTAAGGCAGTGTTGATATAGGTGTAACACCTAGATGATTTATTAGATCTTGGGGCCGCCGAATAATTCTAGCATATGTCTCAACTACAATCACCGCCAATAATCCGAATATCAATCCTCCGATCATCGAAATGAATATTATCATAGGAGGAATAATTCCAGTAACACGGGTGGGTAATTGCGCCGGCTCGAATATAGTCAAGCGCTGACCATAGTCTGAAGCGGCACTTTGTTCAGCAGAATGTGCACGGGTAAGGTTGGATGACGCCTCAAGTAACTGGGCTCTTATATTATCACGCGCTTGCTCAAGATTTTCTAATTGAACTGCGTTATATTGGGTGGTGTCTATAAGTTGGGTCAGGCTTTCCAACTTACTTGAGATGTCCTTTCGGTGCGTTTCAAGCAATGTGAGCGCATCGTCCGGTTTCGGCGTGACCACAGATGGCTTATTTCGCGACAATGTATGCAACTTTTCGCCGACCTTGCGTGACTCAAATTTTTGTGGGGGAAGCACCACGTCGAGCCGCTGGCGCTTCTCCATCTCAATTTGCTTTATAATCTGCGACAGCCGCTTGCGCTGTGCCGCGAGTTGCAGTCTATATGATGGCAGGTTATTTGGCAAAGCATCCTTGTTTTCCCGTTTGAAGGTAAAAATATGATGACTATTATTGTCTAGTTCTTGTTTAAGACGGGACACTTCATTCTGGCGCCACTTAACAATGCGATTGACGCCAAGAGAAAGTCCATCGGCGTCTTGCTGAAGCACTTTTTTTACAAGTTCTCGGGCCCCTTTTAAAGCGACTTCAGCGGAATGGGCGCTGTAACCCACTGTTAAAACTGGTAGCGTGTGACGATCGGCTGATATGTCTATTGACACACTTCGACGCGCGCGCTCATAAACGTCTTCCTGATTTTCTGAATTATCGAGCTCGATGATATCGGCGAACTCCAAGAGTGCCTCACGCCTTAAAGTAAGCTCTTTAATTAACAAAAGTTGCTTAATGGCGGTAGGTTGTGCGGCAGTTAAGTCTGAACTTGGTAGGGCTGTATCCGCATCGAGTAATAAGCGGGCTTTGCTATGATATGTTGGAGAAGAGAGGAGCGTTACAAGAAAACCGATTGCGGTACCTAAACCAATAAAACTCAGAAGCAGAGTTTTTCGAGAAAGCAGGCGGAATATATAAAACTTCATATCTACGCACTTTCTCTTGATAGCTACAGATGTAGAATATTGAGGACTCAATGAGCATGAAGCAGTCAAAAAACTGCTTGCGTGATGATCAGGCGTATTTACTGACGCTTTAACACTGTGAAGTGAAAGGTATTAATTATCCGTTAAACACAAAAAGGTAATTTTTATTGGTAATTATCTTCCATCCAGGCTGGGTCCCATCAGACGTTCCTTAATAATCTGGTAACCACATTGATTTAGCAATGCCATATTCAAACGTTAGACAAAGGCAGCGCGATATGAGATATTTGAGCACGGATAGCATTCTAACGGCAAGACATCGCGACGCTGCATATCAGTCTGTAACGCTGGGAATTTATCGAAACTTCGGTAAGAGGCTAATGGATTTGGTCATTTGTATTCTGTCGCTACCTCTTGTTGCTCCGATGATTATGATTCTGGCGACAATAATAGTCGTGACCGGCAGCACCCCGTTCTTTTCGCAAACTCGAATAGGGCAACATGGACGGCCCTTTAGAATATGGAAGTTGCGAACAATGGTTCACGATAGCGATCAAGTTATCGAGAAATACTTTCAAGGTAACCTAGACGCGCAGGAGGAATGGCGAACCACACAAAAGTTGAAATACGACCCGCGCATTACGGCTTTCGGTTCATTTTTGCGTAAGACATCTTTAGATGAACTTCCTCAGATTTGGAACGTTTTACGTGCCGATATGAGCCTGGTTGGCCCGCGGCCAATAATGGTTAATCAAAAACATTTCTATCCAGGTACGGACTACTATAACCTGCGCCCTGGTATTAGTGGAAACTGGCAGGTATCTATGCGTAATGAATCGACCTTTGTTGATCGCGCTGCATACGACCGGCGTTATAACTTAACTTTATCTCTTAGGGAAGATATGCGTATTTTAAAGGATACGGTCCATGTCGTTTTAAGAGCTACGGGGTATTGACTGTGTTTCCCAAATCCACGGAGAGAGTCTCGGCTAAATCTGTCAAGCAGCTCACAATAATTATCGTAAGTTACAATACTGCGCCGATGACGCTTAAAGCTATCGAAGCATTAGATCTGCATAACCGCAGTGTAGATTACGACTGTATCGTGATTGATAATGCTTCGACGGACGGATCGGTCGAGAAGATCTCCGAAGCTTTCCCGATGGTCAGGGTTATAAGTTTGCGGGAAAACGTGGGGTTTGCTTGTGCGAACAATCTAGCAGCCAGTTATTGTACGACGCCATATCTCTTACTACTTAACCCCGATACTGAAGCGGACGTAGGGGCCGTCTGCGCGCTTATGACCTTTGCTAAAGCCGCCCCTGGTGCCGGTATTTGGGGCGGGCGAACGGTATTTTCCGACAGAACCCTTAACAAAGCGTCATGTTGGGCCGCGCCCAGCCTACATAGCCTGCTTTTTCGCGCTGTTGGGCTTAGTCGGATCTTTAGCCAAAGCGCCCTATTCAACCCTGAAGAGTACGGAAACTGGGAACGCGATGATATTCGCCAAGTGGATATCGTCGTAGGGTGTCTTCTACTCATCCGACGTGATATCTGGAACATGTTGGGCGGATTTAACAGTAAGTACTTTATGTACGGTGAAGATGCAGACCTTTGCCTTCGAGCGCGTGCCTTGGGGTGCCAACCGATGATCACCCCTGATGCCCAGATAGTTCATCATGTGGGTGCATCCACCAATAACAATGACGAAAAGGCAATTCTTGTAATGAAGGCCCGCGTCTCTCTCATCCAGGATCATTGGCCTGCTTGGCAAGTACGATATGGAATCCTTTTAATGTGGTTTTGGTCGGCATTGCGGTTTGTAATTACGCGTCCACTTGCGTATTCTGGTAATTCCAAGGGGGTGTTATCGGCGCAGCGCTGGCAATTGATCTGGCGACGCAGAGACACCTGGTTAAACGGCTACGATCAAGCATAATATTGGATAAGTTGTTTCAGCAAAACTTTGGGGGAGTTGCGGTCCACGTCATCAAGTTGATTCCGTGCCATATTCCCAAGATAAACCGAAGTTTGGGAAAATGTTGATTGCCGAGAATAGATGAGACGGGTGCATTTCGATAGTACCCACATGTCAATTAACGCATTTTCAGCTTCTAGAAGTTTGGCGACATCTGTCGCCGGCCAATGCAACCTTTCGCCATTATCCGGTAGGTGCTTATTAATATGATATAGGTTGGCAAATTCCATTTTCATTTTTCGCTGCACATGGGCGTTATCTGTGGCTAGAAATATCGGTTGGTCGGGTACCTGCATTAGACGCTTGCGAAGTATGGATAGCGCGGAATTTAAAGGGATCTTGCGATCGGTATAACGAACATGGATCCCTATCGGATTCGCTCCCAGTTGGGCAGTCAAACGTGTAACTTCTCGTCGAACCCGCACATTAGGTGTAAAATAGCGGTCAAGATATTCCTTGATTATACACGGAATTGACCGACCCGTGAAACGAAGATCACGTCGAATTTGTTTAGTAAGGTGCCGGAACTTCGGAAGGTAAGACCAATACACCGCGATATCTTCGGGCACATTGAGGTCTTCCAGATCTACGCAAAAAACTCGATATGCTTTGGGGCTGGAGTGCGCCTTGGGCATAAACTTATTTATCATGTCTTGGGTGCTGGCCTTGAGATATCCAGTCCAGATGGCAGGTGCGACAGGGCAAACCGCTTTATCAATTTCTGCACAGGTCGATTTTATAGGCGTGTTAAATAGAAGCGGATATGCGTTATCTCCAAGTGGGGCATAGCTGCCATCACGCCAATCTATTACGGGCGTGCGCCCTGATAGATCGGCGTATATAAGACCGCATACGGCGGACAGTATGCGATTGCCCAGCCCTCCCTTGCCTTTTATCAGAAGTATCTTTCGGCGCATACTTCCATCCTGAGCGATGATTTTCAAAATAGACATATCCTCGAATAATGTGTTCTTGCGTTTTTTTGAGAATTCATCGCTATTTCATTTCTGCATAATGCGGGCATATG
>JAPYSU010000032.1:4241-5671 GCA_029936425.1 Litorimonas sp.
AGAGGTGAGGTTCCGAGTATGCCCATGAAAGTTCATTCAACACTCGCCGACGGCCTTCTGCGCCCATCCTCTTGCGTAATTCGCGATCTTCAATGAGCAAGCTCATTTTATCGGCAAAATCTTCCGGATCATTTGAGCTAGCATATAGGCTGGCCGTACCCGCAGATACGCGCCCTTCGACGAGATCGAATTGAACCACAGGTTTTCCGAGCGCCATGTACTCCATAACTTTATTCATGGTGGACATGTCGTTCATCGGGTTTTTCGGGTCGCATGCCAAACCTATATCTATTGCGTTCAAAGCTGCGATCAGATCCGTTTGGTATAGTGCCCCGGTGAAAGTGAAATATTCGGCTAAATCAAGGTCACCAACCTGCTGGATCATCATATCCAATGCAGGTCCAAAGCCGATGATCACGAAATGCACATCCGTCTGCTTATGGGCGTGGACAAGATGCGACGCAGCGCTCACGAGGGTTGTCATCCCTTCTTGTTGACCGATCACTCCGACGTAACCAAACACCGTTGCCGCTTTTCCGCGATACGCTCGGTCACCTTCGGCGGGAATAAAGCAATCGATTTTCGGTGCTGACCTTACGACAAATACATCGCTCTCCGATTTTCCACCGCGGGTGATGGCAATTCTACGAAAACTTTCATTTGTAGCCATAGAGACGGACGCCACGGCAAAATTCAACCGCTCGAGCAGGCGCATCAACCAGTAAACTACGCCGCGTTTTCCAAACTTCGCGATCAGAAGTTCAGGGCAAACGTCATGGTGGTCAAACATGTACCGGACGCCGCGCCATCGATATCTTAACGCCAGTATGAATATGAGGTCAGGTGGGTTGCAGCCTTGGATCACATCGAAAGGGCACCGCTTCCAGACTATTTTTGCCAGACGAAACCAGTGCCAGATCGCATGGCTGTATTCCCGGGCGTAATCCAATATTCCTGAACCATCCTCAACAGGAACAGGGTGGCGATAGATATGCACGCCTTCAAGTAACTCATATGGTTCGTCCCAGCCTAAACCCATGGGTGAGATGATGGAAACGATGTATCCTGCGCGAACGCAGCTGGTCGCCTCTAGCCACACGCGACGGTCAAGGGGCACTGGCAGATTTTCAACCACAATCAATATGTGAGGCTGAACGGCAGCGGCTGGAGTAGAAGGTGGCGTCAAATTCATGATCTGACTAGTTCATGGTAAGGTAAATTTTGAGTAAATATTTTCGCTAATGGGTCATCAGCCGTTAAGTAAGCGGTTGTGGAAACGCTTCTAATCGACACGAAGTGCGAGAGACTTCGCCGAAGCTTTTGGGCATTGGCCGCACATTACTCATGGATAGCAGAGCCACGCCACAGATGCGCTTGTGGCGTGGCTCAGTCCGGGTTTCTCGATTGATATCTAGATACCCAGAAACTGA
>JAPYSU010000147.1 GCA_029936425.1 Litorimonas sp.
AGACATAGGTCCTTACTCTTTGCCCATGTTGATAGAGTGAGATGTCCCTTTAGCGCGTTTGCCTCGTTACCAACGAGGTAATCCCGTAAAATTGTCGCTGCCGAGGCCTGCTCACCATTAGCCTTATTGAACATCTTCGCGAGCATCGCCATCCGGTGGCTACTGTTCAGGAAAGTTCTAACCTGGTCCTTCCCTGTCTGGAAGGTGAAACTTGCCGCAAAAGGCATTCTTCGCTCAATTCTACTTACGAGCTCCGTGAAGGGTTGAGGCCTGTCGGACCAAGTTTCAATTTGGATGGGTGCGATGTACCTGTTGTGGCACTTAACCAGAGATTCCTCATCATCAAGCTCTTTAGGCCTTTCTGTCCAAAACTGGAATGCGATTGGCGGTTGTGAGAGTGGGGTAGGGTCAGAGGGATTCTCTTTTGACACCTGAAGCCGTGGTGGAACAGCTTTTTTGCTCTGGGTTTGCCTCAACTGAAAACGATCGTCGTAGCGGCCCGTGATAAAAGTATTGATTGCTCTAGCTAGTTGATGAACAGTCATCGGCTCCGCAACGCAAACGTCGGCAAAAGCAGCAGCCAGGTTTTTAACAAAGGATGAGTGCTTTGCGAGAAGCCTTTTGTACCCCCTCCGAGGGTCCTGACCCATCACAACAAAAGGTGTTAATTCCCTCTCTTTGATAGCACGATCCTGGTCAGCCTTCGAAAAGGCAGCCAAGGATGTCTTCACAACCACATAGCAAGCTTCAAAGGGAACGCGCTTTTGCCGCCAAATGCTCTCTCTCTCCTTCAATATTGGCTCAATGTTGAGAGAGAGCCGATTTGCTACAAACCTGAGCTCATCAACCTGTTTTTTCGCAACGTAGGCACCGCCTTCCTCGGGATCCTGTATGAAGACAATTTGGATCTGATGGCCTGGAGACTTAAATGAAGCATTGAGGCGATCGTTTAGCTTTTGGACCGCCTTGGGATGCTCGCTCTCTCCGAGGTGTGTTTTTGCACCATCCAGAGAGATTGCTGAACAGTAGTATCCGTCAGCTGTTACGAAGGTGTGGTCGTTCTCGACCGCCTGCAGATCGCAAAGGTCATAGGCGGTAAGAGAGAGTGTTTTCGCGAAGAACTGTTTGAGTCCAGACATTAAAAAGTAAGACCATCGTCACTCTCATCGCTGTCTTCGG
>JAPYSU010000148.1 GCA_029936425.1 Litorimonas sp.
GCTAATGATAATGCTAATGATGATTAGCATTATCATTTTGTTCACTCTCTTCCTGACTTGACTTGACTTGACTTGATACTTGACGCCTTCATGAACTTCCTTATTGTGTCTAGTCAAATCACATTGTCTTTCTGATTCAAATTTACACTGATCACATAAATACTTTCTTCCCTCTAGATGGTTAGCTAGTATGTGCTTCTTAAGATTCCTGATGTCTGGTGCCTCATGCCCACACTCATCACACTGATACTTGGTGCCTCCATGAACACACTTCTTGTGTCTCTTCACTTCACATAGTCTTGGTGATTCATAGTTACACTGATCACAGGAATATTTCATATTCAGTGTTTTGGGTGTTAATGCTAATGCTAATGATAATGCTAATGATGATTAGCATTATCATTTTGTTCACTCTCTTCCTGCTCGCTCTTAGAGAATTCTTCCTCTGAGGAATCCTCTCTTTCACTTTTGGAAACCTCCTCGTTTTCATCCTCAGAACTTTCCTCTAGTTCTTCTCCACTCTCGACCCCAGGACACCCTTCTTCTGAGAACTCCTTTCTGTCACTAGATGCATCTTCATTTCTTTTGTAGAGGCGGGTTTTCTTCTGGTCATTTCTTTTGGAAGATTCTTCAGGTGATTCTTCACCTTTTGTTTCAGGTGGTCTTCTCCTACACGAACTCAAGATTTTGTAAATTTTATACTCTTCGCATTTCTCATTCTCTTCCTCTTCTTTGAGGAATCTTCTTTGCCCAGGGCTTCTTTTACTTCGTTTTCATCTTCAGAATCATCCATAGAACACTTTAAAAGATTTCCATTTTCATCCATGCTGTCGTCGTTATCATCATCATTGTCAAGAGTAACTATAAAGGAGTCTTGAAGGTTGTTCCAGTCTTTCAGCATGCTACACCTGAAGAGGACCCTTCAAAGCTATGTGTAAAACTAGTGGTCTTAAAGATTTTATTTTAAGTAAATTCGTTTCCACATAAATCACAGCAGAAACAAAGTAACAATCATGAAGGCTGTTTACAAAATAAAGAAAGTTCTCAATAAGTTCCCAGGATCCTTGAGTCAAAGGTCATGATATGAATGCCACAGTCAATCCCATTACCACCACTATCAGGGACTGGGCCACACCGTATTCAATGTATGTATACACCCGTTCCTGAGAACATCACTC
>JAPYSU010000149.1 GCA_029936425.1 Litorimonas sp.
TGCCAGCAAATTCGATAAAATTGACTTCCAAATATCTCTTCCATTCATTTACGCGTGTCTGGCAGATGACCTTGCCAAGAGAGTCAGAGACAACATTACCGAGCATGTGTACGGGATGCCGCCGGAGTCCTACAACGAGATGATGTTGGTCATCAGCAAAGAACACGGCGAGTCCTGGCCGCTCGACGCTAGGAGAGTCGCATTCTTCAATGTTGAACATCAAGTTGGTGAGAAATGGACCCAATTCTATCTGCGTACAAAGGCTTTAATGGAAGAGGGAGAAATTGACAAAATGAATGGTGATCAGCATTTGGCCATGGCACTCCGCCTGAAAACCAACGACAAACGCTTGCGTGAAAAGTTTGAAGAGTGCAGCAATAAAGATCACCCACGCCAGCTCTATGTCACAGCTACAGAATGAAGGTTATGAAGGTTTTCTTGAAACAGAAAGAATAGTTTCCAAAACAAAAAGTGTTACCAGTGTTGCTGTCAATGCCATAGCCAAACAGGATGAAGAAAGAAGATTCGATGACAGAGAATGCTTTCGCTGTGGCAAGCAAGGACATGTCAAAGACTCATGCAGAGCAGAATACAAGGATTTGCACTGCAGAGATTGCAGACGTGAAGGTCATATCGCCAGAAATTGTTTTGGTGGTGACAGGAGAACCCGTTCCCCTGGCAGAGGTGGTGGCGGTGACAGAAGGCCTGGAAGAAGTGGCTCTCGCAACGGTCGTGATGTCCGACCCAAGTCACGTGACAAGGACAGACCACGCACACCTTCTCGGGAGAGGCCTCGCACACCTTCAAGGGATCGATATCGCCGCGACCGTGACCAAACACCCGGTCCTGTCAGGCCAGATTCTCCTGTTCGCCGCGTCAACATGGTCAACACTGATGACAATTCTGACCTGAAGGACGTGAATGAGAATGTGATCAGCGAGGAAGAGTTCACTTGTGAGGAACAACCGTTTATTATATTCAGTGTCACCAAGGATGAGACAATGCACAACTCTTCAAAACTGTCAAAACTTTCCAGAGTCCCACAGTTCTCATCCAGCGCACCACCACTCAAGCTAAAAATTTCCTCATCTGCTGGTTCAAGAAACCCAACTGAAATTCATACTCAAGCTGACACTGGCGCTGGAATTTCCGTCGCAGGAGAAGAT
>JAPYSU010000150.1 GCA_029936425.1 Litorimonas sp.
GCCGTATTGTGGTTACGTGGTATAAGGTCGGTTATTACAGTGCTAATAAAGATAAATATAATACGTTTCAACTGGTTATGACGAACAGGGGTGATATTGGCTCTGGGGATTTTGATGTTGAGTACCGTTACTCGAGATTGGAGTGGACTACCGGCGACGCTAGCGGTGGAAGTGGTGGTCTTGGTGGTGTGCCCGCACAAGTTGGTTTTGATGCGGGGGATCAAGAAAACTACTATGCGCACCCTGACTCTTTAACAGAAAATGTCTTGGGTCTGGTTGACACGAGCAATGTGGGAGAATCAGGGGTTTGGCGTTTTCAGGTTAGAAATGGTGTGGTTGATGAGTCTCCTGATGAGTTACTTTCAGATGTAAGTGTGAAATTGTCAGTCCCGCTATCTGTTGATGTCGTTTCTACTAGCTTCTCTCAAGCTCCAGTTTCTTCTTATAAAAATGGCGATGATTTTGTTTATGAGTGGGGCTTTGAGAGCTTTCAACTTTCACAATTGGAAGAAATTGACTTTGACTTGAATGTTCCAGGGGCATCGCCGGGAAGTGTTGTGCCGGTGATAAGTGAAGTTTTTCTATCCTATTACAATTCAAAAGGTGAACATATAGAGAGGGTCTTGGGAGGGGAGAGTTTAAATGTTTTACAGTACTCGTTTTCTGGCTTGGTAGATGTTGACCGGTTCTCTTATACGTATAACCAGAAAGTGAAGATTGGTTCTAATATAAAAAGCTTAAGTGGCTTTGATTCGGAAGTGGATGCTGCAATAACCATTCGTGATGCTTCAGGGTTTGTTGTGGCGGATGTGCAACAGCTGTCAGATTTGTATGTGCCAGCTGGGTCACAATTGAGCCTCGGCGATTCAGAATGGAATACAGGGAATGCCTATTCTGGTGAATATTCCGTGCATTTGGCTCTGTATGGGCAAGAAGGTGAATTGGTAGGTGAGATAAATAAGACGTTCGTTATCGTGCCGCCAACTGAGGCGCAAACAGCAGCAAAAATCACAACGGATAAGAGAGATTACTTTCCTGGTGAAGTTGTTGCTATTCAGCAGCGAGTGAGTAACCCGGCCCCAAATGCCCAACTGAATGGTGCCTTGACCAGCACTGAAGTATATTCGCCAGATGGGACTCTGATTTGGGATAATGAATCATTATT
>JAPYSU010000151.1 GCA_029936425.1 Litorimonas sp.
TCTCTAGCCTGCTGAGAGCGGGCGCCAAGTCCCAGGAGGAGGCCGGGATTGCCATCAGGCAGGCAATCAGGGAGCAGCAAGAGTTCTTGCGGGCGGGACTGATCACTGTCACCGACAAGTCCGACGAGATCTTACAAGACAAAGAGGTCTTGAAGGCCGCCCTTGCCTCTAGCCTATCCAAGGGGGCGCTGTTGATGAAAGTGGCATTAGCAAATGGAGTGGCATTCCTATTGTTTTGCTGCTGCCTGTGTGGATACTGCCGCCACCGCCGTGCCTCAGCCTCTGCCCAGCATCCATCAATGGCCCCCCGGGGTCTGGGTGCTCGGTTTGCCAGCAGAGTATCATCCTAGGTGCACCAGACACCATGGACAGTATGCATACACTGACCATGGCCCTCCCAGCAAGATCAGGGAGGGCTGGGGTCACTGGATGCCTCTCCACACTCTGGCCTCTACCCCACTCCGCTAGCCAGTGGGGCCTATAGAGGACTGAGGGAGAACCAGTACTATTAACCAAACGTGTATATTAAGTATATGTCACCCTAACTCCGACGGACTCGACAAGTTGTTGAGTCCCGGAGCCCTTGCTGAGGTTCCTGACCTCGAAGAACATGTCCTGGGTGAAGGAGAAGGTGTGCTGCATGATGCCAGCGTGGACCACGAAGCTCAGCCTGATGGTGGTGCCTGACAGCTGCTGCTCTCAGGTTCCAGCACCACTGGTCCCGGGCTGCGGCGCGCCGCCCTGCATATAACCCACCACCACAACACACAGGCCGTCAATCCTTCCTCGGACGCGGAGAGAGAGAGGCCAAGCTTCCTGACTCCACCCCCAACAATCGCCTTGGTCAAGACGATTACTGAGAGGAGTCTGGGAGGAATGTGTAATATATCAATTAATTGAACCGATCACTTTTCGACTTATCTGAACTCCTGCTTGTCTTTTGATAATCCTATATAAATAAATCTAGACATATGCTTATGTTTTGTATTTGTTTTGGTAAACACTTTGACAGCAGATTCCAATTTGTGAGAAGTATTATTTTTATCATCTTCAAGGGTCTCTGGAATTCTCCGTAAGGGAATTCCTGAGCATCTTGACTACCCTGCCCAGCCCAGCAGGGTGGTCACTATTCTCAGCTGAACTCAGATAAGCCCAGCCTGTTGC
>JAPYSU010000152.1 GCA_029936425.1 Litorimonas sp.
CTACTACCCTGGCCTACTACTACTACCCAGGCCTACTGCTACTACCCTGGCCTACCACTACTACCCTGGCCTACTACTACTACCCTGGCCACCCTGCCTGCCCCTTGGACCTGCCTGGACCTGCCCCACACGTCCCTCCCCTGCTGGACCTGCCCCTGTCTCTGCCTGGACCTACCCCTGCTGCTACCGGACCTGCCCCTACTACCGCAATTGCCATCCATCACCTCCCTCGCCACCACCAGCACCACCAGTGGGCAATGGTCAGGATTGCTCAGCCCTCTGCCTGACCCAGAGGGTTGGTGGGATGGGTGGGGGTGAAGGGAGACCAGAAGATGGTGACCGCTAATTATGCAGCCAGGACCTGCTTTTAAAACCCCATCCTCTTAAATTGATTTAACACGGACAATTAGCCCTGGTAATATTGTGGCTGCTCTGTGCAGTGTGTTGTGTCAGCAGGAATGGCTTCACTCTCAATATTTACAATTCAACTCTACAAATTGGACCCTGATGTGCAAAACCCGGGGAACCAATTTAACACACTAGAAATTCCGCGCGCTACGCGCGCTACATTCCTAGCTCCTGCGGAGGGCTGCTCGTTTGGGCCTTTTTGCCCATTTTTGACCTTTTTTGACCATTTTTGACCATTTTTGACCATTTTTGACCATTGACCTCCGACCTCTGACCTCTGACCTCTGACCTCTGACCTCTGACCTCTGACCTCTAACCTCTAACAACACGGCCTCACCCAGACGGACCATCAGCAAAAAACGGAATGCGAATCCGTGGCCTGGTTGCTGAGTTATGTGGTGCATGGTAAAACGTGACGAACGAACGGACTAACTAACTAACGGACTTCACTTTTCTTCACTTTTCTTCAATTTTTCTTCACTTTTCTTCAATTTTTGGTGGTGGAAAATGATGGCCTCACCCAGATGGACCATCAGCAAAAAACAGAATGAGAATCCGTGGTCTGGTTGCTGAGTTATGTGGTGCGTGGTAAAATGCGACGAATGAACAGACTAACTAACTAACGGACTTCACTTTTTTCAATTTTCTTCAATTTTTCTTCACTTTTCTTCACTTTTTGGTGGTGGAAAATGACGGCCTCACCCAGACGGACCATCAGCAAAAAACAGAATGAGAATCCGTGGTCTGGTTGCTGAG
>JAPYSU010000033.1 GCA_029936425.1 Litorimonas sp.
TGTCTACATCGTGACCTCTTCGGGAGGCACTCCGGTAGGTGGAGAAAAAGACTTTGCAAGCTCTTACTTCAGCTTTGTTTGCAAATTTATCGGCGCTAGAAACATCGAGCTTATTGATGCGGGCGGATCAAAAAGGGAGCGAGAGCAAATTGTTGTTCAGGCAAGATCCCGAATTGATCAAATTCTGTCGAATCAGCGGCTTGTCGCCATCAAGTAATCAGGCTTTTCAGCCTTGGTATTAACCGTAATGAATAAACGGGAATTATTATGAAAGTCTGTGTTATTGGTGCTGGCCCTTCCGGGTTAACGACAATCAAACAATTGCTTGATGAAAGCCATGATGTCACTTGCTTTGATGCCAACGAAAGTGTCGGTGGCATATGGTATCGAGGTGGTGATGATGGGCAGCAGATGAAGGCCTATGACAACATGATGCTTACTGTTTCTATGAAAATGATGTCTTTTTCTGATTTTATTTTCAAAGACGGCAGGAAGTTTACGGACCATAAAGGATATCTTCGTTATCTTGAAGAGTATTCTGATAAATTTGGCCTTGCCAGACACATACAATTCAACAGTCTCGTCAAGGAAGTGATCCGAGAAAGTGATGGCTCCTGGATAGTAAAGGTAAAGGTGGGGGATAAAAGAGTGTCGTCCCACCGCTTTGAGGCTGTTGCAATTTGCAGTGGACCGTTTAAGACGGCCAATACTGAAATTAGTGAAATTGATGGCTTCACTGGCGAGGTTGTCCACTCCAAGTCTTATCGGAATAGTAAAGACTTTGAGGGTAAGAAAGTTTTGGCGATCGGCCTGGCTGAGTCGGGTGCGGATATGCTTAGAGAAGTTTCCAATGTTGCCCAGAAATGCGTGGTTTCGATCAGGTCCCATACTTTTCTTATTCCCCGTCTTATCTACGGGAAGTATTCGACGGACACGTTAACCACCCGGTCTCATCATTATGAAATGTGGAACAGGGCTTCGAAAATAAAATTCCAGATGAAATCCTATAGCCAGGATAGTTGGGCCCTCAGGAATATTTTTCTGGGGGTTGCGAATGCCTATGGTCTGGCCTCGATCCCGGCTAACTTTCTTTACAGAAAGATAATGGGTGATAAAAAAAATAATGATCCTGGAAAGAATAATATGGGCCAGGATAGCGACCCATCAAAAATTGACTATGATACAAAAAATGAAAAAGAGGTGGTGGATTTCATTAACAAATGGAATAAAAAATCCCATCATGACAAAGGGAATTGGTCTCAAAAGATAATTTTCTCAAAGAATGTAAGTTTTGTCCCTAATATCCTTAACAACAAGCTTGTTGTTAAGGATTGTGGCATTGGAAGGGTTGAGGGAAATACGATTTACTTTAATGATTCAACTTCGGAAGAATTTGACAAGATTCTGTTGTGTACGGGGTTCAAGAAAGATTTTTCGTTGCTGAGCAATGTGGAGATTAAAGACAATAACGTTCGAAATCTCTACAAGCATGCTTTTCATCCGGATCATAATGGGCGCCTGGCCATGATCGGCTTTGTTCGTCCTATTAGTGGCGGCATTCCAATTTGCTCAGAAATGCAGGCGCGCTATTTTGCCCTTTTATGTAGTAATAAGATCAATCTCCCCGAAGACGTTGGCGATCGAATTGAAAGAGAGAAGGATTGGGAAGAGCAGTGGATGTGCCTCAGTCCGAATCATACTGAATCCATGCCTTCTCAGATCATGTTTCTGGACTCTATTGCAAAAGAAATTGGTTGCCACTACCCGTTTCATAAACTGATCACCAAGCCTCGGCTACTAGTAAGGTTATGGTTTTATTCCTTTAACCAGTCTTGCTACCGAATGACCGGACCTCATCATCATGACGATGAGGCAGTTAAAGATATTATGACTGAGGAAGTTCCTCTTCATGACTACGGGTTTATGCTGACGATGATAGCGCTCTCTTTCATGCCATCATTTGTACACCCCAAAAATCTCGATTTCCAATACGGTGTAAAGAACTGACATCAGTGCATGGATGCTTAAGGATATTGAAAATGGAACTCAATAATACGGACAATTTGAATATTGAATCCCAGTTCATGCTGGTCAACCCTGAACAGCTTAAAACATCTATGCCAGTGTCTGAATCGGGTGCAAAAACGGTTAGCGATAGTCGCCGTGTCATCAAGAACATCCTTGAAAAAAAGGATCACCGCCTCATTGCTATTGTTGGCCCTTGCTCTATCCATGATGTGGAATCGGCACTTGAGTATGCAAAAAGATTAAAAGCGCTCCCCGAGAAGCTTTCCGACACGCTCTATATTGTTATGCGGGTTTATTTCGAGAAGCCCAGAACTACTGTGGGGTGGAAAGGGCTTATCAATGACCCTCACCTGGATAACAGTTTCAGGATAGAAGAAGGGTTGCAGATCGCGAGAAAACTCCTAATGGAGATCACTTCAATGGGGGTTCCTGTGGCTACAGAAGCTCTCGATCCGGTAGCACCACAGTACCTGTCTGATTTGATCAGCTGGTATGCCATTGGTGCGCGAACCACCGAATCCCAGACCCATCGGGAAATGGCCAGTGGTCTCTCGTCGCCGGTGGGGTTCAAGAATGCCACTGACGGTAGTTTGATGGTGGCGGTTAATGCGCTGAAGTCTTCTTCCCATCCTCATCGCTTCCTTGGCATCAATGGTCAGGGGCAGGTGGCGGTTATCAAAACCAAAGGCAATGATTATTCACATATCGTGCTGCGTGGTGGTGATGGTGGGCCAAATTACGACAGGCAGAGTGTCGGGAAGTGTGAGGCTGTATTAGCGGATGCCGGGTTGGAGCCCACCATTATGGTGGATTGCAGTCACGCCAATTCAGGGAAGGATCCCACACGCCAGCCCTTGGTGGTGAGTGATATTGCCTCCCAGATTCAGCAAGGTAATCGCTCCGTCGTTGGCTTCATGATGGAAAGCCATCTTAACTTTGGCAATCAAAGCCTCGACGTTAAAGGCAAGGAAGAGCTTCGCCACGGGGTTTCCATAACGGACTCTTGCCTTGACTGGTCAAGCACGGAGAGCTGCCTGATCAATTTAGCCAATGATATTCGGGTGGCATTGAGGGCCCGCTGCCAGTCGGAGCTTGAGCCCGCCTGAAAGGTGAGGGGCGGATCAGCGATAGCTCCAGACTTTGCGAGTCGGGCTTGGTCCGAGGGAAGGCGGATCTGGCCGGGCTTGGTCTTCCAGCGCTTGCCCTCCCTGCTTCATGTACGAAATTCTCCCAGGTTGCCCCTCTCGGGGCTCCTTGAGCTTGCAGCGCTCCTCCCCTCCCCGGATACTGTGCCCATGGAAAACACACCCTTGAAGCACCAGTTGCTGGTGGCCATGCCACAAATGGCTGACCCGGACTTTGAACATTCCGTTACCTATATCGTTGAGCACAGCAGCGAGGGCGCCATGGGGCTGACGCTCAACCGCCCGGTGCAGATCAGCCTGGGTGATATCCTCAGCGACATGGATATTGAAATCGAAGTGCCGCCCTCCGAGCGGCATCGCGTGGTGGCCGGTGGGCCGGTCCAGCAGGAAGCCGGCTTTGTGCTGCACAGTGCCGCCACCCGCTGGCACGCCAGCACTGTCCTCAGTGATGGCCTGATTCTGACCACCAGCCGTGACATTCTCGAAGCCATCGCCATTGGTGAAGGCCCGGAGCAGTCCCTGATTTGCCTGGGCTATGCGGGTTGGGATGCCGGGCAGCTGGAGCAGGAGCTGGTGGATAACGCCTGGCTCAGCACCCCCGCCAGTCGCGAACTGATCCTCGACACCCCCTTCGAACAAACCTGGCACGCGGCCGCCGCGCGCATTGGCGTTGATATGAGTTTGATTGCCACGCAGGCAGGCCACAGCTGAAAGGCAATTAATAATGAATAGTTAATAATTAATAGCGGCGCGGTTGAAGTTCTTGTTCTTGCAAGGTTAGAAGCCGCGGTCACAACACCGGGCGCGGCCACGAACCTTGCAAAATCAGAGCAACGAGATCGCGCAACTATTAACTATTCATTATTAACTATTCATTGCCCCTATGATTCTTGCCTTCGATTACGGTACACAAAAAATCGGTGTGGCCAGCGGTAATGCGCTGCTGGGCACCGCCACGCCCTTGAAAGCCCTGCCCTGCAAAAACACCCAGCCCAACTGGGATGACATTGCCGCGCTGTTAAAAGAGTGGGAGCCGGAGGCGTTGGTCGTTGGGTTGCCACTGAACATGGATGGCAGTGATAGCGAGTCCACGGCACGGGCCCGTAAATTTGCCAATCGTCTGCATGGGCGATTCGGGAAAAAAGTGTGGCTGGTGGATGAACGTTTGAGCACCCGCGAAGCCCGCGAACGTACGGGTATCCAGAAAGCAGACCCGCGGGTGGATTCCATGGCAGCGGTGGTGATTGCGGAAGGCTATTTCTCTGGTAATGCACAGTGTTTTTAATGAACCGATTTTGGGAGCCAATTTTGCAGAAAAAAAGAAGTACTAAATCGTTATTTTCTCCTCTGGTTTTTATGCTTCTGGCTACGGGCTGTGGCGGCGGCGGGGGAGGCAATAATAGCGATGCACTTGGCTCCTATGAACCTGTCCCTGCCACAGTGGAGTATCGCGAAGGTGGCGTTATCAAAGGGATGCAAATCTTTGATTACGGCACGAACAGCACGGTGCGCTCTCGCTTTGTTGTTGACTCTGGTAATGATGGTCAATGGAACACGGCGGATGACGTACGCAAAGGTGGGCTGACCTGCAAGTATCAACAATCAGATAACCCTCTTCCACCAGCATTGTTGTCTGTAGTGCAGAATATGGGAACCAATGGAGACGGTAGTTTTGCGCTCCAGCAGTTGGATCTGGAAAGCGACGGCCGCATTTCTATCTGTCCCACGCTGTCAGGTAAGCAGTTGGTAAAAGAAGAAGTGCTTTGCGAGGATAATTTTTGCCCGGCGAGATATCAGTTCGGCTATAGTATAACCATCGAGCAAAAAGAACAGGAAGGTGGCTGGTCGCAAACTCAACATACCATTTTCTATGATGGCAATGGTTTGATGATAACCGCACCGCCTTTTCCTTCCCACATTCAAACCACGAACCTTTCTGGTGATACAGAAAGCGGGTTTGAATTTCTGGTCACAGTAGAGCCGTCCCCGGAATATTCAGAAGACGCCAGCTTGGCTCAAGCATTTCTTTATGCGGGCAACGGCTATCAGGAAAAAGTTGTGCAGTGGCTGCCGGGCGAGCTTGAGAGTCGGGTGGTGATGGATCGCTATGGCGAAAATGAAAGCTATGTGGATACCCGGTACCGCACCATGACATGGCTTCCTGAAAAAGGAGAGCTGCAGGACAGTCAGGACAGCCAGAACCCGCCAGCGCTATACCCGCTTATGAGGGTTTATGAGTTTGATGAGAATGGAAAGCCTGCTAGCCAAGTGGCCCTTATGGCCGGTGAGGATAATATCTGGTTTACTGCTGACGATGTCGTCTATGGTTTTCCGGAGTTTATTTATGATGAGGACGGCTTTCTTAAGGAGATGAAGACGATTGAGGGTAATGCCGCAAGGTCGTTTGA
>JAPYSU010000153.1 GCA_029936425.1 Litorimonas sp.
GGTAATCTACTTCTCACAAATGACAAGAAATTAAAGAATGAATATGATCGAAAACTTTTTTCATAGAATGGATAAGTTTGTTCTAGAATTGAAGTAAGTTTTTATGGTGATGTGTTGAAGAAACCTAGTGCATATAAAGGCTTTATTAAAATATTTTACGCAAGAAATAGAAATAATCTTTCAACTTATAAAATTTTTAATGAAGTTAACGTTAGTCATTACCATAAAACTATTTTTGAAGGTGAAAAGAAACACGGTAGACATATTTTTATATAAGATGTATCTCACGGAAAATTCAAACTTGAATTTGTCAGATTTATGAATGAAATGACAAGTTCAAAGCGTAAAATGATTGGACAAGAAGTTATTGATACAAAAGAAAACATTTATAAGATCATGCTTTAATTACTCGTAGACTCGACTATTTCTAAGTCTACTTGTAATCTTTTTTACAAGAATAAGAATGGATAAATAAAAAGCAAGACATATTTAAAACATGCTAAGGAATAATTTTACATAAATGGGGATACTTAAAAAAAAGGATTTTTCAAAATATGTGATAATAAAACATTCTAGAACAATATTTAAACTCTCCACATTCCTCCTGACATCTCTTAAGAAATGAAATGCTACACATAAAAAGATTGTAAGAGAACAATAAAAAAGATGTTAGAGAATCTACAGGAAAAATTTACAGTAGCAGAGTATAAGTAGAAAAACACTGAACCACCAAAACCCTATACCAAATTATCCCCTGAATTGATTAATTCTTATTAAAAAAACTTGCCTAGCTTGGAATAAATAGAAGAGATTTATAAAGCCATCGAAAACCCAGTTAAAAATTTTGAATTTACTTAAGGTACACATAAAATGGCAATTGAGAATGAATTACAGGAGAAAAATAAAAGAATCTATCAATTAAAAGCAGGTGCAGCTGCTAATAAATAATTCACATAAAAATTAGTTCTTGAAAATACAAAGTAAAAGCAAATGTTGATAGAGCTTAAAAATTAAGTAGAAAATTATCCCCCACATTATTATCATATAGATGGCTTTGATATATTATTTCCTTATAAGGCATAAGGTTGCTAAGAAGGTTACATGCAGAAAATTATTGAACAGGTATTTAAGCCCGGAAATATTTATATAAACGGA
>JAPYSU010000154.1 GCA_029936425.1 Litorimonas sp.
GTTGGATTCAGCATTTTTAATACACTTCCTGCGGGCTTGCTGGCGAGCAGACCTAATACAGCATAAATATTATTTGAATCCGGGAAAGCGCTTGACCCTTTTACATCGAAGATAAATCCTAAAGGCGAATACCTCACCCCAAAATTGTTGGAGCTTGTTGCAGTCCATGTCACTGATGGTCTGAAGAAAAACTTCTCATTTGATATCTTCCAGCCAAGATTGTCCCAACTTAACTGTGGATAACGACGCAATGTTTCCTCTTTGATCTCTAATCCATTATTCTGCCAGTTTACAACAAGATAGTTATTCCCATACCAGCGGCGAAATTCACCACCTTTATTGTAAGGAAACCACTTAGCCCCACTCGATTTTGCGGCAGTGCTATCAATGGCTGAGAAATTAAACTTTTTTTTACTTATTTCCTGCCAAAACCGAAGGAATCTTTCGTTGTCCCCAGTTCTCATGCCAATCATCGGCTTTGAGATATCGGCAAGTCTCGGCTGATTCTCAAACGAGGAAATAAATCCATGGCTCGCCCAATATGCGAAAGGTTGGCCGGGAATCTTCCCAAAATCTTTTGGAGAAGCTCGAAAAAAATAATTACTAATATCTTTTCGATGATTGTGCACTTGATCGTTAATCATTATGGTTCTCCAAGTCCTGATCTTGCAACGGCGTATTAATCTGCTGCCAGTCATCCGCAATCGCCTTCCAGTTCACATTGCGCTCGACTATCTCGCCGTCTTCATCTTCGCCTGACCACACGGCCCAGAAATCCGGATCGTCGGATTTCGGTCGATGTTGTTCGCGTAGCGAGTTTATTTTCACCAGTACCGGTAGTTCCGAGGCCCAGCCGAGGAGAATGGCATGACGGGAGGGGAGCGAGGGTAAGTCCCGCAGCAGGCCTCGCAGATTGTCTGGTACTAGCTTGTGGACCAACTCCTGGTCACGATCGTTGCTGATGCGATGCATCAAGAAACTATTGCACTGAGAAAGCACAGTGGGCGACAGCTCACTCGGCCGCTGCGAGGATAGCACCAAACCCAGCCCGAACTTGCGCCCTTCACGGGCTATCTTCTCAAATACCTGGCAGCAGATGGTTGCCGAATTCTGATTTTCAGCGCCGTCGTTGTAGCGCTTAATGAAGGTATGTG